>DYLP01000060.1 GCA_020722005.1 Melioribacter roseus
TATCTTTTATCAATTTTTAATAAACTTAATCAATTTCTAATGACAATTTTGGGTTTATATATGTATTTAATTTGCTTTGATAAAAGATTGGATAAATAGGAAAAATGGAAAAGACATAAATCCCAAGAAAGAATGCCCGGACATTTCACGTTATCTTTTGAGTATGCTGTATTCTACTGTTACGTCTTCGTAATCGTCGTAACTTTTTTTACTTTCGAGCATATCGATAAGAATATCGGTAGCGGTCTTTCCAATTACATACGGATTTTGCTGGACAGAATAGTACGGCACACCAAGTCGGGAAACAATCGTGTTATCTCCGAATTCACCGAGAAGTATATCACCAGGTATAGAAAGATTCTTATCGAGTATAGCTTTGCCAGCGCCGTAAGTAATCAAGCCGCCGATACTAATTACAGCGTCTATTTTAATGCCTCTATTTAGAGAAGCAGTCATTTTATTATAGCTATCTTCGATACTCCGGAATGTTTGAAGTACGAGGTCGGGATTAA
Source organism: Melioribacter roseus (assembly GCA_020722005.1). Classification (GTDB taxonomy): domain Bacteria; phylum Bacteroidota; class Ignavibacteria; order Ignavibacteriales; family Melioribacteraceae; genus Melioribacter; species Melioribacter roseus_A. The sequence goes on from DYLP01000060.1 coordinate 513, forward strand.
AGTCGAGGTTATTATCCTCGAGCGCTTTTTTATAGCCCTGGAATCGATCCTCACAAACAGGTATGAGTGTATTGGGTCCAAGAAATAGAATGTTTCTGCGACCTTCTTTAATCATATCAGTAGTTAGTTCGTATGCGGCTTCGACATCGTTTATTTTAACCGTTGTGTAAGGCAATTCATGCACTTTACGGTCCCAACAAACAATTCTGATACCTTCTTCGTCCATTTTTTTATAGAGTTCCAGATTTTCGTTGCCTCCGACGGCGTTTAATAAAATACCGTCCACGCCGATGTCAGATAGAAACTCAATTTTTTTTCTTTCTTTAGCCGCATCTTCATCGTGAACCATTAAAATGCATTCGTAACCTTTGTTGCCCGATTCTTCATACATGCCTCTTACGGCTTCTGAGAAGAATGAAATTCTGAGGTCGGGAATAAGAACGCCGAGGATTTTACTTCTATTGGTAATAAGCGAGCGGGCCAGTATGTTAGGTCGATAGCCCATCTCTTTACATTTTTCTTTAACTAAAGTTTTAGTTTCTGAAGAAATATCGCTCGAATCTCTCAATGCTTTCGAAACGGTGGCGGGAGTAAGAGAAAGTTCAGATGCTATATCTTTTAGTGTAACTTTTTTCTTTTTAATGCTCACAGTCAAAACTCAAAAGTAGTATAAATGATTGATAATATTACGATATAAAGTAATTAATATCAAGAGTAATTAAGGAGGAGGTCCGGGCACAGCTCCGCCACGTAAGTCACATCTATTAAATGAATTAAGCAGAAAAGTGAGAATAAAGCCGACACCAGAAAAGGTTTTCGAAAACCTTTAAGTAATTTAACCCTAAAAATGAGCCTTTTCAGCTCAACCTATTCTTACTTAAACGTTTTCGATGCCGACAGGAAATTATTAAAAATATTTTTTTATGTCAAGTTATTTTTTTAGTAGAACACCTTTTTCCGTATCGGCAAACCAAATTCCTATTTCCCGCTAATTAATCTATTTAAATATTCTACAGGATGATATACTTTTTCTTTTTTTTCGGAAAAACTTTTTAATTGTTCTCGACAGGAAATCCCACTGGCTAAAATTACAATTCCTTCCTTACTTCCAAATTTATTCTTTATCTGTTCCCATAAACTGAGCCCTAATGACTTGCTAATTTTATAGTAGTGCTTTTTATAACCGAAACTACCTGCCATGCCGCAACATTCCTGAGTCGACACTTCGACGTTAATTCCAAGCTTTCTATAAAATTCGGGCGCTTCATTACCAAGTCCGATTGATTTCAGTTGACAGTGTCCGTGATAAAAAATTTTTTCTCCGGTGAATCTTATATTTTTTTTAATAAGATCAATATTAATATCCCCTTTTTCGATTTTCATATTAAGATATTCGAATAAATCGTAACATTTTTCTTTTATGACGTCATACAGTTTATCATCCTTCAACAGTTTTTTGTAATCATTCCGTAGCATTGTAAGTACGCTCGGTTCTATCACGATAACATCGTATCCTTCGTCAATCAAATTTTTCAAGTAGGAAGTCGTTTGAGCCGCTTTTTTTTCTGCGTATTGAATCATGCCCTGCGATAATGCCGCTCTGCCGTCGTCATACACATCGCTTAGTTCAGCATGAATTCCAAAGTTCTCCAGCAATTCTACTGCATTTATACCCACCGTTGGATTATTGTAATTAATAAAGACGTCTGCAAAGACAATCACTTTTTGTTTTTCCTTTTCGGATTTTCCCTGATGATGTTTCTGGGAATTTCTTTTTTTGTATAATTCAACAAAAGTATGCTCCGCAAACTCAGGAATTTCCCTCTCAATTTCGACGCCTAATAAATTTTTCAGTACGACTTTTATGGGATTCAACTTCATAAAATAATTTACCAAAGAAGGAAACTTCGAAACAATCTTTGCCATCGCCCCAAAATATCCAAAAAACATTTTCTGTAGCGAGGGAGATTCGAGTTCCAATAGTCGGTTTTTTATAACCGTATTTAAGCGTGGTATATCGATTCTAACGGGACAATTGGGCACGCAACGCGAGCATCCTGTGCACAATTCCGCAAAACGTCCTTCTTCCAGTTTGCCGGTTGTTCCGACAGCCCAACTGGCGCCTATTCCTCCTGTATAATACTCGCCTCCGAATGCATGCCCACCTACTGTCTGGAAATTAGCGCATACATTCATACACGCACTGCATCTAATACAGTAGAGTGCTTCTTTTAAATCGGGGTCATTTCGCATAGCCATTCGGCCATTGTCGAGTAGTATTAAATAGAATTTTCTTTCTTTGTCTGACCTTTTGTTAAGATTTAGTACAGGCGCTTTCAAAGGAGGTTCGAGTATATTAGTATAGGACGTTAATACCTGCCCTGTAGCACTGGCAGCAAGCAATTCGATAAAAACACCAAAATCTTTTCTAGTGGGAATTATTTTTTCGATACCTGCGATTGCAATGTGAATTGCCGGCAAGTGAGTCGTCAATCTGATATTCCCTTCACTTTCTACCAAAAGGATTGTCCCTTCTTCGGCAGAAATCAAGTTTGCACCGGTAATTCCGACATCGGCACCGAGAAATTTTTCTCGCAAAGTTTTGCTGGCAAAGGCGGTCAATTCCTCTCCTGTTTCCAGAGGATCCTCAGTTTTAATATTTTCCTTGAAGAGTTCCGATATGCTTTCTCTACTGCGGTGAATTGCAGGAGCTACAATATGCGACGGCTGTTCTTTGGATAATTGTAAAATAAATTCAGCCAGATCTGTTTCGACCACTTCAATATTTTCCTTTTCCAGAGTTTCGTTCAATTTAATTTCTTCGGAAGTAATCGATTTTGATTTTACGGCTAATTTAACAGAATTTGACAGGCAGATTTCTTTGATAAAATTCACCGCTTCATTTTTATCTTTTGCATAGAATACCGTGCCGCCTCGTCCTTCGATTGTTTCAGTAAGTTTTTCAACAAGGAAAGGAAGATTTCTGATAGAATTTTCTTTAATAATCCGCGCCCTATTTTTTAGCTCTTCATAATCTTCAATCTGGCTTATTGCCCTGTATCGATTGTTATTAAAAGTTTGGGTATTATGTCGAACGGATTCCGATTCAAAAGCCAAGGCGTAGTCGATGGCTTTAAATAAATTATCTTTATTTGCTTTACTCGCAAATTCTTTCGGATGAATCGATTTACTATTCATCATATCCTTCTGTTACAATTATATGCAATTTACCTGGCCCGTGCACGCCTCTTACCAAAGGTCCCATATCGGCGGTGGCGCTCGGTCCTGTTATTATTGAGTAACTTCCATTCAAAAAAATATTTTCATTTTCTTCATCAAAAAGTTCGCGCGGTCTGTTCACAATATTTTTACCATCGAGTATTACTATATGATTTCGTACCAGCATGGAGATGTAACTTGTAAAGTCGTCGAGAATTGGAATTACAACCGAACCCGACGAAGCAATACCGCATACAGCTGGCGTAATACCGGTTCTTGTATTTTTCAGTTTTTCTTTGTCGAAGTATTTTAGATATTTTTTATCATCGGATATCCATTCAAATAAACTTTGTTCGATGATACCCGAATTCGAAACGAGTATTTCATTTTCACCTTCAGTAATTTCTTGCACAGCGAATTTGATCGAATAAACGTCACCGGCAACAGGAATAACATTAGCGCAGGCGGCTTCTGCATTTTTAATAAACTCTTTCAACAATTCTTCTTTTGTTTTCATTAATTTTTATTATCCAGAAATTTTTTTACTTCAGAAGCAACGATGAACTCTTCGTTAGTAGGTATAATTGCAATTTTAACGGATGAATTATTGCTTGAGATCAATCCTTCTTTGGGATTCATTTCGTTTTTTTGTTCATCGAGGAGGACGCCGAGATTTTCCATATTTTCGGTAATCTTTCTTCTCAATAGAATGCTGTTCTGTCCGCCTCCGGCAGTAAATACAATACAATCGGCGCCATTTAAAATTGCCATATACTCTCCGATATATCTTTTGACATTGTAGACAAAAGTATCGAAAGCAAGTTTTGCGCGGTAATTACCTTTCTCCATTTCCAATTCAATATCTCTTAAGTCGCCCGATTTAATTCCGGAGATGCCATAGAGTCCGCCTTTTGTCATTAAGATTTCAATTGCATCATCGATTGATAGTTTTTCTTTTTGCATTAGATAAAGAAGTGCATACGAATCGAGGTCACCAACACGTTTGGCATTTATCAAACCGCATTGAGGACTCATCCCCATCGAAGTATCAATCGATACTCCATTTTTAATGGCACAGACCGACGAACTACCACCGAGATGACACGAAATTACTTTATTGGCATCATACAGTTCTTTTGCGCGCAATGCGATATAACGGTGTGATGCACCGTGAAAACCATATTTTCTTATTCCGTGCTTTTCATAATATTCATAGGGAATTCCATACATAAACGCTTCAGGTGGAATATTCGAATGAAAATGCGTTTCGAACAATCCGACCAGAGGAACAGTTTTTAATAAATCTTTGAAAATTGATATAGCGGTCAAATAAACGTCGGTATGAACCGGAGCCAGCGGGCGATATTCTTTCATCGCATCAATAACTTCATCTGTTAGTTCTACGCATCCGGAAATTCCTTTTGCATGAACGGTTTTAAAACCAACTGCTGCAATATCACTCGTCGAATATTTTTCGTTAAGTGCAGATAAAGTCATATCGACAGCAGAATAATAATCTTTAATCTCAAGATTATTCTTTGTTTCTTTTTCTCCCTTGAAAGCATATCTGAAAATAGCATCACTTTGCCCAATTTTTTCGACTACTGCCTGGAACAGTATCTCCATATTTTCGGCATTGTAAAATTTGCACTTGTATGATGTGCTACCCGGGTTAGCAATTAATATTTTCATGACAATTTATTTCGTTAGTTTATTTTTTAAGTTGTTCAGTACCTGTTCTACTATATCCTGAATCATACCTTCATTTACCGTATTAGTTTGAGGATTTTTAGATTGAGTAGCATGATTGGGATCCGAACTACATACAGTTACTCTTCCGGGCAGATTGAAATTTTCCCTTAAACTCATTAAACGGTCACGTTCTTGAGTAGGAAGGACATTAAGATTACCCAATTGAATTGCTTTCCAGACGATACTGGCAGTATGTTCGAGAGTTTCCATTTTGTAATAAGCATTGAACAAATCACTGCCGAGAGTAAGTGCACCGTGATTTTCGAGCAGGATTGCATCCGAGTTTTTAATGAAAGGTCGAATTTTATCTGGTATTTCAGACGTAGATGGCAAACCGTACGGAGCTATTGGCACAGCTCCTATTACAATTATTGCTTCGGGCAAAACACATTTGTCAAGCGGAATACCTGCGACTGCAAAACTTGTTGCGTACGGTGGGTGAGCATGAACAACAGATTTTACATCGGGGCGTTCTTTGTAAACTTCAAGATGCATTTTCAATTCGCTCGAAGGACGGTAATTTGAACTTTTTGTAATTACGTTTCCCTGTCTGTCGCATTTAATGATCATGTCAGTTGTCATAAAACCTTTACTGACGCCTGTGGGAGTAGTCAAAACTTCGTTTTCATTTAATAGTACGGTTATATTGCCGTCGTTGGCTGCTACGTATCCCCGCATCCAGATTCTTTTCCCTACTTCCACAATATGTTTACGTAGTTCCCATTCGTTTTGCATGGTTTATTCCTTTACTATTATTATTTTATAAAACATATAAATAAAAAATCCAATGTTTATCTGAAAATGCAATATAATCTTAATAAATACCAGTTGATATTTTATAATTCATTTTTGTTATAATCAATTTTATCTACGATTGCAATAATAAGTGTTCTTATGGGTGCCAGCTCGAGACCGAAAATAGATTGAGCCACTCCCGGTGCGCCACCACAAACCACAATATCGCCCACGCCAGCTCCAATATAATCGAGAGCCACATGTTCTTCTTCTAACATCGTGCCATCTGGATGAACAGGTCTAACAACATAAACTTTTTTACTATTATAAGCTTGGTGCTTAATTACAGAGACGACTCTTTTTGTTACCTTTGCCAGATACATTATGCCACACTGTCAACTAGTTCTACAATACTTGCATTAACGGGTGCAAATCCTGTATCAAATGCTTGAGTAGCATCGGTACTTGTTACATAGACGACAAGGTCACCTTCGGCTGCAATATTTTTCGGATCGGCAACTACAATCGGATTCCCAACGGGTTTTGATTCGGACGAAACCGGTTGAACTACATATAAATGGCAGCCTTCCAATTCTTTTACTTTTTTAGAAGCCCAAGTTTTGCCGATAATGATTCCTAATTTCATTTCTAAGACGTAATCATTTTTGTAATTTGTACGTCGTCAATAATAGCAACAATAACCGCATCAATGGGAGAATCTTTTGTTACCTCTGTCATCCGGGCAGATGATCCATAAGTTAAAAGGACAAAATCGCCTTCGCCTGCCTGAACAGCATCGATTGCCACATGATATGAACCTATCGGTTTCTTCTCATGATTTACTTCTTTACAAAGAAGCATTTTCTTACCCATTAATTTTGGGTCTTTATGAGTTGAAACCACGCTACCAATAACTTTGGCAAATATCATTTAGTCTTACGATTAAATGATTCATCCAATTCATCTACCGGGCGCGGTATTACCAATTGAGAAACAACCTCTCCAATTCGGGAAGCTGCGTCTGTCGCTGCGTCAATAGCAGCTCGTACTGCAGCTACGTCACCTTCGATTACAAACGAGACATATCCACTCCCGACCTGTCGCCATTCGACAATATCGACATTAGCCGCTTTGACAGCCGTATCCGCGCCAAGTACCAAAGGCGCAAAACCTTTTGTCTCTAAGATACCAATTGCGTTCTTAATTGCCATTTTATTCTCCTTCAATTAAAATTTTATACAAATCTGAAAGATTTATGCGTCATAATACGACGTTTTCTTACAAAGTGAATCGGAGTACAAATACCTTCGCCTGTTGGCGTTGCAATTGTATGGGAAAAATAACCTTCACCGAGATCACCACCGTCACCTCTCAAAGTTCCCCCGTTAATTACATGAACGTCACAGTCCAAAACGCGAGTAAACCTTGTGACGCGCTCGATATCCTTTGAAAAAATGCTGGCAGTGTGTTTAAAACCGTGCTCTGCTTTTAATGCAGCCTGGAGACCTTCTTCGAAATCTTTTACCCGAACAACCGGTATACAACAGGTCATTTGTTCTGCGACCACCCACGGATGATTCTTATCAACTTCACCGAATAGTAAAGGTACATTCTGCTGCAGATTAAGACCGAGCGCTCTTCCTAAAACCGAAGCGCTTTTCCCGGCATAGTCTCTTTTAATCAACCAGTGTTTACCCGACAATTCGAGAGCTTTTTCAGCCAGTCGATTCATCTCTTCGGTCGACAATCGATAATTACCTGCCTTTTCCATTTCAGACATGAATCGTTCGAATACACTGTCGACAACGAAAATTTCTTTTTCAGCTATACAAAGGATATTATTGTCAAAGCTTGCGCTCATTGTAATTTCCTGTGCTGCGAGTTCGAGGTCGGCTGTTTCGTCAACCAGTACAGGAGGATTGCCCGGTCCTGCAGCGATAACTTTTTTAGGATACTCCAGAGCCATCTTGACGACCTGAGGACCGCCGGTTACCGACAATAATTCCACTTTTTCATGCCCGAACATAGTCTTTGCAGTCTCGAGAGTGGGTTCGGCAACGCACGTTACGAGATTCTTCGGAGCGCCTGCTTCGTGCATATATTTATTTGCAAGTTGAATTACTCTTGCACTTACCTTTTTAGCCGAAGGGTGCGGATTAAACACTATCGTATTTCCGCCGGCTAACTGAATTATAATATTATTTATTATGGTTGGACCCGGATGCGTACTCGGCGAAATGTTACCGATAACACCAAACGGCGCATATTCGTCAATTGCCATACCATTCCGGCCCGACCAGGCTTTCGGTTGTAAATAATCCACTCCGGGACTGTGGTTTGCCGCATTGATGAATTTAGTTATTTTATGGTCGACACGCCCCATCCCTGTTTCTTCAACAGTCATTTCTGCTAATTCTTCTTTATTTTCGAGAGCCATTTTCCTAACTGCATCGATAAAACTCTTACGGCACTGAATACTTCGATCTTTATACTGTAAGAAAGCTTCATAAGCTGCTTCGATTGCATCGTTCATATCCATAAATACTCCCCAATCGCCCACATCCGATTTAGTATCGGCAGTGCGGGTTAGTGTTTGAGATAATACTTTTTCGACAACCTGTTCAACGATTTTTCTAATTTCATTTTCATTAGCATTCACTTCAGTCCCCGCTAAAGTTTTTTATGATTTCTTCAAATTTAGAGGTTCAATTGGAAATTTACCCGATAATTTTTCAGAAGGACGAGGGATAATAATTTGGGATAATACATTTCCAATATTCGAAGCTGCCTGTGTACCGGCTTCGACTGCAGCTTTCACGGCTGCTACGTCGCCTCTTATAACAATGTTTACTCTGCCACCGCCTACTTTAACCCATTGAGCTAATCTAATATTTGCAGATTTTACTGCCGCATCTGCTGCTTGAATTGCAGCAGTAAAACCGAGGGTTTCTATAATTCCCAATGCTTCCAGCATGTTATACTCCTATTTATTTAACATTAATAATTCGAAGACTTCTTCATGAGCCGAAGGTATAATATTTGTGCATACCAGTTCTCCTACTCTGGCAGCCGCTTCCGCACCTGCTTCAACGGAAGAACGGACTGCACCCACTTCGCCTCTTACAAGAGCAGTTACATATCCTCCACCGATTTCAACGCGCTTAACAAATTCGACATTTGCTGCTTTGAGCATGGCGTCGATGGCGTTGACCGCCCCGGTATTACCTTTGGTTTCAATAAAACCGAGTGCTACTCCTTTTGCCATTATTTCTCCTATCCGTTTTGTTTATAAATAATTTTTATTCTTCTTTTATTAATAAATTCCTTAGCACTCTGCGTTATGACAGTGTTTTCAGGAATAATTATCTCGGAAATGTTTTTATCTACTTGCAACAGCATGTTTTCCGTAAGTACGGGAGTTTTGAAAGCGCTCATGTCGATTTCGTATGAATCGTTCTTATCTTCTTCGACGATATTTTCTCCAAATGTAATTTCATATCCTCTCTTTTCGAGTTCATTTATTACTTCGGCAACTATCAGTTCGATTAATTTCTTAATATCAATTCGGCTCAAGCTTAACTATTTTGTTTTTTGTAAATGATTTTATTGCCGTGCGAAACTGAATCGACAATCCCGATTATTGTATTGTCGGTAGCGACGTCAGTTGTCTGCTCAGTTAATCTTGCTGAAGAAGATGAACAGAGCAAAACAATGTCGCCTTCGCCCGCATTCACTGTATCAATACAGGCAGCCGAATTGGGAGTTTTCTCCAGATTCTCATTTAGATAATTGACCACCAAAATTTTCAATCCTTTCAGTTTTCCCGCTTTTCTGGTTGAGACCACGCTCCCTATGACCAACCCGAATTTCATATTTACATTTTTCCTAAAAACTCGGCATAAACATCACCTTTTATAAACGCTGCATTTGCATCGTCTGTATCGAGGTGCATTTGAAGTCGCCAGTTGTCATTTATTCTAATCAAAACATTTTCAAAAATCGTACTTTTGATCCCCGCTATTCTCACTTTACAGTAATCGCCGTTTTTTACTCCAAGAACTAGAGCATCACCGGAAGTCATATGAATATGCCGATTAGCAATTATTGCACCTTTTTCGAGAAAGACTGAAGACTTTGGACCTACAAGTGTAATTGGAGCTGCATCATCGAGCGAACCCGAATTTGTAACCGGAGGATTTAACCCGAGATAGATAGAATCGGTAAGTGATACCTCAACCTGGTCATATTTTCTTAATGGTCCGAGGATTCTCACATTTTCGATGCATCTCAATTTTGGTCCAACGATAGTCACGGTATGTTTCGATGCAAATTCTCCTGGTTGATACAGAGGGCGCATCTCTTCGAATACTGTATCCTGACCAAATAGTTTTTTAAAAGTTTTTTCGGTAAGATGGATATGTCTATTCGAGACTCCAACTGGAATACGAGGATATGAACTTTTAAAGAGGGCACTATATTTACTTTCAATCGAGCGGGAAATTTCGTCAGCCAGGGCAGTAATTAAATTTTTCTGTTCATTGTTAAAACTTTCACCCGAATCATTTTTGTTGTCGAACCCGATCAAAGCGACACTCCTCTTATTTTTAGTCAAATTTATTAAAGAGGACAAAGACAGGAGCAATAAACACGAACGAAAAGGTTTTCGAAAACCTTTAAGCAAAAGTAATACTTCATCGTTCTTTTGTCAAGTGCAATCATTATATTTTTTAAGAAAAATTTCCCTCTACGTTGTTTATCTTTCTCGACCGTAATATTTATAATTTATCCATCATTTATGTTAAATTGACGATTCTTATTATCTTTTACTGGTAAAAATGGACAAAAAAAATAAAAAAACCGGTCTTGCTCTGGGTACTGGCGCAGCCAGAGGATTAACCCATATCGGGGTACTCAAAGCAGTCGAAGAATACGGAATTAAAATTGATTATATATCTGGCAGCAGTATCGGTGCATTAATAGGCGGCGCCTATGCTATGGGAATGAGTGCCCGAGAAATAGAAGGGATTGCATTAAAAACTAACTGGAAGTTGATGGCTAAAATTTTTACTCCTACCTTATCTTTATCATCTCTCGTTAATTCGGACTATCTGGATGAATTTTTGAGTACGATTTTCGACGGCAAAACTTTTAATGACCTAAAGATTCCATTCTCTGCAATTGCTACCGATATTTTAACCGGCAAAATGATAGTACTCGATAAAGGAGATTTGACAACTGCCATACGTGCCAGCATTTCTCTTCCGATAATTTTTTCTCCGGTTACTTACGGAAAATATAAACTTCTTGACGGGGGATTGGTTAACCCAACACCTGTGGATATCGTTCGCAAACAAAATATCGATACTGTAATTGCCGTCAACTTACGAAGATTCGAAACTTATGGTGTAAATCATATTGCGGAGACAAAAGACAAAAGTTTATCTGACAACGAACTAAAAAAATTATCACTCAACGAAAAGATTCAATTCTTTATAAAAAATCCTCTCCATTATATCAATAACAGAGACGAAACCCCCGACCCCAAATTTTGGGAAATACTGTATCAGATGTTCATTATAGTCCAGGTTCAAATCAGCGAACTTACAATTCAGATTGCCCAACCCGATATTTTAATCGAGCCGGACGCGGGGAAATACAAACTCCTTGAATTCAACAAGGCAGAAGAATTAATAGAAATCGGTTACAGAACCGCCAGGAGCAAGCTTAAACGAATTAAAAATTAACAGCGCTTATTTCATTCCTTATTTATTGTATTTGATACACTTATCCCAGATTTGTCATTAGAGAAAAGTTTGTTTTGACAAACATAGAAATAATATC
>DYLP01000017.1:0-1931 GCA_020722005.1 Melioribacter roseus
CGCAGAGAATCGCAGAGGACTTAGCGTTCTTGGCGGTTTCAATATAACTTATAAATGTGTTTAACATCAAAATGAGATAAAAATCTTTTTGATAAAACTTGAGATTTACTTTATATTAGCAAAGTTAAAAAACATCTATGAAGGGCTCCGAAATGAAGAGAAGTATATACTTATTATTAATAATTACATTTGTATTTTCGTCGTTTTCCCTGGCACAAGTAACCATATCATTGCCAAATGCAGTGGGTTCTCCCGGAACAGAAGTACTTTTTCCGATTACTGTCAGCGATTTAACAGGACTTGAAGTTACATCATTTCAGTTTCAGATTAATTATGACAAAAGTGCTGTTTATCTTACGGGAATAAGTACAACCGGCACAAAAGTTTCGGGTAACACCCCAACGATTAAGGTTGATACAGCCAAAGGATATTTAAGAATGGCCTGGGCAAGTTCGTCACCATTATCAGGTGATGGGGTATTGGTGAACATCAAAATTAAATTTAAGACGAGTGGAGCTACTCCCCTTGAATTTGGTGATATTGTTTATGACAATGGTAATGTAAATCCAAAGTCGTTTGGACCTTCTACTCTTAATGTAAGTTGGGTAAACGGTTCGGCAACAGTCAGTACAGTGAACAATCCTCCTGTATTCGACCCTGTGGAAGATAAAACCGTAAACGAAGGCGAGACATTAACATTTACTGTGAATGCCACTGATGCTGAAGGAGATCCGATATCATACTCCGTGGATAAGCGTCCCGACGGAGCTTCGTTTGATCCTAGTACAAAGACTTTTACTTGGACACCCGGTTTCAACCAGGCTGGTACGTATGAAGTTGACTTTATTGCAAATGATGGGAATTCGTCTTCTGTTTTAACTGTTAATATTGTTGTTAACAATGTAAACAGTCCACCCACACTAAATTTAAATACTACAAGTCCGGTTAATATCGATGAAGGAGAAAATTACGAATTGCAATTGACAGCGACAGACCCCGATTCCGGCGCCACATTGTTATTCTTTTATTTAGGCACGCTGCCGCAGGGAGCAGATTTGACTGCTGACGGTTTATTTACCTGGACACCTTCATATGATCAGGCAGGAACTTATACTATTACTTTTGCCGTTATGGACGAATATAATGCACAGGATTCCAAAGACTTAACGATTATTGTAAATGATGCAAATCAACCGCCGGTATTTACAAAAACATTGGACGGAGAAATTGTAACGGTTCATAATGTACCGGTTGAGTTTTCTTTTCAATATGAAGCCACTGACCCTGAAGGAGATCCAATAACGTATGCAGCTCTCCAGGTACCCGACGGTGCTGGTATAACAGCAAATGGGCTATTTACATGGACTCCTACTCAAGATCAGGCAAATAAAACTTTTACAATAATAGTTGTAGCTTTCGACTCTCATACATTTGTTTATGATACATCGGTAGTAACCACAAGCCCGGTAGTTTCGGTGGACGAGAATGAAGTGCCTACTGAATTTGCATTGTTCCAGAATTATCCTAATCCATTTAATCCTACAACTATTATTCGTTATCAACTTCCTGAGGCGTCTTTTGTAAGTCTTAAGGTCTACGATATCCTGGGCAATGAAATTGAAACGCTTATCAATGATTATCAACAGGCGGGCAATTACGAATTGAAATTTAATGCTTCTAATCTTACATCAGGAATTTATTTATATAAACTGACTACTGATAAGTTTACCGACGTTAAACTAATGATGCTGGTGAAGTAGTTTCTCCTTTTTAATTTGTCATAAAATTAGTTGATACGTTTCTCATTATAAATTTGGTTTATCAATAATCTTGTTCGCAATTCTAAAGAAAATAAAAAGTCAATTGATTTAGTGAAGAATTAAAAAAATCCTATCTTTGCGATCTCTGCGGTTAAACTATATTGAAACCGC
>DYLP01000017.1:2031-52390 GCA_020722005.1 Melioribacter roseus
TGCGCTTCTTTGCGGTCTCTGCGGTTATTATACAGTATGGCGAATCATGAATTTCCTATCAACCCAGTTTCATGCAATTATATCTTTTAGAAAACCCGCTTATTTGTATCAATTATTTTTAATTTAATGCGATAATAATATGTGGAAATGAGTCCTTGCTAAATTGAAATAGGCGTTATATGTCTGAAATTATATCGATTGATGAGATAAAGAATGGTACGGTGCTTGCAGAAGACATTCGAAATAAGTACGGACAACTGTTGATATCAGCTGAAACGGTGCTCAATGAAAAACATGTACGTCTTTTGAAAACCTGGGGAATATCTGTAATCTCAATAGTTGTTAATGGCAAGGAAAAGGTAATGATTACAGAAGTAGAAAAAGAGCAAAAGAAAAAAGAATTGCTCAAAGAGATTGGATGGGAAGTGGATAATCAATTTGAGGAAGATTTGATTAATATGGCAGTCGAACATAAACTCGAGCAGATTAAGTTTTATGAACGCAAAAGTTCAAATACTTGATAAGATTCATGACATTCCCACTTTACCGACGATTTATACGACCGTCTCAAAAGCAATGGAAGAACCTTACATAACAAACGAAAAGATCGCTGAAATAATATCAGCAGATCAGTCTTCTTCTTTTAAGATATTAAGAATAGCAAACTCGCCGTTCTTCGGATTCAGAGGTAAAGTTGATACTATATCAAAGGCAATTTTATACCTCGGGCATAATGAAGTGAAAAATATACTCTTGACGGTTTCATTACTCAAGATTATGCCCGGCAGTAAAATATTATCCGCTTTAAAACCTGTTGATTTATGGGCTCATTCGATATCGGTTGGTGTAATAGCCAGAATTATCGGAGGTGCAATTGGGGACAAAAAAATCGAAAATTATTTTCTTGCGGGTGTATTGCACGATATCGGTAAACTCTTATTTATAGAGTATATGAACAAAGAATACGCCGAGGTCCTCGACATTGCCCAAAAAAACAAAATTGAAATTTCTGCAGTCGAAGCAGACAAACTCGGTATAACTCATGCGGAATTGGGAGCTAAGTTGGCTGAGAAATGGAAACTCCCGCGAATTATCATTAATACCTTAAGAAATCATCACAAAGGAATTTCCGATTTGATATCGCAGGAATCGCCGGTCGCCGCTGTTTATATCGGCGACATTGTTTCCAGGCTCTTGTCGCTCGGATATTCGGGCGACCCGATTATCAAAAAACCAGTAAGCTCCGTCTGGAGAAAATTGTCCCTGCCGGTGAATTTTTTTACAAATAACCGTAAAAAAATCGTTCTCGAATACGAACATATATTTAAGATGCTAATGATTAACCGATGAAATCTGCCGAAGTAAACATATTGTCCGATATCATAAAGATTATCGATAACGATGATTCCGACACGCTCTTCAGTACCATATCGAAATCGCTTCTCAATTCGAATGAATCAATAAAATGGTGTGCTTTTTACATTCATGACAATGAAATCCACGATTTCAAAATTGCCAAAATATACCCCGAGTACGACCGGAAAGAAATTGAATCGGAATACGAATCGTTAATTGATGATGGAATCATTGGTAATTTAATAAATTCGGAGTCACCCGTTTTATATAGTAAGACGGATATTGTAATCAGGCTTGCAACTAAGGAAAATTTATACGGCATTATTATCATAAAATGTATTAAGGAGCCGTTACCCAACGATAGTTATTCGGCACTTTCAAAATTACTTTGTCTCTGGTTCATTAAAAATCAAAATGGCAACGGCTTCGGTGCAAACACAAAAAATAAAATTGAAAATCGCAACTACTACAATAAAGTTTTGCTGGAAGGCATTCAAAATCTGCGAAATATTCTCGATTCAATTCATGCCGGCATCGTCTTAATTAATTCGGGTACACAGACTTTAGAAGATGCGAACGCTATGGCTGCGAAATTAACCGGATGGTCGAAAGACGATTTAATCGGGATGAAGCGAGAGGAACTTTTTCTTCTCAATTCCTGGGACTATAAAGAGTTTGGCAAATTGCTCGGTTCAGAATCGATTCTGAAAAAGAAAAACGGGAATGTGGCGTCGGTACTTCTTACCGAAGAGAAAATTAAACTGGGAAATGAACATTTTATATTATCCACTTTTTCGGATATATCCGAACAAAAAAAGCTGGAGGAAGAACTGCTCGAATTAAAATACCAGTTAGAGCAGAAAGTTGAGGAAAGAACGAAGGAATTAAAAAATGCGTACGATAAATTAAAGTCGGAAATGGAAGTTCGCTCAAAGCTGGAAAAAGAAAAATTAAAACTTTACTATGCAGTTTATCAAAGCCCTGTGGCAATGGTTATTGTTGACCTTAAAGGTTTTATCGAGTATGTAAATCCAAAATTCAATGAGTTAACGGATTTTTATTACGATGACGTAATCGGTAAAAAAATTATAAATGTAATAGTTACGGATAATAACGAATATTACATTAAAGAAATTGCCGAAATAATAGTACAGGAAAAAATCTGGAAAAAAGATATCAGGATTAGAAAGAAAGATGGAGAATTTATCTGGGTATCGGCATCTGTATCTGGTATCGTTAATGAAAACGGGAAAATAACGCATTACCTTGCAGTTTATGAAGATATATCGCTTAAAAAGAAAGCCGAAGAAGAAATTATTAAAGCTAAAGAAAAAGCAGAAGAAGCAGCGCGTCTTAAAACCTCGCTGCTTGCTAATATGAGTCATGAATTTCGTACTCCGCTAATTGGAATTCTCGGATTTTCCGAATTCCTTTTGGAAGACGACTTAAACCAGGAAACGAAAGAAATAATTGCGGATATTAATTCGGCTGGTAAACGACTACTGAATACGCTCGACAGTGTTCTTCAGCTTTCGGAATTGGAATCGCTTTCAGAATATCTTAAACTATCAAGAGCTTCGTTAAATGAATTGATACGTAATGCTTATGAGTTATATCTACCGTTTGCTGTTTCAAAAGGTCTTCACTTTAAACTAAATTTATCGAGCAAATCGTTAATCTCAGAAATTGATGACGGACTTTTTTCAAAAGCGCTGGCTTTTATTATTGACAATGCTATTAAATTCACTCAAAAAGGGGAAATCGAAGTAAATGCAGAAATTGCTTATCACAATGGAAAATACTGGAATGCTATAAAAATATCCGATACCGGAATTGGCATCGACGAAAAAGATTTTGAATTAATATTTCAAGAATTCCGTCAGGGGAGCGAAGGACATAAGAGAAATTACGAAGGTACGGGTCTGGGACTTACTCTGGCAAAAAAGATGATTGAATACATGAACGGATTTATAACCGTGGAAAGTAGTAAAGGTCAGGGTTCAGTTTTTGTAATATATCTTCCCGCCATTGTAGAAAATTAGTTCGCCCGTCAAAAAAATTATTACAGGAATATATTCTATAAAAATCAATAAAGGATATTCCTGCCATAAACCATATAACTGATAATTAATCACGGTAATGATAGTTATACTACTTAAAGCAGCGTAAAAAATTCCGCTCAATCTCGGTACAACGGGCAATAAAACAATTAGCCACCCGATGTACCAGGGATGCACAACAGGTGAAAATAAGAGTAACAATAAGTACGTGTAATAAAGATCAAATTCTATTTTCCTCCTTTTCATAAAAAAATAATAAGCTGTAAATGAAATTGCATAGAGGATTAAACAAATCAGTCTCGATTTCTGATTATGCTCGAGGAAAACATTTATTACGTTGAAAATACTACCGTTGAAAGTCCAGTTTCTGGCAAATTTTAGCAACGCCTGAAATAAGTCGGGTGTACTTAAATAAGGTATAAATTGAATTGCGAGTATAAAGACGGGAATTAAAGGAAATATGATTTTTCTTTTAATATCCGATTCATAAAGAAAAATTGCCGGCAGTGCAATCAAGAAGGCAGGTTTAACCGACAAAGCAAAACCCAAAAATATTAAAGAAATTATTTTGCGTATTGCGTTTTTATCCGCAGGCTTGAGATAGAACAAAAGAAAGAGTATGAAAAATGTAAATCCGTATCCATCCAGATGAGCGTCGATACCTATATGAATTAAGATTAGAGGACACAATGCATAAAGCAAGACGTAGCCTGCGCTCATTTCTCTTATTTTCAACAGGAATAAAGTTCCCGTCACCGTAATCATTTCAAACAGCAACATAAGAAGTTTTAATCCCCATACTTCTTCACCGCTTATTGAATATCCCAGGTAGAAAAGCCACTGGCTCAGAGGGAAATAGATAGTTTTCATCTCCGGGAAATTTACTTTGCCTGGAATAATCGTGCTAGTAAGATGATTTAATTGGCTCGCATTGGGTGGATATAAATAAGGATTAATTCCATTGTATTGAACTTTACCGTCCCATATATATCGATATATGTCGTCGCTTCCCAATGGAAAGTTATTAATGAATAAAATTCTGATTAAAACAGCTGCCGTCAGTCCGAAATAAATTGTTTTCCTGTCAATCTTATACTTAAGTATTATTATGGCAAATGGAAAATAGAGTAACGAGGAAATAAGGGAAATATAATTGAAATGAATAATGTCATAATGAATGAATAAATAAAAATATAGAACAAGCTGAATAAGAATAATTAATTTGATAGTATGATCTAACGTATTTTTCATTCGTATCTAAATTAATACCAATTTTAATACCGGAAAAATAAGGAAATTTAATAAGCTGCAATAAATAGAATTAATTGTAGAATTTATCATTTTGATAAAATTTTATTATCCTTATAAATAATTTGCCATAAAAGAAGCGATTAACAAACGGATATACGATTAATTAAGTGGCATAATTTCTGTACGTCTACATTGGTGGTTATATTCTCAAAACGGAGTCTGTATATTAATGAAAAAAAATGTGTTGTTCTTTATTTCGTTGTTAATTTTTTCGGCTTGCAGCACTTCTCTAATAACTAAAACTGAATATGTTCGAGTCGCCGGTACTCATTTTGAATACAAGGGCGAACCGTATTATTTTGCCGGTACTAATTTCTGGTACGGATGTTATCTGGGGCGTGATGGCCAAAACGGTGATAGAGAACGCTTGAAGCGTGAACTTGACTATCTTAAAGAACTTGGAATTACAAATCTTAGAATCCTTGCAGCTTCCGAAAAATCGTACATTCAAGGTTCGCTCGAACCTGCAGTTCAGAATGAACCCGGTAATTTCAATGAAAATTTGCTCGACGGTCTCGATTATCTTCTTTATGAAATGCGCAAAAGGGAAATGTTCGCGGTCGTTTTCTTGAGTAATTATTGGGAATGGTCGGGCGGTTTTGCCGTCTATAACAGATGGGCTGGCGATTCGAATTACGTCGACCCGCATAATCCAGAGCAAGGATGGACAAAGTTCATGAATTATTCGGCTAAATTTTATACCAATGATAAGGCAAACGAATATTATCGGAATTTTATTTTGAAAATTGTTACGAGAAAGAATAAATACACGGGAGATTATTATTATAACGACCCGACAATTATGGCGTGGCAGCTGGCAAACGAACCGAGACCCGGCTGGGGCGAAGAGGGTTTCCGAAATGCAAATAATTTTTATAAATGGATCGATGAAACGGTAGCCTTTATCCGCTCGATTGACCCAAATCATCTGATTACAACAGGCAACGAAGGTCTTGGCGGTTGCCTCGATGCCGATACTATTTTTATAAATGCTCATAAAAGTCCAAATATTGACTATGCCACTTTTCACCTCTGGGCAAAGAATTGGGGATGGTTCGATGCCAAAAAAATTGAAGAAACATATCCATCAACAGAAAAAAAAGCTATCGACTATTTTAATACTCATATGATACTGGCACGTCGACTCAATAAACCAATTACACTGGAAGAATTCGGTATGCCCAGAGATAATGAAGAATATAAATCTGGTTCGCCGGTAACAGCAAGGGACAGATATTTTTTGAAAATATTCGATTTGGTATCAGATAGTGCTGAGGCTGGGGCTCCAATTGCCGGTACCAATTTCTGGGCTTGGGGTGGCGAAGGAAAGAACGTCGACGATGACTATTTATGGGAAAAAGGCGAACCTTTTACGGGAGATCCGCCGCAGGAACCTCAAGGGCTTAATTCAGTTTTTATTTCCGATAAATCGACTCTTGAAATAATTTCAAAACACGCTGCGGATATGAATCGTCTCCGTAATTTGAAATACTTTGTACGCAATTTAAACGACTAATAATGATGCGCAAATACAGTCTTTTTTCAATAATTATTATAACAATAAATGCGTGTATGGCAGAATTTAATACTGTCGAATTTCTTAAAAAGAATAATTTAAAACTCGTCGATACAAACGCGACAAAAGAGACAGCGGTGCTTTATTATAATCTAAAAATACTTTCGAATACAAATACGATCTTCGGACATCACGATGCAACAGCTTATGGCGTCGGCTGGAACGGTGAAGAAGACAGAGCTGATGTTAAAGATGTTACCAGTTCTTATCCTGGACTTTACGGATGGGATTTTGGAATATTAGCATGGAAATCGAAAGTTAAGAATGAAGATAGGCTTATCAGTCGACTGGTACGCAAAGCTTATTCGAGAGGAGGAGTAAATACTTTCTGCTGGCATGCGCCGAATCCTGTAACCGACAAATCGTTTTACGACACTACAATTGCAGTACCGAAAATACTGCCCGGCGGAGGATATTACTTGAAATATCTGAGAATGCTCGATCAAATTGCGGACTTTGTTGAAACTCTAAAAGACTCTACGGGCAAACCGATTCCTCTTATTTTTCGTCCCTTCCATGAGTTCGATGGCAGCTGGTTCTGGTGGGGAAAGAATTTTTGCAGTTCCAATGAATTTAAAAGGTTGTGGAGAACCACGGTTGAATATCTTAGAGATAAAAGAGGTTTGAGAAATATTCTCTATGCCTATTCACCCGATAGGAATTTTTATACTGAGGAAGAGTATCTCGAACGTTATCCGGGCGACGAATATGTCGATATTCTCGGCATCGATGACTATTACGATTTTATGCCTGATGGTGATGGCATTCAGTGGATTCAAAAGAAACTCGCAATCGTAACATCCATTGCAAAACGTAAAAACAAAATTGCTGCATTTACAGAAACTGGGCTGGAAGGAATTGTCGATTCCAGTTGGTGGACGGAGAAACTCTATAAAACAATTGAAGGCGATTCGATTAAAATTGCATATCTGATGGTCTGGCGGAATGCAAACAAAAATCATCATTATGCTCCTTACAAAGGGCATCCGAGCGAAGATGATTTTGTAAAGTTTACACTAACCAAAAAAATTTTGCTTGAAAAAGATTTGCCCGATTTGTATTCCGAACCGATTAAAGAAGATATAATTAATCAGATCAATCTTAAACAAAAGATAGAATTATTAAAAGCTGTATTGACTTACCCTATTATGGTGCATTGATTATAAATGAGTATTAAGAAGGCTCTGGATGGCGTAAAAAAATATTAAAAATAAATTTACAGGGAAATTATGCAGATACATATTATCGACTTGCTAATCATAATACTATACTTTTCTATAGTGCTGGTAATTGGGATACTCGTATCGAAAAGATCAATCAAGGATATCGACTCATACTTCCTGGGTAGTAACAAATTACCGTGGTGGATGCTTGGTATCTCAAACGCATCGGGAATGTTCGATATAACCGGTACCATGTGGCTTGTCTATTTATTATTTGTTTATGGAATGAAAAGCGTTTGGATTCCGTGGTTATGGCCGATTTTCAATCAGGTTTTCCTTTTTGCATACCTCTCCATTTGGCTACGCCGGTCGAATGTTATGACGGGAGCGCAATGGATTGAAACACGGTTCGGAAACGGTAAAGGTGCACGTCTTGCTCACATTATTGTCGTTTGTTTTGCACTTGTCAGTGTTGTGGGTTTTATAGCTTACGACTTTAAAGGAATCGGAAAATTTGCCAAGATATTCCTGCCGTGGGATTTATCACCCGATACTTACGCAATAATTTTAATGGGCATTACTGCAATCTACGCAGTCAAGGGGGGGATGGTGAGCGTGGTAGCAACAGAAGTGCTTCAGTTTCTTGTGATGACTGTCGCTTCGATCGCAGTTGGTATTGTGGCAATGAATGCGGTGCCTCCCGAAGCATTGAATACAGTCATCCCAAATGGTTGGAAAGAACTCTTTTTCGGATGGAATTTAAATCTCGATTGGTCGGGAATCATGGAATCGGTCAACGCAAAAATAGCTGAAGACGGTTATGAATTGTTTATGATTTTTATGATGATGGTATTGTTCAAGGGAATACTTGTCAGCGCTGCCGGTCCGGCTCCGAATTATGATATGCAGCGAATTTTAGCCACAAAGAATCCAAAAGAAGCTTCCAAAATGAGCTGGCTGGTTTCGCTCGTTCTCTTTTTCCCGCGTTACATGATGATTTCAGGTCTTACGGTATTGGCTCTTGTCTTTTTGATACCTGAATTAAAGGCAATGGGACCGAATGTCGATTTTGAAATGATACTGCCATTGGCGTTGAAAGACTTGATACCTGTTGGATTGGTAGGCGTATTGCTGGCAGGTCTTCTTGCCGCATTTATGTCGACTTATGCAGCTACGATCAATGCCGCACCCGCCTATGTAGTTAACGATATTTATAAAAAATTCATTAATCAAAACGCCCATCCGAAAAAATATGTCCATATGAGTATGGCTGTCTCGATTTTCTTTGTTATTCTCGGGTTCATTTTCGGTATTATGGCGCAATCGGTTAATCAAGTAACGCTCTGGATCGTCAATGGACTTTGGGGCGGTTACACTGCTGCAAATGTTTTGAAATGGTATTGGTGGAGAATGAATGGTTATGGATATTTCTGGGGAATGGTAATTGGTATTGCGGCGGCATTAATAATGCCGGTGCTTTTTCCTTCTCTGCCCGCTCTCAACGCATTCCCGTATGTGTTGGCAATTTCGGTGCTCGGTTCCGTATTGGGCAGTTACTTGACCGAACCTGAGCCGGACAATGTACTGATGAAATTTTATGTAACGGTTCGCCCGTGGGGATTATGGAAACCAATTCATGAAAAAGTTAAAGCCCGTTTCCCAGAGTTTAATCCTAATTTCGGTTTCAAAAGAGATATGTTCAATGTTGTCATCGGTATTATATGGCAAACAACGCTACTTGCTGCACCAATTTATCTTGTAATCCATGAATATCTAAACTTTGCGATTACTCTCAGCATTACAGCTATAACTTCAATAATTCTCAAATTTACATGGTGGAATAAACTCGATGAAATTAGTGGAGAAGAAACAGAAAAAATATACAGAGAAATGGCATCGAAAATTGAATGATACTCGTAGAGAAATATGAGTAATAGCCAGGTAATAAACTAAGGATGAGCGAAAAGATAACATATTGCTGCGGAAATTTTGCATCTTCAATGTTCATGCTTTTTTTCTATGCAGATATTTTTGTAATCTCTGCCGCGGTGGGTATTATGTTTCTAATTACTCGAATATGGGATGCACTGAACGATCCGACGATGGGAGTTGTATGCGACCGTCCTGAAACCCGCTGGGGCAAATTCCGTCCTTGTCTGCTTCTTGGTGCGGCACCTTTTGCGATTATCGGTATAATTACTTTTAGTACGTCGGTTTTTAGTCCTTCGGGTAAATTAATTGATGCTTACGTTACCTTTACGTTAATGATGATCTATACGGTTGTAAACGTACCTTATTCATCTCTTATGCGAGTAATGACAAATAACCCGTCGGAAAGAACCTCGTTTGCTTCATTCAGATTTGCAGGCGCTTTTTCGAATGACATTTTTGTAACTGTTACCGCCGCATATCTTGTGGAATATTTTGGCGGAAAGGTAAATCCAGCACAGGGTTATCAATTGATAGTGAGTATTTATGCTCTATTTGTTATAATTTTCTTCCTGCTGACATCCTCCGCCACAAAAGAACTACTTAAACCAGCAAAGGTGAAGCATTCATCAGTTAAAGATGATTTGAAAGATATATCAAAGAATGGTACGTGGTTTATTATGCTGGCTTCCTTTGGATTCCAGACTAATGTCAAACATACTTTGCAGTCTTTAGTCGGTACACGTTTTATAATCAGTGTTTTCTCTGGTCCTGGCGCTCTTCTTGCTGCATAGTTTATTTTCTTCTTTCAATTGTCGGAAGATTTTATGAAAAAAATAGAAATCGAACTCGAACAAAAAAGAATCAATAAAGGGGAGATAAAATGACTAAAAGTGTATTTAATAAGAGACTGAAAGAGTTGTTCGAAGAACATGAGAAACTAATTAAAAGAAAAAACGTACGGATTCCCAAAATAAACGGCGTTTTTTATCGTTATAAATATCCGATTCTTACTGCTGATCATACGCCGTTATTTTGGAGATACGATTTAAATTATGAAACCAATCCGTATTTAATGGAGAGAATGGGAATAAATGCCACTTTTAATGCCGGGGCAATGGAGTTCAACGGGAAAATAGTATTAGCAGTTAGAGTTGAAGGCGCCGATAGAAAATCGTTTATTGCCATTGCTGAATCACCGGATGGAATCGATAATTTCAAATTCTGGGACCATCCGGTCAAAATGCCGGAAACTGATAACCCGGATATAAATATTTATGATATGCGTCTGGTAAAGCACGAAGATGGTTGGATCTACGGAATTTTTTGTACCGAGAGAAAGGACCCTGATGCACCTCAAACGGATACTTCCGCTGCAGTAGCTCAGGCGGGAATTGCCAGAACGAAAGATTTGATTAATTGGGAACGACTTCCGGATTTGAAAACAAAATCCCCACAACAAAGAAATGTTGTACTTCATCCCGAATTTGTTAACGGGAAATATGCTTTCTATACCAGACCACAGGATGGTTTTATTACTACGGGTACTGGCAGCGGTATCGGTTGGGGATTGACTGACTCGATTGAAAATCCTGTTATTGAAGAAGAAAAAATTATTGATGAGAGAGTGTATCACACAATCAAGGAAGTTAAGAATGGTTTAGGACCAGCTCCTATTAAAACTGAAAAAGGTTGGCTGCAATTGGCGCACGGCGTCAGAAATACAGCTGCAGGATTAAGATATGTTCTTTATTTATTTCTTACTGATCTAAAAGACCCTTCGAAGGTAATAGCATGTCCAGGTGGGTACTTTATTGCTCCTGAAGGAGAAGAAAGAGTGGGTGATGTTTCTAACGTTGTTTTCAGTAACGGTTGGGTTAAAAAAGATAACGGCGATGTATTGATTTATTATGCATCTTCTGATACACGTATGCACGTTGCTCATACGACAGTCGAGAAACTACTCGATTATGTTTTCAACACACCAGAAGACGGTTTAAGAAGTGCAGAATGTGTAAAACAGAGATATGAATTGATAAATAAAAATCTGCAGATTATGAAAAAGCTTAAAATCTGATTAACGTATTTTGTGCCTCCTAAAAAGCCATGTCATGCTATTTTTCCCCATTGACGTGGCTTTTTATTTTTCTACTGTTTGCACAGCTACTTTTTGCCAGTGGTCTATAAAAAGGTCAAATTCCGATTTTAACTTCCTGAAATCAGCATTGTTTTGATACAAAACCGAATCTTCGTCCGAAAGCATTAGTATACAATTCATCAGCGCTCTGCCGTTATGATATGTAGCCTTCCAGATGGTCCCTTTGGGAGCGTTTTTATAATGTGGTTCTTTTTCCAGACTGCCCCAGTACCAATCGCCGTGTTCATGGTCGATCAGATATTTTTTAATATACTCCCACTCTTGAAGAAAAAGTTTATAGTAACGTTTTTCATTCGGAAAAATTTTGGAAAAGATTAATAGCGCATTTAAAGCTTCCGCTTGTGCCCACCAGTTTTTAGTATCTTTGATTATTTTGCATTCACCGTCTTCGGAATAGTAATATCCTTCATCGAAGAATCCTGCACTCGAATTGTCCCATCCGTTTTCGATGGCATGGTCGAGCATTTTTTTAGCTGCGTATAATGTGACGGTGTCGTTTTTCAAACCGAGTTTATAAGAAGCTTCAAGCATCAAAAAAGCTGTCTCGTAATCGTGACCAAATGATACGTGATCTAAACGATAATTTGCATCGCGTATTGCGGGCTGTGCGTATCTGAAAGATACTGGTGTCCAGTCGCGGTTAAAAAACAATTGAAGATACCCTTTCGGGTGAGTAATTTTATCTCGTATTAAAACTAACAATTCTTCGAGTCGTTCGCGCAGTTTCTCATCCTGCCATATTCCGTAAAGCTCGGTAAATGCTTCCAGCAGATGTATAGACGAATTTTGATCTTTATAGCCCGCCTCTATGGCATCGGTGGCTTTAGCTTGATACGAATCGTTTTTACCAAACGGTTTGCCTTCACGGGTTAAAAATTGAAAATATCCTTTGTAAAGCGGGTCATAGGCATGCTCTTCCAGCCAGTTAAATGTTTCGATTGCAAGCTCGAGTGCATTTTTATTTTTCGTAAGTTCGTACAAAGCCGATAAGCCGTAAATTGCGAATGCATTGCCGTATGTTCTTTTTTCTTCGAACCAACCTTCCACGTCAGATAATTTCCCTTCTCTGCTGCGGATTTGGTAAAAACCACCGTATTTCTCGTCCCACATTTTATTTTTCAGGAAATCCAAACCGTGCAGTGCCGATTTGTACAACATATCATTGTTTAAAAATTTTGCCGCTTTGGATGTAGTCCATATATGGCGCGATTGTGTTACAATCATTTTCTCCTGGTCGGGCATTAAACTGAGGTCATATGCAAGGTTTGTAAAGTAGCCCCCATATTCCTTGTCGATAACCAGAGGATACCATTTGTAGATTAAATTATTTTCGAATTCATTTAGCATATCGACCATATTACCCATTTGTTATTCACTTTGATGTTTAATTAACTGATAATTTAGTAGCACAAATATTATGCTATTTTTTTCGTTTATAAATGACGTAAAAATTATATTTGTTTTTACAATTATGATATATTTTTATCAAATTGATAAAAAAGGAAAAAGTTATCACTTAATTTTGACATTAAAAAAATTGATTCTTCAGGCGTAGTTTTTGCTATAAATAGATAGGTTAATTAATATCTTTCAACAACTATTAAGGGGGAAATTTATGAGAATTTTAATGTTCTTATTGTTAGCGTCTCTAATACTGGCAGAAAAAGGGAATGGATTAAAAATGCCTTCGATTTTTTCGGACAATATGGTACTGCAACAGAATTCGAAAGTTGCACTATGGGGTTTGAGCAAACCTGGCAGTGAAATTACTGTCAAAGCTTCATGGAATGAGATGGCAATTTCAAAAGCCGGCGAGGATGGAAAGTGGATTGCTTATATTAAAACACCTTCCGCTGGTGGACCTTTTTTATTAAAAATATCAGACGGACAATCTGAGGTCGAATTTAATAACGTTCTGGTTGGTGAAGTGTGGCTCTGCTCGGGACAATCTAACATGGAAATGCCACTTGAAGGTTGGCCCCCTTCAGATACTGTTGCAAACAGCAAGGAAGTTATTGCGAATGCAACAAATAAAAATATTCGGTTTTTTACCGTCACCAGAGCAATTTCGGAAAAGCCAGAATATGATTGCATTGGGCATTGGGAGGAATCGAATCCTGAAACCGCAGCTAAATTTAGTGCAACGGCTTACTTCTTTGGAAAAAAATTATACGACGAACTGAAAATACCCATAGGATTAATTCATTCGAGCTGGGGAGGAACTCCGGTGGAAGCCTGGACGGGAGCAAAATACATTTCCACGGTTGAGGAATATAAAGATATTGTTGAAAAGCTGAAGGACGCACGGAAAGAAATTGACCACCTAAAAACATGGCTTTCAGAGAAACCGACTATCGATATTAATTCAATCAAGTCGCCAACCCCCTGGAAAGGTCTCGACCTGAACGATTCCGAATGTTCAAAACCTGAATTCGACGATTCCAATTGGAAAACTATGGTTTTGCCTGTTAAGTGGGAAGCAACCGAAATTGGAAATTTTGACGGAGTGGTTTGGTTCAGGAAAAATGTGACCATTAAGGAAGAGTGGGTTGGTAAAGAACTGTTACTTGAACTCGGACCGATAGACGACATGGATGTTACTTACGTTAACGGAGTAAAATTAGGCGGTTATGAAGAAGGCGGTTACTGGCAGACAGACCGGATTTATAAAATACCTGCTGAATTAGTGAAAGGAAAAAATCTTGCACTTGCCGTTCGTGTTATCGACACTCAGGGCGGCGGAGGTATTTGGGGCTCATCAGAAAAAATGAAAATCCGTCCGGCTGGTTCGGACGAGTCCGTTTCGATATCAGGTGAATGGAAATATTTGCCGGTTGCTGAATATTACGGCGGGAAATTATATCTGTTTGACGTCAAGAATGCAGAATACAATAGCCGCCCGAAATTATCCGTTGAATATTCATCCTATACGCCCACTTTACTTTTTAATGGGATGATTGCCCCGCTGATACCATACGGAATAAAGGGTGCTATCTGGTATCAAGGCGAATCGAATACAGGAAATCCCGAATTGTATAAAACACTCTTTCCATTGATGATTAAAAATTGGCGGGAAGAATGGGGACTGGGTGATTTCCCCTTTTACTATGTCCAAATTGCTCCATACAATTATGGTCCCAACGTTGAGTCACAAAAGTTAAGGGAAGCTCAATTAATAACTCTTTCGGTACCCAATACAGGGATGGCAGTTACGCTCGATATTGGTAACCCGAATAATATTCATCCGGCAGACAAAAAAAATGTCGGCGAACGACTTGCAAGATGGGCACTGGCAAAAAATTACGGCAAGAAAATCGATTTTTCCGGACCAATCTATAAATCGATGAAAATTGACGGCAATAAAATAATCCTTTCGTTTGATTATGCCGATGGCGGTCTGGTCGTTAAAGAAATTAATGGTGAGAATAATTTTCTCATTGCAGGAAACGACAAAGTATTTAAAAAGGCCAGAGTGGAAATTCAAAATGATAAATTAATCGTCTATTCCGAAAGTATCGAAAATCCTGTTGCAGTGCGCTATTGCTGGGACAATATTTCCGAAGGCACTCTCTTCAATAAAGCGGGACTGCCTGCTTCTTCATTTAGAACTGATAACTGGAATTAAGTGTCGGGAATGAGTTATGAAAAACATAATTAAGTTAACCGTATTGTTTCTATTGCTTGGTCGAATCAGTTTCACAAATGCACAAAAAACCGAATATCATGCCTGGTGGAACGAATCGTATTTAAAAGAAAAATACGAAACGCCCGACAAGAAAAAACTCCCTTTGATTAAAGTGGAAGGCAATCATTTTGTTAATGAAAAAAGTGATACAATTTTATTCAGAGGAGTTTCAATTTCCGACCCCGATAAAATTGCAAAGCAAGGGCATTGGAATAAAAAGCACTTCGAAAAAGTGAAAGAACTCGGTACAATGATAATCCGAATTCCAGTCCATCCGATTGCATGGCGGGAAAGAGGCACTGAAAATTATTTGAAGTTATTCGATCAGGCTATCGATTGGTGCACAGAATTAGGAATGTATATTATAATTGATTGGCATACTATAGGGAATCTCGGTATGGAACTGTACCAGGATCCGATGTATGAAACTACAAAAAAAGAAACATTCGAATTCTGGCGAACAATTGCAAGAAGATACAGCGGAAATAATACGGTGGCATTTTATGAACTTTTCAACGAACCGACTCTCTTTTTTAATCAGCTCGGAACAATGTCGTGGACTGAATGGAAAGAGCTCAACGAAAAAATGATTACGTTAATCAGAGCTTATGATAGAGAGACCATTCCTTTGGTAGCCGGATTCGATTGGGCTTATGATCTTACCCCGTTATTAATTGAACCAGTTGAAGCAGAAAATATTGGATATGTAACGCATCCTTATCCTCATAAGCGCACGAAACCGTGGGAACCTAAATGGGAAGAAAATTTTGGTTTTGCCGCTCAGAAATATCCAATTGTTGCAACTGAAATCGGCTTTACAATGGATAATGAATCTATTAATTCAAACGGCGAATATGGTAAGGCAATTATAAATTACCTCGAATCACGAGGCATTAGCTGGGTCTGGTGGGTATTTGATCCTGAATGGCATCCGAAAATGTTCAAATCGTGGGATACCTATGAACTCACCGACAGCGGTAACTTTTATAAAGCGGTAATGCAAGAGAAAAAATAATGTGATGAATAAAAAAGTTGCAAATATTATTTTTATGAATGCAAACAGAACTGATAGTTTATGAATACTAAATTTAAATGGGCGCTTGGCTTTCTCATTGTATCGGTTTTCGCTTACTATGCGATTAACTATTACGTTAATCGAGCTACCGGCGATAATGTTATCGAAATTTATTTTGCCGATAGAATTACCCCTGCTCATGAAAAATTAATCGAAATTTATAATGAAAGAAATAAAGGGAGAGTGCGTGTAATTCCCATCGACTTCCCCAATTTTGATTTTAGCACAAATGAAAGGAAAGAAGTGCTGGCTCGTTCGCTGCGAGGCACGGGCGATGGTATTGATCTCTTTGCCGTTGATATTATATGGGTGCAAAGATTTGCAAAATGGGGGGAATCGCTCGACAAATATTTAACTGAAGAAGAAAAAAAGCGATTATTACCTCTGGCTGTAGAATCGTGTTATTATAACGGTGAACTTGTAGCTGTTCCGTTAGTCCTTGTAAGCAGTATTTGCTATTACCGGGAAGACCTGGTCGAAACGCTTCCCTACGGTAAAGAAATGATTAACAAGTTCGATAGTACAAATATTACGTGGGAGGAATTCCTTGATTTCAGAAGCAAATATAATGGTGATAAACCGTTTTACATTTTTCCAGCCGCTGATTACGAGGGCATGATTTGTAATTTTATGGAATTCCTTTTAAGCCAGAATCCAGATTATTTTCAACAATACGGTTTTAACCTCGACAGACCTGAAGCCGAAAAGGCTTTACAATTTATGGTCGACCTGATTTATAAATATAATGCGACACCACCTGTTGTCACTAAATTTACCGAGATTTCGAGTTACGAATACTTTATTAAGAATGACGGTTTTGTAATTCACGGCTGGCCTACTTACGATATGGACTTTATTAATGAACCTTACGATAAAGAGAAGCAATCGAGGCTCAAAAAAATGTGGATACCCTATTTCAAAGGTGGTGTTCCTACTTCAATAGTTGGTGGATGGGATTTGATGGTCTCGAAATTTTCTACCAAGAAGAAAGAAACGATCGATTTTCTGAAATTTTTACTGAGTGACGAAGCTCAGGAAATTTTTTACAAATTGAGCGGGCATTATCCTGTAATTAAAAAATTTTATGAAGACTCCTCATATTTAAATAAATATCCTGAAATACCGAAAATTAAAGAGTATCTCAAAACGGCAAAGCAACGACCTGCGCACCCTGACTATACGAGATTTTCTAAAATTATGTCCTACTATATCGACGAGGCTTTGAAAAAACGTTTGTCCGTAAAAGAAGCATTGAGTAAAGCCACAAACGCAATACAACTTGAAAAAAATATTTTGCAGGAGCGATGACTTAAATTTTATGGTACGGCAAAAATTAAAAAGTAAGTTTACTAAATACCAATTCGAAATAAGGCATATTTCGGCGTTCCTGTTCGTACTTATTATTTTTCAGCTTGTAATGGCTTTTGTTCAAAAATCATCGCTAAGCGATTTTTTAAATGAAACTCAGGACTGGTATCAAAAATATTCCGCTGAACGGCTGGCTATTATTACTACAACTAGTATGGAATTGCTTTACGAAAATCTTTTTATGGAAAAACCGATGTCCGAGTACGACCAGAGGAAAATTACTTACTCATTTAACGTTATCTTCAAGCAGCAGTTAATCCAGAAAAGCGTGGGTGAGATTAGTCTGATTCTTCTAAAAAACCATCGCATATATGTTATTGATAGTGGTCAAAAACTTTATGCATTCCTAACGAATAAACTCAAACCATACGATACTGACGTCAACAGTCATTCCGAAGCGGTAAAACTCTTTCTCGATTATAGAGATGAAATAAGGGCTTCTGAAACTATTTATTCGATTCTGGAAAACAACAAAACCTTTAAAATACTTGTGCCCTTCGTACCCGACGGTGAATATCTTGGTGTGATGTATATGAAAATTACACCCGACTTTACATTTCTTACAAATGAAGTAACTTCAAATTTCGATAAAGTCGCTGTAATCTATACGTCCTTAATTTTTCTTGGACTTGTGATTATCTTTTACATTTCATCGCAGGCGGTAAAAGAAAGAAACGAAGCCCAGAAAAAATTTTTCCAGGAGCACGAAGAAAATATCAAAAAACAAATCCGACTCGAAAAGGAATCGCTCTTTACAAAAAGAATTTACCATACTCACCATAAAGCCGAAAAGATAATTGGTTTTATCAAGGAAGACGTTCGCAAGATGAATAGCGAAGGAATCGATGAACTGAAAAAGAGAGTGCTGACGTATTCGAATTTCATTTCGAGAATTATATACGACATGAAATGGTACGACCAGGAAATCAACACAATTATTAATCCGATGTTCCATACTAACATTAACGAAGTAATAAAATTCATTGTGGAAAACATTTTCCTGAGAATCTCAAGTCGCAACGACATGTTTAGTTTTGAATTATTGCTTGACGACGATATCCCTCCGGTTAATGTTAATGAATTTGTAGTATGGGAAATTCTCGAACCTTTGATACAAAACAGTATTGACCATAGTCAAAAAGATTCGGTAAAAATTAAAATAAAAACAAAAATCGATAAGGATAAAGGACAAACTATTATAACTATTGAAGACGATGGCGTCGGAATAAAAAGCGAATTATTGGAAGTTGATTCCAAAGGTGTTAAAAAAATATTTCTTGAAAATATTTCCACTAAAAAACTCGAAGCTACTAATTCGGGCTATGGCTGTTACATTGCATATCAAATGGCAGTTGAAAAATGCGGATGGGAACTCGACGTAGAGAATTTAAAAGAAGGCGGTTGCCGTTTCACAATTAAAATAAAAAATTAAGGAAGGCACAGTATGCAAAAACAAGATATGATTAATATTTTACTTGTTGAAGACGAAGAATTTGACGTAAGAAGAGTAAAAAACACGCTCGACTATTACAATTCCAGAATAAGATTGCTTGACACGGTTTCAAACGGCATGGCTGCCCTATCGTTAATCAGGGATAATCCCGATAAATACGACGTTGTTATTATGGACTATCAAATTTCGGGTGGCTTAAAAGGAGAAGAGCTAATTTCAAAAATGAAAAGCTACGACCCGTTTATTCAAATAATCGTTGTAACAAAGATGACCATAAATATTACTAATTACGATTTTGCAAACAATTTACTTCAGGCAGGTGCTTTCTGGTACTGCACTAAATATCCCGGCAATATTGAAGAATATATTTATCAACCGACCGACTTCATACTGAGTATATTCAATGCGTATGAAAAAAAGAAACTCGAAAAGCAAAAATTGAAATCCGACAGAAGACTCAGGAAGAGTATCGAAAATTTACTGGAAGCAAAAAAAATAATCGGCGAATCGAAGCCGATGCTTCAGTTGAAAGAAAGCATAGAAAAATATGCCAAAAGTGATGTAAATATATTGATTAATGGTCCGTCTGGCACAGGCAAGGAATTGGTTGCATGGAATATTCACCTGAGAAGCAAAAGGAAATACGAAAATTTTGTGCCGATTAACTGCGGAAGTATTCCGAGTGACTTGTTGGAAAGCGAATTATTCGGATTCGAAAAAGGTTCGTTTACAGGTGCAAACAAAGAAAAACCTGGCCTGTTCGAAGTGGCAAATAACGGTACTCTGTTCCTCGATGAAGTGGGTGAACTTCCTCCTACTGCTCAGGTTAAATTATTGAGAGTACTGCAAGAAGGGGAAATTGAAAAAATCGGAAGAACCGGTAAAATATCTGTTAATGTTAGAATAATTGCGGCTACGAATAAAAATCTTGCTCACGAAGTTAACAATAATCGCTTCCGGGAAGATTTATATTATCGACTAAATATTGTGCCGCTTGAGATAGTGCCTTTGCGTCAGAGAGGTAATGATATCATTTTGTTATTTGAACATTTTCTCGACTATTTCAGTCAGGACCTCGGTTTTACCAGACCGGTAGTTGAAGAAAGCGCTAAGGAAATCTTGTTGAATTACAAGTGGCCTGGAAATGTGAGGGAATTGAGAAATGTAGTACAAAGATTGGTGCTGAACTGTCCCGACCGCATAACTGCTAAGGACGTTAGCAATCCAATGATACTTGGAAATAATATCGTATCGAAAGAAGAATCGGGCTTTGAAGATTTATACGAGGGACAGGTATTGCCGCTGAAAGAAGTTGAAAAGAAATTCAGAATACGTTATTTCAAATACGTAAGGAGCATCTCAAGTTCAGATTCTGCTGCAGCTGAAAAACTCGGATTAGCGCCTTCCAATTTTTATCGTATGTGTAAAGAACTTGGTTTAAAATAAAAAGAACTTCTGTTCTTCTTCGTACGTCTGAGTTGTTATAATTTCGGAGGAATCATGATTAATCAATTCAAAGTTAAGGGGAAGGAGCTTCTTGCTAAGATAGAAGAGTTAATTAAAGAAGGTAATGTAAGACGGATAATAATTAAAGATGAAAAAGGGAATACATACATCGAAATACCTGTCACTGTAGCAGTGCTTGGTGCGCTCTTCGCACCTGTGCTGGCTGCTGTTGGGGCCCTCGCAGGAATGGCTGCAAATTTTACCCTTGAAGTCATAAGAAGACAGGAAAAAGATATCAATCCTTAAATTATTATCCTGAAGTAATTTAGTCAGCACAAATTATTTAACAAACCTCAAATAATTTGCTGGATTATTTTGGTTGCATTTTATAATTTTGTTATGAACATATGCTCATAATAATTGAATGCCCAGACCTAAAAAAAATAGAAGAATAAAATGTAATCCTACAGCATATTATTTTAAGCCGCTTGGGATTCCGATGTATGAACTTTTAGAAAATCTACTGGCTGAAGACGAGGTTGAGGCTATTTACTGGGCAGATTACAAAAGCTGCGACCACGAGACCGGAGCTGAGAAGATGCAAATATCCCGACCTACTTTTGGTCGAATTCTTAAATCTGCAAGAAGAAAAATTGCCGATGCTATTATAAACGGTAAAGCGCTTAGAATTAATAAGGATTATTTTAACAAATTAAAGGAGGAATAAAATGAAAATAGCAGTTGCTTCGGACGACAATTTACATGTATCAGGACATATCGGACGCGTAAACGGTTTTATTATTTACGAATGCTCCGAAGGAAAAATTCTCCGTAAACAATATCTCGAAAATAATTTCACGAATCACGGTCGTCTAAATAGAGAAGAACATCATCACGGCGAAGGTCACAAACACGGCCACGGTAGACTAATCGAAGCGCTGAAAGGTGTAGAAGTTTTAATTTTTACATCGGGTGGCTGGAGATTGGTGGAAGACCTCGAGGCTAACGGCATAAAACCTTTTATGACCGACGAAGTAGATGCCGACAGTGCAGTTGAAAAATATCTATCGGGTGAATTAACCGAAAGAGAAGATAATGTTTGTCACCACGACAGGCATTGAATTTAAAAATAGATTTCTGCGCTTAGAGTATAATTCCGGATTGGAGCGAGATTCCCGATAAGCTCGACGTAATTATAATTGAGTAAGTTTTTCACGCTCAACTTTAATGTAGCAGCTATATTACTAAAAATAAAATTAACTCCGCCTGCTAAATCAATTACATAAACAGGTACACGTTTATAACCGTCTTTTATAAGAGCTAATGGTGGTTCGGTCAACTCAAAATCTATTTCCTCAACCTTGCTCGAATATCTGAAATCGGCATTTAACTCGAACGGTTGTTTTGTAAAGCCGATTTGTAAGTTGAATGTATTGCGTGG
Source organism: Melioribacter roseus (assembly GCA_020722005.1). Classification (GTDB taxonomy): domain Bacteria; phylum Bacteroidota; class Ignavibacteria; order Ignavibacteriales; family Melioribacteraceae; genus Melioribacter; species Melioribacter roseus_A. Next base: position 24,053 of record DYLP01000017.1, read on the forward strand.
GCGGTATTTCATTGGACTGTTCTTTTCGATATCTCTTGCCCACATATAATTGTAAGCAAGGGTAAGATTTAACAGCGATGGGACGGCTCCCCAGTTACACAAGATTTCTGTTCCTTGAATTCTTGCCTTAGTTAGATTTATGAATTTAATATCTCCTGTTTTGGTCAGATTCGGCTCTATAAAATTATTATAATCGGTCTGGTAAAATGCCACGTCGATGTTGAAATGTTCGGACGGACTGTATATCAAACCGCTTTCGAAGGAAAAGCTTGTTTCCGATTTCAAATCCGGATTTTGTTCGACGTCTATGCCTCCAGCAATTCCTGCCATTGTAAATACCTCGGCTGGCGTCGGTGCTCTAAAACCTGTGCCTACAGATGACCTTAAAATTAGATCACTCGTTATTTTGTAATTTAATCCAATACGAGGGGTTACAGCATTTTTTCCCTTAATTGTATCGAGCTTGATGTAGTCGTAACGGAGCCCTAAAGTGGCAATTAAATTTTTAATGCCTCTATATTCCGTTTGAAAATAAAGTGCTCCTCCTCTAAATCGTGTGTCTGAAAAAATGTTCGATTTTACAATCGAGCCAGATATTTCGATTCCGCCAGTGTAATTAAAATTTCCTCTGTTCGAATAATTAAAAATGGCTTCGGTTCTAAAGAGATTGGCTATCGATGTTGTTACTTCGATACCGTACCCGTCGAATCGTGTATAATAATAACTCAATTTGAATGTGGAATTTAAATTTTCCGTGAGCCTGTTGTTATATACCAATCCGCTAAAGAATCGATTCGATTTGACTGTGTTCCCGTTATCTTCGTCTTTCGGTACTAACGCATTTCGAGAATCTTTCCAGTATAAAAAATTACCCCTGTCCATATATAAATAATTGCCAAATAAAAGTATCGATTGATTTGTATCGATTGTCTTATTTACTTTAAAATATCCGAGATAGTTTTTCCGAAAATCATTTTGGCGATAACTCATGTTGTCGAATTTTTTTATGGATATTGTATATCCAACTCCTCCTGTAGACGATGAATGAGATATTTCTGTGCCGTAGAAAGTGCGCAGGTTATTATTCCATTTCCAAATTTCATAAGAAGGATTATCATAAAAGCCCGCATAAGATTTTATATATGTAACTGGAACTTGAGCCACATCTTTGGTAATAATATTAATAACACCTCCTATTGCCGATGTGCCATAAAGTGAGCTAGCCGGACCTTTAATGACTTCTACACGTTCTATATCAGAAATCGGGATCATTTCCCACACAATATCCCCGTTATCACCGCTATAGAATGGTATTCCGTTAATTGCCACCAGTACTCTTGCACCAACTCCTTTACTGTAACCGCTCGAACCACGTATGCTAACCTGCTCGAGATTTACTTGTATGCCTGGAATATCTCTAAGTAATTCGTCGAAAGCCAGATAATTCTTGTGAGATATTAAATCGGGTTTAATTACAAATGCGCTTACCGATAAATCTTCTTTCTTTTGTTCGAACTTGGAGGCGGTTATCAATACCTGCTCGGTTTCAATTGCGGATTCCCTAAGGATAAAATTAATTTGTGTAAGCTCTTTGTCAATTGTAACTTTTTTGCTGACCTTTTCATATCCGACGCAGGATACTTCCATTGTATATTGACCGTAAGGAATTCCTATGATTTCGTACCTTCCCTTTTCGTCGGTTGCTCCTCCGTAAGACGTTCCACTTATAATTATATTAGCGCCTATTATTGGTTGTGAATCTTCTTCGACAATTCTGCCTGTAATTTTTCCCCTCTGGGCAAGAGATAAATTCCCTAAAAGAAGAATAAGTAAAAAAAGCCTGTACATGATTTTTCCCCTTTAATTTGGAGGTTGAGGCGGCGGATTGTTAAAGTCGACGTTTATGTTTACTCCCTCTGTAATTTCACCGGCGCACAGAATTAATTCTTTAGGACTCGACTGATTGTTGTTATTGCAGTATACTCCAACCACATACCAATCCTTTCTTTCAAATGAGATTGTTTCGGTTTTCGACTGAGCCACGACGACATATGAATATGTGCCTTCGCCCAATTGAAATATTGGCAAAAAATTATTTTCTATAGAACTGTAATTGAATACGGAACTGCCGTAAGGTATTGAATCGGAAACAAAGCTGAGATTGGGTGGGAAAAAATCGTCTGTTTTTTCAATAGGCTTTTTAAATACAACCAGGTGAGTCCTTTTTACACCTTCAGGCCAGGTGCCGGTGAATGTAATCTTGCCTTTGAATCCAGTAGGACCTTCTGGTTTAACCGGTTCAGGTTCAATTCCTCCGTTGCATTTTAATAACAAGAGAACCGAGAACAATATTATAAGTAGTACCTTTTTCATTGAGGACAAAATATTAATGTAATTATTGATTCTAAATTTGTACTTATTATTAATCTTCGCAAGAACAGATTAAATTGCCACTTGCTTTTTCAAAAGCTTCTTTACCTTCTCGATACGAAAACCAGGCAATTGCAGCAGCACCAACCGAATCGAATCCGCCGATGCCCGTTAATTCGTAACTGACACTGGCTGTAAGCAGTATTATGGATAAATAAAGACAGGTTTTAGTACAGTTCGCATCTGCTATTATTGCATCCGATTGGAGCGCCTTACCAATTCTCATTTTATAATAAATTAATGTCGACATTGTAAAAATAGAAATTACAGAAATAATAATTCCCACAACCGTTGTATCCGGCTTGTGGCTAGAGAAAACATTTATTAAGGAGCCAACAATCAGACCTGCGGAAAGAATATAAAATCCCATGCCTGTAATTCTGAGAGCCGTCCTTTCGAACTTATCGCTTGTCTGTCCGTTATTGTTTTTTATTCTAATTAGCATATGCAGCAAGCCGATTCCCGACATCACTTCGACAAATGAATCGATTCCAAATCCAAGTAACGACAAAGTTTCGTCTTCAATTCCCCAGATAACCGATATTAATCCTTCAAGTATATTATACCCGATTGTAATATAGGTCAACAGAAATGCAATCTTGTAGTTTTTATTCATGGCATCTTATTATTTAAGATATGCTATCTAAATATAGATAATTTATTAAAGTTTTACAGCATGCCGAACAAGCTTATTGAGTTGTACTCCATCCTATCAAGTTGATAGAGAGTATGAAAGCTTGATATTAGAAACCCGAAAATAATAACGAGCCAGATAATGGTAAATATTAAGGAAACGATGATTATGATCTTTGCAAGACGAAAAAATTTACCCTGTAGTTCGAAGCCCATACGCAATGCGGCAGTTTGATTGGTCGTTTTATAGATTTCAAATTGTTCTGCTGCTTCTCGAATTCTAAGACCGATGATTATAAACGGCACGCCGATAATCGCACCGATAATTGTAAGACTTGTAAAAGCGCCGTAAATAATTACAAAAATCCCCACAAATCGCATGTCGCGAATCATCTTTTCAAAATTCGATTTGAATAAACTTACAGGCTGAGGGTTTTCTTCAATATTCAGTTCGTTGAATTCGTCCATAGCTACCTCATTTTTGTAGTATTGATAAATAATAGTCGAGGAAATCATCTGCCCATTTTCTTGCCGCCGTAATCCAGAATAAATTATTATCATTGACGAAAACGAAGTGTTTTGCTTCCATGCCGTATGTCGTATAAATTTCTTTACCGTTTATATTTTCGATAGAACTACCGTAAAATACCGAATTAAGCGGTGATATTTTGTCGGTCATTTTATGGTAGGCATTTGTCGCTTTTTCATTGTCGCGGTATATCGTGACGTATATTACTGCCATACCATTTCGACCGGCATAAAATCCGATTTGATTTTCTTCATTTGTTACCTTATTGAAATGCAATTTGTTTACGTAGGCGAGCGCTTCTTTGCCTTCTAATTTTTTCTGAAGTTTAAGTCCATATATTTCGTCGGGTAATAAATTTTGATTGCTAGTGCATGAATAAAATAAAACTAAAAAGAGCAGACTATTTAGATGAATTTTTATCCTTATCATCCTTATTCCTTTTTAATTCTGGCAAGCGTTCTTCAATTGGTATTGCGAACGCATATTTGCCTTTTAATACGCAACCCGGTCTTCCCGGAATACACTCTTTTTTTATTCTCAGGCAGTAGCTTTTTTCGCTGTCTATATATTGGCAGGAGAATGACCCCATTTCTTTTTTCCTCTAAAATTAACAGGAAAATAAATTTTTTTGTACTAAAAAGAAAATCTTTGTTAAATTAGAAAAGAGTTTAATAAATCGGAAGGGAGGAATAATGGATTACGTACATCTGGGAAAGTCGGGACTTAAGGTTAGCAGATTGTGCCTTGGCACTATGAATTTTGGGCCATATACGAGTGACGAAGAGAGTTTTCGAATTATGAACCGCGCACTAGAATTGGGAATAAATTTTTTTGATACCGCAAATGTTTATGGCTGGGATAAGGGTGCTGGTTATACCGAGCAATTGATTGGCAAATGGCTTTCGGAAGAACCTTCAAGACGCGATAAAATTGTTTTAGCGACAAAGGTTTACGGAAAAATGGGCGAAGGTCCGAACGATTTGGATCTCTCTGCGTATCATATCAAAAAAGCATGCGAGGACAGCCTGAAGAGACTGAAAACAGACCACATCGATTTATATCAGATGCACCATATAGATAGAAATACTCCCTGGGACGAAATCTATCAGGCAATGGAACAATTGGTCAGTGAAGGGAAAATTATTTACATGGGAAGTTCGAATTTTGCAGCCTGGAATTTAGCCGAGGCATTTTACAAAGCGAAGGAAAGAAATTTTTTGGGTATTATTTCAGAACAGAGCATCTATAGTTTACGTAACAGACACATCGAGTTGGAAGTAATTCCAGCTTGCAAGGCATTTGGCATCGGTTTAATACCATGGAGTCCTCTGGGCGGAGGAATTCTATGTGGTGTACTCGAAAATGCAAAAGAGGGAAGAAGAACCAGAGAGCAGCTGCAAAAATCGGTCGGAAAATTGCGTCCTCAATTGGAAGCTTATGAAAAATTGTGTAAAGATATCGGACAAAAACCAGCCGACGTAGCTCTAGCATGGGTCCTGTCGAATCCCGCAGTAACTTCGCCTATAATTGGACCGAGAACCGTTGAGCAACTTGAAGATAATTACAACGCATTGAATTTAAAACTTGATGAAGACACGCTCAAAAAACTTGATGAAATTTGGCCGGGACCGGGCAATCAGGCACCCGAAGCCTACGCCTGGTAAATTAATTAATAAATTCTGAGGCTGAAAATGAAATCAAAAAATCTTTTACTACTTGTTATTGTTTCTTCTCTAATTTATGGACAAAATAAAAAACTTACTTTTCATCAGGCATTCTATTTCGGTCAACCGAGACTTGTAAAATCCTTACCGCAAATTAAAGGTTGGGTCGACGACGAACATTATCTGGAGTTGAGCGTTAAGGATGGTAAAAAATTAATTGAAAAGGTAAACGTAGGAAATAATGAAAGGGAAACATACCTGGATTACTCCCAAATCGATTTGCCAGAAGGTTTTAATATTGACGATGCGCTAATTAATAACAACGACTATTCTAAGTTTATCTTTGTGCAGAATAATGATCTGTACTATCTCTCGGTGAAGGAAAATATATTTAAAAAACTGACCGAAGACCAAGCTGAAGAAAAAAATCCGAAATTCTCACCCGACGGGAAAAAAGTAGCGTATACAAAAGAGAATAATCTTTACTTTTACGATATAGAAAACGAAAAAGAGTATCGGCTTACCGATGACGGCGACAGTTTAATTTATAACGGTTGGTCATCGTGGGTTTATATGGAAGAAATTTTAGGCCGTTCCACAAATTACGCTGCCTTCTGGTGGGCGCCGGATTCCAGAAAAATCTCTTTCCTTCGATTTGACGATTCTCCTGTTCCTGAGTTTATTCTATTTAAGGCAGATGGACAACACGGCTCAATTGAAAGACAAAGATATCCTAAAGCTGGTGATCCTAATCCATACGTTAAACTGGGCATTGCAAATCTGGAAAAGAATAATATAATCTGGGCGGATTTTCCCGACGACAATGACCAATACATTGCCTGGCCTGTATGGACTCACGATTCACAGCTTACAGTGCAATGGATGAATCGAACACAGGATACGATAAAAATCTATCGCGTCGATCTGAATGACGGCAGTAAGCAAATTCTTCATAAAGAACATCAGAAAACATGGGTGGAATGGTATGAAGATATTTATTTTATGAAAAATAACGACGGCTTTATCATTCGTACCGGCTTGGATGGATTTTATCATCTTTACCTTTATGACGGAAAGGGCAAGTTGATAAAAAAATTAACAAACGACACAAACATAAACGTTACATCACTTGAATTTGTTGACGAAACAAACAAACTGGTTTATTTTCACGGATGGTCGGATAACTCAACTGAGCGTCATCTTTACGTAGTGAACATGAATAATAATAAAATCAAAAAATTAACTAAAGAAGCAGGTACACACGTATGCAATCTTTCACCTAATGGTAAATATTTTATCGACAGGTTCAGTAGCATTGATACACCACCGGTACTTTTGTTATGTGACGAACGAGGAGAATTAATAAGAGAAATCGGAAATTCAAAGGCTGAAGTTTTTGATGAATACAATTTACCCAAAGCCGAATTATTTAGAATAAAAACAGTAGATGGTTACGAATTGCCGGCATTGTGGTATTTGCCGACGGATTTTGATTCTACAAAGAGATATCCTGTTTTATTAAGTATTTACGGAGGTCCAAACTCGCCTACGGTTAGAAACTCTTTCCCTTATAGATTGGAACCATATTATATGGCTCAAAACGGAATTATATATCTGAGTGTTGATCATCGAGGCAGCGGACATTTCGGAAAAGCTGGAACGGATTTAATGCACAGAAAATTAGGTACGTGGGAAATACATGATTATATCGAAGCGGTTAAATGGTTGAAAAAATTGCCTTTTGTCGATACAACCAAAATTGCAATCAATGGAGGAAGTTATGGCGGCTATGTCACAGCGCTGGCGCTTACTTCAGCTCCTGAATATTTTAACTATGGCATTGCAGAGTTCGGCGTTATGGATTGGATGCTCTACGATAATGTTTATACGGAAAGATATATGGATACACCGGAAGAAAATCCAGAAGGTTATAAAAATGCTTCAGTCCTCAATTACGTGGAAAATTATAAAGGCGGTATGCTAATTATTCACGGTACAATGGACGACAATGTACATATGCAAAATTCAATTCAACTCATTGATAAATTACAACAGTTAAATAAGAACTTTGAAATGATGTTCTATCCGAATCAACGACACGGTATCAGACCACCTCATTACTTTCATGCTCAAAAAACAATCGCTGAATTTATCTTCAAAAATTTATTGAATAAAGAACTTGCAACAGATTAAACGGAGGAAGAAGTTTTGTATAACGAAAATCCCAAAGAATATTATCCGCCGATGCATACTGCCGAGCATCTTTTAAACGGTACTATGAATAAAATTTATAAATGCGGCAGAGCTTTCAGCGCTCATATCGAAAAGAAAAAATCCAAGTGTGACTATAAATTCGATCGGAATTTGACAGAAGAAGAAATAAGAAAAATAGAAGAAATTATAAATCAATTAATCAAGGACGACCTGCCTGTAAAAGAAGATTTTATGACGAGAGTGGAAGCCGAAAAAAATTTCAATCTCGAACGTTTACCCGAAGAGGCAAGCGATACCATTAGAATTATTAAAATTGGCGATTATGACGCCTGCCCTTGCAGCGGAGTTCACGTAAATTCCACAAGCGAAATTAAAAGTTTCCGGATCGTATCTACGAGTTTTCAGGATGGGATTCTGAGAGTTCGTTTTAAAATTGGAGCATAATTGCGATGAGTTTTGCAATAAGAAAATATTCATTGCCGCTGCTGGTTGTACTGTTTTATACGCTTTCGCTGTTCAACACACAGGAGATGAGCGGGACGAACGGTGAAAAACCGATCTCAAAATTTGCGGCTCTTCAATTTCATGAACTAATCTACGGCGAAATTGAGCCAGAAAATTATCTGGGAAAAAGAGTTTTGTTCGATACGACTGTTATCGGTTATTCTGAGAATAATCATTCCAAATATCTGAATGCCGTGATTAATAAGAAAGATGGCGAAAGAAGTTATTTAAGAATAAAATGTAACGGAAAGCTTGAAAGATATATTAATAATTCTCATACAAGTCATATCTTCTTTGTTATAGATGTAAAACGGTATGATAAAATCGAGTCGTCGGCTGAATATGAAGAATTAGGCGAGGGAAAAGGGTATTTAAATTTAGGAGAAGTGTATCTTTATCACGGTGACCCCCCTCTACTACAGAGAGGCGGATATTTGCTTTGAAACAAAATCCTGAATATTTCAGAATAAAATATGAACGATGTTAACTTGATTAAAAATAACGGTATTGTCCTCGGCTATTTTAGTACTCCTGATTGCAAAGTATGTAAAATCTTGAAGCCCAAAGTTAAAGAATTGCTCGAAAAGGAATTTCCCGAAGTAATATTTAAATATGTTGATGTCTCAACTGACAGAGAAGTATCAGCACAATTAAATGTTTTTGCCGTGCCCACTTTAATCTTCTTTGTCGACGGCAAAGAAAATTTCCGTCTCTCGAGATTTGTTGGACTCGAAGAATTAAGAGACAGAATAGGCAGAATTTACAATCTTTACTTTTAATTCCTGTTCCTTTTGTGTATTGACTTTTCGGAATAATAATCGAGTAGAAATTTACGCATTTTATTGAGCGGAAAATTCTTTTTGTCGAAGAAATAATTGAGAGCAATACCGTCAAGAGCCGCGCTGAAAAAGTAAGCCTCTTCAGTAGGATTTTTAAAACCGGCTTCTTTGAAAATTTCAAAAGCCTTCGGCATCATTTTACGGTTTATTTCAAATGTAATGTGCCGGGTTTTCTTTAACATATTGGGTTGAAGTGCTATAGATACATAAAGCTTCCAGAAGTTTTCGTTCTCAGCAATGAAATCGAATGTGAAATTTATAAAGTATTTGATTCTATCATAAGGGCTTTTCAGTTTTTTTAATTCCAAATCTATAATCTCTGTAATCTTGTATACCTCGCTCCACAGTGTATTAAGAATAGATTTTTGTTTATGCGTTCCTCTCAAATGCACATGGAGAATATTTAATTACTGGTTAAAACGTGCATATCATGCTGATGATAAAGCAAGCAAAAAACAATCAATATGAATAAAACCTCAAAGAAGCATGGACATGATTATGTCATGATTACAGCTAAATTCCTGAAATAAAGATTGTATTTGATAGTTTTCATCTAAAGAAACTTAACGTAAGATTGTTAAGCAATGTGAAAATAAAAAGTCATAAATATATTTTTCTAAATTCAATATATTGCTATTAGTTACAGAACCATTATCGATTATCGGAGTTATTCTATTTCTTGTAGTTACCGGCACGTCGCTGAGCGTTATGGCATTGGTTGGAATTGTAATGCTTGTGGGTATCGCTGTTAATAATGGAATAGTACTGGTTGATTATATTAATCAATTAAGAAAAGAAGGAATGGAACTCTTCGAAGCGGTGGAAGAAGCCGGTAAAACAAGAATGCGTCCTGTGTTGATGACTGCACTGACAACAATATTGGGAATGGTTCCGCTCGCAATCGAACTCGGTTCCGGAGCCGAGACCTGGTCTCCATTAGCCCGTGCCGTTATCGGTGGTCTGTTAACATCGACGCTTCTTACTTTGATTGTTATTCCGGTGCTTTATATTGTATTCGAAAGGATGGGGTGAAAAGATAAAGAATAAACTAAGAAAAAAGGCTGCTTATTAAGCAGCCTTTTCCTGGAATCACCTTTTTTCATACGGTGGTTGCTGAGGGAATGTTACTGGATTTTTCTTTATTAAGTCGAGGATTACTTCGATAGCTTTATCCAGTTGAGGGTCGATCCCCTTCGATAATAATGTCGGGTCGTCGATGACTTCGTAATCTGGGTCGACGCCGTGACCTTCACGGAACCATTTGCCGTCTGGGTCGTACATTCTGAAAGTGGGAACTGTTACCATGCCACCGTCAATTAGTTGAGGTGCACCGGTTATACCAATTAATCCGCCCCAAGTACGTGTTCCAACCAGCGGTCCAAGCCCTGCTTTTCGGAAATAATCCGGGAAGGCATCGCCGCCGGAACCGCTCCATCCGTTGATCAACATAACCTTCGGACCGAAGTGAGCAACTGGTGGCCATTTCCAATTTTTACCGTCACGTACAGCCCAATATGCCAATGGTTTTCTGTCAAGCAATTCAATGAATCTATCCGGTATTTGTCCCCCACTATTGAATCTCTCGTCTATTATCAGTCCTTCCTTATCAATTTGAGCCACGAATTGGCGAACGAGTTCCGTTTGTCCATCGATACCAGTACTTGGAACGTAGATATAGCCTACTTTGCCGTTTGTCTTATTGTCGACGTATTTGCGATTGGATTCAATCCAGGCAAGATGACGTAGTCGATTTTCAGCAGAAAGAGTTTTGACATAAATTTTCCTGGCGCCTTCAAAAGTCGGCTTGTCGTTGACGGTAAGTTCGACAGTTTTATTTGCCAGTCCAGAAAATGCTTCCCACGGAGCTTTTTTCGTGTCGAGTTCAACGCCATTTACTGCAAGTATATAATTGCCTTCTTTAATATTTAATGCGGGTAGACTTAGAGGAGAGCGAACTTCAACATCCCATGGAGCTCCTTCTATAATTTTCTTTATCTTAAACCTACCGTTTTCAATTGCCCAGTCAATTCCCAGATAACCTACATCTTTTGCTTCGGCGTCTTCGATGTCACCGCCTCCGCGATATGTATGAGAGGCATTTAATTCGGAAATCAATTCGCCGATAACATAATTTACGTCTCCTCTCGTGATGCAATTGTCGATTAATTTACCGTAATGCTCCCTCATTTTTTCCCAGTCGACTCCGTGCATATTGGGATCGTAAAAGAAATCGCGTTCGAATCTCCAGACGTCGTTAAATATTTGTTTCCATTCTTCTTTCGGAACGATGTTCATAACTAAATTATCTGTGGAAATGCGCTCGCTTAGTTTTTGATTTTCTTTTGTATCAATTACATAGAGAGATTTATCTTTTATAATTAATATCTTATTCCCATCTGCACTTACTTTGAAACCGTCTGCATTTTCGACAATATCTTTTTCTTTCATCGATTCGAGATCGAGATATTTCAAAGGCTTGTTTTTTGACGATGAGCCTGTATTTGGGTAGCGATGAAATATAAGTTTCCCTTTGACTGCAGCAATGCCGACGATATTTCCTGCTTCAACCGGCAATAGTTCAACACGGTTTTCAAAATTTTGTGGGTCTATCTTTACTTCTTTCTGCTTCTCCTCTTTCTTCTTTTCTTCTTTTACTTCGTCGTTTTTATCTTTTTCTTCTTTTTTAATTGTGGTTGTATCATTCTTCGCAGCCATTAAGGACTTAGTTTCTTTCGATAGAGCCACTACGGCCAATTTAGTAGTGTTTGAATAAATCCAGGTGTTGTCAAGGTCTGAATATATTGGATTTAGTTCCCTGTTGGTCATAAAGAAAAGATATTTCCCTTCCGGGTCGAATACGGGATTGGAATCAGAATAGTAGCCCCAAGTTAGCTGTTGTGATTTTTCATTATCCAGATTAAATAAGAACAGAGCGCTGCTGCGATTCGTCAGATCTTTTGCATATGCCAGCCATTTGCTGTCGGGTGACCAGTTCATTTTGAAATTATCGAGTCCACCCTGATAGAGATAATTGCATTTATCGACTTTGATTGTTTTGTTTTTTTCTATGTTATAGATATGAATCTGCATGGCTTTATCGATAAAAGCCAACTTTTTACTATCGGGCGACCAATAAATATTATAACGGTAACCGTCTTCAAAGTCCGTCAGAATTTTTGTCTTTTCGGGATTCTCAAAATCATAGAGTGTAAGATTATACTCTCCGTTAATATCGCTCCAGTATGCTGCATATTTACCGTCGGGAGACCATGCGGGATATCTTTCTGCTGAGGCGGAAGAATTGGAAAGATTATACGTAACGCCTTCTTTTACAGGCATAGAAAATATTTCACCTCTCGCTTCCAGAAGAATTCTGTTGCCGTCAGGCGCAATGTCGCCGTTGCTCAAATATTTGGATACATTTTCTTCTCTGGGCAAAAGAGTGATGTTGTCAGTTACCACTTTAATTTTTATTTCTCGTATCGATTCGTCTTTTAGATTTAACAGGTAGATTGCGCCACCGGCTTCAAAAACAATTTCGTCTTTGCCGAGTGCGGGAAAGTGAATGTCGTATTCTTTGAATGTAGTTATCTGTTTAAATTCTCTGGTTGGGATGTCATATTGCCAGATGTTGAATCTTTTTTCGTTTCCTCGATCGGAGAGGAAATAAATTTTGTCGCCGTGCCACATAGGGAATTCATCGTTCGAGTCCCCTTCGATTATCAATTCAGCGGTTTTTTTTTCGAGGTCAAAAATCCAGATGTCGGCATTCATTCCTCCTCTGTATCTTTTCCATGTCCTGAATGCCCGCGTACGTGGTGTATATGCAATTTTTTCCCCGTCGGGAGAAACCGATGCCATTTCGCCGTAGGGTATTGAAAGTTGTTCAGGCAACCCTCCTTCGTTGCTTACTTTGAAAAATTGACTGAATCTTTCCCTTCCGCTGTTCATCATCGAGGCAAAAATCAGATTTTTACCGTCGGGATACCAGTCGATTAATCTGTCGGTATAGCCGTGATTTGTAATTCTAACCGGCGTTCCACCTGTGGCTGGAATTATAAAAATATCGATGTTTCCGAAATAATTTGCGATAAAAGCAATTGATTTGCCGTCGGGAGAAAATCTCGGGAACATTTCCATTCCTTTCGGGGAAGTTAATTTGTGAGCTGTGCCACCGTTTTTGTCTACAATCCATAAATCATCACCGTAAGAAAAAACAATTTGCGTCTCCGATACGTCGGGATTTTGAAACATGCGTGTGTCGATCTGCGCGGTTGTGGTAATTGCAAAAACGCACATTAAAAACAATGTTAAGGTTATTTTTTTCATAGTACCTCTCTTTTATTTTTAGTGTGAGAGATTAGACGTGTCAAATTGAGGATGTCTCCATAAATTTTTATTCTGAAGTTCTTTCGCTTTTTGTTCTGGGCAAAAGGAATATATGAATATCGTCTGATATCGGAATCATTCGGTGAATCTCAATTTTATTTGCATAATAATTGTTTTAAATTACAAAACAAAATGAAGAATATAGGAGTTGCATGCTCAGGAAAGAAGAAATTATTATCGACGAAAGTTTGCGCCGTAATGTAAAAGAGGTGGGAACAATACAAACGCTGCAGTGAACAACTGGCAATTAAACGATAGAAGACTAAATCTCTACAAAAATTGATTTGAAAAGAATAGAGTACGGCTGTCCTTTCAAAACAGGACAGCCTGAATACTAAAATTCGTCAGATACACCACCATTAGTTGGCATGTCTTCGCTTTGATTTTCGGTACGGTTATTCTTGTAGTTGTTTATATTGAAACGGAGATTGAGCATGACGATTGGCGATTCGCGTTTGAAGTGACTGTAATTGTAAAAGTCATAGGATTCTTCCAGCATCTCGAATTTCGCAGTTCCAAATAGATCTCTAACCTGCAGTGTTGCGCTCAGCATTTTATTGAAAAATTCCTGTTTCAAAGCAAGGTTGGTAAACATGAAGGCTTCGCGTCGACCTTGTGAGGAAACGCTCGGACTGTTATAAATCAAATTAAATTGAAGTGTTGTGTTCGTTGTTAGTTTAATCGAATTATTGAATCGTACATTCCAATTAAAACTACTTCTATCAAATGGAACGTCGTTTAAATGCCCTTTAATTCTGTAGTCGTAAAGATTACCCATCAGATTGATATTCCAGTTTTTAATCAAGTCGAAATTCAAAAAGAGTTCTGTTCCCAGTGAATAATCAGTGCCGGCATTTTGTACGCTCATTAAAGTAACGTTATCAGAAAAAGCAGAGCGTACATGTTCTATCTTATTTTTTACGACACGGTAATAAGTTTCAACTGAAAATACAGTATTGCCGATCAAAGTTTGATAACCAAGTTCGTATGAATCGATATATTCTGGCAGAAGAGATGGATTTCCAATTCTTACGTTATAGGCATCCATCCAGGTATAAAATGGTTCGAATTCCCATCCTCTTGGACGATTAATTCGTCTTGTATAACTTGTCATTATTTCATGTCCGTCGAAAATTTCATACGAAATATGAAGCGATGGGAAGAAGTCCCATCTGTAAAGAGTAAATTCAAGGCTACTGTCGGGAATTTCAACTGATCTGCCGGTATATTCACCTCTAAGTCCAAATTGATAACCGAATGTCCCGATTTTATCCTGGAACAAAGAATAGATAGCCGATTCATTTCGGTTATATTTTGTAGTATGGCTGTAGGCATCAATAAAGTCATATTCGGAAGTAACGGGATTATAATTCAGTAATCCGATCGATTCATCCGAAATATCGATTTGTCCTTGATAGCCGGCTTCGAATTTTCTGTCGCCGCCAAGAGGAAGTGAATAGTCGATTTTAGCAGTAAATTCTTTGCCGGGGCCGGCTTCGGTATTTATTTTTCCTTCCACAATAGCATTACCGAGTACAAGGTTATTTCGCGATTCTTCGTCGGAATTATCGCTGTCGAAGTTAAGGTCGGCAGTCAGTTGGTGTCCTTTCTCGGCAAAGTTGTGAATATAATTTAAAAAGAGAGAATAATAATCGCCGCTCCTTTTTCTGTTCGAGCTACTAATGTAACTTTCGGGAAGCGTGTTCAATGAGTTCCATTGAGTATAATAAAGATTTGAACTGCCTCCGAATGACCGACTGCCCGCTCTGCCGCCGAATGTTAAAATCTTTTTATTACCAAAGTCGTATGAAATCGAACCTCGGATTCCGTAAAATTCTCTGTTGTTTTTAGATGACCCGACTGAATTATAATAAGTAAATATATTGTTGCGATTAGTCCAGTTGTTCTGGTTCTGGTCGATTCCGAAATTTCTATTATTATAGTTGAGTCCCAGATTTATATCTAGTTTGTCGCTTTTGAGGTCGGTTATTATTTCGCCGCCGTATTTGTCTTTCAATCCGCCGTTGAGTTCCACTAATCCGCTCATACCGATGTTCTTATTTTTTTTCATCACGATATTAATAATTCCAGCTGTGCCTTCCGGGTCGTATTTAGCCGAGGGATTTGTAATGATTTCGATGTTTTCGATTTCGCTTGCCGGTATTTGTTGAAGCGTTTCATTCGGGTCTAATATCGAGGGTCTACCGTCAATTAGAACGCGAAAGTTCGTGCTTCCTCGCAGACTGACATTGCCTTCGACGTCGACTGTGATCGAAGGTACATTTTCGAGAATATCGACTGCGGTACCTGAAGCGGCAACAATATTCTGACCCACATTAATAACCTTTTTATCAATTTCATACGAAATGGGTGCACGTTCGCCGCTTACTACTACATCATTAATCCCAATACTATGGGGCGAAATTTCGATAATTCCTAAATCGAGAGTAGTATTTGGTTTAATCATTAGGTCATTTATGAAACTGTTATCGTAACCGATAAAACTGATGCGTAAATAATATTTTCCCGGTTTAATTTTTTCCAGAATGAAATTACCGTTTTTATCTGTAACCGTACCGGAATATTGAGTTGAATCTGATGCTGTGAATAAAACTAAATTAGCAAATTCAAGAGAATTTTTCGTAGATGCATCAATTACGCGTCCGACTAATTTACCTCCGCTTTGTGCAAAAACTTCAGAAATTATCAGAATGAGAAGTATAAAAAACTTTTTCATATTTACTCCTTTCGAGAAAATAAAAACGTTGATAAGAAAATAGTCGTTCATTTGACAGAAGAGCATGTATAAGAGTTTAAAAAAACACCAATGACACTGATTTATATTTACTTCAAAGGAGAAATTTCATATTTTAGCAAAAAAAGACAAAGAACACCTTTTATCTATAAGATTATATTCATAATAATATGCTGAAAAGGAATGAAGAAATATTGGATTTTCTTGCCGAAGGGATTTTTACAGTCGATAAAAATTTTATTGTAAATTACTTCAATAAAGCTGCAGAAAGGATTACCGGATTTACTCCAGATGAAGTGAAAGGCAGAAAGTGCAAACAAATATTTCAGTCAGATTTATGTATGGACAAGTGTCCTATTGCCGAAGCTCTTTCAATGGGCAAAAATTTGTTTGATCTAAAATCAAAAATCAGGAAGAAGGACGGTACTTTAGTTAACGTAAAGTTAAATGTAGGTATACTCAGAGATGAGAATCAGAATCCAATCGGCGGAGTGATAACATTCAGAGACCTCTGTTATTTGGTCAATAATGAATGCGAAAATTTCGACCATTTCTACGGTATTGTCGGAAATAGTCGCGTTATGACGAATATTTTTAATTTGATTCAGGAAATTGCATATACTGATACAAGTGTGTTGATTACAGGTGAAACCGGTACCGGCAAAGAAATGATAGCTAACGCAATTCAGGCTACAAGCAGAAGGAAAAATGAAAAATACATAAAAGTAAATTGTGCTGTATTGCCTCCTTCCTTGCTGGCGAGTGAATTATTCGGTCACTCCAAAGGAGCTTTTACAGATGCAATAAAAGACAGAATTGGCAGATTTGAGTTAGCAGATGGTGGGACGATATTTCTTGATGAAATTGCGGAGATGCCGATTCAAATGCAGGCTCAGCTGCTGAGGGTGATTCAGGAAGGGACTTTCGAGCGACTTGGAGAATCGATTACGCGCAAGGTAGATGTACGAATTATTGCAGCTACGAATGTCGATATTAAAGAAGCAATAAATGCAGGGAGGTTCAGAGAAGACCTCTATTACAGATTGAATGTGATTCCGATTGAAGTACCTCCATTAAGAGAGCGTAAGGAGGATATCCCTTTCCTTATTAATCATTTTCTTAAGAAATACAATCTTATTTATAAAAAGGAAATTAAGAAAATCGAAAAAGATGCCCTCGAAGTTTTAATGGCATATCAGTGGCCAGGTAATATTCGAGAGCTCGAGAATGTTATCGAATATGCTGTAATTCGGACAAAGAGCGAAGAATCGTTAACGCTTTGCTCGCTGCCTGAATTTATATTCGAAGGAATGACAACTTGCATTAAAAAACAGAACCAGAATATAAGTCCCGCCCGTTTGCTTCAACTCCTCGAAGAAAATCGCTGGAACAAGTCGAAAGTAGCTCGCCTTCTTGGGATCAATCGGACAACTCTCTGGCGCTGGATGAAAGAGAGCAATCTTATATAAAAACTTCGTTTCATATGCAACGGTATGTTGCATCTTTCTAAGTAATGGTAATATACAGAGTTAGCATAGAGTGTTGCATACGCAACTTTTCTCTGATGATTATAGCATCTTTTTATCGTATTAATTGTGCTTTTTTTTGGCAAGGAAATTGTTTTAATCAAAGGCATGAGCGAGATGTTAGGAAATTATCATTTTATGATTCGGGATTACTATTCTGCCTTAAACGAGCTGGAGCAAGCTCTGGATAAAGATCCCGAAAACAAATTAATCAGGAAAAAGCTGATTATCTGCCTGACGCAGGTAGGGAAAGTTAGAGAAGCTTTTAATCAATTTTATTTGCTAATCAATGAGGATGTAGAGATAATAATAAATACAAGGCCCGACTGGGAAGATTGTCCCTGTCCGCATTTGGTAAAAAAAATCGAAAAAGATGAAATCCCGACAGAAAATATGCTAGAAAAATATTTACAACTCGGAATGCTCTGGCTCTACTGCGATGCAAATGAATCGGTCGAAAATTTTAAAAATGCACTCAAGCTAACTGCTGACGATAGATTGCTACACGTAATAAAAATAATAGAACCGTACACCAAACTTAACAATTAATAAGGAGAAACGATATGCCTAAAGAATTAACAAGAAAAGAATTTTTGTCGAATACCTCCAAATATGCTATCGGTGCAATAGCAGGTGTGGCTGGACTGAATGCATTATCGGGAGGTAAAATTTTAGCAAATTCGAAGACGGCAACCTGGCCCTGGCCTTATGTAGCGCTGGATCCTGAAGATGTGCGTCTCCGCGCTCATCATTTTTATTGGAACGATATGGATTGCTGCTCTGGAGTATTTGGTGGGCTTGTAGATGCGTTAAAAGAAAAAATCGGTGATCCCTGGACTAATATGCCTATTGAAGTAATGCTATTCGGTAGAGGTGGTGGTGCAGGCTGGGGCACCCTTTGTGGTACTATTAACGGAGGAGCGGCTCTTATCAGTTTGGTGGTCTCCAAAGCAGATTCCGGAAAATTAATTAATGAGCTGTGGGGCTGGTACTGCAGTGAAAATCTGCCGTCGGATGCTGCAAACCAAGCCAATTATATCGATAAGAAATATGAGGGATCGCTTCCGCAATCAGTATCAGGCAGCCCGCTTTGCCACGCTTCGGTTTCACAATGGTGTATGATTGCCAAGAAAAAGGTAAGCGATGTTGAAAGAAAAGAAAGATGTGCTCGTTTAGCTGGAGATACAGCTGCTAAAACAGCAGAAATATTAAATGCATACTTTGCAGGTACATTTACTTCTACATATGTAACAAATGATTATGCTGCTCAATGCCAGACATGCCATGGACCTGCTGCATTCAATACAGTTATGACCCAGATGGATTGCGAACCGTGTCACGGTGATCCTCACAGTGTCACGGGATTAGTTGAATCGGAAGGTTCGATTCCTCCGGATTATCAATTATCGCAAAATTATCCGAACCCGTTTAATCCATCCACCAAAATTCAATTTGCTATACCCAAAAATGAGAAGGTATCAGTAATTGTTTATGATATTATGGGACAGGAAGTCAAAAGACTTGTTGACCATGAATTACTGAATCCCGGCAAATACACTGTTGAATGGAACGGCACAGATAATTTCGGTAAGAAAGTTACAAGCGGTATCTACTTTGCACGAATGACCGCAGGACAATATCAATTCACCCGCAAAATGAACCTTGCAAAATAATCATTTCATCTGGCTGCGGATATTTATGTCCGCAGCCGCTCTTTTTATCTTTCCGTTTGATAATAAAGCCAATATCGCATATTATTGTAGTATTGATAGAACAAATTTTTAATGAAGCATACTACTATTAACGATATTGCCCGAAAATTAGGAATCTCGCCTTCGACTGTTTCCAGAGCTTTGAGCAACCATCCCGATGTTAAAGAGGAAACCAAGAAAAAAGTTAGAAATGTAGCCAAAGAACTAAATTATACTCCCAATCAGATTGCTCAGAGCCTAAAGACTAAGCGAACAAATGCAATTGGTGTAATCGTACCCGAAATCAAGCACGACTTTTTCTCTTCGGCAATCAGTGGAATTGAAGAAGTAGCATACCATTCAGGTTATACGATAATTGTTTCTCAGTCCAACGAAAGCTTTGAAAGGGAAGTGGTTAATACAACTGCGTTGGTACAGCAGCGAGTAGCCGGATTAATTGTATCTATATCCCAGAGTACAAAGTCAGGCGAACATTTTCAGGCATTGATTGACAGAGGGATTCCACTGGTCTTTTTCGACCGCGTAATAAATGAATTAGATGTGTTTAAAGTTATAATCGACGACAAACAGAGCGCCTTTAAAGCTGTTATGCATTTAATCGAGAGAGGTTACAGAAAAATAGCACATCTGGCTGGACCTAGAACTCTTGAGATATGTAAAGCTCGTCTGGAAGGATATAAAGAAGCGTTATCTTATGCAGGAATTCCATTTAACGAAGGTTTCGTAATATACGGCGGGATGCACGAAAACGACGGGTATGTGTCGATGGATAAGCTAATTAAAAATGGTACTGTACCGGATGCAATTTTTGCAGTCAATGACCCTGTGGCAGTTGGGGCATTTCAAAGGATTAAAGAGGCGGGGATGAAAATTCCTGATGAAGTTGGAATTGTCGGATTTTCGAACAACAAAATAACAACGCTGGTAGACCCTCCATTGACAACAGTTGACCAGCCTTCATTTGAAATGGGGAAAAAAGCAGTAGAAATATTGATTAATTTGATTGAAAATCCAGAAAAAGACATTAAGCCTTCGGTAGTAGTTCTTGATGCCGAGTTAATAGTGAGAAAATCGACATAAAATATTTATCATTTTCTGCAAACGTTTGCATAATTCGATTTTATTACTTTATTTTGACTCCTGAATTTGTTCTTTCTTTATTTTTTCCTTTATTGTCAATTTGTATCCTTAATAAATAAAAGGTAATAATATGGAAGCAATCGGGCTCTCCTTTGTCGACTGGGTTATTATCCTTATCTATTTCGTCTTTGTTATTGGCATCGGCTTTTATCTGAAAAAATTTACTACCAATGAGGAAGATTTCTTCCTCGCTGGACGAAAAAATTCTTTTTGGGTTGCCGGTCTTGCATTTTTATCGGCTAACCTTGGAGCTCTCGAATTGATGGGGATGACCGGCAATACCTTCAAATATGGAATGTATGTCGCTCATTTTTATTGGATCGGCGCTATCCCCGCTATGCTGTTTCTCGGTATCTACATGATGCCTTTTTATTACAGCAGTAAAATTAAATCAATCCCAGGATACCTGAAACTCCGTTTTGACGAAAAAACCAGAGTTCTTAACGGTATTTCATTTGCAATTATGACTCTACTTGTCTCGGGAATTAATCTCTACGCTATGGCTCTTGTGCTTCACACATTTCTGGGATGGAACTGGGACGTAAGTATGTGGGCTTCGGCTGCTACAGTAGCAGCCTACGTTACTTTAAGCGGCTTGATGTCTGCAATATTCACTGAGATTATTCAATTCTTTTTAATTTGGTTCGGACTTTTTTTGGTATCGGTTATGGGTATTATCGAGATTGGAAGCGTAAACGATATTTTAGGCAGACTTCCTGAATCAATGAATACGCTCTGGTCAACTTCGAGCGATCCGACACAAAATGGGATGCTTATTCACTGGGCTGGCATTGTCTTAGGGCTTGGTTTCGTCCTTTCTTTTGGTTACTGGACTACAGATTTTCTTGTTATTCAGCGTGCTTTTTCTGCTAAAGATTTAAGATCGGCACGTATGACTCCAATACTTGCGTCATTCTTCAAAATGGCACTTCCGTTTATAGTCATTCTGGCTGGACTGGTGGCAATTGCTTTGTCAAATGATCCCTCAAGTGGGTTTAAGTTGCTTCAAGACGGAGGGCAGATCAATTACGATTCGGCTTTACCGCTTCTGATTGCCAGATACTATCCGAGTGGATTGGTCGGGCTCGGAGTTACGGCATTGCTTGCAGGTTTTATGGCGGGACAGGCTGGCAATATCAGTGCTTTTAATACCGTGTGGACATACGATATTTATAAATCGGTATTAAATAAAAAAGCATCCGATAAACACCTCCTCTGGATGGGAAGAGTATCTACTGTGGTCGGAGTAATAATTTCTTTGGGTACCGCATATTGGGCAAAGAGTTTTCCGAGTATTATGGATTATATGCAGGCAATTTTCTCATGGGTCAATGCACCTCTATTTGCAACAATGCTGCTCGGCATGTTTATCTGGTGGATTACTCCGAATGGCGCATTCTGGGGCCTGATAGCAGGTATGTTATCCTCCTTTTTTATGTATATGGGTGTAAAATTCGATTGGTTCAACGAAAGTATAATTACTATGTCAAGCGTTCAGAGCGATATGGCGGCAAATTTCTGGAGAGCCTGGTGGGCATGGCTTATTTGTGCCGTACTTACCGTAGTGATTAGCTTATTTACTAAAAAGAAACCGAAAGAAGAACTAGTTGGTCTGGTTAAAGGATTGACCCAGGAAAAAATTGACCAGAATATTCCTCTTACAAAAAAGCCCGAGTTTTATGCTATTATTTCATTAATTGTTTTAATTATACTAAATGTAATCTTTTGGTAATAACCAAGGAGATGAATTATGAAACCGATATGGTATTTCGTAGGCTTAATATTATTAATTATGGGCGGTATAATTTTTTTAAACGGTATTTATCAGGCTCTTAGTCCAGAGACTGTAAATACGGTCCTTAAAGAAACTCACCCTTCTCTCTGGTGGGGTGCTGTGATGTTAATATCCGGTGCTATTATGTTTTTCAAAACTAAAAATCAGAGTGTCTGAAAATGATTAATTCCATTAAAGAAAAATTCTACAAACTCTTCGGGGGTAAGCCCATTATAGTTAGATCGCCCGGCAGAGTTAATCTTATAGGTGAACACACCGATTATAATATGGGATTTGTACTCCCTGCTGCCATAGACAAATCAATTTATTTCGCAATTAAACCGAGAAATGATAAAAGGATAAACCTATTTGCTTACGATTTAAATGATGAATGGAAATTTGCTGTAGATGATATTAAAAGGTCGGAAAAAAGTTGGGCAAACTATTTAATCGGTGTCGTCGACCAGATTAAAAAAACTGGCAAAGAAATTCAGGGATTCGATTGTGTATTTGGGGGGGATATACCGATCGGAGCGGGACTGTCGTCGTCGGCTGCAATTGAAGCAGGGCTGGCTTTTGCCTTAGACAAATTATTTAATCTTGGGTTTGAAAAAATCGAATTGGTAAAATTGGCGCAAAGAGCTGAAAATCAGTTCGTTGGAGTCCAATGCGGAATTATGGACCAGTATATCAATATATTCGGCAAAAAAGGGAATGTTCTTAGAATCGACTGCCGCAGCCTCGATTATGATTATTTCCCTTTTGAGTTTGACGATGTTTCGGTTGTACTTTTTAATACAAACGTTTCGCATTCATTGGCGTCGTCCGAATATAATAAGAGAAGAAAAGAATGTTCGACGGGCGTCGATATAATTAAGGAAAGGTATGAAAATGTTGAATCGCTCAGAGACGTTACTATCGATATGCTCGAAGAGAGCCGCAATAAACTTGACGGAGTAATCTATAAAAGATGTAAATATGTGATTGAAGAAAGCGAGCGGCTGTTGAGCGCATGCGATGCGTTGAATAAAAATAATTTGCGCGAATTCGGAAAATATATGTACGGTTCGCATCAAGGACTTAGTAAGGAATACGAAGTAAGCAGTCCCGAACTTGATTACCTCGTTGAATTGGTCTCCAATCTGGATGGAGTGTACGGCGCTAGAATGATGGGCGGCGGTTTCGGAGGCTGTACAATAAATCTGATTGAAAATAAATATGTCAATTCGGTGTCACGAAAGGTAAAAGAAAATTACAAAAAAAAATTCGGTATCGATGCCGAAGTATATGTAACATCAATTAACAATGGAACAGAAATAATCGAGTCATGAAAAATTCAAATTTATCCGATTATCCGCACAGAAGATTGAATATTCTAACAGGTGAGTGGGTGCTCTGCTCTCCTCATAGGACAAAAAGACCCTGGCAGGGAGAACAATCCGAAACGCAGGAAGACAAAAGACCACAATATGACCCGCAATGTTATTTGTGTCCTGGTAATTTGAGAGCTAATGGAGAGAGAAATCCTGATTATAAATCTACTTTTGTTTTTACAAACGATTTTTCGGCTTTACTGGAAGAGGCACCGGAGTTTGTATTAAATGAACGGAACTTGCTTGTGGCAAAAGGTCAAAAAGGAATTTGTCGAGTAGTCAATTTCTCACCACGACACGACTTAACTCTGGCAGAGATGAATTTAGATGAGATAGAAAATGTCATTACTGTCTGGCAGAACGAATTTAAGGTTCTCGGAAGTAAGCCTTTTATAAAATATGTCCAAATATTCGAAAACAAGGGAAAAATTATGGGTAACAGTAACCCACATCCTCACTGCCAGATATGGGCTCAGGAGGAAATTCCCAATGAACTACTCAAAGAATTAAAACAATTCAGAAAATATTTTAATAAGAATAAAAGAACTTTATTGCAGGATTATCTAAAGCTTGAACTGCGTAAAAAAGAACGTTTGGTTTATAGCAACGAGTCATTTGTTGCTGTGGTGCCTTTCTGGGCGGTTTGGCCTTACGAAACTTTGATTGCATCACGCAGAACTATAGCGAATATTTTGCAGTTCAATAAAAAGGAAAAAAGGGATTTTGCAGATATCCTCAAAACAATAACAACCAAATACGATAACTTATTTAAAGTATCTTTTCCGTATTCCGCCGGGCTTCATCAGGCGCCTACAGACGGAAAAGAACATAAAGAATGGCATTTTCACATGCATTTCTATCCACCTCTATTGAGATCGGCAACAGTCAAAAAATTTATGGTAGGTTACGAAATGCTTGCTGAACCACAAAGGGATATTACTCCCGAGTATAGTTCGGAAATTTTGCGTAATTTACCGGCAAAACATTACAAGGATACGTAATGAAAAACTTAAAGCTTGTGACGGCTGTTGTTTCATTTATTTTATTAACGATAACAGTTAAGACTTCAGCTCAAATGAGCAGTTATGATTCCACATTAGCAAAACAGCTTGGCGCCGATCAATACGGTATGAAACAATATGTAATGGTGTTTCTTTACAGTGGCGACGTCAGAATTGAAGATGAGGCGAAACGAAGTGAAATTCAAAAAGCTCACCTGAAAAATATCACAAAACTTGCAGAAGAAAAAAAATTAATTTTGGCAGGACCTTTTCTGGATAATGGTGAGCCGAGAGGAATTTTCATTTTGGATGTCGAGTCGTTGGATGAAGCAAAACAACTTACCGAATCCGACCCCGCTGTTAAAGCAGGCATTCTAAGAATGGAATTAAAACCATGGTACGGATCCGCCGCAGTTATGATGATACCGGAAATCCACTCCAGATTAAGCAAGGTAAATATTGCAGATTAAGATATCCCGAGTTTTTTCATCTTGCTCTGCAAAGTTGTCGGTTTTAGTTTTAAAATGGAAGCAGCACCGTCTGGACCATAAATTTTTCCATTCGATTTTTTGAGAGCTTTGAGTATAATTTTTTTTACTTCTTCGTCAAAGGGATCTACCGTGTTGTCTCCTTCATTTGAATTGTTTTTAATTTCTTCATGTTCAAAAATAATATGCTCTGGTTTTATTGCACCATAATTGCACAAAATGATTGCTCGTTCTAAGGTATTCTGAAGTTCACGAACATTGCCGTGCCAATAATAATTTTTGAGTTTGTTTAATGCTTCTTCTGAAAGAGATATATTCGATTTGTTGAGCTTTTTCCCCAATTTTTCTATAAAGAAGTTTGCCAGCAAAAAAATATCATCTTTTCGTTCTCTGAGAGGAGGAAGTTTTATTGGAAATACATTAAGCCGATAATACAAATCTTCCCGGAATTTCCCTTCTTTTACTTTTTCAAGCAAGTCAGCGTTGGTGGCGCAAATGATTCTTACATCGGATTTAATTGTTTTCTCGCTGCCTAGTCTTTCGAAGGTACCTTCCTGGATTGCGCGTAATAATTTCGGTTGTATTTCAAAAGGAAGGTCGGCAATCTCGTCCAGGAATAAAGTGCCGCCGTCGGCAAGTTCAAAACGTCCGCGCCTCTGCGACACCGCTCCGGTAAAGGCACCTTTTTCGTGTCCGAATAATTCGCTCTCAGCTAGATTATAATTCAGAGCTGAACAGTTGAGTGTAATAAACGGTTTGTCGAAACGGTTTGAAAGAGCGTGAATTGCCTTTGCAACCTCCTCTTTACCAGTGCCGGTTTCGCCAAGTATCATTACGTAAGATTCCGTAGGGGCAGCCAGTTTAATCTTTTCGATTACCTGAATCCATTTTTGCGATTTACCTATTAAGCCTTCGAGTACGGAGGATACGTCGCCCAATAAAGAATTTCTTTCGTAAATCAATGTTTGTTTTTCATTCAATAGAGAATCGTTCAGGATCGATTGTGCAAGTGCCAGAGAAATAAGTTTCGACAATGTGTTGGTAAGATTGACCCTGGTCGGAGTAAACATGTCACACTGTCGATGATCGAGCGTCATTAAACCGAGTATATTGCCATGAATTTTTAAAGGAGCAAGCATGCATGAATGCCCTAACGGAAGCTCGATAACTCCTTTGTAAGTATCCTCATAATGGGGATCGTTCGACTCCTCAACTAATTTTACGTTTCCGGATATAAGAACATCCCTGATGTCCATCCTTTTTTTGAGGTCAATTTCAAAATTGTAGATTCCATCGGTTACAAGCGGTCCCTTTGCATAACGAACTTTCAATTTATCGTCACCTTCACGACTCAATATAACGGCAAGTTCATAAGGAACTATTTCCTGAATAGCATCAAGCAAGATGTCCATCGTAACTGCTGGAGTTAAATAACTGATTGTGTTTAATTCCAAATCATTCATTCTGTTCACCGATTAATAGTTGATAAACGAAATATCGTTCGCAATATAACTAAATATGGGTACTCGTCCAATAAGAAAAACTTAATTTATGCTAAGTTATTATAATTAAATAAGATACGTTCGGAAAAAATTCTGGCATTTATTTTGATATAATAGTAGTGATTTCAATTATTAACAAATAAATGGAGGAAAAAATGACAACGCAGGTAGCTAATAACATTAATGTAGAAATTGCTGAAGTTCTTAAGTATATTTTGGCAGACCAGTTTGTTCTTTACACAAAAGCGAGAAATTATCACTGGAATGTAAGGGGTGAACAATTTTTCAAGCTTCATGAATTGTTCGAAAAATTATACGACGAATTAGCAGACGATGTCGATGAAGTAGCTGAAAGAATACGATCTTTAGGAGTATATGCCCCTGGAACAATGAGTGAATTTCTGAAACTTTCTCAAATTAGTGAAAAGGAAAATTATTATCCAGCTGCAGATGAAATGGTGCGTAGTTTCACTAGCGACTACGAACTCGTTACAAATCGTATAATCGAAAATGCTACTAAAATTCAAGACGAATACAGAGACGAAATAACTGCTGGGCTTTTATATGGCCTTGCTCAGAAATACCAGAAAAATATATGGATGCTTAAATCATTAATTAATAATTAAGGAGGGAAAAATGGAACAGGTAAAAAATGGAATTCCATTGATTGGCGAAAAAATGCCGGAATTAACAGTTCAAACTACTCACGGCACAAAAAATATTCCCGGTGATTACAAAGGTAAATGGATTGTACTTTTTAGTCATCCGGCTGATTTTACACCAGTATGCACTACCGAGTTTGTAGCTTTTGCAAAGAGAAACGACGAATTCAAAAAACTTAATGCCGAATTGCTCGGGCTTTCTATCGACCAGGTATTCTCGCACATTAAATGGGTCGAATGGATCGAAGAAAAAATCGGCGTTAAAATTCCTTTCCCTATTATTGCAGACGATATGGGTAGAGTTGCCGAAGCCTTTGGAATGGTACATCCAGGTAAAGGTACCAATACTGTCAGGGCGGTATTTTTAATTGACCCGAATGGAATTATTCGTCTTATGATTTACTATCCGCAAGAAATTGGTAGGCAGGTTGACGAAGTATTGCGAGCTCTTAGAGCGCTTCAAATTTCGGATGTTAATAAAGTGGCTATGCCCGAAAACTGGCCCAACAACGAATTAATTAAGGATAAAGTAATCATTCCACCGCCGAAAGATATTGCAGAAGCCGAAAAAAGAAAATCCTCAAAAGAAGGATACGATTGGTGGTTTACTTATAAATCGCTTTGATTAATAAAAGGCTGCCACTCGGCAGCCTCTTTTTATTCCTCACCCCACTTTACAATTAAACCCGTCTTTTTCTATTTTAATTATTTGGATATCCATAAGTTATGTCGATAAAGTGAATATAAATGTCGAATTAATTTTTTCCTTTGTACTGCTGCTTTCTATAACTGCCGGTGTTACGGTTTACTTTTTGGTAAAAAGGATAAAAGAAAAAAGCAGAGAACTCGAGAAACAGTTACATCTCAAACTTCAACAGCTCGAAATCCTCAATAATACATTGATGGAAGAAATAAAACTCCGAAAAGAAACAGAGAAAAAATTGCTCGAAAAGGCAGAGGAACTTCAACAATCCAACAGAGATAAAGATAGAATGTTTTCTGTAATTTCACACGACCTTAAAAATCCTTTTCAGGGTTTGCTCAGCTATTCGGAAATGCTTTGTGAAGAATTTAACGAACTGGACGACAATGTTAAATTTGAAATTGCCAAAGGAATTCGTTCCTCCTCAAAAAATATTTACAATCTTTTAGAAACCTCTGAAAAAATATCCAGAATTTAAAAACTTTTTAATGAATAGCGTT
>DYLP01000061.1 GCA_020722005.1 Melioribacter roseus
AGAATTCATTTCCGGGACACGGTTATCTAAAACCGGAAGATGAAGAATTACGCTGCTTACGCAGTGAATTGGAAGACGTAAAAGAAAAGCGTGACATATTAAAAAAGTAGTAAGCATATACTCAAGAACCCAGCAATGAAATATAAGTTCATATTAGAACATCGTAAAAAATACCGACTTGGGAAGATGTGTGAAACCTTAGAAGTATCGAAAAAACAGTTACTATAAGTACTTAAAAGGCAAACTGAGTAGAAGACGAATGGAGAACCAAATATTATTAAAACAAATAGAAAATATATTTCATAAAAATAAAGAGATGGCAGCCCAAGAATATATGCAGAACTTCGAAAGCAAGGTATTAGATGCAATAAGAAAAGGGTAGCCGGAATAATGCGGGAAAATGGAATCAGGGCAAAAACAAAGCAGAAATTTAAGGTAACGAAAGAATCGAGTCACAATTATCCGGTAGCTGAAAATATATTGGGACAAAATTCCAAAGCAACAGAAATAAATAAAAAATGGGTGTCGGACATAACATATTTATGGAAAAAGAAAGGCTGGTTGTATTTAGCTTATGTTTTAGATTTATGTTCAAGGATGATAGTTGGCCGGTCGATTGATAAGCACCTGAGTAGTTTACTTATGATATCATCATTAAGTGCATCAATAATCAATCGAGGCGAGAATCTCGGACTAATATTCCATTCTAATAGAGGGGGTGAATATGTCCCTAGTGTGGTAAGAACTTTTTGCAAGGACATAAAATGAGTATGAGCCGTAAATCAAATTGTTATGATAATGCAGTGGTAGAAAGTTATTTTCATACGTTAAAAACGGAAATGGCAAGATTTGAAAGTTTTCAGAGTAGAGAAGAAGCAACGATTAAGATCCTTGAGTATATTGAGTTGTATTACAACAGACAGCGCAGTTATTCATCAATAGGTTATTGTTCACCGGCCGAATTTGAAAATAAACTGAAATGTAAATTAGTTGCTTAACTTGGCGTACTTTATTTGGGGTAAAGATCACTCTTTTTTATTTTCAACTTAGATTGAATTTATACCGTTAACCATAAACAATCGTCCCATTTGTAGAAACTATTTTACAGATTCTTTTGGATTTAATATCCATAATCGTCGGGTAATCCATGACAGGTCATTCGATTAATGTCCGCCACTTAAATATGATGCCATATTATATCGTCTTTATTAAAATCATTATCGTCGAAAGCACCGTGCATCAGAACTTTCTTAATTTCTTCTTTGCTCATGCTTGTTGTCCCTTCCAATTGTTCGAACAATTCCCCGATATATCCGCGGGTGATATAAAAATTTCCCAGATCGAAAAAGTTATTTAATATCGTAACATATTCCATTATCCGTGAAAAATCGACTTCACCCTCCTCGTCGCTAAAACCAAAAAGTTCTTTCTTCCAGGCAATAAAACTCCAGAAAACTTTCTTGGTAATGTAAAGCGCATAATTTACTTCGGTAAGAGGGAAACCTTCTTTGAATCTTTCGGCGCCCACCATTTCGAAATATTTCTCCGCTTTATCGTTCGAAGCGCCCGTTTGAAGCCATTCGATTAAATTTTCGAATACCCGTTCTTCACGCGCTATTACTTCCTTTTTCGAAAGTCTACGGTAGTTTTTCATCAATTCGGTTTTCTTTATCTGTTCATAATAGGCATGCGAGACCTGATGAAGATTATCCCGGATAAATTCGATGATATTTGTAAAATTCATTTTTCCCTCCTAATATTTGTTTCAATATAATTGTTTTAATTTACGAGGTCAATAAAATTTATTCGATGTTAGTACGATTAATTGAATTTGTATTCCTTCAATACAATATAAAGGGAATCCGTAGACGGATTTTGAACGAGCCATTCCGACTTCATTGCCATTTCAATGACAGTTCGAGTAACTTCTGATGGCAAGAGAGTTGTACTGACAATTTCACTCTTAATCGGTCTGCCTTTATAATCAATCCAAAGCTTTAGCACCAATTTGCCTTCGGCTTTGATATTATCAGGAGGCACAGTTTCACTTATCTGGATAGGAGTAATATTATGCGGAACATAATTGGAAGTTTTCACATCCATTTCTTCATTTGCAGCCTTGTCGTATTGCGACAACTCAATATCATCCAGTAATTCTAATTCTTCATTTATTATTCCAACACTCAAATTTATTTTAGCAGGTCTGAATAGAGCAATGTCCTTTCGTTGCACTGTACATGGAATTGAAATCAAATTTATAATATTACTGTCAGCAGTGATAACAGTAGCTTTCTTTGTCTTAAAAGATGGGACGGAGATAAAAATGATTATAATTACTAGCAAACTAATAGAAATTGCAATCTTGAAATTTTTTGAATACTCTTTTGTCAAATTTTTATAGTTCATCGGATAAAAATTTTTTCCATATTTTATAAAGCTCAAACGTTGCTCGTACATCCCTACTGCAGTAAGAAGCAATTTCTTTTATTTTGCCGGCACGATACAATTCGTTTATTTCCATCCCTGTAATTCCCCCTTCTTTCGGAGAATCGATTCCGAATGAATGGCAATAAAAATCCAGGTTGAATCTTTTTGTTAGTCCGTAAAACGTTAGTTGTTCCAGAAGATCGACATGCAATTTAGTATCGTAGCGACGTGCAATAAAATTCTTTGTGGGTTTTATCCCAAGTTTTGCCGAACGCAGCATCAAAAAAGGAACATCAAAAGACCTTCCGTTGAAAGTAATTACGCTGTCAACTTTATTAACATAATTCCAGAAAGTTCTTAACATTTCATTTTCTGTCATGCCTTTATAACTAACAGTTCCATCTTCATTATGCCATTCTTCATTTTTTTCCGATTCAAATAAAATCTGAGAATGCTCCGATTCGGTATTCAACATACCGATTACAATAACTTTTGCCGTGAATGGATAAAGATTCAGGTAACGCTTTGCTTCCTCGATTTTTTCAGATCTTAAAATTTCGTCTTTTTCCTGCTCAGCATATCTCAGTAGAAATTCCTGCTGTGATTCATCGAGGCTTTCAAAATCGTAAGCGGTAGTTTCGATATCGAATACGAGGTTCATTTCGACCTCATAATTTCGACTTCAAACTAATAAATTTTCAGGCAATCTGCTCAATAATTTTTGCGGCTTCAATTATATCGTCAATGTCGACGTCCAAATGAGTAACCGCCCGAATGATGCCCACTTTCCCCGTGCCTAATAACAATCCTTTTTCTTTACACTTTATAATAAAATCATCGACAGTAATTCTCAGCGGAGAAAACATTACGATATTCGTCTCGACCAGCGAAGTATCAATTTCGATAAATTTATTTTGCGCTAAAAGTTCTGCAAATTTTTTAGCTTTCAAATGATCTTCTTTTAGTCTATCGATATTATTTTTAAGAGCGTAAAGACCTGCAGCTGCTAAAATTCCAACCTGACGCATTCCACCGCCCCAAGCTTTACGAATCCGAAATGCTTCTTTAATCATATCTTTTGTGCCGGCTATTAAAGAACCGACCGGTGCACCCAGACCTTTGGATAGGCATACAGAAACTGTGTCAAAATACATTGCATATGCAGATGGTTTTATACCAGTTTCCACATAAGCATTCCATATACGCGCGCCGTCGAGATGCATTGCCAGATTATATTTACGAGCAAGTTCAGAAATTGATTTAATATTTTCAATCGGGTTAATTGTTCCGCCAGCTCTGTTATGTGTATTTTCAATTTCGATAACTTTTGTGCGAGCCATATAATAAGCGCTTTCGGGACGAATTAGCGGTTCAATTTGATCAGCTGTAAAAATTCCGTGTTTATCGCCTTCAACAAGAGATAATTGCAAACCGCTGAGTGCCGCCGGTGAACCTGATTCATATTGAAAAATATGAGCATCCTTTTCACAAATAACCTCGTCACCCGGACTTGTTAAAACATTCAGACAAATTTGGTTGCCCATCACGCCACTTGGCACAAATAGAGCAGCTTCTTTGCCCAGTAATTCAGCCGCATATTCTTCCAATGAATTGACTGTGGGATCTTCTTTGTAAACATCGTCGCCCACTTCAGCGCTACACATAGCTTTTCGCATTTCTTCTGAGGGTTTTGTGACTGTATCGCTTCTTAAATCAATTACTTTTTTCATTTTTGATTACCTTTTTTATGATAAACAAAATAAGTGTCAGCCCCGTAATTAATGATGCAATCATAGGAAACAAAAGTGGATATTGAGTAAAGAAAGTTAAATCGTTTCGCAGTTCGGCGTTGCCCGTTAAATATGTCCTTTCAAAAAGGCTGGTTTGTGATACTGTTCTTCCAAGCGGATCGATTATGCAGCTTATTCCGCCGTTAGCTGCTCTCACTAATGTACGTCTGTTTTCAACGGCTCGAAGTTGTGCAAATTCTTTATGCTGGAAAGGTCCACTTGAATAACCGTACCAGCTATCATTCGTAACAACTACGAGCAATTCTGCACCTTTGCTTACAAATTTTGAAACAAAGTTAGGATAAATCGATTCGATACAGATTACACCTGCAACTTTCAAATATTTATTGGCTTCGAAAATTTTAATCTCTTTACCTACATTCCAGCTCGATATACCGACCTGCCATGTAACAAATTTCCCGAGTAATGGTAATTCTTCGAGAAACGGAACTCTCTCGCCAAAAGGCACGAGCATTATCTTAGCATATTTTTCTGTATGATTGGTGAAAGGGGCAAAAAACAAAATTGAATTATAAGAAGTATATTTAATTCCGTTTGCAGTTTGTTTTGCATCTTCGGGTATGTTGTCCTTTGTTAAAAAGAAATTTATATCCGGCATTCCCGTCATTAAATAGACATTATTCATGTCGCAAAATTCGTGTATTCTGCTGACTTCCTTTTCATAATTCCCCGATAAAAGATAAACAGGCAGAGCAGATTCAGGCCAGACGATCAGTTTTGCATTTTCCTGTGCTGCCTTTTCTGATAAATTTAGATAGATTTTCAACTGTTCATCGAGATTGCCTGCTTCCCATTTTTTCCATGGATTGAAGTTAGGCTGAATTAACCCAACTTTTATTTTCTTACCTGAAGTATGGTATGTTTTAACTTTCAAGGAGCCATAAATAATAACAAAAACGAAAATTAGCGACGCTGCTGTGGAATAGTAGATAAATAGTTTCCTGTTTCTTACTCTTTCCTGGATCGACAGATAAAGAAGAATATTTATAAATAATATGATTAATGTCAATCCATATGCTCCTACAATATCTGCAATTTGAATAAAGTAATTGAATTTTACGACACTATTTCCGAGCGCAAGCCAAGGAAATCTGAGGTCGGTAATCGAATAGAGAAACTCGAACTCCAACCAGAAAAAAGGGAATAACAGAAGAGATATTTTTTTATTGAATACTTTTCTTGAAAAATAATAAAGTGTGGGAGGGATAAGATAAAGTGCAGGATTGACAAAAAGCAACAGTACCCCCGAAATCATCAAAAAGGGGTCGGCTTCTTTTGTCCAGCTACCTACCCAGTATAATGTTATTAAGCTGAAAATAAAATTCATTAAATAACTGATTCGGTTAATTCCTCCTAAAGTGTAACGATTCTCGATTACTTTGAAGTACGGTATGAATGCAAAGAAAATAAATATCGGTACTGGCAGGGGTGGAAAAGACAATCCAAGCAATAATCCGCTAAGAATTGCCAGCAGTCGTTCTTTTTTTAATGTAGATTTTTCTTGAGGAGTAAGAGCTATCCTATACTTCGAAAAAAATTTCATAAGTCACTAATCCAGTAGGGCTAGTTTTTCTTTTTTCTATTAAAATAAACCGCTAAGGCAGTTGCAACAATTACAAACGTTATAATTAATCCAACATTTGAATATGTGTTTAATATTCGATCGATAAGTTCGACATTATTTCCTATTGTATATCCCAGGATGGTAAGTAATATATTCCACAACAAAGAACTCATAAAAGCATAGATGATAGTCTTCAAAGGTTGCAGTTTATGAAAACCCGTAAAAAAACTAATTACAGCACGAGTACCCGGTAAAAAACGGTTTATCAGAATCAACTTATAACCGTATTTTTCGAACCACCTATCGGCTTTATCGAGTGATTCTTTTTTAATAAACTTAAATCTGCCGTTACGAATAACGCTGTCGCCCAATTTTCTGCCGATGTAATACATTGTTATATAACCGACACCGCTGCCAAAACTTGCAAGCAAGACAAGAGGGAGGAAATCGATTCTATTGCTTGCAACCAAAGTTGCGCCGAGCACAACTACAAAATCGCTAGGCGAGGGCGGAAAGAGATTTTCAATAAATCCGAAGAAAAACATCGAAAGATATATTAAAGCAGGGTCGAGAGTGGCAATGTATGAAATAATTTCTTCGAGCATTAAGATTCTTTCCTTGTAAGAAGAACAGTAGCATAAGCGGCAATACCTTCTCGTCTGCCCGTAAAACCAAGTCGTTCAGATGTGGTAGCTTTAATCGATATACGATCTGTCTCAATTTTCAGTACCGAAGCGATTTCGTTTTGCATAAGTGAAATATATGGCGATAACCGGGGTAATTCCAGTACCACCGTCGTATCGATATTATTTACAATATATCCTTTACTGTTAATCAAATCATTCGACTTAGCAAGCAATATTTTACTGTCGATATTTTTGAATTCTTCGCTTGTATTCGGGAAATGCTTGCCGATATCTCCCAGTGCGAGCGCACCTAGCATTGCATCGCAAATTGAATGCAGCAAAACATCCGCATCCGAATGACCTTCCAGACCGAATTCAAAAGGAATTACAACGCCGCCGAGTACCAATAACCGGTCTCTCGAAAAACGGTGCACGTCGAATCCGAAGCCGATTCTATAATCTTGCTTCAATATCTTATCTCGAATTTTGTAAATTCATTTTTCGGTTCGGACCATTTTATAACCGCGTTTCTAACGTCCGACATCGACGGTCCGACTTTAATCAAATTATACAATTCTTCTATTTTATATTCTTCCCCTTCCACAACAGTCAACACTTCGCCGCTGAATAGATTTTTGACGTAGCCTTTGAGACCCATTTTTTGTGCATTACGCAAAACAAAATACCGGAAGCCTACGCCCTGTACGAGTCCGTTAACAATAATTTCAGCACGTTTCATATTTTAAGATTTCTTTCCGCCGTTAAAATAATAATCATAGATCTCTGAAATTATCAACCCGCAGAAAATAAAAGCGCCACCAATCATTCCAAAATTACTGATTTTTTCACTGAGTAAAAAGTAAGCGAACAATGCGGCAAAAATCGGTTCGAACGAATAAATAATTCCCGCTTTCGTAGGACTTACTTCTTTCTGAAATCTCGTTTGCAATCCGAAATTTACAAACGTAGCCAGCACTGATGTATACAGAATACCGTTAATCAAGTTGTCATTAATATAGAGAGTTTCAAAAGAAACGGTGTGAAAAGAGAGGGTAGCAATCCAGGCAAGGATAGCAACTGTAATCAACTGCGAAAGGAAAAGAAGCCAGAAATTGTGGCCAGGCGAAATGATGTCCATATAAACTACATGAAGGGCAAAAAAGAGCGAACATATTAATGTCAAATAATCACCGGTATTGAAATCCTGTCCGAATTCCGCCAGGAAACTCGACGGAGTGGCACTTCCGCTCGACAGAAAAATAATTCCTACAAAAACAAGCGCCGTTCCGATTAAAGCTCCTTTGGTCGGCTTTTTCTTTTCAATAAATAATTGTAATGCGGGAATCATAACAACCAGAGAACCTGTAATGAATCCTGATTTGGTTGCTGTAGTATATTTTAGCCCCACCGTTTGAAAGACAAAACCGAGGAACAGAAAAATTCCGAGTAAAATGCCCGAGCGCAATTCGGAGCTATTCAATTTATAACGCTTAAACAGAAGTAACACCAAAACCAATAACGATGCAATTGAAAAACGTATCGCTATAAAAAGCATTGGGGTAATGTCGTTTAATGCTTCTTTAACGATAACAAATGTACCACCCCAGATAACGGTCATCAGCAGTAGAGCGCCTTCGCCAATAAAATGAGTCGGGGAAAATTTATTTTTCATCTGGCTTGATATAACCGAATGATTTAAGCATAAGCGGATTGGAACGCCATTTTTCTCTTACCTTCACGAAAAGTTCCAGATAAACTTCCCTGCCAAGAAAAGCTTCGATTGCTTCCCGGGCTTTTCTACCTAGTTTTTTAATCATCTCGCCTTTCGAACCAATTATTATCGGTTTTTGAGTTCCTTTTTCGACGACGATAACCGCTCTGATGTAGTCTTTTGCATTCTCGCGTTCTTTAAATTCTTCAACAATTACTTCTGTACTGTAAGGAATTTCCTCCTGATACATCTCGAAGATTTTTTCTCTAATAATTTCCGAAACAAAAAATCTTTCGTTGGCGTCGCTCAGCTGGTCGTCAGGGAAATATTTCGGATGCTCAGGCAAATATTCAAGAATTGTGTCGATAACGGTTTGAAGGTTATAATTTGCCGTAGCCAAAACTGGAATTATCTTTTCAAACAGATCATTTTTTTCCAATTGTCTTATAAGAGCTTCCACTTCATTTTGGGAAACAAGATCGATTTTATTAATAAGTAAGAGTTTTTTAATCGATTTATCTTTCAAAAGCTCATGCACCCTTTCATCAGAAAGTGTACGTTGTCCAGTAGGATCGGTAGAAATGTCGACCATAAACAACAGCAGATCTGCGTCTTTGACTGCTTCGAGAATGTAGTCATACATTCTTTCCTGCAACAAATATTCGGGATTGAGAATACCAGGCATGTCCTGAAAGATTATTTGATAATTCTCACTCGACAGTATTCCGATAATTTTTTTCCGTGTCGTTTGCGGTTTATGGGTTGTAATCGACAGTTTTTCGCCGATTAATGCATTCATCAAAGTCGATTTTCCCACATTCGGCTTTCCGATAATCGAAACAAATCCTGCTTTTACATTCATTGTCTTCATATTTTTTCTTGCAAAGATAATAAAATTTAACGAAGCCCGGATGTCTTATTAAAAAGAACTTAAATGAGTCATTCCATCACAATAATACATTTACAAAAGGACTGTAAGCAGAAACACACAGTAATTTTAAAAATTCAGCATGGAAGAATATTTGGCTCACCGGGAGTTGAAAGTCATAGGTCTTTTATTTTTTTTCGGAAACGTCGGTGAGTTTCATTCATAATGTAGAGAATAGTCAGTGCGATAAATGAAACCGAAGCGCCCAGAAGATGGAATAATTTATTGCCGGCAATAAAACTCACTCCGTTGAATATGTCCAGTAATATGCCTGAAATCATCTCAGTATCATTAATCGACAGGTAACTATAATAAAAAGAGACGGCAAGAATGCATAACATTACAACCATGAACAGAGATAATACTGTCGGTGTAACAAAATCTTTTCTATCTTTTTTGATTACTCTATTTTTTGCTAAATAGGCGGCAAATTTTTCCGAGAAATCACGAGGAGCTTTTTCGTAATCGATTGTTCGCATCAAAACATCAATGGCTTTCAGAGCTTTCAATTTTTTAGCCGTCATTTCATCCTTTTCCAGCAACTCTTTCAACTCATTAATTTTATTTGCGTTGATTGAACCGTCGATATAATCGTTGAGTAATTCATCTATATTCATAAAATTTCCTCCTGATAATTATGCTTTAATAGCAAATCTCTAAGAATATTTCTGGAACGGTGAAGCAGCACTTTAGCATTAACAAGCGAAATATCCATTACAAGGCTAATCTCGTTGAGCGATAATCCGTCGATATAATAAAGAATGAGCACCAAAGCGTTTTTTATAGGCA
This sequence comes from Melioribacter roseus, assembly GCA_020722005.1. GTDB lineage: Bacteria > Bacteroidota > Ignavibacteria > Ignavibacteriales > Melioribacteraceae > Melioribacter > Melioribacter roseus_A. The sequence continues at coordinate 9,857 of DYLP01000061.1, forward strand.
ATTTGTCAATTAATCTCATTAAATAGTCCTTCGGATTCTCTACTGTTGCATAAATTTCCCGGTCGTAACTGATAAGTTCGGGCATATCTTCGAGCGAAGTCATCTCTTTTTCAATTTTCCTTTTTTTCGAAGCAATTACGCTGAGAGCCGTATTATAAACAATCCTGTAAAACCATGTTGAGAAACTTGCTTCTTCTCTGAATTGATTCAAATATCTAAAAGCTTTCAGAAAGCTGTCCTGAAGAGCTTCCTCGGCGTCCATATCGTTCTTCAGCATCCTCTTGAGCAAATTAAATGCCCTGTCCTTATATCTATCGACAATCATTGTATAATCGGCAGTGTTACCCCTTTTTACCGATTCAATTATTTCTATGTCGCTTAGATTTTTCATCACATATTTAGACATAATCTGGCTACTGGGAGGTTACAATTTTTATAATATTTTTTTGTAACCTTTTAACTATTAAAATATGTCAAAAGGGATAGAAATAAAAAAACTTACAATACGGAGGATAAAATGGAAGGGACAATTGCTTTATTTATACCGATAATAACAGTCCTTGTAATAGGATTAGTAATAATAATGTATTTCTATTTTCGCTCGAGAGAAAAACAATTAATGATAGAAAAGGGACTTTCATACGAGCAGATGATAGAACTAATGCGCTATCAAAAACACGGACACGGCTTATTAAAAGCAGGAATTATACTGATATTTTTCGGAATTGGATTAGGCTCAGGAATGTTATTAGAAAATGCAACTTATTCAGAGGAGTGGGTACCGTTTATGATTTTCGTAATGACAGGATTGGGTTTTGTGGTAGCCTATATAGCTGGAAGAAAATACGAAAAAACAGATAAGGACGATAACGATATAAGTAAAATAAACTAATAAAGACATTATTACAGGCTGTTTTAAATAGTATTATCGAGTTATTCGAAATACATCGCTCAGGCACTAACAAAAATGCTCTTACTCTTAAATATAATCCGATAAGTAAATATTTTTTCGTGTAAGATTTTTTAAGTAACAGCTAGGTAAAAATTATTTGAGAAATCAGTGGAACTCCTATCATAATCGCTGTCAAAGTACCAATATCTGTTTGAGTTCCACCTAGAAGCAGAATCAAACCTGGCAGAACGGAATTTTTATCAGTAAAAGTTTCAGCTAACGAAAGACAGAATGCGTGCCAGATAAAAGCAAATGAATTCTTATCCAACATTATTAATCGTGACTGTGTCGTCCTCTTCCTTGATGCTCACCATCGTGATGATGCCTGCCGTGATGTTCTTCATCTTTCCCGTGTCCAATACTGCGTTTTGCTGTTGGTTCAGTTAATTGGTTTAATTCACCTTTAAGGAATTTTTCAATTGCCTCCTGAACTGACATTTTCCTTGCAAGATAGACTTTACTTTTTGGAGTGTTTATTATTTCAAAAGCGTGCGGACCAATATTCCCAGCAATAAATGCTTCAACACCCTTATCTAAAAATTCCTGAAGGTTTTCGTGATTATGTCCTTCATCAATATTTTCAAAGGCATCGAAAGATTTTGTTTCAGTGTTGTAAAGTATAAAATAATTTGCGTGCCCAAATCTTTTTGCGATTGGACTTTCTAATTTATTTCCGTCAGAACCAAGTAGTACTAACATATTAACTCCAAAATTTAATTTTAGTATGATTATAAGATGCAAAGAATAGATTTTAGATGCTCTTAAGTTGTTCTTTAACTAACTTTTTATTTTGCATTAAATACAATTTTCTATAAAAACCATTTTTGTCCAATAATTCCTTATGAGAACCTTTTTCAACAATCTTTCCATTCGATAGAACCAGAATGTTATCAAACATTTCCATTTGAACAAGACGATGAGTAATTAAAATAATTCCATATCTGCTGCGAAGTTGTGCAATTGATTCAAGAATTTTTCTTTCGGTAATATTATCAACCTGTGAAGTAATCTCATCAAGAATCAATATTTTAGAATTGCGTAGAAGTGCTCTTGCTA
>DYLP01000062.1 GCA_020722005.1 Melioribacter roseus
TCCTTTTTTCTATTGACGGTCATTAGAATCTATTTACTATTGACAATTCTGGGTTTATTATAAAATCGAGCCTTGTGCAGTAATGAACAAATTGTAAAATTTAACAAAAAGTCATAAGTTCAAATTCACAAAAAAATTTCTTCATGTATATACTGGGAATATCGGCATATTATCACGATAGCGCAGCAGCATTAATTAAAGACGGTAGAATTATAGCAGCGGCGCAGGAAGAGAGATTTACTCGCAAAAAGCACGACTATCGATTCCCATACAACGCCATTAATTTTTGTCTTGAATATGAAGGAATTAAAATTTCCAATGTCGATTTAGTGGCTTTTTACGACAAGCCTTTTTTGAAATTTGAACGTCTCCTCGAAACATATCTTACATTTGCTCCCAGAGGAATAACTTCTTTTCTGAAAGCTATGCCAATATGGATGAAAGAAAAGTTATGGATAAAAGAACAAATAAAAGACAAACTTAATTACGACGGCAAAATTCTTTTCCCCGAGCACCATCAATCTCACGCTGCTTCTGCATTTTTCCCTTCCCCTTTTAACGAAGCTGCATTTTTAACTATTGACGGCGTAGGTGAATGGACTACCACAAGTTATGGTATCGGAAAAGAAAATAAAATTACTATTCTTGCCGACATAAAATTCCCTCATTCAATAGGTATGCTCTATTCGGCATTCACTTATTATACAGGTTTTAAAGTTAATTCGGGCGAGTATAAAGTAATGGGGCTTGCTCCTTATGGCACACCCAAATATGCTAAATTGATTTATGATAATCTTATCGATTTGAAAGAAGACGGTTCTTTCAAACTAAATATGGAATATTTTAACTACTGCACCGGACTTACTATGACAAATTCCAGATTCGATAAATTATTCGGTGGCAAACCGAGAAAGCCCGAGTCAAAATTAACTCAAAGAGAAATGGATCTTGCCGCCTCAGTGCAGACAGTGATAGAAGAAGTTATTTTAAGAATGGCAAGACACATTAAAAACGAAACTGACATGAAAAATTTGTGTCTTGCCGGTGGAGTTGCTTTAAATTGCGTAGCAAACGGGAAATTGTTGAGAGAAAATATTTTTAACGATATCTGGATTCAGCCGGCTGCAGGCGATGCCGGAGGTGCTCTCGGTGCTGCTCTCTTTGGCTGGTATCAGTACCTGAACAATAATAGAAACGTCGACGAAGTTAGCGATTCCCAAAACGGATCATTGCTCGGACCCCGATTCGATAATGAATATATAGAAAAATTTCTAATTAGTAATAATATACCCCACGAAAAATTAAACGACGACGAGATTATTAGTAAAGTTGCGGAATTGATTGCGAAAGGAAATGTAATTGGTTGGTTCAAAGGAAGAATGGAATATGGACCGAGAGCTCTAGGGGCGAGGTCGATTCTGGGCGACGCCCGTAATCCATCGATGCAGAAAAATATGAATTTTAAAATTAAATTCAGGGAAAGCTTCAGACCTTTTGCACCCTCTGTACTTGAAGAAAAAGCATCCGAGTATTTTAATATCGACCGCCCGAGTCCATATATGTTGCTCGTGGCAGATGTTAAGGAAGAAAAAAGAGTGAATCATACAGCTGATGAATATCTCTTTGGTATCGATAAATTAAATGTGGTTCGTTCGGTAATTCCCGCAGTTACACACGTTGATTACTCGGCTCGCATTCAAACCGTCGATAAAAAACGAAATCCAGATTATTACAAATTAATTTCCAAATTTGAAGAGCTGACCGGCTGTCCGGTAATCGTAAATACTTCTTTCAATGTAAGAGGCGAGCCGATCGTAAGAACTCCCGAAGAAGCTTACAGATGTTTCATGCGTACCAATATCGACTATTTAGTTCTGGAAAATTATCTTCTCGACAAAAAAACTCAACCGGAATTTCAAGAGCAAGACGACTGGAGAAAAGAATTTGAGCTGGATTAAAAATATTACTGATGAAATTAATAATCTGAAACCAGATAAAAATGCAATTAAAAAATTTCCACTTATCATTGGAACCATTTTTTTATTGATGTACCTCTATTTTTATTTCTTTACCGATGTCAGGTATTATTTATTCTTATTTGCAGGTATGCTCGCTGGTTTGGGTTTTTTTTTACCGGTGGAAGTAATTTATCCATTTTATAAAGGTTGGATGTCAATTGCCATTTTCCTTAGTTATTTTATGTCGAGACTTATTCTTATCATTTTATTTTATTTAGTTATAACTCCATTAGGTTTAATCTTGAGATTGTTCGGAAAAGATTTTCTTGAGCTGAAAATTGAAAGAGAAAAAAAATCGTACTGGAATAAAAAAGAAGAGGGAAATATTAGCGATCCTGAGAAACAATATTAGGAGAATAGATATATGAGTAAAATATCAATAATGAAAGAATTGTGGCAATTCATGAAAGAACGTAAAAAATGGTGGTTGATGCCAATTGTTGTCATCCTGGTGCTTTTAGGAGCTCTTATTATTGCAACGCAAGGTTCGGCGCTTGCGCCTTTTATTTATGCACTGTTTTAACGACCTTACCAAATTGTCCGGAAAATTAATTATATGTCGATAGTTTTTTCTTAATGTGTTACATTTGCAATATATTTAATCGGGTCATCTCTTTTTTTATAGTAGGTTTATTCGATTTGCCTATAAAATAAAAGATTAATTAAGTAAGAGGGGTAATATGAAATTTAGTTTATTCGCTTGTGAAGCATTTATTTTATTACTAGCCGCTTTTAGTTCGGCACAAACCGGGAATAATAATTCTATTCAGATGAAGACCGGAAATGGTTCCGATGCAAAACTTTTAAAAGTCGAATTCATTAATGATTACATTGTACACGTAGTAGCTTCGCCCACAGGTCAATTTTCGTTCAGGAAAAGTTTGATTATCGACGAAAGCGTGAAGCCATCAGGAAATTTCAAAACGGAAGACAATGGCGACCATATTTTGTTGTCGTCATCGGTATTGAAAGTGAGAATCGATAAATTAACAGAGAGGATTTCTTTTTACGACAGGGAAGGAAATATTATTTTGCAGGAGCCTGAGAACGTTTGCAGAACTTTCAAGGACACCAGTATTATGGGTGAAAATGTCTTCCAAATTCGCCAAGTTTTCAAAACATCTCCCGACGAAGCTTTCTACGGTTTTGGTGCTCACCAAAATGGCATTATGAACTACAGAGAAGAAGACCTCGATTTATGGCAGTATAATATCGTCGATATTATCTCGTTTATGGTTTCTTCCAAAAACTATGGCATTTTGTGGGATAACTATTCCCGAACAAAATTCGGAGATTTCAGAGACTATCTCTCTCTAAATAAAACATTTAAATTGTACTCGAATGACGGTCAACAGGGAGGTTTGACTGCAGAATATTTTGAAGATGAAAAATTCCAAAAGTCTGTCTCGAAAAGATTGGAAGAAAGAATTGAACACGAGTATATCGATAAAAACGACCCATTTCCCGATGACTTCGGAAAAGTGAAATCAATAAGATGGGAAGGCTTCATAGAAAGTAATAAAGAAGGTCTTCATAAACTGCGACTCTATTGCTCCGGGTATACTAAAATGTGGGTCGATGATTCTCTTGTAGTCGATTCATGGAGACAGAACTGGCTTCCCTGGACCCACATTATAAAACTAAATTTAAAAAAAGGAGATAGAAAGAAAATCAAAATCGAATGGGTTCATTCGGGAGGTTATATCGGACTGAAATCACTTCCGCCGTCGGACGAAAATTTAGACGGACTAATCTCTTTCCATTCGGAAGTTGCCGACCAAATTGACTACTACTTTGTATATGGTAAAAATATTGACGAGGTTATTAAAGGTTATAGATATTTAACTGGCAAAACTCCTTTGATGCCAAAATGGGCTATGGGTTTCTGGCAGTGCAGGGAAAGATACAAAACACAAGATGAACTCCTTGACGTTGTAAGAGAGTACAGAAAAAGGAAAATACCGCTTGATAATATAGTGCAGGATTGGTTCTACTGGAAAGAGGACGATTGGGGAAGTCACGAATTTGATCCGTCACGTTTTCCAGATCCCGATGGGATGATTAAAAAATTGCACGACAGTCTTAATACTCACATCATGATTTCTGTATGGCCTAAATTTTATGTGGGCACAGCGCATTATGAAGAATTTAAAAATAACGGCTGGCTTTATATGAGAAACGTTGAAGTAGGAGAAAAGGACTGGGTAGGTCCTGGATACGTATCCACATTTTATGATCCCTACAGTGAAGGTGCTCGTAAATTGTACTGGAAGCAAATTGAAAATAAATTGTTCTCAAAAGAAATCGACGCATGGTGGCTCGATGCGACCGAACCGGATATCCATTCAAATTTATCATTAGAAGAAACACTGAAACGTATAGGACCGACGGCTATCGGAACTTCGGCTCGTTACAGAAACACATTTTCTCTAATGAACTCGAAAGCCGTTTATGAAGGACAAAGATTGTCGGACCCCGACAAAAGAGTATTTATTCTTACAAGGTCGGCTTTTGCAGGTCAACAAAAATATAGTGCAGCTACATGGAGCGGCGACGTTGCAGCCAGATGGTACGACTTGAAAGTGCAAATTCCTGCCGGTCTAAATTTTAGTTTGTCGGGAATTCCGTACTGGACAACCGATATTGGCGGTTTCGCCGTTGAACCTAGGTACGAAAATCCCTCAGAAAAAGATCTCGATGAATGGCGTGAACTAAATACACGCTGGTTCCAGTTCAGCGCGTTCTGTCCCATCTTCCGTTCGCACGGTCAGTTTCCTTATAGAGAAATTTTCAACATTTCAACAGAAGGTCATCCCGCTTACGAATCGATGGTTTATTATGATAAATTACGTTATCGGTTAATGCCTTATATCTATTCCCTTGCAGGGATGGTGACTTTTGGAGATTATACGATTATGCGCTCGTTAATATTCGATTTCCCAAACGATAAAAATGTGCTGAATATTTCTGACCAATATTTGTTTGGTCCTGCATTTCTGGTTAATCCTGTAACTGAATATAAAGCACGTAAAAGAAATGTCTATTTACCTGACGGTTCGGATTGGTACGATTTCTATACAGGTAAAAAATATTCAGGAGGAAAGACGATCTCTGCTCGTGCACCTTATGAACGTATTCCATTGTTTGTGCGTGCCGGTTCCATTGTGCCTTTTGGACCCGACATACAATTTACAGGTCAAAAACAAGCCGACACTCTTACGCTTTTCGTTTATTCAGGGAAAGACGGCTCATTCAAGTTATACGAAGATGAAGGCGTGAATTATAATTATGAAAAAGGACTTTATTCAATAATAGAATTCAATTACAATGATAGTAAAAAAGAATTGACCATTGGTGAAAGAACAGGCAAATTCCCCGGAATGCTTTCTGAGAGAATAATCAATATCATTTTTGTAAGTCCAGATTCCGCCAGACCTTTTGAATTTGATCCGAAACCTGACCGCAGTATTAAATATTACGGTAAAGAAATTAAAATAAGATTTTAAATGAGGGGAAAAATGAAGATAAGGATTGTCAAGTTAATTATGATTTTCAGTCTTATTGCAGAAACGGTTTTATCGCAGACGTTGGAAATAAGAAAGGTGGAAAATTTTAACGACGACTGGAAATTTCATTTAGGCGACATTACTAACGGGAACGATCCCTCTCTAAACGATACTCAATGGAGGAAATTAAATCTCCCGCATGATTGGAGCATTGAAGGTAAGTTCGATAAGAACAATCCAGCTACTGTAGGAGGGGGTGCTTTACCGGGAGGCGTTGGATGGTACAGAAAGGAATTTATAGTACCTGATGCGTATACGGGTATGCGAGTCTTCATCGAATTCGACGGAATTTATATGAACAGTCAGGTGTGGATTAACGGAACATATCTGGGCAACAGACCGAACGGATATGTTTCTTTCAGATATGAAATTACCGACTACATCAAATGCGGAGATAAAAACCTTCTTGCGGTAAAAGTTGACAATTCTAAACAACCTAATTCGAGATGGTACAGCGGTTCAGGTATTTATCGCAATGTAAAACTAATTGTTACGAATCCCATTTATGTCGATCACTGGGGAACATACATTACAACCTCTACTGTTTCCGATACTATGTCGGCAATTAATCTTGAAATCACTCTTCGTAACGATAATGGGAAAGATGCTTCGATTAATGTAAAAACTGTAATTTATGACGCAGACATGAGACAAATTTCCGCTGTGGAAACCAAGACAGAAATACCTGCCGGCGGAAATAAAAAAGTTGTTCAGGAATTCAGCTTGGAGAAACCCAGACTCTGGTCGATCAAAAATCCGTATTTGTATAAAGCTTATACCATAGTCTATGAAAATGGAATTGCTCTTGATGATTACATAACTCCGTTCGGAATCAGAACAATTAATTTTGATGCGGAGAAAGGGTTCTATCTCAACGGAGAACATATTAAAATAAAAGGTGTGTGCAATCATCATGATTTGGGAGCACTCGGCGCCGCGGTGAATAAAAGAGCTATAGAAAGGCAACTCGAAATCCTTAAGAGAATGGGAGTAAATGCCATCAGAACATCTCACAATCCGCCGGCTCCCGAACTCCTCGATTTGTGCGACAGTATGGGATTCCTTGTATTGGACGAAGCTTTTGACATATGGAAAAAAAAGAAGACTGAATACGATTATGCTCTCTACTGGGATGAATGGCATAAAAAAGACCTTGAAGATATGATATTAAGAGACAGGAATCACCCGAGTATCATTTTATGGAGCATCGGCAACGAAGTTATCGAACAATGGAATAAAGAAGATTCACTCGGCATCAATATAACAAGAGAACTTGCTTCGATTGTAAAAAATATTGATAAGACACGACCAATTACTGCGGCATGCAATAACACTTCTCCAGATAATCCGTTATTCGAGAGCGGCGCACTCGATATAATCGGATTTAATTATCATTACGAAGAATATCCGGACTTTCCGAAAAAGTTTTCCGGACAAAGATTCATAGCCACAGAAACTAATTCCGCCCTGGCTACACGTGGTCATTACGATATGCCATCGGACAGCATCAGAATTTGGCCCGAAAGGTGGGATAAACCTTTTTACGATGGCAACCCTGACAATACATGTTCCTCATACGACAATTGTAGAGCACCGTGGGGATCAACTCATCTCGATACATGGGAAACCGTCAAGAAATATGATTTCATTTCGGGAATGTTCATCTGGACGGGATTTGATTATCTGGGAGAACCGACGCCCTACGGCTGGCCTTCGAGAAGTTCATATTTCGGCGTCATCGATTTGTCCGGTTTTCCTAAAGATTCGTACTACTTTTATCAGAGCGAATGGACTGATAATAAAATGTTGCACCTCTTTCCGCATTGGAATTGGAATGAAGGCAAAACCATAGATGTATGGTCTTATACAAACTTATCAGAAGTCGAACTCTTTTTGAACGGTAATTCCATCGGGGAAAAAATAAAGTCTGACGAGAATATGAGATTAATTTGGAAATTGAATTTTGAAAAAGGAATATTGAAGGCTGTAGGCACGTCACCCGGTGTTTTAATTGTGAAAAAAAATTACACTGCCGACAAACCTTATAAATTGAGAATGGAAGCCGACCGGAATGTAATTCGGGCTGATGGTATGGATCTCTCTTTTGTGACTGTGAAAGTATTGGATATAAACGGAACTGTAGTGCCGAGCGCCGATTGCCTCATTCAATTTGAAATGGACGGACCGGGTAGAATAGTGGGGGTGGACAACGGTTTGCAAACAAGTCACGAATCCTTCAAAGCAAATTACAGAAAAACAGATAATGGTATGTGTCTGGTTATTATTCAGTCAGATAAAAATTACGGCGAGATTAAATTGAAAGCCATTGCGGATAATCTACTCCCGTCAGAAATAATTATTTATACAAAATAATGAATTAGGGTATGAAAAAATTTTTGTTAACTACCATATTGTTAATTGCGACGGTTCCGCCTGTTATTGCACAAACGGATTCAAATTGTTTTCTTATCGATTTCGAACCGAAGGAAGCAATCGTTCCAGAATATGTTGATGCGGTTAAACCGGATAAACCCGCAGATGTTGCAGTTACAATTGCAATGAAGGATACAATCGGAAAAATTTCCAAGTATATCTTTGGCAATGCATTGGCAGTTTGGATCGGCAACGATCCGATTTACGATACAGTCTTTGTTAATCAGGTAAAAAAATTAGCACCGACTTTAATTCGTTATCCTGGAGGAAGCTGGTCGGATATCTTCTTCTGGAACGGTATTGCTAAGAATGTCCCCCCAACTGTATGGGACGGGACGCAAAATAAATGGGTAGAATTTGAACCTCAATTTGGAAAAAACAGTTGGCCAACTACAGTCGATAATTATTATCGGTTAAGAGAAGAAGTATCTACTCAGGGTTTGATTACCGTCAACTACGGTTATGCGCGTTACGGAACAGGGGACGACCCAGTTGCAGAAGCTGCTCATCTTGCTGCGGATTGGGTACGTTATGACGCAGGACGTACAAAATTCTGGGAAATAGGAAATGAAAACGCCGGACCTTGGGAAGCTGGTTGGAAAATCGATACAGCACTTAATAAAGATGGACAGCCTGAAATCATTTCGGGCGAGTTGTACGGAAAACATTTTAAAATTTTTGTCGACTCTATGAAAACCGCTGCTTCAGAAATCGGAGCCGAAATTTATATCGGAGGACAAATTCTTCATTATGACGGCACAAACAGCTGGAATACAGTCGACAGAACATGGAACGTCGGCTTTTTCAAAGAAGGTGCTGAAGCAGCGGATTTTTATGTTATCCACAATTACTTTGGAAAGACGAAAAATGCAAAATCATTGCTCGACGTAGCTTCCAGCGAGGTGAAAAAAAATATTGAATTTATTTTGAAAGATATTTCTGATAAGAATGCACCTCTGGAACCCGTCGCTTTAACAGAGTATAACATGAACAATACTGGAGGAGAGCCCGATTTACCGAAAACATCGATCATTAACGGTATGCAAGCCGTAATACTTTTTAATGAGTTGATTAAATATAATTTTGGTATGTCCGCACGCTGGCTTCTGGCAAATTGGGAAAGCGATGGTATGTTTTATAGAGGTAATGATCAAAGTATTCCGCAATGGAATCCTCGTCCCGATTTTTACTACATTTATTTTTTACAAAAATTTGTAGGTGACCATTCGGTCAAAACTGAAGTAAAAGGCAATTCTCAAGTTTTAGCATATGCTTCTACTTTTAATTCGGGGCATATTGGAATGGTGATAGTGAACAAGTCGACTGCAACACAAACAGTTAAGATATTTCCTGAGGAGTATGGTGTGGGGAATAGATATTACGTTTATTCATTGACAGGCTGCTGTGACAATAGTGAGTTTTCACAATTTGTAAATATCAATAATGAATACAGACCTACGGGCAAAGCACGGGGTCCTCTTGCAACACTTGATAAAATACCGGCAATGGCATATGATGTTGAAGATGAAATTAAAATAGAATCACTGGCGTTGTCCGTGCAATATATTTTGATCGAACCGGGAAATAATATAGTTTCGGTTGATAGTGATGTCCCCGTTGAGCACGAATTTCAACTTTATCAAAATTATCCGAATCCATTTAATCCTTCGACTTACATTTCATTCAAATTGCCGGCTAATGAAACCGTGACGTTAAAAGTATACGATATTTTGGGAAGGGAAGTTGCAAAAATATTACATAATGAAAATTTAACGGCGGGATATCACGAGTACAATTTCAACGGCGAAAATTTAACCTCGGGTGTTTATATCTATAGCCTTCACGCAGGGGATAAAACCCTCAGCAGAAAGATGATGTTGGTTAAATAGTTCGTATAAAATTTAACCAATTAATAAAAAGAGAATACAAAAATCTTATAAAATTGATATTAAAAAATTGTTAAATTTATGATATACCGAGAAAAAAAATATACGTTGCTGGCAGCAATATCAGTCGTATTAATGGTACTATTATTGATATTGAATTTTGTAATATCTTTCGATTTGCGGTTGCAAACGATTGCGAATGTCACCCCTTATAAATCTCTCGATGTAATAAAATACAACAACGGTGAACTGGAAGCCAGGCGTTATAATTTCGGCAAAAACTACGGACTGTTTACTTTTGTACCGGAAAGAGGCGACAGCATCGAATTTGAATCTCTTGTCGTTAATTCGAATAAAATCAATTCAGGCGACACACTCCTGACAATCTATTCCGACCAGCTTCAGCACGAGATCATAAAACTGGAAGCTGAACTGGCGAATACAATTTCCGAGCTGAAAGTATTTGAAACAGGAGAAAAACCTCAATTAATTGAAGCGGCACGTAATAAAATCCTACTTACCGAAAAAATAATAGAACGACAATTATTGCAATTTAATAGAGCCGATTCGCTCTACAAAAAAAAATTAATATCATCCGACGAATATGAAACGTATAAATATTCACTCGAGCAAAGTAAAATTCAAAAAACAATTTATGAGGAAGAGCTCCTCAATCTTATGACCGGATCTAAAAAAGAATATATAAATTTCTTGAATTCGAAAGTCATGGGACTTAAGGATCAATTGAAAAGTCTAAGAAAAAGGAAAAGTAAACATCAGCTGATTGCTCCATTTGACGGAATTGTTTTGCAAAGATTTAACTCGGATACGCTTTTTTCAGTATGGGATATCGACACTCTTATTCTTCGAATTCCCGTAAAAGAAAAAGACAAAGATAATCTGCAAACAGGGAAGGAATATAATATTAAACTCAATAACGGTAACATGATAGTCGGGAAATTACTCAGAGCCGAGAGAGAAATCAAATACATCGAAAATACGAATGTGGTCTTTTGCTCTTTTTCCTTCTGCAATATATATCACAAATACAATCCCGGCGCGTTCTACCCGGCTGAACTGATTCTAGGAAAAATTAATTTGAAAGAATATTTATGGAGACTCTTCGAATAAATGTCGCGCATAGAAAATAAATATTGGGTCGCTCTTGAGAATTTAGATGGTATCAGAAAATTTATTTTGAATTATATAAACTACGACTACTATTCCGAAATTATGGGAAATAAATTTTATACGGTAAGAAGCATCTATCTCGACAACGAACAATACGATACTTATTATGAAAAAATAGCAGGACTCGAAAAAAGAAGTAAGTACCGAATACGGGCGTATAATCAGCTGACCTCAGGTAAAAAGGTTTATTGTGAAATTAAGAGTAAGATTAAGGAATATATTAGCAAAGAAAGGTTCCCTATCGATTACGGTGAAGTAGGAGATTTTCTTGAGAATCCGGATATGTTAAAAATCAAAAATCATTCAGTAGATTATAAACTGCGCTTACTGGCGGCAAATAATTTTATCTACAATATAAAGAAAAAAAATATGAAGCCGGTGATAAATGTGGCTTACGAAAGAGAGGCATTCGAGTGTAAGTATGGATCGGGACTGAGAATTACTTTCGATATGAACTTGAGAGGCGCCGAAACAAGCACGGTAAATAATCTCTTCAATGAAAATTCGTTAAGGGAAGTGAATAGAGGATATTTTATACTCGAAATAAAATATGGTTCTATGCTGCCGTCGTGGGTAATGTCATTAGTGAACCGTTTTAACTTGAGAAAAGAAGCTATATCTAAATATGTTTTGTATTGGTTCAGCGTGAAATGGAATTTCGAGTTAGTTAAGTAAGGGGAAAAAT
>DYLP01000018.1 GCA_020722005.1 Melioribacter roseus
TTCAATATTTTTTTAAAGAAAATAGTTGACATCAAATATAGTTAAACCGATTCAATTAGACAAAATTAGGACAAATTTATAAGGTTATTATTGATATCAGTGCAAAATACTAATACAAGTCGAAAAGAGTTTTTATCTTCTAATGTGGAGTTATTGTTTAATTTAAGATGCCATTTTCGTTAACGATGTATATGAAGGAGTTATGCCGAAAAATATGTAAACAAAATTAAGGGCTGACAATTTGAACCTGACGGAATAGTCTATCAGAGTGAACGGAAAGAGAGTCCATTCATAAAACGGCAGGTGCAAGGAGTACTTTTAATATTCTGGATTCTAAATCAATCGAAATTGAAAACGCAAGGGTTAAAACTCATTTACTTTAGAAAGGTCTAAAGCGGGATTTTCTCATAAATTTAAAAGTAGTTTTTCATATTCCTTCCCTTTGACGACAAGCAGATAATTAATCACGAAGGTATACCCGATACTATAAATTAATTTAGTCCCGAACATAATTTATAAATTTAATTTGCAAGGTTGCTCTATCTGGGGTATCGAAAATCATTGATTAAATATTTATCGGGTTAGTTTTATACTCTAAAGAATCGATAACATCAGCCGAAATAAAAGATATGGGAAACGAGGGATTAAATGAAAAAGCATAAAGACGTAGTATCTAAAATTAAAATAGACAAAAGTTACGTTCATAACCAGGTATTCAAGAAATTCATCATACCTCTAATTATGTAACTTATTTAGTTTGTCAATAAAGTGGTAGAAAAATTGAAATATTATCGATATGCAAGAAGGCGGTCATCTTAATTCTGAAGTTAAAAGCAAAAGGATCGACGGCTGAGTTAAAAGTAAACTTATAACTCGAACTTCAGTCCTTCTCAGTTATTCCAAAAAAATTTTTCTTTTCATGATCATTGCGGGTGTAAAGTTCAAATCAACGTCGATTTACATAACACATCATTGAGTAAAGTAGAGAATTGTGCAACAGTAGAGTGTTTTTTTCGCTTATTATATAGGTTCGTTCTACTTAAACAGTTAAGTAATTTCTTTATAATAATGATAAAATTTTCTTGACATCTTGAACGAATTTCCATAATATTGAAACGGTACAATAAATATTGTAACAATTAAAAAACGGTTAAATTTAAGATTGACATTCATAATAGGGTAGGGAGGGAAGTATTATTATTCTATGAATAGCATGGATTAAAGTTTTTAATAAATGGATTATATCCTAAAATAAAAAGCGGGGAGTGTTATGAAGATCATTTCTAAAATTATTTTTACCATCCTTTTCTTATTAATCTCAATAAATATAACTCATGCTCAAGGGAAGGGTCGAATTACTGGGACTGTAATCGACTCGACTACAAACGAGCCTTTAGTAGGGGCAAATGTTCTCTTGGTAGGGACAAGTTTGGGGGCGGCAACAGATTTAGAAGGTAAATATGTAATTGCACAAATCGAACCCGGCACATATAAAATTTCAGTACGTTACATTGGATATGTGTCAAAGGAATTTACTGTTGAAGTGCAATCAAACAGAACAGTACAGCTCGATGTAGCTTTGGCTACGCAGGCAATCGAAGGGCAGGAAATTATAATTACAGCTCAAGCACAGGGACAAAAAGCTGCAATCAACCAGCAATTAACTTCTAATACTATTAAGAATGTTGTTTCAGCTGAAAAAATTCACGAATTACCAGACGCTAACGCAGCTACAGCTCTAAGCAGACTGCCAGGTCTATCGTTGATGAACGGCGATCAGGTAGTTATTCGAGGCATTCAGGCTAAGCAGAATTTGATACTCATTAACGGTATTCAACTTCCATCGAGCGACGTCTATACACGCGCCACGAATCTCGGATTTATTTCTGCAAATATGCTTTCCGGTATCGAAGTAGTTAAAGTAGTAACGCCCGATATGGACGCAAATGCCATTGGTGGCGTTGTCAATTTAAGACTACGCGAAGCTCCTTCCGGTTTTCATTTCGATATGCTTTCTCAGGGAAGCTTAAATCACCAGGATAGGACTTATGACAATTACAGATTCTGGGCAAGTGTAAGTAACAGGTATTTCGACGATAAACTCGGTGTATTTATTCAGGGTAACGCAGACAGATTTGACGACGGTTTAGACCAAATTTCAGCTTCGTATGAAAGATATGAATTTTTACCGTATGGTGAATCTCCCTATCGTCTTACTAATTTTACATATTCAGACCAGCAAAATATAACTTCTACGTACGGTGGCAGTATACTTATCGATTATAAATTGCCCAACGGTAGCATATTGCTCCAGAATACAATTTCAAAAGGGGTAAACGATAATGCAACGCACAACACGCAGCTGAGTTTTGGAGACAACAGGGTAATCTATTCATTGAACCGTGATAAATACAAAAGGACATTGCTGGCAAATGCATTGCAAGTGGAATACAATTTCGGAGATATAAAAGGAGAGCTAACTTTATCTCACTCTTATAGCGATCGCAATACCGACATCAGATATGGAGACCCGGGAGATAATACAAATTTTGCAAATGCTGCCGGAGCTCCATTCGGTTACGACGAAAATGGTAATAAAATTTCATACTCTAATTTAAGAAATACTATTACTCCTGCTGAAATATTAAACATTAAGATTGACCCTGCTGACTATCAGGGAGCCGATATATCAGATTGGGCTGTAATTCGTGAAGTAGCTTTCAAGCAACATATTTACAATTCTCAACTCGATTTTACAATCCCGGTTTCATTTACTTCTGATTTCTCCTCAACTTTTAAAGTTGGTAGTAAGTTTGTAAGAACCACACGTTCAAATGATTTGAATCGATGGTATAAACGAACTGGAGACGAAGATTTCTATGCTAATGTAAGAGATTTCATCCCGGGCAAAACATTAAGTAATCAAAATCAACTTCTCTTTACAGATGTCCAGAATAAAGATTACTCGAGAGGGGAGTACTTCTTGAACGGTGACCATCCATATAATTATGCATTTAAGATCGATATGCTTGATGACTTTTATACAAGAGCACGTTCAGGATGGGGACAAGCCGTTCATAAAGATGGGACTGTTTCTGATGACTTCAGTGGCGCTGAGATTTTCTCGGCAGGATATTTAATGGGTACATTCAATTTTGGAACGAAACTATCAATGATATTGGGCGGTAGATACGAGTATTATAACATGAAATATAATGCTACTAATTTTTATGTAACGCATCCCGTTGACGGTAATGGAAGAGTACTTGATACCCTGCATACGGTTGATAGAAACGATAACAACTTTTTCCCCAACGCTCAAATTCGTTACAAATTTACGAATTGGGCTGATCTAAGATTGGCTTATTCAAAAACAATTTCCCGACCCGATTTTTATGCAATACTTCCCAATGTCTATTTCTCACCAGGACTTACAAGTCGTGCCGGCAATCCGTATTTAAAACCTGCAGTAGCCACCAATTACGACCTCTATTTGTCATTCTATAACAACGAAATTGGTTTGTTTACTGTCGGAGGATTTTATAAAGAAATTGAAAATGTATTTTTCCAGACAAATATCTATTATCAAAATCTATCTTATTATGGAGTTAGTTTCCCGGACTCTTTATTCTGGGTATCTCAGGGAATTACTCCTCCTGCACGGTCGGATAGGGTTAATACATACATTAACAATCCTAACCCTGCTAAGATAAAAGGTCTGGAGTTCGACTGGCAAACAAACTTCTGGTATTTGCCAGGACCATTAAGTTCGCTCGTTTTGAATATCAACTATACCAGAGTTTGGTCTGAAATGGATTATCAACAATTAATTAATGAAGTAATCCGAGAAGAATATATCGACCCAATTACGCACAGAAAAAAATTCAGAGAAACTTATGTGACTACAGATACAATCAGAACAGCTCGATTGATTAATCAGGGCGACGATATTTTGAATATTGCTGTGGGTTTTGACTACAAAGGATTTTCAGCACGTCTTTCTTTCAATTTGCAGGGTAACGTAATTACCTCTGTCGGTGAGAGACCTGAAGATGACACATTTACGGGTAATATTTACAAATGGGATTTTACAATTAAACAGCAGCTACCTATTGAAGGCTTGAGTATATCTTTGAGTGGCATCAATATTTTCCATAATCCAGTAAAAAATTATAGAAAGTTCCGAAGGACAGTGGACGGTCCCATTTTTGATAACGAAGCATCAACGCTTTATTCACCAAGGGTATTCGAACTTAACTTAAGGTACACACTCTAAAGTGCCTTATTTCTGCTGTTACACAAAAATTGAATATCAGGGGGAAGTTATTTAATCATACAACTAATTATTAGGAGGCACATTATGAAGAAGTTATTTTCCTATTTCTTAACTCTCTTGCTGCTCTCGTTCTCTTCGTCTATTGCTCAGGGGCTTATGGATTATGTCGAAGAGGTAAGAGGAGATACTCTTGTAATTAAAGACTACTACGATCTGGGGCAGGCAAATTCGTTTAGCAATGCAATTACTGCAGATAGCGTCAATGTACCTGCAGGAAGAGTCTACATGTTGAAAACAGCCGGCTGGTATCCAATGTCTGCTGGACTTACTACCCCTGCTGACAGACCAACGGTTATTGTCGGTGAAGATGATGACATCCTGGTTAAAAGGCAGGCAGCTCCGCCGATTATATCTGGATTTACCGACGAGGGGGGGTCGAGCATAGGCGGTATAACCTGGAGTAATGATTTAACAGTAAAAAATACCAGCATAATTTGCGGTGCTCCCGACGGTACATATGGCTGGGCATTCTTTGGTTCCGGTGCTGCGGACTGCAAAGTTGTTTTTCAAAATAATATGATGGAACACAACTGGTGGGTATTTGTTCAGTCAAATGGTAATTCAGGTACGAGGCTGTATTTCAAGGATAACTATTTTGTCAATATGAGTGGGCGCGCCTGCCGTCGTAACGGAGGTGTATACGATAACGTAGATAACAACACAGATACTATCTACGTTGAAAACAATACTCACGTTATGGCTCAAGGCTACATTTACAAATTCAGAAATTATCCCATTAAATTTATCTACGTAAATCATAATACTTTTGTAAACTGCTCGAATGTTATTTTTGAAACACAGGGAGTTCAAAGTAACGCTATCGTTGCTAATAACATTTTCGTTAATAGTAACGTACAACCTTTCAGACCCAATATGACAGAAGACCTTTCGGAACAAGCTTATGACGGTCAGCCACAAGGTATTATCGACGTTGCTGTTCTGCCAGAAAGTATGGAACAAGTCGACAGAAAATGGCTGGTTGAAGCTAATTTGGTTTATTGGGATTCAAGACTGACCGATCTGGCAGCCGAAGCAAACAGTATGGCTGTTAACGGATTTACTACATGGTTGAATCAGGCAATGAAAATGAACAGCCGTACGAAAGCACTTTTTGATGATAATGCCAATTATCCCTATTTAACCGAAGGCAAATGGTATGAAAAATTGCCAACCTTTGCCAATACTGCCGACCTCTTAACTGACCAGGTAGATGTACTTAAAGAATTCAGTCTTGCAACTATCGATACTACGAGCACAGCAGTAATGCCGTTCTGGAGAGTAACCAGTGTTGGAACCGAGAACTTCATTTATTCCGATTGGCCAATTCCTATCGACCTTTCTTATAGTGATGCAGATCTAAAAGTTGGAGGTACCGATGGATTACCTATCGGCGATTTGAACTGGTTCCCTGATGCAAAAGCCACATTCATTGCAAACCATTCCCAATATTTTTCAGACCTGGTTACTGCACTGGCAGAAGGACATACTGTAACTTCGGTTAAAGAGCTGGGTGGTATGCCAACTCAATTCGAATTATCTCAAAACTATCCAAACCCATTTAACCCGACAACTGTCATTACCTTTACTTTACCGCAGCCGGGTAATGTTACTCTTAAAGTATATAATGCTCTGGGACAGGAAGTAGCAACTCTGGTCGAAGGTTACAAAACTGCACAGAAATACGAAGTTACATTTGATGCATCAAATCTTGCCAGCGGTTTGTATATCTACACTTTACAGAGCGATAACTTTAAACTGTCCAAGAAAATGATGCTGATCAAATAACATTAGCTACGTTTATACTAAACCCCGATAATCATCTTATCGGGGTTTTATTTTTATTAAATACAGATTATATAATAATTGGTCGGCGTTTTGTAAGTCGTTATATCTATTCCTGAACGGGAGAAAATTTATGCAATATTTGCGATACTTTTTTCTTTTAGTAGTGGGGGAAATTTTTCTTAGTGGCAGCATATCAGCAATTACAATTACCTCGAACGATTCAATTGTTGTAAAATATGCCGATAAATATACTTTTAAAATTGCTGAACTTAATAAGTATATAGTCGATTGGCTATATCACAAAAAATATAAAACTAGAGAAGAAGTATATCGTAATGCTCTGCATGATATGCTGATTAATCAATTAAAGAGAATGGACTTTTTTGATAGAGGTTTGGATAACGATACTAATTTAATAAAAAGCATAAGCCGCGTTGTAAATGAAGAATTGGTAGCGGAATACTTCAAATCCCAGTACCTAAATAAATATACTACCGAAGAAAATGTGAAAAATGTTTACAGTACGATGGGTAGAAAAATCGTTTATCGACAAATTGAATTAGTAAAGAGCGAGAACATTACCCCGCAACAACTCGATTCGTTAGAGAAAAAAGCCTTACAGATAAAATTGGAAATCGAAAAAGGTAAAGATTTTAACGGACTAATTAAAAAATATTCCTCGAATAACATCGCAAGTATGCAGCAAGTCGATTGGAAGCAGGCACTCCTGGATCCAGTAGCAAATGTCGTATTTAAATTAAATGAAGGAGATGTGCGTATAATAAATACACCTAACTCTCTTAAAATAGTCGAAATCACGGAAGTCCAATCTGTAAATATCCCACCTTTTGAAGTTGCTAAAAGTGAAATTTCGACGTACCTGAAAAATATTTCTTATACACCTGCATACGAGGAATTTGAAAATGACAAAATAAAATTAATCGATGAAAATAAATTGACCTGGGATACTACTGCTTTAGAACAAATTGCATTCTGGTCATATACACCAGATTTTTATGAAGATAAATATTCGCAAGTCTTATCAGAGGAAATTAAAAAGGGAAATAACAAAATCATCTTAAAGTATGATGACCTTTCGGTTGACTACAAAAAGTTTATTTATCTGCTGGACAATATTCTGATTCTAAAAAGTAATGGGAATATTACGGCCGGGACATTGAAGAATTTTCTACTTGAAGCTTTAAGAACGGAAATGATTGTAAAGGAAGCCGAGCGTCTGAATCTTAAAAAAAATATTTTCAATGCTTTTACAGACGATATTGTATTAAAGAATCAAATAGTCTACCTCTACAATCAGGCGGTCATTGAATCGAAAATACCGTCGGTTACTGAACAGGCTATTTATGATTTTTATATGAAGCATAAGGACGATTTATATTATCAGCTTGAAAAAAGAAATATTTTTGTTGTGGTATTTACTTCAAAAGAAGAAGCTGAAGAGGCTTATAAAAAAATTAATGACGGAATCCCGTTTGAAAAAGTGAAAGGCAGTTATCTGGTAAAGACGTATACTAAAGAACGCAACGGTGAGATTAAGTCATTACGAAAAGAAGAAAAACCGTTGTTTGGAAAAATAGCATTCACTTTAAAAGAATCGGAAGTCACTAAACCAATTGAATTTACAGAAGAGAATCAAAAAAAGTATGCTCTTATCAAGTGCTATAAAATCAGACCGGAAAAACAATTAACTTTCGAAGAGGCTAAAGATTCAGTCATCGAAGACTACAAAAATTATCACAGAAATGAGATTAAGCAGGAAGTTGAAAAATATTTAATGAAAAAATACAATCCTATGGTTAATGAAGAGGTAATGAAAAAATTAATCAACGACAATAACTCGATTTAATCCTTTTTAGACTGAATAAATTTGTTGTATCTACTTAGTGAATTATTTTATCTTAAAAACATTAGATCCGGAATAATAATCTGTGATTAATTCTGAAGATAAAAAAAATATTAAGAAGAAAATATTGGCTGATCGTAAAAACTTCACTCCGGAACAACTTTCTAAAAAGTATAATATTCCCGTTAAAGAAATCAAAGAAATATTAAAGATTTCAGCTCGCAAGTACCCTAAATGGTTTTACCTGATCTTTATAGCTATTCCGGTAGCATTTTTAGTTTTACTGGAAATATCTCTAAAAGCATTTAATTACGGATATAATCTGGAGCAATGGGTAGATGCAGGCAACGGCAAGCTTATAATTAATACGGAAATAGGCAGAAGATATTTCCCGAGCGGCAATTTTGTTCCGAATACTATCGAAGATATGTTTGACATCCATAAAAAGCCAGATGCGTTTAGAGTGTTTGTGCTGGGTGAGAGCAGTGCTCAGGGTTATCCTTTTAATCCGATGGGAGCTTTTTCACGATATATTCGAAAAAGATTGGAGCTTGTCTATCCTCAAGCTAAAATTGAAATTGTAAATATCAGTATGACAGCAGTCAATTCATATACGATTCTGGATTTACTACCGGGAGTATTGGAACAAAAGCCTGATTTAATATTGATCTACGCTGGGCATAATGAATACTATGGTGCTCTGGGTGTCGGTTCTATTGAATCGTTTGGTACATCTCGAAATCTGGTTAAGTTGATGCTATTTTTAAATAAATTCAAAACCACGCAATTGTTGAGAGATGCAGTCAATTCACTACTATCATTTCTTTCATCTGAAAAGACAAAGCCGCGTGGCACTCTTATGTCGGAAATTGCAGAAGATAAATTAATCCCGATTAATTCAGATAAATATTACAAAGGTGTGGAGCAATTCAGAGAAAATTTAGATGAGATTTTACAATTAGCTAAAGAAAAAGGAACGCCTGTAATTATTGGAAAGCTTGTAAGTAATTTGAAAGACCAGAAACCTTTCGCGTCAATCAAATATCGTGGGAATAAAGCTGCCATTGAAATTTATGAACTTGCAAAAGAGGAATTGTTAAAAAACAATTTTTCGAAAGCTGAATCGTTATTTGTTCTGGCTAAAGACCTGGACGCTCTCAGATTTCGGGCTCCTCAGATATTGAATAAAGTAATAGTACAGCTCGGCAATAAATATAAAGTTCCTGTTGTTCCGCTGGATTCAATATTTAACAGTGTGAGTCCTTTTAAGATTGCCGGAGACAATCTCTTTGTCGATCACCTGCACCCGAATTTGCAAGGGTATCAATTAATTGGAAAATCATTTTATGATTACATGTACAAGTACGGTTATTTGAATTCACTCGGCAAAGAACAATTTCCATATGAGCAGCAGGACAGCATTACACTGGCAAATTTTGTGTTCACACGATTGGACTCTGTTTTGGGTACTTATTATGTCAAACTGTTAAAGTCGGATTGGCCTTTTACCAAAAAAAGGAGTGAGAAATTTAATCAACAAGATTTTATGGGAATGTTGAATCCAAAAGATTTTATCGATTCAATTGCAGTAGCAAGAATTGAAAACAAGATATCATGGGTCGATGCGCACTTAATAGCAGCTACTTATCATCTTAGAAGAGATGAAATTAAAGACTATCTTAAATATATGAATGTAATTATTTATCAATATCCCATATTAAAAGATCTCGACGGCGCGCTGAGATTTTTTTACGCTCAAAATAAAATTAATCTGAACGATTACATACCGCGTAGAAACGGGTTGATGGCTCTCTACATCGGCAACTACGGCAATGCAATTAGATATTTAAAACTGGCTGCTGAATCGGAACCAGACAACTCAGTTATTTTATATAATCTGGCATTAGCTTTTTATAAAAAAAATAATTTCGACTCAGCCACCGTGTATCTTAATAAATGCTTAATGCTAAACCCGCACAACAAAGAAGCAATGGAGTTAAAAAAATTAATTAAAAAGAATAAAAAATAGTCATATCTTATTTTCCGAGTACAATGAACGGTAAAAAAATTTATTTCATAATATTAACACTTTCTCTCTCTATCATTAGCTTCGAAATTGTATCGACTCGCATATCGTCTGTAATTTTCGTCAGCAACTATGCATTCTTAATTCTATCACTTGCCATGCTGGGTATTGGACTGGGAAGTATATATGCACATTATAAGATTAAGCAAAACGAAGCAGAAAAAATTATATTCTTTTTGAAGAAGTTGATTTTTGCATTAAGTCTCTGTCTTATTCTTTTTATCTTATTGGTAATAATCTTCAAAATTACTAGTCCGTTTGTCTACTTCATACTGCAAACCATACCATTTTTCGTAGCGGGTATAGTTTATTCACAAATTTATAAAGTATTTTCATTAGAAGGTTTTCGATTATATGCTTATGATCTGGTGGGAGCAGCGCTTGGTGCGGTAATATCAATTATTCTTCTAAATTATCTCGGAGCCCAAAATAGCGTATTGTTCATTTCTTTAGTATTACTCTTGATGACGATAAATATGTTGCCAGATAAATTATCTTCTAAGGTTAAACTGTCACTCAACATCTTTTTATTATTGCTTGCGGCACTACTTCTTATTAACCGAGACACTGAACTGATCGGAGAAATACCAATAGGATATTATCCCGAAAAAGATTTTTATTTTGTTTATCCAGACGCAAAAAATATTTCCGAAATAGAAGAAAGCAGATGGAGCATTAACGGTCGTTCGGACCTTGTTAGGTATACTGATCAGGATATTGTTAAACAATTATTTGTGGATGGTTCCGCAGGTTCGCAAATGTACCGATTTAATGGCGACGTTAGAAATCCCGGTAGTATACTTGGCAGACTCTTGATACAACATTCTACTTCAATTCCTTTTTTATTTCTCAAAGAGAATGAGAAAAATAATATGCTTGTAATAGGACCTGGAGGTGGAAAGGAAATTTTGATTGGTTTAATCGAGGGAGTGAAACAAATATATGGGGTGGAAGTTAATTCAGATTTTGTCCGGATTGTCAAAGATTATAAAGACTTCAACGGTGGTATTTATACCGATTTTAATAATGTCACTATTCAAGTTGATGAAGGGCGTAACTATGTTAAACGCACTGATAAAAATTTCGACATAATCGTAATGGCTCTCCCTTCGACTGAACAATTACAAAATATTGACAACCTGGCATCAAACGAAAATTATTTGCTTACAGTAGAAGCTATAAAAGATTATTTGAACAAGCTTTCTTTACACGGTAAGTTGATTTTTACGTTACATAACAGATGGGAATTAATTCGACTATTGGTTACTACACTCTACGCATTTGAAGAAATGGGTATTGAAAATCAGGCAGCTCTGAATCACTTAATTATTATTGGACAGGATTATGCACCTACTCTTGTAATAAAAAAAATAGCTTTTTTACAAGAAGAAATAAATGATATCAAAAATACTGCGCAAAAAATTCCTCGTAGTTTACCGCAAGTAACTTATCTTCCATACAATTGGGATAAGTTAGAAAAGTCGCCGGAAAATCGATTCTTGCTATCAATCAAAGAGAATACTTATTCACTCGGAGATTTAATAAAAAAGGATAAGTACGATATATCTCCTGTTCGAGACGACAATCCGTTCTTTTACAAAATAAAACGAGGTGCGCCGGATGATTTTGAGAAACTTTTTTTGGGTATGTTGATTATTGCTTCCCTGTTTATAGCCATTCCCATAGTTAAAATAATCCGAAATAGAAAAGAAAAAATAAATCGAACAGTACTTTCTTTCACGCTTTTGCTTTTTGCTTGCATTGGTGCAGGTTTTATGATTATTGAAGTTGCTTTGTTTCAGAAATTAATTCTTTATCTGGGTGTCCCTGCGATATCGTTATCTGTTTTGCTCACGTCTATGTTGATTGGAATGGGGCTTGGAAGTTTTTACAGTCATAAGATAATCAAAGAAAAAATTTATTATCGTTTAATTATAATCTCTTTTTTTATTATCGCCTATGGAATATTACTATTCGCAACCTATCCATCAATAATGAGTGGAGTAGTTGAATTAAGTCTTTTTTATCGGGCTTTAATAATTTTTATCTTATTACTACCTTTAGCTTTTTTACTCGGATTCCCGTTTCCCACAGGCATCCAGTTGCTTAAACAAAATGGTCTTTCAAATTACATCCCGTGGTTGTATGGTATAAATGGTATTATGTCGGTTACAGGTTCAGTTTTAGCAGTAATCTTATCAATGACGTTTGGATTTACAGCGTCTTTTTTGGTAGGTCTATTTTTCTATTTAGTTATAACTATTGGTGCATGGAAAGCAACTTGCAATAAATAATAATTGGAGAGGTGAAATGAAAAAACTATTTCTTCTTATAGTGATTTTATTTTTAAGCCACTGTTCAATATCGTCACAAACATTAAAAATCAATGAAAAAGAATATTTTGAAACACGCGGTGTGAATTTATTGGTTTTCAGCAATCAATATACGGGCTACTTTTTCGACGAAAAAACTGCAGGCATCGAACTGATTCATCATGGAGTAAGAACTGCTACAGGAGGTGCCGTACGTCTTCAGCCCACGCCAGAGCAGTGGGATCAAATACCTATGGTGATTGAGAGAAAGGTTGACAGGGAGAATAATTCCATAGAGGTATTGCTACGTTATAACGAATTCGATTTTAATTCCAGGGTGAAAGTTGAGGCATTTGAAGACGGTGTGATTATAAAAGTAATTCTTGATGAACCGTTACCCGATAAATTAGTCGGGCATGCAGGTTTTAATATTGAATTTTTGCCGTCGGCTTATTTTGAAAAAACTTATTTGATTGATGGAGAACCCGGTATATTTCCATTATATCCGACAGGTCCTGTGGAAGCCAGGCCTATTGAAGAAAAGATACCTCAGTTTGCCGGTCATTCAACTTTTGACGATAAAGGTCGCGGAGAATTTATAAAGCCGCTTCCCATTGCAGAAGGTAAGGTCTTAACACTGGCTCCCGAAGACCCTGAACGTCTTGTAACAATTAAATCGATGACGGGACAACTGATGTTGTATGATGGAAGAAACCTTGCTCAAAATGGCTGGTACGTTGTAAGGTCATTACTACCTGCCAATAAAAGTGGAGTGGTTCTAAAATGGTTCTTAAAAGCAAATTCAATTAAAGATTGGATACGAGAGCCTGTAATAACATATTCTCAAGTTGGATATCATCCAGATCAAAATAAAATTGCTGTTATTGAACTGGATAATAACGATACACCACTTGAAACGGCTGCTCTATATAAAATTGACGAAAGTGGGAATACAAAACTTGTCTTAGAACGAAAAGTTGAACAATGGGGAGAGTTCCTCAGATACAAATACGTGACTTTTAATTTTAGTGACATAAAAGAGAGCGGTTTATACTGCATCAAATATGGAGAGTTAACAACCAAACCTTTCCCGATAAGCAAAGATGTATATAAATCGGCTTGGCATGCTACGCTCGATGTATGGTTTCCTGTTCAGATGGACCATATGTTTGTCAACGAAGCTTACAGAGTGTGGCATGGCTTGCCCAGCCGGGACGATGCACGTCAGGCTCCTGTAAATCATATCCATTTTGACGGTTACAGAATGGGACCGAGTACGGATACCAAATACAAACCGGGCGAACATATTCCGGGACTAGATGTTGGTGGCTGGTTCGATGCGGGCGACTTTGATATTCAAACGGGGCATCATTGTACAGCTATTATGAGTTTTGTCGATAGCTGGGAAAACTTTCGAATTGACAGAGATCAAACGTATATTGATCAAAAAATTAGATATACTGATATTCATCATTCCGATGGGAAAGCCGATTTGTTGCAACAAATCGAACACGGCGCGTTGCAACTTGTCGCTCAACATAAATCTGTTGGTCATGCTTTTAGAGGGATAGTAGTACCTAATCTTCATCAATATCACCATCTCGGCGACCCATCTACTATGACAGATAATATGATTTTTAACCCTGATATGGGTGTTAATGAAAATGATGGTAAATATAGTGGAGTTAATGACGATAGATGGGCTTTTACAGGTAAAGACCCTGCATTGAATTATTCTTCGATGGCGGCTATGGCTGCTGCATACAGGGCTTTGAAAGGATTCAACGATTCGCTTGCCAGCGAAGCTTTGTCGATGGCAGAAAATGCATGGATTAGAGAACACAATGAATCTGGCTGGGAAATACAGGATACCGGCAGGTTTGCATTGTACAGAATCAAAGGCGAAATCGATGCGGCATTACAATTGTTTATTTCAACTGGCAATAGTAAATATAAAGAACGATTTGAAAAGCTGATATGGGATGCTCTCGATTTATCGCGTATTCTTTATATCGAAGCTGCTGTAAAAGCTATCCCATATTTCAACTCGCAGTATAAAGAAAAGCTCGTTCCATACGTAGAAAAATATAAAATAGAGTGTGACGAATTCTTAAAGGAAAACCCGTATGGAGTTTTGATCGGAAAGCGTCCGTGGGCGGGCAACCATGAATTAATAAGCTGGGCAATTACAAATTATCATGTCAATAGGGCATTCCCCGAGATAATGAGTCCCGAATATACATACAGAGGATTAAGTTATATTTACGGTTTACATCCTTCATCGAACATATCTTTTGTATCGGCAGTAGGAGTTCACTCCAAAAAAGTGGCTTATGGAGGCAATAGGGCGGATTATACTTTCATTGCCGGCGGTGTAGTTCCTGGATTATTAATGCTGAAACCGGACTTTCCCGAAAACAAAGAGGATTGGCCATTCCTCTGGGGGGAGAATGAATATGTCGTTGACATCTGCGCCGAGTATATCTTTCTTGTAAATGCTGTAGATAATTTATTAAACAGCAAATAGAATTTCCCGGGCTGCCTTTACAGTCGAAGACAGCCCGGAATTCTTAGTACTCGCCTTTGAAAGCAACTGAATAGATTTGATAGATGTCGTCACGTTCTAATTTTCTTATAGTGCCTAATGGCGATTGCAAAGCGGCATTGTCAGCGAGTTTATTCAATTCGTCTTTTTTAATACCAAAGTCAGTTAGTTTAACGGGAGCTCCAATAGACTTATAGAATTCAACAAGTTGTTTTATTGTTTGTCTACCTTCTTTTATGTCATGACCGAATACATTCTTTCCGAGTCGGATTAATTTTTCATTTATCAAATTTATGTTATATAACATCCAGGCAGGAAACATAACAGCCAGGCCAGCTCCATGAGCTACGTCGTAAAATGCCGAAATCGAATGTTCAAGTGAATGCGTAGCCCAGTCGCCATAATTTCTGCCGGCGCTGATTATACCGTTTAATGCCAGGGTAGCAGACCAGGCTAAATTTGCGCGTGCATTATAATCGTCCGGTTTATTGATTAGAGTTTTTGTACTCTTTATAATAATCCTTATGATACCTTCTGCGAGTTCATCAGGTAAATCTGTTTCTGGAGTGCCATCGAAATACAATTCAAAGATATGTGAAAGAGCATCGATAGCACCATAAACTGTCTGTTCACGAGGTAGCGTAAATTGTACTATCGGATCGATTATAGATACTTTCGGATACGAAGCCAATCCAGCGGTAAATGCCCATTTTTATTCTCTGCTTCATTTGTTATAACGGCGTAGCCATTCATTTCAGAGCCGGTTGCTGAAAGTGTGAGTATGGAAAATATTGGCAGGGAATTTACCAGTTGAACGTTCCCTTCAAATGCATTCCAGATATCGCCTTCGTAGAGGGCAGCTGCACCAATTGCTTTCGCAGAATCAATTACACTGCCACCACCCAATGCTAATATGGCTTCGATATTATTTCCCTTTACATAGTTTGCCGTTTCACGCACAAAACTCAATACAGGATTCGGTTTTACCCCTCCTTTTTCAATATATCGAATATTATTTGCTTTCAATGATTCAATCACTTTTGTGTAAACTCCGTTTTTGAAAATAGAGCCTTTTCCATATAGAACAAGAACGGATTTAATATTATAATTTTTAATTTCATTCCCTATCTTTCCAATTGTTTCCCTACCAAAAACAATTTTAGTCGGATTTTGATATACAAAATTATTCATACGGCTAACCTCCGAATTAGTTTATTATTTATTCGTGCAAAAATAAAAAAAGTGTATTAAATGAATAACTTTTTAAAAAAATAGAGTTACTCATGGCTAGAATTTCTATTCTTTATTGAGACCGAATCAAAGAAATGATTTGATTTTATGCAGATATAAAAGTATTTTTGTATGTTTTATAAGAGTATTAAACCGTTTTAATTTGTGGAGCGCAGAGCAGGAAGCTTAAATGAAGAAAATAACTATTGTTGATGTCGCCAGAAAAGCAGGGGTATCTAAAGGAACCGTATCAGCTGTTATTAATGCTAAGAATACAGTAAAGCCAGAAACACGCGACCATATCCTGCAGATAATGAAAGAGCTTAACTACAGACCCAAAGGAATGGCGCGTAATTTGAAGAACGGTAGTCAGGATAGAGCTATTGGAATTATAATTAAAGACCTGAATTATCCTTTCTATACTGCGATTGCTTCGGGAGTTAAAGAATATGCAAATTCAAAAGGTTATTCGGTCGTAGTTACAAGTTCCGAAAATGACCATGAATCCGAAATTAGATTTTCTCATATGTTCTCGGCTAAGGATATTAAAGGTGCAATTATTGCTCCGATTGTCGAGGGAAATTCAGAAATTGAGCATTTATTTAAATTGAAGATGATTAATTATCCTTTCGTACTTCTGGAGGATGTAAGAGGTATTCAGGCAAATGTAGTAGCCATCGATAATCAGAATGCTATTAAAAAGGCTGTCAAATATCTGATTGATTGCGGACATACAAAAATTGTCCACTTTGCAGGACCGCCTCAGTCTTCACATACGCAGGAACGTATTGAAGGATTTAAGCAGGCATTCAGCGAAAGCCCTTTGATTTTACGAGACGATATGATTGTTTCAATCGGCTCGAAATTTGAAGAAAGCTTTGGCAAAACAATCGAATATTTCAAGAACCGCAAAAAGGAAGATTATCCCACAGCAATTGTATGCTTTAACGACCAGCAGGCATTAGGAGTAATTATGGCACTTAAAGAACTACGAATTAAAGTGCCAGACGATATTTCTATTGTCGGTAACGACGATATTTATTATGCTCGTATCTATCCGGTTCCGCTAACTACGATACGAGCGCCTCAACACGAAATAGGAAGGAAAGCTGCTGAAATACTAATCAGAAATATTGAATCGAACGTTTTATTGCCGCCGGAAAAAGTAGTACTCGAAACAGAGCTTATCATTAGAGAATCTACAAGAGTATTGAACGAATAACAATTACTGTTTTTCTCCACCCACTGGATGATAATACTCATAGATAATTTTAGCTTTTGCCTGTCCGATGATAACAGAAAGTTTTTCTTCATCTGCCTGTTTTATCTCATCCAGAGTCATTTTACTCAATAACTTTTCGGCTAATTTTTGACCCATTCCTTTTATATTGAGTAATTCAGTAGTTATTGTTCGCTTGCTTCTGCGTACTCGATGGAAAGTGATTGCAAATCTATGAGCTTCGTCTCTAATCTGTTGTAGTAATTTCAGAACGGGCGAAGCTTTTGGAATTATATGAGGTTCTTTTTCGCCGGGTATATAAATTTCTTCGAGCCTTTTTGCCAATCCAATGATATCGTAATTTTGAGCTCCTAATTTTTTCAGAATTTCGATAGCGCTCGACAACTGCCCTTTACCGCCATCGACCACTATCAGATCTGGCATCGGTTCACTACCATCAATTGTTTTGGAATATCGCCTCTCGATTACTTCTCGCATACTGGCAAAATCATCGGGACCGACAACGCTGCGTATTATGAATTTTCTGTATAAACTTTTCTTTGGCTTGCCGTCTACAAATACTACCATGCTTGCTACAGGGTCACTCCCCTGAAGATTGGAATTATCAAAGCATTCGATTTTACGAGGTAAATTTTTTAGTCCCAATTCTTTTTGCAGAGCAGCAATCACAAATGGAACGCTCCCTTCTTTTTTCATTCTTTGCAATTGAATTTCTTTTAGATGAAGCATTGAATTTTGCTTGCACATCATCAATAATGATTTTGCCTCGCTCATTTTCTTCGGTACAATAAAACGGCATTTAAAACCGGCTTTTTTGCTTAACCATTCTATTAAAGTATCACTCTCATCGGGTTCTTCTTCAAGAATAATTTCTCTGGGTATCTCAACAAAATCGTTGTAGTAAAATTTGATAATCGATGCATAAAGCGCTTTGATGTCGTTCGTTTCTCCAGTCATTGGAATAGCATCAGAAATAGTTAACGTCAATTGGCGTTTCCCGACTAATTTGCCCGACCTGATATTCAATACTGTAGCAGCAACATCTCTTCCTTCATAGACAGCCGAAATAATATCTCGATCTTCTTTCTCTGTGGATACTACCTTTTGTTTTGATGAATATACCTGCAATTGTTCGATTCGGTCGCGTATTTCCGCTGCTTTTTCAAATTCCAATTTCTCAACTGCATTGTGCATTTGCTGTTGCAACTCGTTAATTAAATCGTCGGTTTTGCCTTTCAACACTTTTATTACTTGTGTTACCAGTTGGGCGTATTCGTTTTCTGAAATTAATCCTTCGCATGGTCCGTCGCATTTTTTAATATGATAATCGAGACACACTTTATATTTTTTCTTCTCGATCGCCTCTTGAGTAATATTGTATTTGCAGCTTCGGATCTTGAATATTTTGTTAATGAGACGGAGCGATTTCTTCATGCTTTTGACATCTGTATAAGGACCAAAATACTTTGAGCCGTCGTTAATTACATTGCGGGTGGGGTAAACTTGCGGAAACGGCTCATTCGATATTTTTATGTATGGATAAGATTTGTCGTCTTTAAGATTAACGTTGTAACGTGGTTTGAGTTGTTTTATAAGATTATTTTCAAGAACAAGGGCTTCGATTTCATTATCCGTAATAATTAATTCGATATCTTCTATTTTGGAAACGAGTGCCGCAGTTTTGGGCGAGTCGATATTATTATGGAAGTAACTTCTAACCCTATTGCGCAGGTTCTTTGCTTTGCCAACGTAGATAACTTTACCGTTTTTATCCAGAAATTGGTAAATGCCCGGCAAATTTGGAAGATTTTCCAGTTTATTTTGTAAATTTTCTTTCATATGGCTAAAAATAAATTAAAGAGGGGCACAAGGCAAGGAAAGGATGTTTCCCTGCCTTGTTACTCAGAATTTATAATTCTTCGGAATTACTACGATGCCCGTTTCGGATACTTTGAATCGCTTTTTATCTTCTTCTGGATCGAAGCCGATTTCCGTGCCTTCGGGGATGTATACATTTTTATCGATAATAGCGCGTCTTATCCTCGAATACCTGCCGATGTTACAATTGTCCATTATAATCGAATCGGTAATGTATGTGTAACTGTTAACCCTGACATTGAAACCGAGTATTGATCTTTCCACTAGACCTCCAGAAATTATCGTTCCATCTGTGATAAGCGAATTAATTGCGCGTCCGACTCGCTCGCCTTCGTGCGAAACTGTTTTGGCAGGGGGAAATTGTCTTTGCTCGGTTCTTAAGGGCCAGTGTGTATCGTAAAGATTAAAATGGGGATTAACGCTTATTAAATCCATGCTCGCAGCATAATAGCTTTCTATTGTTCCTACGTCTACCCAATACGGTTCAGGTTTTTTATTCTCGTCTATAAAACGATAAGCCTTCAAATTATAGTTTTTCTTCAGCATATAAGGAATAACATGTTTACCGAAATCGAGGCTCGGTACTTTTTCTTCTTCCATATTGTACATCGCTTCTTTTAATGCTTTTACATTAAACACATAAATACCCATATTAACAAAACTTTGGTCTGGATTATTGGGAATTGTAGGCGGAGACTTCGGCTTTTCAATGAACGATTGAACTGCGTAATCTTCTGAAATTTGAATGACTCCGAACCTGTTCGCTTGATCTTTAGGAATATTTATAGCCGACAAAGTTAAATCGGCTTTCTTTTCGATGTGATACTGAATCATCTTTAGATAATCCATTTTGTAAATATGGTCACCCGATAATATCAATACCCAATCGTAAAGATGATCTTCAATCAAATTGAAGTTTTGAAAAATTGCATTTGCTGTCCCGAGATACCAATCGCTACTTTTTTTTAATTGTGGCGGAATTGAATAAATAAATTCACCCAGTTCGGGATTAAAGATATTCCATGCTTCGTATAAGTGCCGATTCAGCGAATCGGATTTATACTGAGTAAGGACATAGATTTTTCTGAATCCCGAATTAAGGCAGTTCGACAATGTGAAGTCTATGATTCTGTATTTCCCCCCGAAAGAAACCGAAGGCTTTGTGCGGTCCTTTGTCAATGGAAATAACCTTTCTCCCTGACCGCCTGCAAGAATCATGGTTAAGGTTTTTCTTAAAATTTCAGACCCGGTGTATGCCATAGCTTCCTCGATAATTTGCATTAAAATATATCCAATTAATATTTGATTGGCAACGTCAGAAATAATTAATTTTGTGTTAACACTAACTTATTTTTTCCGCCATAATGAAAAAATTTCTGGTTCCGTTAATCATTCTTGCCATATTAGCTTTTATTCTGCTGATTGGCGCTTTTGTCTTTTTTCCGGAAATTCGGAGTTACAAATCGTTTTCTTTCTCAGATGACGATCTGGAGATACCACCAAAATCTTACATCGACGTTCTCCATTATAATATTAAAATTAGCTTGCATCCAAAGGATAAATATATTACTGGAGAGACCGGAATTTTATTTCTTGTAAAATCGAAAGAAAATAAAGAATTGAAAATTGATTTCTATGAAAACATGCAGATAGATATTCTCAAACTCAACGGGAAGAAAGTAGAATTTGAAAGAGAGGATAACGAAATCATTATCGAATTAAACAGCAGATTACCCGATACATCAAAACTCGAGATTAATTACAAAGGGACACCTCTTCAAAAAGGTTTCGGGTCGTTTAATTTCGAACACTTAGAAAATTCTTATTTCGTTTATACAATGAACGAACCGACCTTTGCATCCACATGGTTTCCATGCAACGATCGTCCTAACGACAAAGCGCTGGTCGATATCTATATCGAGAACGATTCAAATTATGTTTCGCTTTCCAATGGTAAGTTGATTAAGATCAATAAAAATGCTGATAAAAAAATTTATCACTGGAAAACATATTATCCAATTTCTACTTATTTGATCGCTATTTATTCGGGGGATTATCAATCATATTTTACTAATTATATTTCTTCGAGTGGCGACACGGTCAACCTTCAATACTATTCACTTGGGGATAATTTTGAAAAAGCTTTGAAAGATTTCGAAGACCATCCAAATTACCTGAAGATTTTCGAAAAATTGTTCGGCGCTTATCCGTTTACAAAAGAAAAGTATGCCGTTGCGGAATTTTTATGGAAATACGGAGCTATGGAGCATCAAACTCTTACTGGTATTGGTTCTAATTTTATAACGGGCAGAAAGTTCTTCCAGGATATGCTGATTCACGAACTGGCTCATCACTGGTGGGGAAATGCAGTAAGCCCTTCCACCTGGAAGGATATCTGGCTTAATGAAGGTTTTGCAACTTATTCCGAAGCTCTTTACTGGGAAGCTAAGGCAGGAAAATCTGCACTCATTTCTACAATGAATTCAAAGATAACTGATTTCAACGATACACCTCTCTATAATCCCGGTCTTAGATTATTTAGCAGAACTGTCTACGATAAAGGCGCCTGGGTACTTCATATGCTGAGAAATGAAATCGGCGACAGCCTATTTTTTGCTTCTCTCAGGAATTACTTGAATAAATATAAATATAAGAACGCATCCACCAGAGATTTTCAAAACATTTGCGAAACAACAGCTGGAATAGATCTCGATTACTTTTTTAATCAATGGGTTTACGAAGGCAAAGGCATAATTGAAACCAGAATTAGATGGGAAAGTCATAAAAGCGGGGATAAGTACAGGAACAAAATTCTTGTCGAACAGTTACAAAGTGGTTACAAAAATTACATATTTCCGCTGCAATTAAAATTGACCGGGGGAAAAGAATCGGACTCTAAACTTGAAAAACTCTATATCGACAAAAGTATCAAGTATTTTGAAGTGATTACTAATTTCGAACCTGCTGAAATAATTTTAGATCCTGAATCCAAATTACTTGCTAAGTTTACGGTAGATAAGAAAAATGATTAATTCCACCTATTTTTTTATATCGGACGTTCATCTTGGTCTCGGCTTAAAAGAGAAAGAAAAAGAAAAAGAAGAAAAATTAGTTAAGCTAATTAATCATGCTGTTGAAAACTGTGACGAACTTTTTATCCTTGGCGACCTGTTCGATTATTGGTTTGAATACAAGCGTGTAATTCAGAAAGGATATTATAAAACGCTCGCAGCATTGATTGAATTTTCCGAATCCGGTAAAAAGATTCATTATTTTATCGGGAATCACGATTTTCTCCACCGAAACTTTTTTCGTGAGGAAATTGGAGCAATTTTATACGAAGAACCTGCGGCTTTTATATTGAATAATAAAAAATTTTACATCGGACACGGGGATGGATTGCTACCGAATGATTCGGGTTACAGAGTTCTTAAGTGGATTTTAAGAAATAAATTTTTACAGCGACTCTATTCCGCCATTCATCCTGACCTCGGCATCAAAATTGCTAGCAGAACAAGTAAAACAAGCAGAACATATACTTCGAAAAAGGATTATGGCAAGAACGACGGTCTTATCGATACAGCGAAACAAAAAATTGACGAAGGTTACGATTACGTACTCTTCGGGCACACCCACATTCGATCCGAGCTCGAGTATAAAAAAGGGAAATATATTAATCTCGGCTCGTGGCTCGATAAACCTTGTTACGGCAAATTCATCGATACATTTCAAATAATCGATTGGTAAGTTATGGCTAAAACTATTAAGAAAAAAAGAAAAACACCAAGATATTTATTCATTTTATCAGGTTTTATCCTCCTTGCTTCTTTAATTCTTTTTATTCAGTACATAATTGAAGGTCTTCCGTCTCTTGAGGAGCTCGAAAATCCAAGACCAGAGCTTGCAAGCAATGTTTACAGCAGTGACGGTGTTTTAATAGGACAATTTTTTAAAGAAAATAGAATTGAAGTAAGTATAAAAAACATTCCGCCGCATGTAATTCAAGCCCTGATAGCAACGGAGGACAGGAAATTTTATGACCATTGGGGAGTGGACCTCGAAAGATTTATAAAAGCAATGATTAAAAATGTTCTTTTGGGAAGGAGAGAAGGCGCCAGTACAATCACTCAACAGTTAGCAAAAAATCTGTATGATCTCAAGATTCAAAACGAAACTCTTTTTGATACTGGAATAAGAAAAATTAGAGAGTGGATTACAGCGGTTCAGATCGAAAAGAATTACACTAAAGACGAAATACTTGAGATGTATTTAAATGTCCAATGGTTTGGTCACGGAGCATACGGCATCGGTATGGCTTCGAAAATTTATTTTGACAAAAACGTTCAGGAGCTTACCGTACCAGAGGCTGCAATGCTGGTGGCTATTCTGAAATCGTGGATTTATTACGATCCCTATAATCGTTACGAACGTGCTCTGCAACGTCGTAACCTGGTAATGGAAAAAATGGTTGAAATGGGCTACCTGAGTAAAGAAGATTACGAAAAATTTAAACTGAAGCCGATAAGATTATCGTACGAAAAAATAAAAAATGGTATCAGAAGTACAATTGCTCCTCACTTTCTGGAACATATTAGAAGACAGATGGAAAAGATTGCAGCCAAATACGGCTATGATTTA
The DNA here is from genome assembly GCA_020722005.1 of Melioribacter roseus. GTDB lineage: Bacteria > Bacteroidota > Ignavibacteria > Ignavibacteriales > Melioribacteraceae > Melioribacter > Melioribacter roseus_A. Next base: position 23,915 of record DYLP01000018.1, read on the forward strand.
TACAGGGACGGTTTGAATATCTATACTACACTTGATAGCAGAATGCAGGAAATAGCAAATAAAGCCGTAGAATTGCATTTGAATGATTTCCAAAAACAGTTCGACAGAAGCTGGAAATGGAGCGAATACAAAGGGGACATAAATGAACTTATTGACAAAGCAATTCGGAACAGGATAGAATATAAAACTGCTCAGAATTCCGAGGCAAGAAAAGAAGTTTACAACAGATTCAAATACGACAGGGAATTTGTCGATTCGGTTAAGAAAGCTGCTACGCGTATAGAAGTTGGTTTTGTAGTTCTTGACGTTAAAACAGGTGAAATAAAAGCAATGGTCGGAGGACGCAATCAGAGATTTCTTTACGGCTTAAATCACGTAACTCAAATAAAAAGACAGCCCGGCTCTGCTTTTAAACCAATTATTTATTCTGTTGCCATCGATAACGGTCTTTATCCAGCATACCCGATATTGAATCAACCTTTTAATTACAATGGATGGAGTCCTCGTAATTTCGATTTATCAACAGGAGGATTTACAACTTTGAGAACAGGACTGGCGCAATCTATAAACATAGTTGCTGCCAGATTGATAATTGAAGATTATGCGCCGCTCTGGAAAATCGGTCTTTTTGCCGAAAAGATGGGTATTAAAAGTAAACTCGATTTATTCCCATCGATAGCACTTGGGACTTCGCTTGTTTCTCCTATGGAACTAACAACAGCTTTTGCAACTTTAGCCAACCGTGGTATCTATAACGAACCGATATCGATTCTAAGGATAGAAGATAAAGACGGTATTCTCATCGATAAGTTCACCTCCGAAACCCGGGAAGCAATTCCCGAAGAGACTGCCTATTTGGTAACGGACATGATGCGAACCGCCATTGATAAAGGCACTGGAGTTGCAATTAGATATCGCTTTAATTTCCAGCGACCCGCTGCTGGTAAAACTGGTACTACACAGGATTATGCCGACGCCTGGTTTATCGGTTTTACGCCACAACTGGCTGCTGGTGCCTGGGTCGGTTTTGACGATCAACAGGTTTCCTTTACAGGTGACTACGGTCAGGGCGCAAGAGCCGCTCTCCCCATTTGGGCAATTTTTATGCATGACGTTTATCAACAGCTCGATCTGCCCCTTGAAGATTTTCAAATGCCTGAAAATGGTAATATCGTTACTGTCAATTATTGCAGAGAATCGATATTTGAACTTGGTAACCCAAGACTTTATTCAAGAGAGTGCAGGAACGGAATCTATACGGATATATCGAACGTTCGGGATATCCCGGGTACTTACGATTCAATGCGCCATAACTATGTAAAAATACCAGCGAAACATGCTATAAAAGATACATCACAAACAAAAGATTCCGTTTCTATTTTTCGATAAATTTTTTACATTTAGTTCCGTAATTTTTGCCCGGATGGTGGAATTGGTAGACACGCTAGCTTCAGGAGCTAGTTGGCTTACGCCAGTGCAGGTTCGAGTCCTGTTCCGGGCACCAATTCTTAAGTTAATCACCACTTTATTTATTATTCCTGAAAAATTCGCTATCTTGTCTTATCATAATTTCGATGCAGTGTGATTAATAAAATAATTGAAAGCGAGTATATAAAGGCGCTCGAATTTACCCGGAAGCACTATGAAAATTTTCCAGTAGCCTCTTTTCTTTTATCTCCGCACCTGCGTAAACATATTGCAATAATCTATAAATTTGCACGCATGGCTGATGATATTGCCGACGAAGGCGATACCGAAATGGCAGAAAGACTTGAGAATCTACGATTTTACCGTCTGAAATTTTCAAATGCTCTTGGAGGCAATTATAACGATAATTTCTGGGCGGCTCTCGATAACACGATCAAAAGTTTTAACCTTTCAGAAAAAAATTTTTTTAATTTGCTAACCGCTTTTGAACTGGATATAACTATTAATCGATTTAATTCTTTTGATGATATTCTGGGATATTGCTCAAACTCTGCCAACCCAGTCGGAAGAATTGTCCTCGAATTGTTCGGTATTCGCGATGATAATTTATTCGACTATTCAGATTCAATTTGCACTGGTTTACAATTGACCAACTTTTATCAGGATATTTCAATTGATTACATGAAGGATAGACTATATATTCCGCTCGATGAAATGAAAAAATTTCAACTTGATCAAGGTAAATTACTTATCCTAAATGACGAAGAAAAAGTCAGATTCAAAGAATTGATGAAAATACAAGTCGAGAGGAATAGAAAATTTTATGAAAATGGCAAGAATCTAATCCCGGCGCTCAGAAATCACCCGAATGCTACGGGAGGTTTAATTTATCAATTGAAACTAACGATCTTAGGCGGCAATAAAATTCTGGATTATATTGAAAAGAATCATTATGATACAATTGAAAAAAGACCGACTTTGAAAGTTTACGATTTTATACTATTATTTTTTAGAGCATTATTCAAATGAAAGACGAAACCAGACAAATAGCACAAAAAAGCAGGAGTAGTTTTTATTATGCATTCTCTCTGCTCGAATCAGAAAAGCGGGATGCAATGAATGCAGTTTATGCTTTTTGTAGAACAACAGACGATATTGTTGACGAAACAACTGACCCTGATGATATTAAATACGAAAAATTAAGAACGTGGCGTCTGGAATTCGAAAAAGGATTGCGCGGCTGTTCGAACTATCCTCTTCTCAATAAATTAAATCTGATTATAAGAAGATTCAATATCCCGGTTGAACCCTTCTTCGAGTTAATTGAAGGGATGGAAATGGATTTACAAAAGAAAAGTTATCTCCGTTTTGAAGACCTGCTTCAGTATTGTTACAGAGTAGCCTCAACCGTAGGACTAATGTGTATCGAAATATTTGGATATAAAAATCGCTCCGCAAAAGATTATGCTGTTAATCTCGGTATTGCATTACAGTTAACTAATATTATCCGTGATGTAGGTAAAGACGTTGAAAACGACAGGATCTATATACCTAAACATGACCTTGATAAATTTGACTATTCAATTGACGACCTGAGGAGAAAAAAATATAACGATAAATTTGTTCAATTAATGAAATACGAAAGTTGCCGCGCTGAATATTATTTCCAAAAAGCAAATAACTCTCTGGATTTCGAAGATAAACCTATGATGTTTCCAGCCCGAGCAATGCAGCATATTTACGAAAAGTTATTAAGAAAAATTCAAAAAGCTAACTACGACGTCCTGAACAATAATATCAAAGTTTCTTCAACTGAAAAAATTGCCCTTTCTTTAGGAACGTGGTTAAAGTATAATCTCGTTTATTGATTATGAAAATTATTGTAGTAGGCGGAGGACTAACCGGTCTAGCCGCTTCTGTTTTTCTTTCTGAAAAAGGTTTCAATGTTACTCTGCTCGAAGCTTCTCCGAGATTGGGCGGCAGAGCTTATTCAATTTACAACGCTAAATCTTACATCGAATACGACAACGGGCAGCATTTATTAATGGGATGTTACCGGTCTACAATTCGTTTCCTGAAAATTATTGGCGCTCAAGCAGAAATAAAATCTATGCCACTAAAAGTGCCGTTCATCACGCCGAATAGCAAAATATCATATCTAAGAGCGGTAGACGATTTTTACCCGCTGAATTTAATCGATGCAATTTTGAATTTTTCGACGGTAAATTGGAAAAGTCGCATAAGAATTCTTGAACTTATGTTAAAAGTTAAATTTGATAAAGGTAATTCAGAACAGAATGAGAGTGTTTATCAATGGTTAAAAGAAAATCGTCAAACCGAAGAGTCAATTGAATATTTCTGGCAGGTATTGTGCATAGGCGCATTGAATTCAGATATAAAAAAATCTTCAGCTCTGATATTTAAAAATGTTCTCAGAAAAATATTCTTTTCTGGCACTGATGGATACAAATTTATTCTTCCCCGCAAAAATTTAAGGACAATGTATATCGACAAATCAATGAACTTTATTTTATCAAATGGCGGCACGATTAACATGTCTGAACGTCTACTCGAATGCGGTATTGAAGAAGGGGTAATTAAAAAGATTATTACAACTCGTAAAATTTATGATAATTTTGATTCAGTAGTTTTTGCAATACCAGCGCATGCCTTTCATAAAATAAAATTTACGGGACATCAATTAAAAAATATTCCAGCATTTGAATATTCTCCTATATTAAACATTCATCTTTTTTTAAAAGAAAATCCTTTCACTGAACCATACTATGCTTTGCTTGGGACAGATTTCCACTGGCTTTTTAATCACGGCAGGTATGTATCGATTACCAGCAGCTCTGCAGAAAAATTAATAAAAAAAAATAATACAGATTTGTTATCTGAATTATACTCGAATTTAGAATTATTTTTTCCTATATTTAACAGGAAGTTAGTGCATAATGTTAAGGTTATGAAAGAAAAGAGAGCAACATTTGTTCCAGCAAATGGAAGATTGAAGAATAGCGTTTTTGATTCGGATATAAAAAATTTGTTTATAGGAGGCGATTGGACAATACCAGAGCTTCCAGCAACGATTGAAAGCGCCGTTCTGAGTGCAGAAATAATTTCTCGTAAAATTGAAAATTTATATCGAGTAAACGGTCGTTAGTGAATAAAACACTCAAATAAAATACGGAGGGATTATGTCGTTACTAAAGAAAAAACTCGAAGAAAAGATTCTACAGCACAGACCCAGAACCGAACGTCTGCTCAAAGAGTATGGAGATGTAAAGGTGGACGAGGTAAAAATCAGTCAGGTAATTGGAGGAATGAGAGGAATTAAATGTTTGGTTACTGATATTTCGTATCTCGACCCTTTCGAAGGAATTCGTTTTAGAGGGTTCACCATACCTGAAGTCCTCGAAAAACTTCCTAAAGTTTCTGGCGCTGAAATGCCTTATGTCGAAGGTTTTGTTTATCTTTTATTGACGGGCGATATTCCTACTATGCAGGAAGTTGAAGAAGTGCACAACGAATTTAATGCCCGCAAAAAAGTGCCTCAGTATGTTTTCGACATTCTCCATGCAATGCCCAAAGATTCTCACCCAATGACTATGTTTGCTACAGCCATCATGTCGATGCACCTCGATTCAGTATTCGATAAAGAATATAGAAAGGGAATTCATAAGTCCGATTACTGGTCTGCGTACTATGAAGATGCAATGAATCTCCTTGCCAAAATTCCTGAAATTGCAGCACACATTTACAGATGGAAATATAAAAATGGTGATATAATTCCGAGCGACCCAAATCTCGATATGGGAGGCAATTTTGCTCATATGATGGGTATCGACAAACCGTACGACGATGTAGCTCGCCTTTATTTTATACTTCACAGTGATCACGAAAGTGGTAACGTTAGCGCTCATACGGGACATCTTGTAGCCAGCGCATTATCCGACATTTATTATTCAATAAGCGCTATGCTGAACGGTCTTGCAGGACCTTTGCATGGACTTGCAAATGAGGAAGTGCTCAGGTGGCTACATGGTGTAATGGATTCAATGGGAGGCAAAATTCCAACTGAAGAAGGAATGAAAAAGTTCGTGTGGGATACTCTTCAATCAGGAAAAGTAGTTCCTGGATTTGGACACGCTGTGTTGAGAAAGACCGACCCAAGATATATGGCACAAAGAGAATTTTGTTTGAAACACCTACCCGATGATCCGATATTTAAATACGTCGACCTTTTATTCAAAGTTGTACCCCCAATTTTATTGGAACAGGGTAAAGCCAAAAATCCATGGCCCAACGTCGACGCCCAGTCGGGTGTTATTCAGTGGCATTATGGAGTAAGGGAATACGAATTCTATACGGTTCTGTTTGGAATTGGAAGAGCCCTTGGAGTTTGCTCTAATATAATCTGGGCACGTGGGCTTGGTTATCCGATCGAACGTCCAAAATCGATCACAACGGATATGCTGGAAGAAATTGCATTCGGGAAAAAATCTTAATGAATTTAGGGGCTGTCTAAGAATTATCTCTTTGAGAGGAAAAAGACACTAATTTCAAGTTTTTTCATGAAAAATTAAGTGAACTTTTTACTTTTTGGACAGCCCTTTTTTTAAATGAAAAGAGAAAATTTATTTTACTTACCAGTAATTTTAATGTCGGTAGCGGTAATAACGCTGGCACTGGCTTTAATTTTTATTAAACGCAAAGAAGAAAACCTAAAAATTTCCGTAGAATTTAAAAATCCAGAGTACAGGGTATTTATCCCCGGAATTCCGCTCCAACTCGAATTTTGCGGAGAACCCGTCCCGATGCAGGTTGAAGATGTCTATGAGAGGGTCGAGCGAGAAATATTGGTTAATACTTACTGGAATTCTTCGACTCTGCTTAATATTAAGAGAGCAAACAGATGGTTTCCCGTAATTGAGCCGATTCTTAAAAAGTACGGTATCCCGGATGATTTCAAATATATGGCGGTAATCGAAAGTAATTTAACGAATATGGTTTCAGCTGCAGGTGCTGCAGGATTCTGGCAGCTTACTCCACCAGCTGCAAAAAAATATGGATTGGAAATTTCTAATACTGTTGATGAAAGATATGATGTCGAGAAAGCTACCGAAGCGGCATGTAAATATCTGAAAGATTCTTACGCAAAATATAAAAACTGGACGATGGCAGCTGCATCGTATAATTATGGTACGAACGGTATTGACCGCCAGATAAAAAATCAAAAAAGCAATAACTACTACAAACTTTACCTGAACCAGGAAACTTTTCGTTTTCTAGCTCGTATAGTGGCTTTAAAAGAAATAATGACCAATCCTGAAAAATATGGATTTTCCCTTGATGACAAAGAGCTGTATAAACCGTATAAATACAAAATAGTTAATGTAAGGTATGCTATAAAAAATCTAACTGAATTTGCCGAACATTACGGTACTACATATAAAAAACTCAAACTATTGAATCCCTGGTTACGGGATAGTTATTTGCCTGCTCGGAAGGGTAAAGTCTATCGTGTTAAAATTCCTGACTAATAGAATTTTAGCAGTTTTTTTATAAAAAATTTCCTACAGATATAGACAATTTTTTTTATTTTTCATTTCAAAAAATTTATAAAAAAATGGCACTTAAGAAGAAGGTAAAGTATATTTTTGTGACTGGCGGGGTGGTTTCATCGTTAGGAAAAGGAATTACAGCCTCATCGCTCGGACTTCTCCTTAAATTGAGAGGATACAGCGTAACAATCCAAAAATTTGACCCCTACATAAATGTCGATCCAGGAACAATGAATCCGTTTCAACACGGCGAAGTTTACGTAACTGATGACGGAGCCGAAACAGACCTTGACCTGGGACACTATGAACGATTCCTCGACGTTGATATGTCCAGAGCAAATAATACGACTACCGGCCAGGTTTATAATGAAGTAATTACAAAGGAACGCAGGGGAGATTACCTCGGCGCTACAGTTCAGGTAATCCCACATATTACTGATGAAATTAAAAGAAGGATGCGATTGCTGGGTGAAACTGGCAAGTACGATATTGTTATTACTGAAATTGGTGGAACTGTGGGTGATATCGAAAGTCTTCCTTTTATAGAAGCAATGCGTCAGATTATGCTGGAAAATGGGAGAAAGAATGCCATTAGTCTCCACGTTACACTCGTACCATACATTGCTTCGGCAGGCGAAATGAAAACTAAACCGACTCAACACAGTGTAAAAAATTTACTTGAACTCGGAATACAACCCAATATTCTCGTATGCAGATCGGAAGAAAAACTCTCTCATGAAATCCGTGAAAAGATTGCCCTCTTTACAAACGTCAAGACTGAAGCTGTTATTTCAGCTTATGATTGTTCGACTATATACGAGGTCCCTTTAGTCTTATATGAACAGGAATTGGATAGAATTGTATTAGACAGGCTAAAACTACCAGATATTACTATTAAACTCGATGGCTGGAAAGAATTTGTAGACAGGGTCTTGCATGCCGAAGAAAAAGTTAGAATTGCAGTATGTGGTAAGTATATCGAAAATAAGGACGCATACAAAAGTATATCAGAAGCTTTTGTACATGCTGGTGCGGAAAACAATTTGAAAGTTGAAACCGAATTTATTTCTTCTGAGGAAATTGAACTAAAAGGTGCAGAGCCTTTATTGAAGGGCTTTGATGGTCTATTGATTCCAGGAGGCTTTGGAGAGCGTGGTATCGAAGGTAAAATTAAAGCAATTCAGTACGCAAGAGAAAATAAAATTCCTTTCTTCGGTATATGTCTGGGACTACAATGTGCTGTAATAGAATTTGCCCGCAATGTATGCGGTATAAAAGCAGCCAATAGTCAAGAATTCAGGAGTAAAAATCCTTACAACGTAATCCACATTATGCCCGACCAGGCAAAAGTGAAAGTAAAGGGAGCAACCATGCGTCTGGGTGCTTATCCCTGTATTATCAAAAAGAAGACTAAGGCGTACGAAGCTTATAAAAAGCAAAAAATTTCAGAACGTCATCGTCATCGTTATGAGGTTAACAATAAATTTAGAGATATTCTGGAAAAACATGGTATGATTTTCAGCGGCTTGTCGCCCGATGAGAAATTGGTTGAGATGATCGAAATTGAAGATCACCCCTGGTTTGTCGGTTGCCAATTCCATCCGGAACTGAAATCGAGAGCTACAAAGGCGCATCCTTTATTCAGGGAATTTGTTAAAGCGGCATATAATTATTCCAGGGAGCAAAAGTGAGTAAAAAATTACTTTTTATTTGCCTTTCATTCATTCTTTTACCAAATACATTTTCTTATAGTAATAGAGAACTATTATTAAATCAAGGGCTGCACAAAGCGTATAATCTCGAATTCAAAGCAGCCGAAGAAATTTATAATAAAGTAATTGGCATTGCTCCAGATTTACCAGACGGGTATTTCAGGATTTCCCAACTTTATTCCTGGTCTTTCCTGGCAAGTCACGACATCGGACAATATTATATATTCCTTAAATTTGCCGAATTAGCCGAAAAGAAATTAGACCTTATTTTGTCTAAGAATCCAAAGAATGCTTTTTATACTTATATGTCGGGGAATTTAGCATCGCTCAGGGCAATGGCTTATGCAATTAATAATTCGGCTGTTGATGCTTTGTGGTACAGTAAAAAAGCAGTTAAACTTTTCAATGCCACATTAGAAATTAATCCCAAATTTTACGATGCTTATCTTGGACTCGGTCTTTTCGATTATGCTATGAGTTTTATTCCCGAATTTTTAGGTTGGACTTTAAATGTAGCCGGCTTGTCATCGAATAAAGCGAGGGGACTGAGATACATTAAACTTGCTTACGACAAAGGTAAATACGACAGGACAGAAGCTGCATTCCATCTCTCGAAAATATATGCCGATTATATTGCCGAATACGACAGTGCTGAAATTTATATTAAAAATCTTGTATCGAGATATCCTGCCAATAGTTTATTCCTGTACCAGCATGCTCTTATTCAGCTTAATAAACGCAAACTCGACAATGCGCTCAATTTATTCAACAAAGTACTTAAAATTAATAAAGAGCGATTCCCACAAATTTCTGCACTGGCTCGTTTCAGAATTGCAAATATTTATTTTTATAAAAATGATTTTGAAAAAGCGCTCGAAAATTTTGATTCATTTTACGAAACTGCAAGAGAGCCCGATTATTTGAGCGAATGTGCCCTTAAATCTGCACTCTGTCTTAAATTCCTTGGAAACAATGATTCATTTTTTGTATACCTCAACCGATCTAGCGAAGGGAACCCGGATCTTTTTGAAGATGCATATGCTATAAAACTTGCTTCTTATATTAAAGAAAAGGGCGTGACGGATGAAGATTTATTCTTAATACGAATGAATAACAATATACACGCAGCCAAATATAAAATGGTATATGATTCCTTGAGTGTTTATGTTGATTCATTGAGCGGCGTGAAAAAAGCTTTTGCTTTTCTTTATCTTTCTGAAGCGGCTTACCATTTAAAGAAATACGATGAAGCCGTTTATTATGCTGATAATATTCACAAAATTAATTTGAGCAAATTCAAATGGATTATTCCAAAATTGTATTATTTAATTGCTACTACACATTATTCGAAGAAAAATTATAAAAAGGCTTCTTACTACTTGACTTTAGCTAAAGATAACAATAAATATGATTTCGTCGATTATTTAGAAGCGTTAATAGATAATTTGGAGCGAAAATTAAACAATAGAATATAATGGCAAGTAATTTTATTGATTGTGTATGATTAATATTGCTGTGTTTGTGTCGGGACGGGGTTCAAATTTCAGAGCCATTAATGAAAAAGTTTCCGGTGATAAAATTAAAATCGTTGCTCTCGTCAGTAATCATATTGATTGCGAAGCTGTCGACTATGCAATGCGAAATAATATCCCGGTATTCTTTGTTGCCGAGAAAACTTCCGGCAAGTTTATCAGTTACGATGAATTAACGAATATATTTAAAGATAAAAATATAGAACTAATTGTCCTTGCCGGTTTCTTGAAAAAACTACCCGATAAGTTCGTGGATTCTTTTGAATACAAGATTATTAATATACATCCCGCTCTTCTTCCTGCTTTTGGCGGGAAAGGAATGTACGGTCTCAATGTACACAATGCGGTATTTAATTCATCCGCAAAAGTGTCGGGCGCCACAGTCCATTTCGTGGATAAAATTTATGACAATGGCAAAATAATTATGCAAAAATGTGTCGATATCTCAGATGTGAAATCTCCACACGAAATTGCTGAAAGGGTATTGAAAATCGAACATGAAATCCTTCCGTATGTTGTACAAAAATTCGCCGATGGTAAAATTATTATCGAGGATAACAGAGTAATTATTATGGAGTAATAAGTTGAATAAATTAGCATTAATAAGCGTTTCGGATAAAACAAAAATAGTTGAATTCGCTTCTAATCTTATTAACAATGGATACGATATACTTGCAACTGGTAAAACAGCAAAGACTTTGATGGATAGCGGCATCAGATGTAGAGAAATTAGCGATTTCACTTCTTCTCCGGAAATATTCTCAGGACGTGTTAAAACTCTGGACCCCAAAATCTTCGGGGGTATTCTTATGCGCCGTGATGTGCAGGAAGATATTCAACAAGCTCGTGAAAACAATATCCTGCCAATTGATATCGTTTGTGTTAACCTGTACCCTTTTCCCGAAGTTGTAAATCGTAAAGATATTTCGCTCGATGTGAAAATTGAGAATATAGACATTGGGGGACCGAGCTTGATTAGAGCTGCTGCGAAAAATTATAAATATGTATCAGTACTAACTAATCCTGAACAGTACGATCCCTTTATAGAAGAATTAAATAATGGAACAATTAGTATCGAAACGCGCATTAAACTTGCAGCCGAAGCGTTTTCTCATACTTCGATGTACGACACAATTATTGCCAACTTTTTCGAAAAAGAATTTTTATCCGAACCGAAGGCAATAAGATTGAATTACAAGACTGCCTTTAATCTAAGATATGGAGAAAATCCGCATCAAAAAGCAACATTGTTTGGCAATTTTTCTGAATACTTCGAAATTTTACACGGTAAAGAATTGTCTTACAATAACATAATTGACCTTACTGCAGCTATTGAGCTTGTTTCAGAATTTGATAAAACGGGATGCGCTATTATAAAACATACAAATCCCTGCGGTGCATCGATTGCAGGCTCTGTACTGGAAGCTTACGAAAAAGCATTATCGGGGGATCCAGTATCTGCATTCGGAGGAATTGTAGCTTTCAATAATGAAGTTGATTTCCAAACTGCACAAAAATTGAACGATGTTTTCCTGGAAATTATTTGTGCACCTTCTTACACCCGAGAAGCTCTTGATGAATTAAAAAAGAAAAAGAACAGAAGGTTGATACTTATTAAAAAATATCCTGCTGATGACCAGCAAGTAATCAGAAGCGTTCCTGGCGGACTATTGGTTCAGGATAAAGATAATTCAAAAATATCCGATGACATGTTAAAGGTAGTAACAGAAAAGAAACCGACGCCATCTGAAATTGAGGACCTTAAATTTGCGTGGGTGGTTTGTAAGCATACCAAGTCGAATGCAATTGTTTTTGTTAAAAATGGCAAGGTACTTGGTGTTGGAGCTGGACAAATGTCACGCGTCGATTCTGCAAAAATTGCTGCTATAAAAGCTAATCAATTCGGACATCAGCTCGAGGGTGCAGTGGCGGCGTCTGATGCTTTCTTCCCATTTGCCGATGGACTGCTTGAAATTGCCAAATATGGAATTACCTCCGTTATTCAACCAGGAGGTTCGGTACGTGATGAAGAAGTTATCAAGGCAGCCGATGGAAATAATTTATCGATGATATTTACAGGAATTAGAAATTTTAAACACTGACCTCTTTTGTGAGGTGGGAGGATATATGGGATTATTTGACTTTTTTATGACAGATCTGGCTATCGACCTTGGCACCGCAAATACTCTTATCTATATAAAAGGTAAAGGAATTGTGCTGAACGAGCCTTCGATAGTAGCTTACGACAGAAATACAAAAAGGATAATAGAACTTGGAAATAAAGCTAAAGAGATGCAGGGCAGAGAGCATCGGGATATAAGAGTTACACGTCCAATGCGCGACGGCGTTATAGCAGATTTTGAAATTGCCGAGGGAATGATAAGAGCGTTTATTAAAAAGGTTACCTCTAACAGTTTTGCAAGTAAAAGAATTGTTATTGCCGTGCCCAGTGGTGTAACTGAAGTAGAAAAACGTGCAGTACGCGATGCAGCTGAACACGCCGGTGCGAAAGAAGTTCATTTAATAGCAGAACCTATGGCGGGCGCTATCGGTATTGGTATTGACGTCGAAGCCCCTGCAGGTAATATGATAATTGATATTGGTGGTGGAACAACTGAAATTGCAGTTATTGCTCTAGGCGGTATTGTAAACGAGGAATCGGTCAGAATTGCAGGAGACGAAATGAATAATGCCATTATGCAATTCTTCAAGAAAAACTATAATCTATTGATAGGCGAACGCACTGCCGAAGCTATTAAGTGTGAGGTCGGTTCCGCTGTGCCCCTTAAAGAAGAAGTGACAATACAGGTTAAAGGAAGGGACCTTGTAGGCGGTATTCCGAAAACAACAGAAGTTAGTTCCGTCGAAATCCGTGAAGCACTCAATGAAAATATTATACAAATTATCGATGCAGTCAAACAAACTCTCGAACGCACACCACCTGAATTATCGGCAGATATTCTCGATCGGGGCGTAATGTTGACAGGCGGAGGCGCTCTCTTGAAAGGGCTGGACGAAAGGATACGAATGGAAACCAATTTACCTGTTCACGTTGCGGATGACCCCCTTACAGCCGTTGTGAGAGGCACGGGTAAAGCTCTGGAAAATATCAATAAATATTCGAAAGTTTTTTTGCGTAAAAGAACATACTGATGATAAGATTTTTGCTTAAGATAATTAATACCTATAAAGAATATTTACTGCTTTTTGTGCTTTCTACAATTAGCTTGCTTGTGCTCTCTTTTAATGATAATCCCCAATTGATTCGATTAAAACAATTCGCCTTCGGAAATTTTGCGGTTGTTAGCGAATTAATAAATTATCCTCTTTCGCTCATCCAGAAACGCGAATCAATTGAAAAACTCAAAAGAGAAAATGCCAGACTGATGCTTGAATTGAGTAGACTCAAAAACCGAGTGGATGAAAATAGGGAATTGAGAGCAATATTTAATTTAAAAGATTCTCTCAACTATCCGCTTGTTGCTGCAGACATTATTTCTAAAACAGTCAACAATATCGATGGTTCATTCATAGTTAACAAAGGCTTGAATGACAGTATTAATATCGGTATGCCTGCGTTATGTTCCGGCGGCCTGGTTGGAATTGTTACGAACATCTCAAATGATTATGCGGTTGTAAGAAGTCTTTACAATACTAAACTAAAAATCGCAGTTGCAATTAAACCGTTAAATATTAACGGAATTATGACATGGGACGGCAGTAAACTGGTAATTAAAAATATTCCATCTACATATGATATAAAGATAGGGAGCCTGGTCGAAACATCTGAATTTAGTACTATCTTTCCACCCCGCATTCCCATAGGGAAAGTAATCGAGAGGGAAGAAGTACCTGTCGGATCTCTACATAACGTTACAGTACGTCCTGATACCGACATTCGAACACTTTATAATCTTTTTATAATGCATATTGTACCGGATAAAGAACTTGAAGACATAAAACTCAATCTTATAAGTAAATGATAAAGCAAATACTAATACTTATATTTTTGTTTACTTTGCTGGCTGCTCTACAGATTACAGTAGTACCTCTTATCAGTATATCAGGAATAGCGCCCAACCTATTGATTGTATTAATTACATTTTATGCTTTGAAGAACGGTCAATCCTTTGCTATTCTTTTGGGATTTACTTTTGGATTTCTATTTGATTTAATTTCAGGGGGTGTTATAGGCGTAAATATGTTTGCCATGACTATAAGTGGTTTTATTGCAGGTTATTTTTATAATGAAAATAAAATTGAAATAAATATCGCAACGATGAATCTTTTTTATATTAATCTGGTAGTTGCTACTGTATATTCTTTTTTATATACGTTGATTGCTGCAGCAGGGCCAGAGCTTAATCTATTTATTCTTTTGGTTGAAGGTAGTTTTCTCCCTGCTGTTTATACTTCTGTCTTTGCATTGCCTGTATTAGTTGCAATGCCTAAAAGGGAATTAAGATGAAAGAACAAATTTTCGGACAGGACGTTCGAAGGAGATTATTATTTCTGATAATAATCGCATTCTTTCTTATTTCACTTATTCAATTGTTTAATATGCAGGTATTACAGGGTAGCATTTATACTGCCAAAGCCAACGAAAACAGCATTAAACCAATTTATGAGACTGCTCCGAGGGGCATACTTTACGACAGAAATAAAAATGTACTTGTAGGAAATAAACCATCTTTTACTTTGAGAATTACACCCGATAAGTACGACACTTCCCTTAATCGTTATTTAGAAACCATGCTTGGCTTCGAAAAAGGTTATATCAACAATCTGCTCAAAAAGAACAGGCATATGTCACCTTACGTACCTATAAGATTAGCAAAAAATGTAGATTACAAAGTTATTGCTTGGTATGAAGAAAATTCGGAAAAGCTAACAGGTGTTGATTATGTAATAGAAATGCGTAGGGACTATACTTTTGGAGTCAGGGGTTCTCATCTATTCGGATACTTGAGAGAAATCAACAAAAGCCTGTTGGATAAAATGACCGGCTATAGTCTCGGAGATGAAATTGGCTATGTTGGAATAGAAAAAAAATATGAATCAGTGCTCCGCGGCGAAAAGGGTATTCAATACCTATTGGTTGATTCTCATCAAAAGACAATTGGCAGATACAACTCCGGTAAAAGCGATATAGTTCCCGTTAAGGGATTCGATTTAATGCTTACGATTGATAAGTATACCCAGCAAGTTGCCGAATCGTTATTTACCGATAAACGAGGTGCCCTTGTTGCAATTGAACCTACCACTGGCGAAATTCTGGCTATGGTTAGTTCACCTATGTATGATCTGGAAAATTTCTCTTCAATGGATTTTTCGAAGGTTTGGAAAGGACTAAATGAAGACGAGGATAAACCCCTATTTAACAGGGCGACAATGTCAATTTATTCACCTGGTTCTACGTTTAAAATGGTTTCGGCAATAGCCGGACTTGAAGAAGGAATAATAACAGAAAAAAATCGTTTTTATTGTAACGGTGGCTACTATTTTGGTAATCGTTTTTTTAAATGTCTCCATAATCACGGCAGTCTAGACCTTATAACTTCAATTGAGAAATCGTGCAATTCATATTATTATCAACTGGCTCTTAAAATAGGACTTGATAATTGGTCAAAATATGCGGCTAAATTTGGTTTCGGAAGGAGAACCGGAATTGATATAGGAGAAGAAACTGACGGCTTATTACCCACAAAAAAATATTATGAAAATGCTTTTGGTAAAGATCGCTGGCCAAAAGGGATTTTATTGAGCCTGGGAATCGGGCAGGGCGAGCTGAGTGTTACGCCTCTCCAGTTAGCGCAATATGTAGCACTGATTGCAAACTATGGAAAATCTGCAAAACCGCATCTGGTTAAAGGCATTTATCAAAAAAGGGGCTTCCAGAAAATTGAACCTGAATATTATGACACTGGAATTAGTAAAAGTACTTTTGATATAGTTAGAAATGCAATGTATCTTGTTGTCAACGGAGCTGGCACGGCAACTAATATAAGATTGCCGGATATAAAAATTTCAGGTAAAACTGGTACGGCTCAAAATCCCCATGGTGATGACCATTCTCTCTTTATTGGTTTTGCACCGTATGAAAATCCCAAAATTGCTGTTGCAGTCGTAGTTGAAAATGCTGGTTATGGAAGCACTGTTGCCGCTCCGATTGCACGGGATGTAATTAAAGCCTATTTAAGTAATCGCATTGCAAAGGATAATAAAATAATTAAAAAGGAAGTCATGGCAGGAGTGAACAAAATTGAAAATTGATTATGAATTAAACGATCGATTCGACATTTTATTTTTTGTATCTGTTTTTCTTCTAATATTATTTGGCTTGGCTGCAATTTACAGTTCAACTGCAAATCATCCTACTGCATCACAGAATTTCGAGAAACAGTTAGTATTTAGTTTCATTTCTTTGCTCACATTTCTGGTAATTTATAATCTTCCAGAACAAGTTTTCAAAAATATGGCTTTATCTTTTTATGCGGTTTCATTATTAATGTTGGTTGTAGTTTTAATTGCGGGTAAGACAGTCTACGGTGCTAAGAGCTGGCTCGATTTTGGCCCTATTGGATCTCAGCCTTCTGAATTTGCAAAGGTCGGGACAATCCTGGGTATATCCTATTGGATATCTTACAAAGAACGGGATATAAATAACATTAAAGATATAGCAATCGCGATTGGAATTGGATTTTTTCCAGCTTTACTGATATTATTGGAGCCGGACACAGGTACATCAATAATATTTATCATACTTACCATTTCGATTGTCTACTGGAGCGGTATAAGCTTGTTTGCATTATTCGTAGTCCTTTCACCCATAGTTGTTGTCTTTGCATCTTTACTAGGGACGGTCTACTTCATAATTTCGTTAATCGCAGTAATTATAGCCCTCTTTATTTTTAAGAGAGATTTATTCAACAGTATTGCCATTTTTATGCTGAATTTAGGAGCATCCTTCTTTTTCGAATATGGCTTCCGTTTATTAAAACCTCACCAGCAAAAGAGAATTGAAACGTTTATAAATCCATATGCAGATCCCCTCGGCGCAGGTTATAATGCATTACAGGCAAAACTTGCAATTGGTTCAGGTGGTATATTCGGTAAAGGATTTATGCAGGGCAACCAAACACAATTACGTTTTATACCAGAACAATGGACC
The DNA here is from genome assembly GCA_020722005.1 of Melioribacter roseus. Classification (GTDB taxonomy): domain Bacteria; phylum Bacteroidota; class Ignavibacteria; order Ignavibacteriales; family Melioribacteraceae; genus Melioribacter; species Melioribacter roseus_A. Next base: position 41,325 of record DYLP01000018.1, read on the forward strand.
GACTTTATCTATTGTGTTATAGGCGAGGAGTTCGGTTTTATAGGAAGCACGATTGTATTGCTCCTTTTCTTTATAATTTTTATGCGACTTCTCTATTTTGCGTCTGTATCAAAAGATAAATTTGGCTCGCTAATAATTATTGGAACATTGATGCTTTATTTTTCACATTTTGCAATTAATATCGGGATGAATTTGGGTATAACACCAGTGATTGGTATTCCGTTGCCTTTTTTAAGTTACGGTGGTAGCTCTTTGCTGGTTAATATGGTTTTAGCTGGAATTGTGATGAACATCTATAAAAACAGAAAATTACATACTTGAGGTACTTATGATACTTTCAGATAAAAAAATATTAGAAGAAATAGAAAGAGGGAATATTATCATTGAACCTTTCAAACGTGAAAATCTGGGTTCGAATAGTTATGATGTTCATCTAGGAAAATGGTTGGGTATATATAAAGATGATATACTCGATGCCAAAAAGCATAATAAAATCGATATATTTGAAATACCTGAAGAAGGTTTTATCCTTCTTCCGACAAAGTTGTATCTAGGCGTGACGCAAGAATACACAGAAACTTATAATTATGTGCCATTCCTCGAAGGTAAATCGAGTATTGGCCGTTTAGGTATTGATATTCATTCCACTGCAGGTAAAGGGGACGAAGGCTTTTGCAATACATGGACATTGGAAATCAGTGTAAAACAACCTGTAAGGATCTACGCGGGAATGCCAATAGGACAGATTATTTATTTCAAATTAGACGGCAAGGTTGAAGTTTCATACAATAAAAAATCTTCAGCTAAGTATAATAAACGCACTGAATATCCCGTTGAATCGATGATGTTCAAGAACTTTAAATAAAATGAAACTCATATGACTGCCCAGGAAAAATTATATAATAAAATAAACGCTGGACTACATGTTTGTGTAGGCCTTGATACTGATTTATCTAAAATACCAGAATATTTTAAGAATAATCCAAATCCTATACTGGCTTTTAATAAAACTGTAATTGAAAATACGTATGAATATGCTGCAGCGTATAAAATTAATTTTGCTTTCTACGAAAGAGATGGATTAGAGGGATTAAGGAATTTACTCGAAACAATAAAACTGATACCTGAAGATATACTTACTATAGCTGATGCAAAAAGAGGGGATATCGGTAACACTTCCCGATTTTATGCCAAATCTATTTTTAATTATTTTAATTGTGATGCTGTCACACTTCACCCTTACATGGGATTTGATTCGCTTCAACCTTTTTTCGAATTTGAAGATAAATTAAATTTTGTATTAGCTCTTACTTCAAACCCGGGCGCCCAAGATTTTGAAAAACTAAAACTTACGAATGGCAGATTTTTATATAATGTTGTTATTGAAAAACTGAATGAATGGAATGTTCATAATAATATAGGACTTGTATTTGGTGCTACCAATCCCTTGGAACTTCGTAATGCTATTGATGCATTTGGCAATATGCCGGTACTATTGCCTGGTGTAGGCGTTCAAGGAGGAAGTTACGAAGAGGTAGTTTCGATATTCAGAAATAAAGGAAAGCGCAATTTCATTGTAAACATTAGTCGAGGATTGCTTTATTGCGATCCAACTGATAAATTTCCAGAAACATTGAGAGAGAAAATAATGAGCTATATCAATTTATAAAATTGTGGATTTTACAAAAATAATATCTTAATTTTATACACAATCGAATCATCAGTTCATTCTCAATTAAAATTGGCGGACCAATGGGTTCAGAATCAAAATTTCATGAAGGGTATCTCTACGAAATCTGGCAGAAATTAGATCACAACACAATTCTTGAAACACTAAACGGAGAAGAAATTGCAGTCCTCGACTGTGGAACGCCTAATCATGAGTCTGCCGGACCGGACTTTAAAAATGCAAGAATCAGAATAGGCAATCTAACATATGTGGGCGATATTGAAATAGACTATGACTATTCAGATTGGAAACTTCATGGACATAATATCGATAATAAGTACAATAGTGTAATACTCCACGTTACATTCGAAAATAAAAATAATCATGGGTATGTTTATACGAGAAGCGGACGTAAAATTCCTTCGATTAAAATAGCAAGTTTAATTAGCAGCGATGATGTTAAAAAGATTAAGGAAATACACTCCGAAGAAAAGAATAATATTTCAGGCATTCTCAAATGTTCTGCTGTTGCATTGAATGCTCCCTCCGAATTACGTAATTCACATTTGTACAAATTGGGAATTGAACGTTTTAACAAAAAATGCAATAAAATTTATGAGCGTCTGAAAGAAATCCAATTTTTGAAAGATGTCGGAATTAAGGAACCTGTTGTTGGTTATGATATAACGGAGGCATTTCAGAAAAGAGAATTTCATTATAAGGATTTTCATCGTAAAGATGTCTGGCAGCAATTATTGTACGAATTGCTGTTCGAAGCATTAGGCTATTCAAAGAATAAAAATCCAATGGTAACTCTGGCGAGAAAAGCCGATATAGAGTTCCTTATGAAGATTGAAAAAGACGGCATATTAGTACAAAAATACGAGTCGGCTCTTCTGCATATATCTGGATTACTTAATTCACTTCCCAAAGTTATAGACGAAAACACAACTGATTATCTGGATAAGTCCAGATTATACTGGAATTCCATTAAGCCTTTTTATGACGGTGACTATTTGGAAAATAATCAATGGCAATTTTTTAGAATTCGTCCACAGAATTTTCCAACCGTTAGAATTGCAGGCGGAGCCAGAATTATTTATCAATTATTGCATAACGATTTAATTGGAATTATTATTAAAAAGGTCAGAGAGATTCGCAATCTCAGTGTACTAATTAATTCGATAAGGTCACTCTTTGTAATAAAAGCAGATGGATACTGGAAACAACATTATGTGCTGGGCGAGCCAGCATCGAATGAAATAAAATATTTTGTGGGAGTTTCGCGAGCTGATGAAATAATGATAAATGTTATACTGCCGTTCTTTGCTGTTTATTTTAAAATATTTGGACACGAGCAATTGACAGATAAATTAGTAAAGACATATGGAATTTATGAACAACGGGATGATAACCAGGTAATTCATAATGTAGCCAATGCCCTGGGATTGCAGGATAAAGTTAAGAAAACGGTATATGCACAAGGAATGATAGACCTATTTAGAAATTATTGCTCTAAGAATAAATGCCTTGAATGTGAGATCGGTAAAGTTGTATTCGAATAAATTAATTATTCCCTTTTAATCTGTTAATTTCGTCGCGTAATTTAGCAGCTCTTTCATAATCCTCTTTTTCGATAGCTTCTCTTAATTGATCCTGCAACTCGGCTAATCTTCCTTCTTTCGATAGAGGTTTTTTTTCAGGCATCGGTTTCGGCTCTTCAAATTCATCATCATCTTCTTCTGGATTTGTACTTTCCTCTAAGTCTTCACTGGAAGGAACGAAAGAAGCCAATCTCATAACGTCTTCCGAAACATAGATAGGCGAACCAGTTCTAACCGCAAGAGCAATTGCATCGCTTGGACGGGAATCTATTTCGTGCGTTAATGATGAGACTTCAAGCTTAATTTTGGCATAGAATGTATTGTCTCTTAATTCGTTGATTAGTACTTCGGTAACAGTAGCACCTAAATGGTCTAATAGAATTTTCATTAAATCGTGTGTCAAAGGACGGGGCGCTTTTATTCCCTCTATTTCAAGGGCTATCGATTGTGCTTCGAACGAACCAATGATTATTGGCAGCCTGCGTAAGCCATAAACTTCTTTCAATAAAAGGGCATAAGCGCCTCCAGTTGACGGGCTGGCAGATAATCCTAATATTTCAACTTGAACTTTGTCCATAGTTAAGAATTCTTAATTTTTTTTATTTCTTCAATCATAGCAGGTACAATTTCGAAAAGATCACCGACAATTCCATAATCTGCAACTTGAAAGATTGGAGCGTCTTTGTCTTTATTTATTGCAACAATATACTTAGATGACCTCATCCCTGCAAGGTGTTGAATTGCACCAGAAATACCTAATGCGATGTAAAGAGTTGGCGAAACCGTCTTGCCGGTTTGTCCAACTTGCTCGCTATGTGGTCGCCACCCGGCATCTACAACTGCTCTTGAAGCTCCTGTGGCTGCCCCTAACAAATCGGCTAACTCCTCTATAAGTTTGAAATTTTCTGGGGCTTTCACACCTCTTCCACCGGAGACAATAATATCAGCTTCAGCCACATCAAGTTTAGTATCTGATTTTATTATCTCAATTACTTTTGTTCTAAGATTTGGGTTATCTACCTTTTTTATTTCTATTGTTGCAGCCTGTTCCGTAATTTTTTCTGCCTTGAATACATTTGGTCTTAGAGTAAAAATTTTCTTGTCGGATTTAATTTTAACATCTGTTAAAGCTTTCCCGGCGTAAACGGGTCGTGTAGCAATAATTTCGCTGTTATCTACTTTCCAATCGATAACGTCATTAACAATTCCACAATCTAGTTTTGCGGCTATGCGCGGTGCAAGGTCTTTTCCCATCGATGTGGCTGAAAAAATTATTATTTGAGAATCAATTGATTTAATTAAATCAATGAGTATATCTGTATAAGCGCTGGATGAATAGTTTGCAAGTTGTTCGTTTTTTATGTGATATACCTTTTTAAGTCCATAATTTCCAACAATATTGGGATTCTCAACTTCACTGCCGATAACAACACCTTCAACTTCTGCATTCAAATCTTTAGACACTTTCCATGCAGCGGCAGAGACTTCATATGAAGATTTTTTAATTTGTCCATCTCTTTGTTCGAGAAAAACTAATATTTTATTTGCCATAAGTCACCTTTAGATAACCTTTACTTCTTCTTTTAATAGTCGTATTAATTCAGGTACAGCCGTAGCGTCTGTTCCGATAATTCTACCGGGTTGTTTTGCTGGCGGTTTTTTCATGCTAATAGTTTCGGTGTAGTTTGAGCAGTTTTCAGGAATCTTTTCATCGATTATTTTTTTCTTTGCAGCCATAATACCTTTTAGCGATGCATAACGCGGTTCGTTCAAGCCTTTTTGAGTTGTTATAACCACAGGTAATTCTGTTTCAACAATTTCTCGCCCGCCTTCAATTTCTCTTTCCGCTCTGACTTTATTTCCATTGATTTCCAAGCCGACTACAACTGATACCGAATTGTATCCAAGCAATTCAGCGCACATCTGTCCTACTGCACCGTTATCATAATCAACCGATTGTTTCCCGAAGAAAACTATTTCCGCATTCTGAGTTTTAATTTCGTTTGCAAGAATTTTTGCAACCGAAAGTGAATCGTATATTTCATTCGTTTTTAGTAATACAGCATTATCAACACCCATGGCAAGAGCTTTTTTAATCGATTCTTTATTGTTGTCGTTACCCAAACTGATTACAACTGTGTCTCCTCCAACTTTTTCTTTGGTTTTCAATGCTTCTTCAACAGCAAATTCGTCATAAGGATTGACAACGAATGTTACACCTGAAGTGTCGATTGATTGATTGTCTTGTCCGACACTAATTTTTGAGGCTGTATCCGGTACATGATTGAGACAAACGGCTATTTTCATTTATCCTCCTGATAATTCTATAGGACAATATATAATGATGAGTCGAAAAATCAAAAATCAATATACTAAAAACAAGGGAGAAGAATATTTAAAATAAAAAAGAGGCTTAAAAAAGCCCCTTTCGAAACTCAAAGACACAAATATTTTTGATTATCTAACTTTGATCTTACCGGAAGTAATTAATTTAGCCAATTCGCCGGTACCATTTTTTGCCAATGTTCTGAGTGCGCTTGTGGTCAGTTTAACAGTAACAAATCTGTTGAGCTCTTTAACCCAGATTCTCTTTTTCTGCAAATTTGGCAAAAATCTTCTTTTTGTTCTATTGTGAGCGTGCGATATATTGTGACCACTTACGGGACCAACTCCTGTAACTTGACATCTACGCGCCATTTTATCCTCATTATTCATTTATTATGAGATGCAAATTTAATAATTTATTTTGAATTATAAAAAGGGCTCGCACTAAAAATTATTGGCGTTTCCCCAGCTCGCTATCGAGAAATAGTAAACCGTTTTTCTGGTCGCCTATATATTTCATTTTTTCGACTATAGATTTTACGGATGCTACTTCTTCAACCTGCTCAGTTACAAACCATCGCAGGAAATTTGCAGTAGCAAAGTCATTTTCATCATCGGCTAGTTTAGCCAGCTCGTTAATCTTATTTGTAATGTGAAGTTCGTGTTTTAGTGCATCTTCGAATGCATCGAGAGGTGTGTCCCAGTCAGTTTTTGGTTTATCGAGTTGTTCAAGATTTACTTTCTTATCTACTTCATTTAGATAATCAAAAATTTTCATTGCGTGACTGTACTCTTCTTGGGATTGTTTTTTCATCCAGTTTGCAAAGCCGTGCCAATTTTGTGATGTGAAATACGCTGCCATCGATAAATAAAGATATGAAGAAAATAATTCTTCTTTAATCTGGTTATTAAGAGATTTTGCCATTTTTTCTGAAATCATCTTTCACCTCTTGTTTTTTTTGTAAAGGAAATTTTATACTATAAATAAATTTACGTAAATTTAGTTCATTTTTGTGGGAATTTTATGAAAATAATTAAATTTTTACTCACATTTATCGTAATGTTTACGGCTCTAAATTTATTGGTTATTTTATTTTTCCGATTTTTTGATCCTGCATCCACAGCAATTATAAATGAAGAACTCGAGTGGAAGGATTTTTTTAAGACGACCTATTCAGAAAATTACTCGCCTGCTAATCTATGTAATATTTCAAAATATATGCAGTTGAGTGTAGTAGCCTCTGAAGATCAGCGCTTTTTCGAACATTGGGGATTTGACCTTAAGCAAATTCAAAAAGCACTCAAGGAAAATAAAAGAAGAAAAATTGCACGCGGTGCAAGCACAATTTCAATGCAAGTTGCAAAAAATTTATTTTTGTTTCGAAGTAAAAGTTTGATTAGAAAGGGAATCGAAATGTATTATACTCTACTAATCGAACTATTATGGAGCAAAGAACGAATCTTAGAAGTATATCTGAACAGTGCTGAGTTCGGGCAAGGAGTCTATGGTGTGAAAGTGGCTGCTTTAAAATATTTTCGTCGAATTCCCAGTAGACTAAACATAAGCCAGTCAGCACTTCTTGCAGCAACATTGCCGAGTCCTAATAAAAGGAACCCCTCCAGAGTAACTCCATATTTACTCAGAAGGCAGGGTGAAATAATAAGACAGATGAAATTACTCGGAGGAGTCGAATTTATAAAAAGGAACGTCAATTGCTCTTTGCTTTTTTGATATCGCTCAGCATTATACATTTAATCATAACGGATTCTATTTTGGAACCTTCTAAAATGGGAGAGGCATACTTTACAGGTTCTGAAATATTATAAGAGTAGCTTTTTAATACGTTATTGTTGATATCATAAAAAATAATTTGAATGATGTTGTAGCGCTTAGAGGGCTTGTTGATAATAAGATAAGTTCTTGTTTTATATATTTTTTTATCGATTGATTCTATTGATATGGGTGGGTCGTGCTCTTCTAAGGCCCAGACATAATAATCATCGTCGTATTTTTTAAGAGAAGAGGCGTCCACATAAATCTAACTTTCCTTGTAGTTTTCTACAGGTACCCAACTCTCGGAATTGATTTGTGCCAACAAAATTATAAATTGAAATATAAAAGTTAGGTTAAGCAATATTCATTTTAATAAAATGAGCGGAAAGGGTGGGATTCGAACCCACGAACCGCGTAAACGGTTACACGCTCTCCAGGCGTGCCAGTTCAACCACTCCTGCACCTTTCCGGATTTCAAGATTTCTTGTAAACGAAAGCCAAATATATTAATTTTTCCAAATTATAACTATATACGATTACAAATTTTTTATTATCTTTACGACGTTCTTAGAATGAAATTGTAAAAGGTGACAAAACAATTTCATAAAAAATTAATTTCATATAGAATACAGGGTATTTGAAATTTTTTTTTGGAGAGGTGCCGGAGTGGTTGAACGGGGCGGTCTCGAAAACCGTTGTCCGCCGTAGGCGAACCGAGGGTTCGAATCCCTCCCTCTCCGCAAGATGTGAAATCTTCTCTCTGGCTTACAAGTCTATTTTAATTAGATGAGTCTGCTCTAAAAAGCTAATTATTAAAACCAGTGGTTTTTAGATTTAT
>DYLP01000063.1 GCA_020722005.1 Melioribacter roseus
CAATAAATCTAAAAACCACTGGTTTTAATAATTAGCTTTTTAGAGCAGACTCATACATAAAATAAAATTTTATAATGAGTGGCAGTTAAATACATCAACAGCACAAATATCTACACTGAAAATCCAATTCAACAGAATGAATATAATAGTCAGAGGAAATTTTATATTTCTTGAGATTAATATTGTAGTGTTAGTTGATTATAATTCACTTGCAGCTTCCTTGTCCAGAATCCATCTTAATTTCCCGTATGTGGGATTTACAAAGTATGCAGGATATTTTTCAGCGCCTGGGACAGTATGTATTAGTTCACTAACCACTTTTGCCTTTTTTGTGCCGGTCGCAAGGATCGTAATTTTTGATGCATTATTTATAATGTTTCCTGTAATTGTAATTCTTTTTTGGCCTGTTACGGGATGCGTGGCAACGGCGCAATATTCTTCCGCAGTAAATAAATTTAACTGATCGGGAAAGATAGAGGCTGTATGTCCGTCTTCGCCCAGACCTAACATCATTAAATCGAATGAAGGAAGTCCGTTATGAAATCGTAAGTTTTGTTTTAATACTTGTGAATAATCGGTAGCTTCTTCAGATGGATTATTCTCGCCTTTAATTCTAAAAATATTTTCTGGAGGAATATCGATGTATTTTAATAAATTATCATAAGTCATTTTAAAATTGCTCTCGTTGTTATCAGGAGGTACGCATCTTTCGTCGCCCCAGAATAATTTTATCCTCTTCCACGCAAGACTTCTATTATAGTTTTCAGCAATTTGTTTGAACAACTTTTTCGGAGTGTTGCCACCTGAAAGAGCAATGGTAAAATAAGTATGCGGTTGAAAATTCTCTATTTGACTATTAATATAATCAATTGCCAATCGGGCTATTTCGTCGATATCAGTAAAGATAATCAAATTTTCTTTTTTCATTATAGTTCACGATAAAGATTGCTGTTTGTTAAATTGCGACACGGGAAGTGCCATGTTTGATTTTTGTCTTCGAAAAGATTGTCGGCTTCCTTTGGTCCCCATGTACCGGCAGGATAACCGTAAAGTGGTACGTCTGGATTATCTGACCATTCTTCCAATATTGGAGTTAAAAATTTCCATGCTTCAATTACTTCTTCGGTACGTGCAAAGAGGGTGTTATCTCCTCGGATTGTATCATGTAGTAATCTTTCGTAAGCGCTCGGGATTCGCTGGTGCGCCAGCTCGGAATATAGGAAGTCGAGGTCGATATTTTGTACTTCAAAACCAGCGCCGGGAGTTTTGATGCCTATTTCGAGTAGCATACCTTCATTTGGCTGGATTCTCAATATTAATTTATTGCAAGCTTCCTGGATATTTTTTCGTGTGAATAAAAAATGCGGTGTCGGTTTGAAATGGATAACCACTTCAGTTACGCGCGTAGGAAGCCTTTTCCCTGTCCTGATATAAAAAGGAACGCCGCCCCAGCGCCAGTTATCAATAAAAAACTTTATAGCTGCGAACGTCTCCGTTTTTGAATCGGGTTTTATATTATTTTCTTCTCTGTAACCTTTAACAACCTCATTATTAATAATAGAGGTTACATATTGTCCTCTAACTGTAAATTTAGTTATATCTTCTCTCCTTATTGGTCGAAAAGATTGAAACACTTTCAATATTTCATTTCTTATTGAAAGAGGTTCAAGTGAGGAGGGCGGTTCCATAGCAATTAAACCAACAACCTGTAGTAAATGATTTTGAATCATGTCTCTCAGGGCACCAATTGTATCGTAATAACCGCCTCTATTTTCAATTCCGATATTTTCTGCAGCAGTAACTTCAATATGATGAATGTAGTTTCTGTTCCAGAGAGGTTCGAATATACCATTCGAAAAACGGGTAACAAGTACATTCTGAACGGTTTCTTTCCCCAGATAATGGTCAATGCGGAATATTTGTTCTTCTTTCCAATCTTTTAGCAAGATATCTTTTAATTCGATTGAAGATGTCAGGTCGAAACCGAATGGTTTTTCTATAATCAATCGTTTCCAGCCGTCGTCTGTAGTATTTAATCCCGCGGCAGCCAAATTGACTGGAATAATTTTATATAACGATGGTGGAGTTGATAAATAGTAAATAGTATTCCCGGGTATTTCGTATTTTGCACGTAGTTCTTCTAAGTATCTTTTAAGTCGTACGTAATCCTTATAGTTGTCGTAATCTAAATTAATGTAAAATAAATGTACGAGGAAATTTTCGATTAATGATTTGTCTTCAATTTCATCTGAGTTTAGGATCGATTCCCTCATAATATTTCTGAAATCGTCGTCTGTAAGTCGACTACGTGCTGCGCCCAGAATTATATACTTTTCAGGCAGCAAGTTCTGGATATAGAGCGAATAGAGCGCAGGTATTAGTTTGCGTTTTGTAAGATCGCCTGATGCGCCAAATATTGTATAAATATGTTTATCGTTGTTCATATTTATTCAAACGAAATATCAATAAGATGTAGTTTATTCCGAAAAGTATCAATTCGATAATCTAAAACCTCTCTCTTATAATAAAAAAGCAGACTTTTAATACGAGTCTGCTTTTTTTGTACACCCGGGAGGACTCGAACCTCCAACCTTCTGATCCGTAGTCAGATGCTCTATCCAATTAAGCTACGGGTGCAAAACATTATTTATATATATGAACTTATTTTTTGAGATACTCTATCCTCCGTTAGTTAACGGATAAGCTACGGGTGCAAAATATTAATGAATTATTATATCAGCTGCTCTATCCTTCATTATACTTTGAGCAGTTAGTTAAAATAAAGATGTAATTAAAAAATTATATGTGTAAAGAAAATGCTAACAGAGCAAAAATAGCTTTATAACATAAAAAATTAAAAACAGAGTGACACAAATATAAAACGATAAAAGTAAATATTCAATTTCGCGGTAAACTGTGCCAGATACTTAATCGCATTCCCAATTAGAAGAATTGAATTAAAGAAATACATAATATTTTTTTGAAGATTAAAAAAAGTATCATCTCATCGATTGTTCTTGTTTTTATTGTTATTCATGTTAAAATTTCTGGAATAAAATTATTCACTCACTCGAGTGTAAATAATATACCGCAGTTAAAATTTTATGAACAAATTTAAGATTTTTTACTTTGTTAAAGTAGAAAATAAAGTATGCTGGTATGTTAAGAGTTGACAACTATAAAAAGTTTTAAGTATATTAGTGTTTCAAAAAAATGATAATATGGAGGAATAATGTTTGCTGTTGTAGAGATCGCTGGACAACAGTTTATCGTAACGGAGAACAAAAAAATCTATATCCCGAAGCTGGATAAAGAGCCGGAATCTGAAGTGGTTTTCGATACGGTTCTTTTGTATAACGACGATAAAAATATTAAAGTTGGTGCTCCAAAAGTGGAAGGTGTTAAGGTTCATGCTAAAGTATTAGAGCATGTAAAAGATAATAAAGTAATAGTCTTCAAAAAGAAAAGAAAAAAATCGTACGAAAAGAAAAACGGGCATCGACAGCAATTAACAAGAATTGAAATTACAAAGATAGCATAGAAGGAGGAATAAATGGCTCATAAAAAAGGACAGGGATCGTCGAGAAACGGTCGCGATAGTAATCCTCAATATTTAGGAGTAAAAGCTTTCGGCGGAGAAAGAGTAACAGCTGGTTCAATTTTAGTTCGTCAGAAGGGTACAAATTTCCATCCAGGGGAAAATGTAAAATTAGCCGGCGATCATTCTCTTTTTGCTACAATTGACGGGTATGTTAAGTTTGAACGTAAGAAAAACAACAGGAAGTACATAAGCGTATACGAAACTCTTTCATAAAAAGTGGGTGACTAAAAAGTAATGTTTTTATATAAGCAGCGAATTCAACTGATTATATGCGAATTAATTGTCGAATAATTACTTTTTAGTCACCTTGTTTTTGTTAAAAGCCAAGTCTGGTCATATCATTTACTAATTTTTTAACAGCATCGACGGAATTATTAAGCATTGCCTGTTCTTCATCATTTAATGTGAGTTCAATAACCTTTTCTACCCCTCTTTCACCCAAGATTGCGGGAACGCCCACGTAGAATCCTTTAACACCGAATTCGCCATTGAGATATGCACAGGTAGGTAGTAATCTTTTTTCATCGTGCAATATGGCTTTTGCCATCGCAGTTGCCGATGCAGCAGGGGAGTAGAATGCAGAACCTGTTTTAAGTAGTTTTACAACTTCACCGCCTGCCATACGTGTTCTCTGGACTATTGCATCCATAACTTCTTTTGCTTTTGTGGCATCGTTGTACTTCCGTTCCAGCATTTCCATAACTGGAATGCCATTTACATTGGCGTATCGTACCAGAGGGACCATAGTATCTCCATGACCACCTAATACCATAGCATTTACGTCCTTAACCGAGACTCCAAGTTCCCAGGCAATGAATGATGCAAATCGGGATGAATCCAGTACCCCTGCTTGTCCCATAACTCTATTGGTTGGGAAACCGCTAACTTTTTGGAATAAAGTTACCATTGCATCGAGAGGATTAGAGATGACTATAACAACTGAATCTGGTGCGTAATTTTTAACATTTTCGGCTACTGTTTTCATTATTTTAGCATTTGTAGTTAGCAAGTCGTCACGGCTCATACCTGGTTTCCTTGGTAGTCCAGCGGTAATAATAACGAGGTCGGAGCCGGAAATATCTTTATAGTCATTCGTGCCTTTGATTGATAGATCAAACTGGTCAACTCGCGAGGCTTCGGCTATGTCCAGTGTTTTTCCCTGCGGAAGGTCTTCTACAATATCGTATAAGACAACATCCCCTAATTCTTTTAATGCTATTAATTGTGTGAGAACGCCGCCAATTTGTCCCCCACCAATAAGTGCAATTTTTTTTCTAGGCATGGCTGCTCCTTATTTTAATTGGATTTGTGGATACAATATATGAAGTTTGCATCATAAGAAAAAATATTTATTTTAAGTTCAGAACAAGTATGGTTTCGGTTCCTTCATTGGTAAAATTATATTTCAGTTCGTCTACGAAAGATTTGATGATATGAATTCCTCGTCCGCTTTCTTTTAGTAGATTCTCCGGCTTCGTCGGGTCCTGAATTGAATCGGGGTTAAACCCTTTCCCTTGATCTTTAATAATTATAATCATCTTTGAATTGTCTACCTTAACTGTAATCCTTATTCTTTTATCGGGGTCGTTTTTATTGCCATGAATGATACTGTTTGAAACAGCTTCGGAAAAAGATAACGACAGATTGTTAAATTTTTCGTGCGACAATCCAGCTTCTTTAGCTACACCAACAATAAATTCGTCAAGCGCCGGCAGTAAACTTTTGTCGCTCGGAATTTCTTTATAACATATTTTCTCTGTCAAATTAGATGCTCCATAAAAGACTCTATAAAAATAAAACACAATCTTTACTGGTGCAAATTATAATCGATAATTTAAATTCATACTGAAATTAATCATATTTCTGTTATTGTTTGATGATGTTATGAATTCATAGATTCCATCGAATATGAAATCAATCCTGTTGTTGAATATATAACGAGCAGAAGCAATCGGACCAATACTTTTATATGTGGAGGCTAGTTTCTTTTCAAGACCTGTAGTATAATTGTAGGCGTCCAACAAAAAATATCTTATACCGAATCCAACTTTCAGACCTTCGATATCGAAAATTAATTTGGGCTCTGCATAAAATTCGGATAAAAATCTTATGGGGCTTGCTGAAAAATTATCCCAGTTGAAATCTCCTTGTTCAGAAAATTTAATATAGGTCGTAACGAAAAAATTTATATTGTTGGAAATGGTAGTTAATGTGGAATCTTTCAGCAAAAGATGGCGATATGAAAAACTTTTGTAATTCGGATTTAGTTTTTCATAATCAAATACGGTATAATTTGCAGAAACTTCGGCGGTATTTACAGAACGAAATTTGTTTGATTCAATTATCCCACCAGTACCAAACTTGAGAATTCTCTGTACATTATTATTAGAACTTCTCTGGGAAAATATATAGACAGTTTTATTGAACGTACCTTCCAGATTAATGAATGCTGCAAAAATCCGACTGAATTTTTTCAGATAGGTTAAGGTGGCTGTGCTTAGAAGTTCGTCCCTGTCGTCATAATTTTCAGCACTCGGTGTGTCGTACTGAAGCTTTCTGTGGTATAAATTAAACGTTAATAAATCATTAGTCGTGATTTTGTATAATGATGAAATCGAAACGTGAGCAATTTTTGAAAAATTATTTTTTAATGCTTCAGTATTGGTTCGTTGATTGAAAATAATCTGACTTAATCCTTCAATTTCACGTGGCTTGTGATTCTCATCCCGCTCTGAATAGGTAAATTTTAATAATACTTTCAGTTTGTCAGTTGTATAGTCTAGATTTGAACCAAATTCCAGATTCATTTCCTGAATCTCAGAATCGAAGGAGCTGCTCGATGTGTTAATGATACTAACGTACCTGGTAGACCTTTTTACCTGTTTCCAGTAAAGCTTTCCGAGCAATCCTATTTTCAAAGGAGAATTTAATTGACCAAACGAAAGCCTGTCGATAATCTGATAATTGGATTCATCGCGTGATTGTATATTATTACTAATCCCGAATTCGTAAGAAGTAATACTGTCGGCTTTAAAATAAAAATCGCGTTTTTGTACGGAATAATTAAATGAAATAAAATTTCTCAAGTTTTCAAGTTCGTTGTTCAAATCTAGTTTTACATACCGAAAGGAATTCTTCCTTGGTGAAATATCTTCGTTTTGAAATTTCATAAACGACGAGATGATAAATTCATCGATATTAGTAGGAGCAAGATTAATTTCGGCACCGTAGACTAATCCGTTATCTAACTCATCAATCTGTCTGTTCGACGATTTACCTCCGAATGCCGTTATTTCGAATTTTTCCCAGGGCTGAAGTCCCGCAAAAATAGTGGCTTGCGTAACGTATGTTTTATTAATAGAAAGCGGGCGATTGTCTTTGTAGAGATTATTGTAAAAAAGGATTCCTGTTCTGAAATAATTGTTAAATTTGTATCGTAAAAAAAGTCTAAGATATTGCTCATCTTTTATGTTCTTGTCGGTAGACTTAACAACTGTTGAATTAAAATTCTCTTCGACCCCAACAAAAAAATCGGAAAGGATATAATTGTAACTTAGCCGTGTGTTGAATATGTGCGTGTTTAATTGTTTGTAGACTGAATTTCTGAGCAATTTTTCTGAAAAAGTATTTACGGAATAATAAGAACTGTCCTTCAAAACCTGGGCTTCCGCTAATGAATGAGTTAACAACATTACCCATGATATATAAATGATAACGGATAATATTTTGAGTTTTATTAACAAGTCAGTATTGCTCGGGATTATAAAAAAATGAAAATGTTTTGCTGATAGAATTAGGTCTTTTATCTTTTGTGTAACAAATTATTTCCCAGTAATACTTAATATATGGATTGAGATATATATTATCAGCTCTTACAGTATAGATTGTATCGGGTTTAACGTCGTAGAGAGATAAGTTATTGAACAATCCACCGTTTTCATCCGTTTGTATCAACAATTCGTATGAAGCTGGGGCAGAAGCAGCTTTAAATACAAATTTATCCAGATATGTAACCGTTGAATTATTTTCGGGATAAAAAAGAACAGGAGTGTTGAGGACGTAATCTGAAACAGCATCGGTACCGCTGCTTTTGAGTCCCCCTTTGTCAACGCTTACAATTTTATAATAATATTTTTTCAATAGTTCAATGCTATTAGTATCGAGAAAATAATTGTTTGAAGAAACTTTAATGGGGGAGTGATTATCAATTGAAAAATCGTCCACTGTGTCTCTGAAAATCTGATAATGACTGATGTCGCTATCGTAAGCAGGTGACCACGAAACTTCGATTTCCGGTTTTCCTGAATTATTGTGCCCATAAACGAAAAGATAAGCAGGATTGTAAGGGGGAAATATATTTACAGGTTTGGCTGAAACTATTTTGCTCAATCCGCTTATGTTGCCGTAATTATCTTTGGCGGCAATACGGTAATAATAAGTTGAATCGTAATCGAGATTTTTATCGATATAAAAATTGTTTGAGGTAAAAGCAATATTAATAAAGTTGAATGTGTCGTTAATGCTGCGATAAACAAGGTATCCATCAATATCGGGCTCTATATTTTTATTCCAGGATAAACCAACCTGTCCATCGAAAGCTGAATAGACTTCAAACTTGATAGGGGGCAGCGGTGGGATGGAATCTCCGCCGGGTTGTGTAGGTTCGTTATCTCTGCAGGCTACAACCGACAAAATTGTAATTGATAATAATATATTTTTACAACTCCACACTGTATCCCCTTTCGGGAACAACTACGGATTTGAATCCTGCATTGAGCAGCTTCGACTTAAACGGTATTTGTTGCTCTGGTTCACCGTGTACCAGAAATATATTCCGGAGTCGGCTTTTATCGAAACGCGATACGTAATTAAACAATTCGTTTGTGTCGGCATGAGCACTAAACGAATCCATGACTATTACTTCGGCATTAAGCTGATATTCATCGCCGAAAATATGAACGGGCGATTGTTTTTCTACAATTTTTCTGCCGAGTGTATTTTCTGCAGTATATCCGACGATTAAAATTATATTGTCCGGGTCTTCGATGTTGTTTGCTAAGTGGTGCAAAATTCTTCCAGATTCGCACATACCTGAGCTGGAGATTATCATGCATGGACCAGGTGTCGTATTGAGTCTTTTCGAGTCCTCAACATCTTTAATATAAGTCAGTTTATCGAACCCGAAAGGGTCCTTGTGGTCGATTAAAAATTGGCTTATCTCAAAATCGAAACATTCTGGATGAAGTCTGAATATTTCAGTTGCATTAACCGACAATGGACTGTCGACATATATTGGCATTTCAGGTGCCATTTTATTTTCGAATATCCGATGAATGGCATAAACAAGTTCTTGAGTTCTGCCTACACTGAAGGCCGGTACTATAATTTTTGATTTTCTTTCCCGTGCTAATTTAATAACCTCGGCTAGTTTTTCTTCAGTATTTTTTGGATTGTCGTGCGTTTTGTTACCGTAAGTCGATTCACAAATGTAATAGTCTACGTCGGGAATTTTTTCTGGGTCTCTTAAAATTGGTAAATTAGGGCGACCCAGGTCACCCGAAAAACCGATCTGTTTTAACGTCCCGTTTTCATTGATTGTAAGAAAAAGCGAAGCTGAGCCGAGAATATGTCCTGCGTCGAAAAATGTCAACTTGATGCCTGGCGCAATCTCAAATTCACGATGATAATTTATACCAACGAACAATTCAAGCGTTTGTCGAGCGTCGGTTTGAGTATATAAAGGCTCGAATAAATTTTGCCCCCGTTTCTTTCTTTTTTTATTTACGTATTCGACATCTTTCTCTTGTATATGAGCGCTGTCCAATAGCATAATTGATGCAAGATCGCGTGTGGCAAATGTGGAGAATATTTTGCCGTTAAATCCTTTTTTTACAAGTGTAGGTAAATTGCCTGAATGGTCAATATGAGCGTGCGTTAGTATGACAAAATCGATTTCCGACGGATCGAAAAAATCAAATGTGCGGTTGAGTTCGAATGCCAGTTTCCTTTTACCTTGATAAAGTCCGCAATCAATTAAAAATTTTTTGCCGCATGCTTCGATATAATGCATAGAACCAGTTACGGTTTGAGCTGCACCTATAAATTGAATTTTCATGATATTCCTTTTCCTGGAAGATGTGGGTTGTTACATTCTGATAACTTTATAATTCTTATATCCGTAATATAATTCTTTTGCTGCGGTTTTGATTACCGTAGCGGTGGGCACTGCAAGCAGCATCCCAATTATTCCGAGCAGCTTGCTGCCTATTAATATTAATATGATTATTCCCAGCGGATGGATATCCGTACCCTTAGAAAATAAGTTCGGCTGAATAAAACCGTTGTCCAGCGCATAGACTGTCAGGAACATTAATATAATTTTAGGCAGCATCGAAAAATCTCCGAATTGTACTACCGATATTAATATTGCCGGCAGTCCACCAATAATCGGACCGAAATACGGTATGAGATGTCCTACACCTGCTACGAATCCAATTGAAGCTGAATTGTTGATTCCGAGTATTGCCAAACCCAGGCCGCTCATAATTCCTACAATCATTGCATCGAATATCCAGCTTCTTACGTATTTACTGAGCTGAATCGATATTTTTCTTATTACCCAGTAAGATACTTCGAAATATTTATTCGGCATTATATTTATTATGCCTTTTAGTAATAATGTACTGTCCTTCAATAAAAAGTAAGTAACAAACGGTACAATTATTAAAATTGCTATAACAGCAAAAAGACTTTCGACGATGTTGGTAAGATCACTAATCCACACATTAAACATACCTTGCAGATTAGTGCTTATTTTTTCGGAAAGATTAATCGGCTTAAGGAAGGGAAGAGTGCTATGAATTACTTTTTCAACTTGTCCGAATGTATTATCCAGATTTTCTGGGGTCATTAAGTTAATTAACTGTTTCATCTGGTTGACAATTTTGGGCAGGATTATTGAAATTCCAAATATGCTTACAATACCTGTCGAAACAAACACAATCAATACGGAATATGTTCTTTTAATTCCATGTGCTTCGATTAAGTCCACAATTGGTTTGAATATCATCGAGACCAGGAGTGCAATAATTAGCATAATCCAGATTTCTGAAAAAGTATAGAGAATAAATGCAGCAACCGAGATGGTAACAACCCACGTAAAAAGTGTGCTGAAAGAATATGTTTGTTTGTTTTCCATTTATAATTGGAACATCGAATTATCTTTTCCAAAATATCGTCAAAAAGAGGAATTATTCAAACTAAATTGTCCATTTTAATTATATTTACAAATGAGTTCACTCTAAAAAGGTAAAACAATATAAATAAAAAAACATAGTTAGTT
>DYLP01000064.1 GCA_020722005.1 Melioribacter roseus
TTAACTTGTTCTTTTATAATTACTTATGCCATCCTGTGGTCATATGATACTATTTGAGTAACGTCATTTTCTTAACCTGGATATTATTTTCCATTTCAAGTTTATAGAAGTAAATACCGGCAGGTACATTTAAGCCTGCGGAATTTCTTCCGTTCCAGGTTACGAAATGGCTGCCTGCATTTTTAACGTCGTCTACCAGAGTTATGATTCTTTCTCCGAGCAAATTAAATACGCTTAATTTTACATAACCTGATTTGTTGAGATTGAATCTGATGATTGTAGAGGGGTTGAACGGATTGGGATAATTTTGTAGCAATTGGAAATCATTCGGGACGCTCTGTGTATTTTCTTCTACACTTACTAATTCAGGATAATAATTCAGGTCACCTATCGGAAGTCCGTCTGTTCCAAGCAATCCTGCGTACGATTTGAAATTCTCGGGAAGTGGATACGGATTGATCAAGCGATAGAATTGTGGATCTGAAACCTGGTCTGCATCCCAGTCCCATTCGTGTGTAGAACCAGCTCTTATATCTTTACATACTTGAACCAACTTCGCAGTTGCTTCTGAAAGTGCAGGGAAATCGTTGAACATTGGATCCTGATTCCATGTATTTTCTTCAACCAACCCGGGCCATTCGGCATCATTGTCGAACATGGCTCTGGTACGGCTGTTCATCCATAACTGAGCTTTAACGCTATCATTATTTGCCCAATATTCCTGCAGGTCTTGTGTGAAATAATAAAGATTGTTCTTTACTATAATTTCTCTCTCGCTTTCTGGAATTGTATACTCACCAGGTTCACCGAGTTCATTGGCAGCAAGTGTATCTACATTAATTAGACCATATTCAAGATGGTCCGGGTCCTGCCCTTCTTCTTCCTTTTCGGTTAAAGAGAGTGCACTTACATTATAGAAAATGTTATTGGTAAATTTTGCTTTGAGCCATTGAGTTTCATGGAAAGGCCATTTTAACAAGTTCACAAAAGTACAGTGATCAACTTCAATATATTGAACGACATCCGGTGGGAATATAAAAAAGCTGTTCGATTGGAAGTAAGTACAATTTTTAGCGACAAAAGTATCCACAACGCCAGCCTGTTCAAAGAAGAAAACGAAAGTTGTCCATTGGTCGCCGGGATTTTGTTCATTTCGAGCATGCAGGTTATTTATGAACCAGCTCGTATGTGGCTGAGCAGTAGCAATTGCAGACCATCCGTTATAATCGAGCCAAACGCCGTCGAGCGTTACTGTTACAAAAGAATCCTGAACTGCCAGAGCCTGACCAAATCCCCAGCCTCTGTTTTGACCACCAGCGTCAATACCTGCCAGCCATACATTTTTAATTGTAATGTCAGCCCACGTATTGATGAGATTCATTGTAGAGGTTCCACCGTCAGCTGTAACATTCGATAAAATTTTCGGTGGGACTTTTGTCGGGTCATTCTCTACTGGAGGATCGGCAACTATCTTAACCGGATTCTTTAAATCAACAGCCTTATCAACTATATAGAAATTTCCTCTGTCGAGTTTGTATACAGAATGCAATTGCTCGCCTGTAGCATTAGTATCTGCTACAATATAATCGATTAAGGAATTTACATATGGTGTACCATCAGATTTGTTTGCAGGCACATAAACTGTATCTGTCTGCTGTGCGAATGTTACTCCCCCATAGAGCGTTACTGTAAGAATAAACAGTAAAAGTTTTTTTAGCTTCATTGTACCTCCTAATTGGTTAATCTGTTATTTGTTATTTTTTTAGTATGTAGAACAATAGAATGTTATTTATCAACCCACCTCCTGTAGTTTAATTTAATGTATAGGTAATTCCCAGGTCGGCAGTTAGACCATAATAGCTTCTATAACTAAACCATCCGGTTCCGTAATTTGATGTTTGGTCTACTGCTTTGGTAAGATTATTGATATTAAAGTAAATTTGCAGACCGTCAACTGGCAACATTTGTCTTAACTTCACAGTCCAGAGTGTGAGAGGATCGGTTGTTTGTTGTAACTCTTTATACCAGTTGTCTGCACGGAATACGTCGGATTTGAACTGAGCAGAACCTCTCACTGAAAATCCCTTATAATCGAACCCAACAGTAAAGTTGAAAATATGTGTAGGTTGATCCAGAAGACGTGCATTATAGCTTCCGTCGCCTGTGCCGACTATTTTAGGTATTTTAATAGGTCCCACCTGTACATATTCATAAATAGGTACTGTTCGGGGATATTTCAAATCGGAATTTGTATAAGTATAATTTACGTTAATTACCAACCCGCGCCAGACGCCTGGCAGGAACCAGAAATTCGATTGCCATTCGGCTTCAATACCCCAAAGTTTTGCAGTATTCGGATTGTTTATAAAGCCGTTGATTTGACCACCGGGTTTAACGCTTTCGGGCCACTCCGGCTGTAAATAAGAAGAATCTGCAATCCACGTTGTAGCGCCGTATATAAAACCTTCGATTTGTTTGTTGAATACGCCAAGAGTTAACAATCCCAGTTGGTCAGAGTAGAACGATAAAAAGAGGTCTAAGTTTTTTGCTTCCGCCGGTTTCAGATTTACATTGTTCCAGGTAATACTGTTGCCATACGTAGTCCAGGTAGGAATTATTCTGTTGTAATCTGGACGTGATAATGTTTGTGTATAACTGGCTCTAATATCAAACCAATCGTTAACTTGATATTTTAGATGAATCATAGGGAGTAGATACTCATTCTTGCGAGTTGAAGTGTATGGGAAGTAAACATAAGGATCGGTATCTCTTCCCGGGCTGTTTGACCTGTTGGCAGTATATTCTGTTTTATTATACTCATATCTGAAACCTGGTATTAATATTACTTTATTATGGCCTAAAGTAATGGTAGGCATTATATACGCACCGAAATAATTTTCATAACCATAGTAGTCGTTCGAATTCGAAGGCACGTAGTCATAATAAACTGTTTTCCCTGTAGGAATACCACGTACTTCTGTAAGATTTTCAATCTCGTGATAGACATCTACCATCGTATTTTTGTCCGGTACACGGCTGATTGTATAATCGATACCAGCTTTGAAATCGCCCGCAGTGTAATTTCTGTCAATAAATGGCGCATACGGAAAATCTCCGGCAATATCGTAATTGGTCAGACCGAATCTGTCTTTCAGATAGAGTCTAACTATATCCAGATCATTCCATGCTATTGGTATTTCACTCTGTTCATAGTCGTACTTTTTATATTTATGTTTGTATTCACCACCAAATTTTAGTTTTACGTCAGCATCGCCTATTTTGAAGCCCCATTCGAAATTCAAGTTTGTTGCTTCTTCCTCTTCCAGCATATCGCTATTGCTATTTACAAATCTATTAAGATAAGTCTTGGTTGTGTCGTTTAAAGCTTTTGTAACAATATCAAAAGGATATATCTGGTAATCGTCCCATGTCCAATTTCTAACGAATGCATTTGCCTCTTGAACATTCATCGAAATCTGTTCGGGTAATTTATTTGATGAGCGAGAATAACTTGCACCAGCTGTTATTTTTACGTTGCCAATAAATTGCTCCACGTCAAGTGCATTTATCATTGTAAGCAAATTACGTTCTGAATAATTACCGTAATAATTATGATTTCTTCCCACTGCGTCGAAATTTTCCTGTCGTAAGAAAGTATTGATATCAATTTTATTAAGTGTGTTGGATAACTTTATTTTTGTACTTGGTGATTCGTAGTCGAGAACGAGTACACCTCCCATACGCTTATTAACCCGGTCGATATCTTCCAGATTTAAACTGTTTGCCAAAGTAAGAGTATCGTGCTGCATTTGATATCCCACTCCAGCGCTATTATTGCTTCTGTCTGTTCTCTCCAGATTAAGCTGAGTAAATACTCCCAGTTTATCGTTAAAGAATCTTTTACCTCCGCCCAACACATAGTAATAATTGCCGATTTCATCGCGCAAACCGTTATATCCTCCCTGTGCTGTAAAATTAAAAACGGGTTTTTTCGGAGCTCCTTTCAGGATAAAATTGACTGTACCTCCCAAATGATCGGCTTCCTGGTCTGCCATAGCGGTTTTACTGACTTCGATACCAGACAATATGTAAGGCGATATCATACTCAGGTCAACACTCCTATCTGCTTCGCCTGTGGCAGCCATACTCACACCGTTCAACTGAATCTTATTATACTGAGGAGACAAGCCTCTAATTACAACTTTACTACCTTCACCTCCTTCACGCAACAAAGATATTCCTGGTAAACGACCAACTGCTTCAGCAGCATTGGCTTCCGGAAGTTCTTCAATCTTTGCTGCCGATACAATATTCTTTACAGTTAATGCACTTTTTTGCTGGTTAATAGCCTGGACCTGTCCTTCAGCCTGTGCCGTTATTATTACTTCTTCTCCTTCCAAAACCATGTATTCGAGTTGGGCATTAAATTCGAGGGTCCTGTTGTCCGGGACTTCGATTTCGATCTGTTGTGGTTTATAGCCCAGATAGGAAATTTGGAGTGTATATTTCCCAGGCGGAACGCCGATGATCATATATTCGCCCTCGATATCGGTAGCGGCACCAAGGTTTGTATTCTTTAGAATAACATTTGCTCCTGGTATAGACTCTCCAGTCCCTTTATCGGTCACTTTGCCCCTAATTTTTGAACTTCCGTAAATTATAACAGGGACTAGTAAGAACAGAAATATCGGTATAATAATATAGTTATGTAACCTCTTCATAAGCCACCTATTTTTTATTGCTTATTTATATTATTTATCAATACAACTATGCTCGATATTTTATTATCCCGCCGAAATATCGAACGACTCCATTTTTCCGAAAGGTGTAAACCTTCTTCTACTACTCGTTCGCCGTCATTAAAATTGATAATTATTTTGGATTCATCAGAAAGAGAATAGACTATCGGGACCTGGCAAAAAGTGAATATTAACATGCCCGCATTTAATATCATCGTTTGTTCTTTGCCAGAGACGTCGTAATAGTTGAATATCTGAGACTTATTCATAAATTCATCATCGTTCAAAAGCTGAGGGACAAAAAAAATCTTTCCATCATTGATAATAATTCCGAGTTCGCCAAATCTTGAAATTATATCTTCTTTTACCTGTCCAGTAAGTCCAGGTTGTTGAGCACCCGAATTTAACGGAGTATGTGAATAGGGATCGGTAGTAAAAGCGCCGTACTTATCCGGCGATTTATGTATCCCTAAACCGTCTTTAATTTCATAATAATGCTCTTTCAATTTATTTAACAAATTGAGATTCTTTCCCGAAAAAAGAATTTTATAATAATTTTCTTCTACTGCTAATAACAACTTGGAAACCATATGCCAGTAGATACTTCCGATTCCTTCATATTTATAAAATGTCCCCGACCTGCCGGTGAAATAACGATGCTGAAATACTTTTTCGTATATATCGACAATTATATTTTTTTCGCTTTCACTTAAATCGCTGTAATTATTTTTCAGTTTTTCCAGTTCGTTCTTAAGGATAGCAGCATTACGTAAATGTTTTTTGAAATGATAATGACCGTTTTTGTCAGGAACAATCAATCTGTAATCCCTGTTCGTCAGCATGGCTTTTAAGAGTTGCGATTTTTCAATTTCCCAATTCGGTATTTGATTTTTTTCAATAAAAGAAGGCAATGTTTTTTCAGGATAGAGCATATAACTTTTCTGGTCAGGTCTGTATAAACTGCTGTTCCTCAGTCTATCAAGTAATTCGAGCGTTTCCCCGCTGGAGAGATAACCTGAGCTCAGAATAGCTACCTGACCTTCGAGCATTTCATCTAGACGTTGAATTGAGATTGCATTCTCCGAGATTTCTATCAAATTATACGAATGATATAATCCGTCATCCCTCTTGTTATATTTAATTGAATGTTCTATTATTTTCAGAATTAGTTCGAATAATCTCAATAACCTTTTTTTATCATAACTTACCTTACCTTTGCTGAACCCTGCGTTATAAATTGCATTTCGATAATCGCTTCCGGCTCTCTCTAATCTGTCGACTATTTTTTTCCGTATTTCATCGTTTAATTTATCATTGAATAAGTCTTTCGATTCTTCAAATGTTTTTTCAATAGCTGCTATAAAATCAAAGAGTTCCTTGCTGAGACTCAGGCTATCATTTCCGTATGCTTCGATTAAATCAATCATGAAAACGACATAGCGTCTCATGTAATAAAGCGTAACCATTGAAGTGCCATAACCGGCCAAAGCATTATTGGCGTCGTTCCATTCGGGTCTTTGAGTATTCATCCATATACCTGCTTCGGGCACAAAATTCGAAATTTTTGTCAATAGCGGAATGAATAGTTTTTCAGCCAGTGTGGCTCTAATGGGTACTTCGTTTCTATCAAGCAAATATTTACCCGTCTCACCCAGCATCAACACTTTTTTCTTGATTGAGCTATTCAGGTCATAGTCGAAGTCGATTGAATTCCGGGGATCTTTAAGAATTCCATCATAATGTCTTATTCTATATGGCACATTAGAGAACACGAATAAATCTTCCCCGAGTAATTCCTTTAATCTACCCGGTTTGAATTTCGACAGGTTTTCGAGAAGTCGTAAAAGGTAAATAATTTGATGGTCACCCCAGTATCCAATGTACGACCATTCGTCTTCCGGGTCTAATTCTTCCCACTCAAAACTTTCTTTCGTGAGCCTGTATGGATTATATCCGTCGGCAGTTGAAGCGTTTAGAAATTTAAAAATCATCGATTCGATTAATTCGGGGAATGAATAAGATAAAGCTTCCCAATTCTGAAAAATGTCCCTCCAATTGCCCTGGTAATTATAAATTCTGCTGCCGTCATCGTTTTTAATATTAATCGAGAATAAATTCCACGGTCTGCTCGGGTCGCCATGTCTTCTACTGAACGACAAAGGCAGGTATTCGATTGCTAACCTTAGTAATTCTTTTTCACCTGTTTTATTTACAAATTGTATTAGCTCATCCCTTGTAATCTCATTAGGTAGATTTTCCAGCGTTGATAGATATTGATTGTATAAAAAGACGCTAATTGAGCGTAGGTATTTTATAAAGTCGGTTTTGTCGATATTATAATTATTCTCGAAAACTCCACCTCTCATAATGTTAAACATTACGTTCGACAGATGGCGATAATTTGTCAATCGGTCGCTCGATAGTTGATAGCCATCAGCTTTTGCAATTAATAAATTTAGTTTAGAAGTATCAGCATCAATTTCTTTTTCAATTGACGATGCAAGATCGATCCCCGAATCGAGTAACGAAATTAGTTCCGTCAGTTTTGTATGGTCATAATCAACATCGGCAACTATGTACCAATGTTTTTGTTCGCTCGGTTTCAAATCGAATTCAGAATGGACGAAATAACTTCCGCGTTTACCGTTGGAATTGAGTCCTTTTGTAACGACCGAGTCGCTTCTGAAATTATTCAGTTGTTCCGTCGAAATGAGGATATCCGTTTCGGGCAAACCGCACGACCACGCAACAGATGTTTCCAAAGATTCACTCGGTTCTGCTCTATCGGTAGGCACAGAACTAAGAGTAAATATGCCAAGTTTTATTTCTTCCAATAATTCGTTCTTTTTATATGCATCAAGAAGCACACTGTATTCAAGCTGAAATCTTCTGTTTGTGCCAGTAGGCATTAAATTCATAATTCCGTCGAGTATTCTTACCGTAACCGGCTCGTCATCGAGATTTTCGACAAAAGATTTTTTTACAAATCCGTATTTGTCGCACGATGTCCATTGGTATCTGAAGACTAATTTTAGGTCGTAATTAATTTCCTCGAAAATTATTTTATTGTCTGATACATTCTTGTATAAATTTCTTTCGGTGTGATAGATGCCATCATATTTATCAGAAAGAGGTTCCCAAAGAAAATTATTCGAATCTTTGCGTACTATTAAAATTGTCTTGCTGCCTGTAACATCTCGGCTGTCGTGAATTTTATCTTCGGTATAATAAGGGAACAATGCATGGTCGGGGTCGATACGTCCGGCAGTAAGGCTACCATAACTTGAAATAAACATCCATAGGTTTGAACTGCTTACAATACTCATCAGGAAGGGATTCATTAAATCATAATTGCGTATACAATTAAATTCTTCGTTATCGATTTTCACTATTTCGTTTTTAACGATTTTCGTTTCGTAACGAAGAGGATAAAAACCAATTTGTATACTGTTTTTATTCATATCAACAATTATTTTATTAATACAAGTTTACGACTCTTTGTGCGCCCCCCGGCATTTAATGAATAAGTATAAACTCCCGAACTTAGTTTAGATGCATCGTAAGAATATCTATAGATGCCTGCATTTTGATATTTATCAACTATTACATCGGCAGTTTGTCCGTAGATATTATAAAGCGTGATTTTTACGTTGGCAGCTTTGGGCAGTTGATATTCTATGATAGTTTGCGAATTAAAAGGGTTCGGATAATTCTGCCCCAGATAAAAATCCGACGGTTTTCCAGAATTGTTTCCTCCTTCGATATCCGTACTTACTTTTTGATATACTCTGACGTAATCGATAACGAATTCCTGAGGAAATTTGGTAGAGCCGTCCGGATTACCTGGCCAGTTACCGCCAACAGCCAGATTGAAAATTAAATGAAAACGTTGATCGAAAGGAGCCGGGAAACTGTGTCCGGACGTATACCAATGCGTTTGCGTTTGATACAACTGTCCGTCAACATACCAATCGATTCTCCCTTCTTCCCAGATAAGAGTAAAAGTATGAAAGTCTTCATTAAAGCCGCCGGATTTGAGGGTGTACGATTTTCCCGAATGTACATTGTTTGGCCATGAACCACCGTAGTGAAGAGTTCCATAGACAGTAGCAGTGTCGTGACCGAGATATTCCATAATATCGATTTCACCGCTTGCAGCCCAGCCGCCATAAACATTATCAGTAGGCATCATCCAGATAGCAGGCCAGAGTCCTTTACCCTTTGGCATCTTTGCCCGTATTTCGAACTTGCCGTATTTCCAATCTCCTTTATGAATTGTTCTTATGCGGGAAGAAGTATATTGAAAGCTCTGATAATTTTCCTTCTTAGCCGTGATTGTCAGGAAACCATTGTTTACAGTAGCATTCTCTTTCCTGTAATATTCAAGCTCGTTATTG
Source organism: Melioribacter roseus (assembly GCA_020722005.1). Classification (GTDB taxonomy): domain Bacteria; phylum Bacteroidota; class Ignavibacteria; order Ignavibacteriales; family Melioribacteraceae; genus Melioribacter; species Melioribacter roseus_A. The sequence goes on from DYLP01000064.1 coordinate 9,137, forward strand.
CCCCAGCCCGATGGTTGTCCGTTGCCAATCTGAAATTCCCATTTACCGGGGTCAAGCTCAGTGCCGTCGAATTCATCTGACCAGACCAACTGATATTCCTGCGAATATAACAGTTCAACTTTTAATATCAGCGCAATTAAAAAGAGCCAAAAAAGTCTCGCTTTCATATAACTTCCTCCTATTGTGCCTTTGCTTTTCTAAGTTTGAGTTCGTGTTCAATTTTTTCCATAGTATTGTCGTCAAGTTCATAAAAGATCGCTGCAATAGTTGCGATTAAAGTACCGACGGCGGGGATGAAACTCATCATCATTTTAATGCCGTTGAGAGTTCCGGGCGCTTGGACTGTATTTGGGATAAAGCCGAAGAGAGCCAGCATCCATCCAGCCATTCCACCTCCGAAAGCCATCCCGAATTTTTGAGCAAATGTAGCCGCAGAAAATACAAGTCCCGTAGCTCGCCTTTCATTTTTCCATTCAGAATAATCAGCCGTATCTGCATACATAGCCCACAATAAAGGAGCCTGCGGTGCCATTATGAACGAAATTAAAATATGTAAAGCGAAAATTAAAAATATCTGGTCGGACGGTAGAAAATAAAAAATCATTGTCAGTATGGTTGTCAATGACATTACAAAAATGTAGAATCTCTTCTTACCGAATTTTTTAGCAAAGAATTGAGTGGAAGCCACACCAGCAATAACTCCAATTGTACCGAGTACCATAAAGAGCGACGCCAGAGCTTCGCTTCCGACGTAATACTTAAAATAGTAAATAATTGTACCGCTTCGTATGATTATATATCCAAGGGTAAAAATTCCCATTATAAGCAAATACATCCAGGGACGGTTTCGAATTAAATCTTTAATGTCTGCTTTCAGAGAAGACTTCTGGGTGGAAGGGACAACTACTCTTTCACGAGTAGTTTTAAATGTAATATAGAATAAAATACAAGCCAGAATCCCGTAGACTCCCATCGTAAACGGGAAGCCTACTGCTTGCTTGCCGCCGCCAAAAAAATCAACAAGCGGTAAGGTCATGCCTTGAACGATAAACGCACCAACAAATGCGAGCACAAAACGATATGTAGAAACGCTCGTTCTTTCCTTTGAATTGGGAGAAATAACTCCCATCAACGCGGAATAAGGAATATTTACGGCAGTGTACGCCATCATTACAAATGTAAAAGTTATATAGGCATAAATAATTTTACCAGTTACATCGAAATGTGGAGTTATGAAAGTCAGCACTCCAAATATTGCAAGAGGACCGGACATCCAGAGCAAATACGGACGAAATTTACCCCATTTCGAATTGGTTCTATCGGCAATAACCCCCATTATCGGGTCGTTGACTGCATCCCATATGCGGGAAATCATTAGCATTGTCCCTGCTGCGGCTGCCGGTATTCCGAATATATCCGTATAAAAGAAAAGGAGAAAATTTACAAACATCTGGAAATAAAGATTCGAAGCTGTATCTCCCAGACCGTACGCTAATATTCACGAATAATTTTGTTGTATAATTACTTTTTGGTCACCCTCGAT
>DYLP01000065.1 GCA_020722005.1 Melioribacter roseus
TATGTTTTTTTATTTATATTGTTTTACCTTTTTAGAGTGAACTCATGATATAAAAATATAATCGGTGTATTATTCAATTGTTGAACAAATACTGTCCGGCGTATCTCTGTAATAAATATAAGTAGAATAATCGACCTTGAGAATTTTGTATTTCCCCAACGCTCTTTCATAGAAGTCGGAATCGTCGCTGTATTTCAGATTTCTAAAACCGTTGAGTTCGAGGAAAACTTCTTTTTTACCTATGAATGTGCAGCCAACAATACAATCTGAAATATGGATTAATTTAGTGAGATCATTTTTGTCCTTCACGAATGGAGTTCCAATTATTTCTAAACCTCCGTGAATTAAATCTACCTCAGTATTTTCTGACAGTAGTTTCATCCGTAATTCCAAATGTTCTGGTTTATATTCATCGTCGCTACCTAAGAAAGTAACAAATTTTCCCGCCGCTGCCAATATTCCAGCATTTAATGACAGGGGCGATTTTCTGTTCGAATGCCTCATGTAACGGACGTTTTCATAGTTGACCAAATATGGTTCGATAACATCAATTGAATTGTCTGTACTGCCGTCGTCGACAATGATTAATTCCCATTTATCGTATGTCTGGTTTATAACGGAATTTATTGCTCTAGTCAACAGATTTTTTCTGTTGTATGTGGGTAGAATTATTGAAACTTCGGGTGTGTAGTTCTTGTAAACTTGCATAAGAACCTGCGCTTTTTGTCCAAATATAGTTTTTTATTATATGAATTTTTAATTAATTTGGCGTATTATTTTCAGATAATCACATTAGAAAAATGAGCTATCAGGAACAGAAGAGATATTTCGAAATACTGAAAAGGTACGAACGTAAATTCGATTCTAAAGAAAAAGAAGAATATAAAACACTCCTTCAAAGACACAAGGACGACGAAGACCTCGACAAGCTTTCCTTCGAACGGCTCAAAAATCTTTATACGAAATATCACGTTAACAGGGAAAGGAAAAATCTGGATAATCTATTTAAGAAACCGGAAGATAAATCGGACGAATAATCAAGAAAAATTAATATCGGTGGAATGATGAATTATAAACTACTCAACAGAATATTTGCAGCCATTGTTTTTTCTATTAGTTTAATTGTGTTCCTGACGACGGTTCAGCCGTCGGTTTCGTTTTGGGATTGCGGCGAATTTATTGCATCGTCGTATGCACTGCAGGTGCCTCATCCGCCTGGAACACCTTTCTTTTTAATCGTGGGCAGACTCTTTTCTATGATACCTTTCGCCGAAAATATCGGTTTAAGAGTAAATTTGATATCGGTTTTTTCGAGCGCTTTTACGGTAATGTTCCTCTATTTAATTGCCGTAATGCTTATTAAAAGTTACAGAAAAAGAGAACCTGAAAATTTGTTCGATGCGTTAACTGTATATATACCTGCAGCCATTGGAGCGCTTTCGTTGAGCTTGAGCGATACATTCTGGTTTAATGCTGTAGAAGCTGAAGTGTATGCAACTTCGACTTTCTTTATTGCTTTTGTAGTCTGGTTAATGATGAAATGGAATGAAAAAGCCGACCAGCCTGACAACGAAAAATATCTTCTCTTGATTGCTTATTTAATTGGGCTGTCTACGGGCGTGCATTTGATGGCAGTCCTTGCGATTGTCCCAATCGTTATGATAGTTATATTCAGAAAATATATAGACGATGAAGAAACACTTAAAAAGACCGCAATAATATTTCTTATTCATGCTGTCATTGTGCTTGTGGTGGCAGCTTTAATGTGGGCTTCGCAAACTTCGTCCACCCCGCCAACTCCTGATGAATATAAAGACGTCGACAAACGATTTATGATAGTATTGGGTGCTATTTCGGTTTTGATTATGGCAGCTTTATATAAAAAAATCTTTACGAGAAATTCATTTTATATTCCGATGATTCTCGGAGGTATCACGCTCGTTGTAGTTTATCCCGGACTGGTTAAATATATACCCAGGCTTATATCGTTAATATCAGGCAATGATTATACAATGAATTTTATTGTTTCTTTATTATTATTTGCCGTTGTCGGTTATTCAATTCATTGGACTGCAAAGAATAATAAGCCGACTCTCAATTTAGTATCAAAAACATTTTTACTGGGACTCGTAGGAATCACGACATATGCGATGATAATTATACGTGCAAACGAAGAGCCGCCGATTAACATGAATTCTCCAAAGACGTTTACGGAACTTGAATCGTATCTGAATCGTGAACAGTACGGCGATTTCCCGACATTTAAGAGAAGGTTTTCCAACGAGCCGCATCAGATGGGAATCTACACAAATTATTCGAGTGACCTCGATTTTCTGTGGCGCTATCAAATGGACCACATGTTCAACAGGTACTTGTTCTGGAACTATATCGGACGAGTTTCTACATATCAAGATAGTGGCATCGATTGGTCTGATATGTACGGCATCCCGTTTTTTATTGGTCTGTTTGGTTTATTTTTTCATTTCCGGCGCGATTGGAAGATGGCATCGGTCTTTTTGGTTATGTTTATATTCCTCGGCTATTTGACGGCATTCTATCAAAATCAACAACAACCACAGCCGCGTGAGCGCGATTATTTCTATGTTGGTGCGTTTTTCGTTTACTCGATTTGGATTGCGCTCGGCATGAGAGGCATAATTGAATTGATGATCGAAAAATTCGATAAGATTAAAAATCTGAAGCCTGCTCTGGGTCTCATTATGGCTGCGGGAATTATTGTAGTTCCTGTAAATATGTTCCACGCAAATTATTTCGAACATGACCGCTCGCGTAATTACGTTCCATGGGACTATGCTTATAATCTATTGCAAAGCGCCGCTCCCAATGCAATTTTATTTACTAACGGAGATAACGATACATTCCCGTTGTGGTATCTGCAGGATGTCGAAGGTGTCAGAAGAGACGTTCGGATCGCTAATCTTAGTCTTTTAAACACTCCCTGGTATATCAAACAACTTAAAAACACCGAACCTTATGGTGCACCAAAAGTTGAGATGAGCCTTTCCGACAGAGACATCGATAACCTTACAGTACAAAGATGGGAACCTGTAGAAATGTCGATTCCTGTACCGCTGGATGTTATTAAAGAATTCGACGTTAAAGACAGTACGATTATTAAGACCGGAAAACTTACGTGGCTCATGAAAAATCCGGTGCAATACGGAAACGTAAAAGCAATTCGTACTCAAGACCTTGTAGTTCTCGATATAATAATGCAAAGCAAATGGAAAAGACCAATTTATTTTGCCGTAACTTGTTCAGACGATAGCAAGCTTGGGCTCGATGATTATCTCCGTATGGAAGGTATGGCGCTTCGACTTGTGCCAGATAAGTCGAACGCAGGTTCGATCGAATTTATTAACGAACCAGTTATGCGTAAACAATTGTTCGACGAACCGATAGGATTTTCTAAGGATTACCGTCCTGGATTTAAATTTAGAGGCTTGAACGATTCGACAATCTTTTTTGACGAAAACAACGAACGATTGATTCAGAACTATCGCAATACATTCATGAGACTTGCCGTTCATTATCTCTATAGCTTGAAAGATAGTTCACGTGTAATTGAAACTCTCGATTTAATGGAAAAGAAAATACCACGTAATGTCGTGAAAGTTGACAATAGAATTCTGCATGACGTTGCTCGTCTTTACTATGCAGCGGGTGCATACGACAAGTATAAAGAAATTGCAAAAGAAGTTATTGAAACGGCAAAATTGCAATTAAAGAACAATCCGCTAGATTATTCGAGCTGGAATAATCCGTATGATATATTATTGACGCATTATGAAAATTTGAAAATGTATAAAGAAGCAGTTGAAGTTCTTAATCAATTGTCAAGTTATTTGCCTTACGACGAATCTGTCAAACAATTGCTCAATAGATACAAACGACTTGCGGGTGTCGATACGCTCGAAGTTGAATAAACTTCGATAAATTTTAATTTACCTTAGAAAGAGTCCGCTTGAGAAGGCGGACTCTTCATTTTAATAATGACTGTATCAGTATGAAAATATTAGTCTTGGCTTTATCAGGTATCGGGGATGCGTTAATGTTTACGCCGGCGCTCTCGAGTCTAAAGAAAATTTACCCTGATTCTGAGATCGACTGCCTTGTTATGTACAAAGGAGTCTCGGATATTTATAAGAATTTGGAGGAAATTTCTGAGGTTAAATATTGGGACTTTCTCGACAAACCTAAAATCGAGTCGCTCTCTTTTGTAATGGGATTAAGAGGGAAATACGATATATCGATTAACATTTATCCGTCCAACAGAAAAGAATATAATTTGATTAATTTTTTAATCGGTGCCAGCAAAAGAGTCGCTGTTAAATATCTCCGCAGGGATTTTGTGAATCTCGGCTTTTTGAATAATGTAAGAATAGAAGAAAACGACTCGCTTCATAACGTGGAAGAAAATGTTAAATTGATTGAAAAGATAAGCGGCAGTAGAATTAAGGATGTCTCCGGATTGATTTTGAATATTACTCAGGAGGATGAAAATTATGCACGAAATTTTTTAATAGAGAATAACATAAGCGAAAATGAAACGGTAATTGGTTTCCATCCCGGCTGTTCCACATTGAAAAATCATGCGAACAGAAGGTGGAGTACGAAAAAATTTGCCGAATTAGCCGGATTGTTCATTAATAAACGTCATGCGCGCGTTTTGATTTTCGGCGGACCTGAAGAATATGAATTAAAAGTAGAAATAATTAAACATGCGGGGAGTAAAAATATTATTGCAGTCGAAACCGATTCTTTAATTCATACGGCTGCTGTAATGAAAAGATGTAATTTGTTTGTAACAAACGACTCGAGCCTGATGCATGTTGCTTCCGCACTCAAATTGAAGGTGGTTGCATTAATCGGTCCTACAAATCCGAATTATATTCATCCGTGGAAAACGGAACACAGAATTGCATCACTCAATTTGGAATGTTCACCCTGTTTTTATTACTCGCCCAAACCGCTTACGTGCAGCAGGAAAGACGTCAAATTCAAGTGTATTAAAGAGCTGCCCTCTGAACTTGTTTACAAACTCTCGGAGGAGTTACTCGACGTTGGAAAGTGAACTAATTATATAATTGGCGCACATCTCTATATCGGCGAAACATTTTATCAAACCTGTTTCCTTCTTCTCCTTTTTAATTTGAGATTCCATGAGGCTTACAATATCGCTCCACATTTTACCATGACAGGCTACAGGTTTTTTGGGCATCATTTTTTTGTTGATAAACTCCCACACAATTGCAAGCTCCACCAGAGTCCCCGTGCCACCTTGTAAAATGATATAGGCATCGCCAATTTTAATTAAATTGTCGAGCCGTTCGAACAGAGTTTGGCATTTGATTTCTTTAGTGAGGTATTTGCTTGGAACGGAATTATAAATATCGATGGTTACTCCGATTGCTTCTGCGCCTACTTCTCTAGCTCCTTTTGAGACCGCATCCATAATGCCCTGATATCCGCCTGTGCAAACATTCAAGCCGGATTTTGCAAGCAGCATCCCCAGTCGGTATGCCGTTTTGTATTCTTCTTCACCCGGTTTTGGAACAGAGCTTCCAAAAACTGTCACGAATTTATTTTTCATAACGAACTCAAATCCGGTTTGCCTGCATTAATCCATGCTGTATAAATCATGGAAGCTAGCTTTAAGGAAGCTCGATTTATCTTGTCAATCGTAAGATGACGCGTTCTGAACCAGAGTAGTTCGTAATATTTATTCTCGTCTTTTTGGTTGTATTTGGTTGCATATCTATCGGCGCTCAAGATAATATCTACTTCGAAATTCGATTCCGAAATATAATCGAAGATTATGTCTGAAAGGGGAGTCTTTAATTCCGATACTTTTTCTTTAGTCAGACTTGCTTCAATTTCATTGAGATGACGGTTGAACATCTCTATTTCATACCGGAAGTGAATACCCTTCTGGTTCGTAAGTTGTCCGTTGTAATTCATTGTGGCATGCAATGGTTGGTGACCGTCTCCAACATAATGAGCGAGATCGGAAGCGTATAACAATATTTTTTCACGGTCTTTCTCCTTGAAAGCATTTACAAGTTTATCAAACGTTTCTGAAGTAGCCCATGGTAACAGTCCCATTTTTGTTACAATACTATCGCCGTAAATTGCTTTTAATGTTTCTTTCGATTTAATCATGTTTCCATTTAAAAATTCGCTGTAAAAATCGATGTCGATAAAATGCCTTTGAGGTTCATCGGGATCGTCTTTTTTCCTGTAGTCCGGGTCAACGGAATGCTCTATGATATAATTCATTACGTCTTGCGAAAGATCAATTTCAGGCGCTATAAGAATCAGAGCATGCTTGGTAATTAATTTGTGCCCTTCATTTCCCCAGGCAAAGTTCAACAGGAAAGGAAAAAGGAGGAAGGTCAGGCAAAGTTTGAATTTTGTCATTTTATTGTCCTATAAATTGTGTAATAATGTTTCTTCGGCGGGGTCTGTTATCGAAATCGATAAGTACTATCTGTTGCCATGTCCCCAAAAGTAAGTTTGAATTTGTAAATGGAATTGTTACAGAATTGCCCTGCAACGAAGCCCGTACGTGTGCATATCCATTGGCGTCGTGCCAGGTTTCGTCGTGATGGTAATGTTTGCCGGAAGGAGCAATCTTTTCGAAAAATTCGGGATAATCTTTTAGTAATCCGGGCTCGAATTCTATTGTTGTAATTCCTGCCGTAGAGCCCGGAGCAAAAACCAATACATTCCCTTCCTTAAAACCTGTTGCATTCAATTTCTCTTTTACTTCTTCCGTTATGTCAATTATGTCGTTGTTTCCTCTAGTATTTACTGTAAAACTGAAAGTCTTGACTTCCATCTTGTCACCTTAATTTCAAATTGATAACCAAAATTATAAATTTTTAGACAAATCATCATTCGGAAGTAAAAAACAATTTTAATAATTTAGAGCTATAACTTAAAATAAAAAGAGGATTTATATGACAACAAAGGAATTCATTGAACTGGAAGAAAGATATGGGGCGCATAATTATCATCCGCTGGATGTTGTAATTGAAAGAGCGGAGGGTTGTTGGGTCTATGACGTCGAGGGAAATAAATATCTGGATTGTCTTGCGGCATACTCTGCCGTCAATCAGGGTCATTGTCATCCACGTATTATAAATGCTCTCAAGAAACAGGCAGAAAAAGTTACATTGACTTCACGTGCATTTCGTAACGATCAACTCCCTTTACTTTATAAAGAATTGAGTGAGCTGACTGGATACGAAATTTCATTGCCGATGAATTCAGGAGCAGAAGCAGTTGAAACGGCTTTGAAAGCTGCAAGAAAATGGGGATATAAAGTAAAAGGAGTTCCCGAAAACAAAGCCGAGATAATAGCTTGCAAAAATAATTTTGCAGGCAGAACAATTACCATCATCAGTTTCTCTACGGAAGAACAGTACCGCAACGGCTTCGGTCCTTTTACACCCGGATTTAAAATCGTCGAATACGGCAATGCCGAGGATTTGGAAAATACTATCACCGAAAATACAGTAGCTTTTATTGTTGAACCTGTTCAGGGAGAAGGGGGCATTATTGTTCCATCGGAAGGCTACCTTAAAAAAGCTTATGATATTTGTAAAAAGAATAATGTCCTCTTCATTACCGACGAAATCCAGTCGGGATTGGGAAGAACCGGCAAATTATTTGCATTTGAACATGAAGGTATTCGCCCCGACGTAGTTATTATTGGTAAAGCTTTGTCGGGTGGTTGCTATCCAGTATCAGCGGTCTTGTCTAATCGAGAAGTACTCGGTGTTTTCAAACCGGGTGACCACGGTTCAACTTTCGGAGGAAATCCACTTGGCGCTGCAGTCGCAAGAGAATCACTCAAAGTACTGATCGAAGAAAAATTGATTGAAAATTCGGCTGAACTAGGTAAATACTTCATCGAAAAATTAAAAGGGATCGAATCCCCTCATATTAAAGAAGTACGCGGTAAAGGATTGTTCATCGGAGTGGAATTAATGCCCGAAGCAGGAGGTGCGCGCCGCTTTTGTGAAGCTCTTATGAAAAAAGGAATTCTTTGCAAAGAAACTCACGAAAATGTAATTCGTTTTGCTCCTCCGCTGATAATTAAAAAAGAGGAAATTGACTGGGCTTTAACGCGCATTGAAGAGGTTCTTAGAATGGCATAAATTGTAGAAGGCTGTGCCAGTAGGTGCAGACTTCTATCAATCTAATGGTCTCTTTAACCATTGGTCGATGGTTAACTTTAAGAATTGAATGTTGATGGGCTTGGCAATGTAATCATTCATTCCTGCTGCCAAACATTTTTCACGGTCTTTCATACTCGAGTGTGCAGTGACAGCAATAATCGGAATTTTACCTACATCGCCGGCTATATTTCTAATCTGTTTGGTTGCGGTAATGCCATCCATATCCGTCATCTCGATATCCATCAATACAAGATTATATCTGCCTGTTTTAACCGCATCAATAGCTTCGCTACCACTGGATACTGCTTCTACGGTGTAACCGACTTCACGGAGGATTTTTAATTCAAGGTCCTGACTTATCGGATTGTCTTCAACCAGAAGTAAGCGTTTTTCAGATTTAGATTGTTCGATGAATGGTTTTTTTTCTTCTTGTTTTTCTATCTCTTTCTGGTCGTAAATTGGAACCGTCGTAACTCCGGGTTCTTCGCCTTCCGATGGAGTGAGCCTGAATTTGGCTGTAAAGTAAAATTTGCTACCTTGACCGGGTTTGCTTTCGACATTAATATCGCCGCCCATCAGTTTGACGAATTCTTTGGCAATAACCAATCCAAGTCCAGTGCCTTCCTTTTTGTCTTTTTTGTCTTTTACCTGGACATACGGTTCAAAAAGAAGGGGTATTTTGTCATTAGGAATTCCAGTGCCAGTATCTATTACGGCGGTAAGGATTTCAATTGTACTTGTAGTTCTATTTTCAACTTTTACCGAAATCGTAACGCTTCCTTTATCGGTATATTTAACAGCATTGCCAGCCAGATTTAGAACAACCTGTCGGTAACGCGTAGCGTCTCCGTAAATTTTATCTGGTAGATCTGGGTCTATTTCTTCTATTATTTCAATTCCCTTTTGTCGGGCTGCTTGACCAATTATCGACGATACTTTATGAATCTCTTCACTCAGGTCGAACTCGTTTTCTTCGAGTTCCATCTTACCTGCTTCGATTTTTGAAATATCGAGAATGTTATTAATTATATCGAGTAATGATTCAGCTGCCAGACGGGCATCCCGCGCAAATTTTTTTAATTCTTCCTCGCTTTCAAAAAGGTCATTTTCAATCAATGTAAGAAATCCCATAACGGAATTCATCGGCGTTCGGACTTCGTGACTCATATTTGCAAGGAACTTGGTTTTATAGCTGCTTTCCTGACGTGCTTTTTGAGCAGCAACGTCGGATTTAATTTTTTCCTGTCGCAATGCTTCCAGTGCTTTCTGACGTTCGTGTTCAGCAAGCACCTGTTGAGTTATGTCCTGAAGGCTGCCATCGAAAAATGTTGTGTCTTCCTCCTCGTCGTAACTAAGCCTTACATTCATTTTAACTGCTATTTCACTGCCATCTTTTTTAAGAAACTGTACTCTGTAATTTTTTACCTTACCCTGTTTTTCGAGTAATTTATTCAACAAATCTGCGTCCGACTTCCTTTTGAACAGATCTTTGAAGAAATTCAATTTGTTAATTTCTTCCTCTGTTGAATAGCCCAGCATTTTTATAAGAGCTGGATTGACTGCGGTGAACTTGCCTGCTGGAGTTATCTGGAATACTCCCTCAACCGAATTTTCAAAAATATTTCTGAATTTTTTTTCAGAGAGAACTATTTCATAACTTTTTAATAAAGCTTCGCGGCGCAATCTGTAATTTATATAGCTGGCTATTACTGCCATTACACTTATAATCATTACCAGTACTATCGATTCGAGCATGTGAGGAATATTATGTGTTTGGGAACTGTTCGCAATGACTGACGCCATAAATACAAGGTTATAATAAACTGCAACCAAAACCTGATGGCGCACTTCCCAGCTGAGAAACAGAGCCGCTGTAAATATTATGAGACTTATTATATGCGAATTAAATACGAGAGTTTGGGGCTCTAAATAAATCATTACCGCGAAAGAAGCGACTATCGACATTAACAGAATATGTACGAGTAAAACGGGGTGTTCTTTCCCATAGCGGGAATTCGAGATTACGAGTAATACGAATGCTATCAGAACTGAAAACAGACGGGACACATATAGTTGAACGCTGTGTTCGCTGAAATAGAGTACTTCGAAAATAAGAGCGATTCCGCCAGATGCAGCAGAAAAAATTGCCAATGACCTAAATGGAGACAAAAGCTCCTTTTGTGTTTCCTGCTTTATATATTCATTAACTTTATGCTCTAATGTTCTGGAATATTTTTTAGCTGTATTTCCTGCTATTACCACTTGTTACCTATTATATTCAAAGTTAGAAAATTTTTTTGTTCTAATAATACCTGCGCTTCGGGAGTTTATCAATAATTATCGTTACTAAATTAATAAATAAATAATTAA
>DYLP01000019.1 GCA_020722005.1 Melioribacter roseus
GTTTAAAAGTTTCATCAGCGTGAGAATAAGTACAAACGGATAAACTATTTTTGCCTGGTCCTAAACCTTTGGTTGCTTCAAAATTTAATTTTGGTCCTGTGGCATTAATCAAGTAATCATAACTTATTTTTTCTGTTTGCCCAATTTTGTCTTCACTTGTGTACTCAATAGTAACATAAGGTTTGGATGAAGTTGTATCACCTTCAGGATGAATGCTTACTGCTTTTGCCTGGTGAAATGTTATATCGGTTTTTTTGTAAACAGGTGCTAAGGGAAAAGTTACCTGTTCAGGTTTCATATAGCCAATACCCACCCAAATATTTGATGGAATCCAGTTCCATTTGCTGTTAGGAGAAACGACTACAACCTCGTGTTTACTACTTAATTTGCGGCGCGCATGAAGTGCTGCAGTTTGTCCTGCTATTCCAGCCCCCAGTATAAGAAGACGAGACATATAATACCGCCTTACTTTATTTGTTTTTAATTTTTCTTAACAGTACAAGCGAAATTACAAAAATTAAAATCATTCCGCTCAGCACACTAATTTCGAGCATGTACATATTGATTTTTTCCTGATAATAAGCAGTCTCAACACTTATAATTAGAATTCTTCTGATTGCTGCTATTAAGCCAACAATCAGGAACGGTTCAGCACAAAGCACATGCTCTTTAATTGTTATACGAATTGTGTACAAAATTTCAAGAACCATAATTAACAAAAGAGTTTTAGAAATTATCTCAATTATAGTTTGTACCTGATTTTCAGCTTTGAAAAATGCAGGGAATGAAAGTATTTCATTGTAAACCAGCAATATTGCACTTGCTACAAGCAATAACGCCACAATGAAATAAATTACATTTTCAATAACAACCAACGAATCGATATTTAGCTTTTTCATCAGATTTTAATAACTGTCATCCTGCAGAAGTTCAGGATGACAGTTTAAATAAATTATTTTTTCAGAACTCTTTTTTAATATTCCATTTTTTGCTTAGTTGAAATTCTTTTTCTAAATATCCAATAGGACCAGGCTTGATAAGCAAGAACTATCGGAACAAAAATAACTGCAACTATACTCATTACTTTTAATGTATAAGGACTTGAAGAAGCATTGTAAATAGTCAGACTCCAATCCGGATTGGTGCTCGAAACCATTACACGAGGAAACAAACCCATAAAAATTGTAATAGTCGAGAAGACTATTGTTAATCCTGTCATTACAAATGCCCAACCTTCTCTTTTAATCTTCAAAAAGTAACCGACAGATAAAATTGCCAAGCCAGCAAGAATTGGAATAACTCCTGGATTTACACCAAGTTTACTGAACATATCAGTATCATAATATCCAAAAATTACATAGATAAATAGTAAAATGACAGAAGGCAGCCAGAGTTTTTTAGCAAATTTTCGGGTTCCTTCTAATAGTTCATCTGTTAATTTTAAGGAAAGGAAAATTGAGCCGTGCAATGTAAATAAAACCAGCGAAGTTAATCCACCCAGCAAAGAATAGGGATTCAGTAAAGTGAAAAAATTCCCGGTAAAATTCATATTCTGATCGATAGGAACGCCGCGGATTATATTTGAGATAGCCACACCCCAAAGTAATGCAGGTACAAAGCTGCCGATGAATATCACCCAATCCCACCTGTTGCGCCAAACAGGGTCGTCTTTTTTACTTCTGTATTCAAAAGCAACACCACGTGCAATTAGTGCAAGCAGCATAATAACCAAAGCAAGGTAAAAGCCGCTGAATAATGTTGCATACCAATTTGGGAATGCAGCAAACATTGCACCGCCAGCTGTTATCATCCAAACTTCATTGCCATCCCAGAAAGTTCCTATAGAATTGATAATTGCTCGTCTTTCGCGATCTTCTTTACCAAGAAATGGCAGGAGAATCCCAACGCCGTAATCGAATCCCTCTAAAAAGAAGAATCCAATAAATAATACGGCTATAAGTATAAACCAGATAGTGTTAAGATCCATTTTGTCCTCCTATGCCTTACTTAAAACTGAGTTATCAACTTCTGCTTCTTCTTTTTCTATTTCATCAACATCTTTAGAAGCATATTTTTTAATTAAAGATATCATAATTATCATTAGAACTGCGTATAAAACCGTATATGCTATTAAAGAAAACAGAACTTCACCGGCAGAAACAGTGTTAGAAACAGAATCCGCTGTTTTGAACAATCCAAAAACTGTCCATGGTTGTCTTGCGATCTCTGTAAATAACCATCCTGTTGTATTTGCAATAACTGGCAACAGCACTGACCAAAAAGTTATTTTATAACCAAAAGAACTAAACTCTAATTTTTCTTTATAAGCTTTTATTGTAGATAATATTGCGATGAATAACATTAAGAATCCAGCACCAACCATGATTCTAAAAGACCAGTAGGAAACTGCTACTGGCGGGACATAATCACCCGCACCGTATTTTTGTTCAGCTTCTTTCTGAAGATTTTTAATCCCTTTTACTTCGCCTTCAAATTTATTGTAAGCAAGAAAACTTAAAGCACCAGGAATTTTAATTGCAAAAACATCTTTTTGATTTTTCTCGTCACCGAAAGTGAATAAAGACATTGAAGCTGGATTCTCACTTTCCCATAAAGCTTCGGCTGCAGCCATTTTCATTGGTTGTACTTTAACCATATATTGTGCTTGAGTATGGCCGACTAAAATTACAAGTAAAGAACCAATCAGAGCATATACAGCACCAAATTTAAAGGACTTCTTAAATACTTCGTGTTTACCCTTTTTAACTAATTGATAAGCACTAATAGATAAAATTAAAAATCCTGCAGTTGCAACTGCGCCAAAAAATACATGAGGAAATTGAACCCAAAGATGACCATTAGTTATGATTGCAAAGAAATCAGTCATTTCTGCACGACCATTTCTTATAACATAACCAACAGGTTGTTGCATAAACGAATTTGCTGCGAGTATCCAGATTGCAGAAAGATTCGAGCCGATCGCAACGAGCCAGATTGATGCCAGATGAGCTTTCTTTGGAATTCTATCCCAACCAAAAATCCATATTCCAAGAAATGTTGATTCCATAAAGAATGCAAGCAGTGCTTCAATTGCAAGTGGAGCTCCAAAAATATCTCCCATAAATCTTGAATATTGCGACCAGTTCATACCAAATTGAAATTCCTGAACAATACCAGTCACAACCCCAATTGCAAAATTGATTAAGAAAAGTTTTCCCCAGAATTTTGTCATTTTCTTGTATGCTTCATTACCAGTTCTGTAATATGCTGTTTGCATAATTGCCACAGCAATTGAAAGCCCTAAGGTAATTGGCACGAAGAAAAAATGATAGACAGTTGTTATTGCGAACTGCCATCGTGATAAAGTTAATACATCCATTTTTACCTCATATTTAATGAGACATAGTTAACTAAGTGTTTTGTTCTTTAAGAATATATTCAGAAATCTTTTGGCTTTTTAATTTATCTATCAATAGTTTTTCCTCATTCACCCAGAATGAATGAAACTTACAACCGAACATTAACTCGCAAACATAATTTTCATTCAAGCAATCATTAAACTTCACCTTGAAACCTATAGTATTCAACACATCATACATTGAAAGCTTTTTTGCATCTGCTTTAAGAAAAATTCCGCCGTACTTGCCCTGTATTGAACCTGTAATATTAGCTTTATTTAATTTATGAATAATCCGGGCTGCGAATTTTGGTGAGATAAATAATCTTTTTGATAGTTCTTTAATGGAAATGTATTCTTTTTTTGGTAAGCCTGCCAGATAAGCTATCATCCTTAATGCATAATCCTGTTCACGAGATATGAAACTGTTTCTACGCATTTAAATATTACCTAAAAGGTTATGTTTAAAATAATTTTTTCCTTTACTATTTCCAAAACATATTTTAGATTTTTTTTGCCAGCCGAATAAGAGTTTATTCGTATTATAAATATTGGAATCAATCATTCTCAATAAATGCATCGATAATTTCTTCTTTGATAATGTTCATTTGCGTTGAATTTTAATGATTCATCCGCTCAAATAGCAATAATATATTAACCCAAAATTATCATTAGAAATTGATTTAGTATTATTAAAAATATCACGGGAAAGATAAATAGCCCAATTTTGATAAAGCCACAAGTTTGGCATCCCATTTATCCCGAATTTATAGATAACAAACAGTAGTATCTGAAAATTGATTTATTTGGGCAGGGACGTTTTTTAGTTGCTTCACAATTGTTGTCAATCAAAAGGGAAGATAGTTTTTTATGTTTACCAAAGTCACATTAACTAAATCTTGAATTGATTCTGTGAACGAATCATGAATTCAATCATTCCAACATAGAGTCTCGGCCATAATTTACAATTATGATAACTTGATAATCTTGACAAACTAATTAAGAATTTTCAACAAATCTTTTTCGAGTGTTTCATCAGGCACTTCAATAATTCTTCCTTTTTCTTCGCCGCTTTTGTATACAATGAAAGTGGGAACAAGATGAATTTTTTTATCGCCGATGTCGACACTTCCTGCTGTTTTATTTCTGTCAACTGCGATCATTCTGACATTTTCTTCAGGAAAGCTACATAGATCGAGAATTTTCAAGAATCTCGGTACTTCCCTCCGGCTATCGCTGCACCATGTACCGAAGATAATCTCAAACTTGCAATCTTTTAATTTATTTTTGAGCGTATCGATTGCGAGTGTATCGGGCAAGTAATTTTCATATTCGTCTTTGAACCATACTGAATAAACAGTGTCCATAAAGTCTTCTCTTTCAATCTTCCCTATTATAATTTTTTTACCGGATTTTTCGTCGAATGTAAAGTTGCATTTTTCCTGTGAATATAGAACGTTAGCAAGGAATAAAAAAAATAGAAGAATTTTCATTTCGCTCCCATGTTTATGTTTCTGATATCGAGTCCCCAGAAAAGCTTGTTCCTGAGAATTTCAAAGTAGTTGGATTTATTCGAATGAACGAGATTAAAGCTGTTTTTACCTCTGGTTATTTCAATTGTAACTGGTGTATTGCGAGAAATTGTACGCTGACCATCACTGTTAATGTTTACTTTTCCATAGAGTGAACGTGCAACGATCGTAATCTTCTGTTCGCCTGATATTACGAGAGGTCGCATTGTAAGTATATGAGGCGCAATAGGACTCAATGTAATTGCTTTGGTTTTCGGATTGACAATTGGTCCACCGGCGGCTAAAGAATAACCAGTACTTCCAGTTGGAGTTGCAACTATAAGGCCATCTGCAGAAAAGGTAGAAACATAATCGTTGTCAATTTTAATTGTGAGTTCGATTAATTTTGCCCACGAGCCTTTATCGATTACAATGTCGTTAATTGCGTATAATTCTTCATCGACCCCCTCGATTTTGCCTCGCAAGGTCATTCTTTTTTCGACGAGATAACTTCCTTTTTTCAGATCGTTTAGAAGCTCTTTGAACGAATCGACATCGAACTCAGCAAGGAATCCCATCTTACCAAGATTTACTCCAATTATAGGCTTTTCGGTATTTCTAATTGAATAAGCGGTCGATAATATTGTTCCGTCGCCTCCAATCGAGACAATTAAATCAGAAAATTTTATTAATTCATCCAGAGGCAGAAAATTCGAATTCTTTATAGAATCAGGAAACTCATCGTGCATGCCCAGCATTATATTCGATAATCCATATTCCATGCCCGCATCATTGATTTGAGTTACTAGCAAATCAATTGTTTTAATAATATCCTCTTTCGATATATTCGGAATAAGACCTAATTTCATTTTCGATTCATTTCCCACAATTTTACGTATTTTGTAAATACATAGAGAGACGAAAAAACAGATAGTATTAAACCGTGAATACCATCCAGAAATCCAAGACGCAATATATACATTTTGATAAATAGAAATGGTGGACGCAGCAAAATATCCGTAATAGCAGCTCTTTTGCCATTATTGTATAATTCTTCAGCAGCCAGCGAAGTATAATTATTAAACTTATCGAAATAATGCTTTACGTTCGGATCGGTGTAGTGATTCAAATCATTTTTAAGATAACCTTTTTGTCCTTCAACTTGCAAACCTTCATGAACATTCTTAGTATCAAAACGCGTCTTGTTTTTATCGAAAAGGCGTATTACGTAGCCGGGATACCAGCCACAATGTTTAATCCACCTTCCTAAAAAAAAAGCTCTTCGTTTTATGTAATACGCATCGTACGGCGGATTACCTGTCTTGAAATTTTCTAATTCTTCTTTCAATTCAGGAGTCAACTCTTCATCGGCATCGACCCAGAGGACCCAATCAAATTTTGCTTTGGTCAGTGCATAATTTTTAGTTGGTCCGTAACCCATCCAATCGACGACTTCGTAATTTATGTTCGGGAAAGACCTCACAATTTCCTCTGTTCTGTCCGTCGTTTTTGAATCGATCAGTACAACTATGTCGTCAATAACACCGGACAGGCTATTTAAACATCTGCCGATATTATATTCTTCGTTGTAGGCAATTATAATAGCTGATAAATTAATCATAGTCAGGCAATATCTCTGAACTGGAGTTCATATAATTTTTTATAAATACCATTTTCATTCTTAATCAAATCTTCATGTTTGCCGTCCTGAACAATTTTACCATGTTCGAGTACGAGAATTCTATCGGCATTGCGAATTGTGCTGAGACGATGCGCAATAACAAAGACGGTACGGCTCTGAAGTAATCTTTCAATGGCCTCCTGTACGAGAACTTCCGATTCATTGTCGAGCGAAGAAGTGGCTTCGTCGAGAATCATAATAGGAGGATTTTTGAGGATTGCCCGGGCAATTGATATCCTCTGACGTTGACCGCCGGAAAGTTTTGTTCCTTTTTCTCCTATAATCGTATCGTATTGATGAGGTAATTCCATTATAAATCTATGTGCATTGGCTGCTTTGGCAGCTTCAATAATTTTTTGATCGCTGCAGTCTGTTAGTCCATACGCAATATTACTTCTCACCGTATCGTTGAAGAGCACTGTTTCCTGAGTAACTATCCCCATCAGTTTTCTCAGGTCTTCAATTTTGAAAGAACGGATATCGACACCGTCGAGCAAAATTGAACCTTCGACAGGGTCGAAAAATCTGGGAATCAAATCGACAAGTGTAGTTTTGCCAGCTCCACTACTTCCAACGATTGCTATAATTTTTCCTTTATCGGCTGTAAAACTAATACTATCGAGCACAAGCGAATCGGAGTCTTCGTAATGAAATGATACATTTCGAAATTCAAGTTTATCATTGAATTCTTTCAGCGGGACAGGATTATCCGGATCTTTTATTGACGGTTCGGTATCAATTATCTCGAAGATTCTATCGGCAGCTGCACTCGACTCTTGAATTCTATTGTTAACACTGCTCAGTTCTTTGACTGGTGGCATCAGCTGAAAAATGGCAAATAGGAATCCAATGAATTGACTTGCAGTAATTGATTTATCGACGAGTACAAGCTGAGCTCCGAAATAAATAATTACCACGCCAACAATAACGCTTAGAAATTCAGTAGTGGGACTCGAAATATTTCTTATACGGGTAATTTTTAAGGATAGTTTGAAAAAACTTTCGGTTTCGTCTTCAAATTTTTTGTTTTCATATTCTTCCATACCAAAAGCTTTTACAATTTTGATTCCAGTAATGGTTTCGTGAAGACGATTAGTAAGATCGGCAATTTTCTGTTGTAGCAAGCCGCTTTGCTTTCTAATAATTAATCCGATATAACTAATTACAACCAGTGAGAAAGGTAGAACAACGAGAGAAAAAAGAGTTAGTTTCCAGCTAATAGCAATAGCAATACCCAGGAAAACAATTATCTTTAACGGTTCTCGGATAAGGTTCAGAAAGACGGCGGAAATACTTGAATTGACAGCATTGACGTCATTCATGATTCTGGAAATCAGGTTGCCAGTCTTTTCATTCTTGAAATAACTCATTGGCAATTTATGCAGATGTCGATAAGCCTGATTCCGCAAGTCTTTTATTACGCCCTGCTCAACGAACGCAAGGAAATAAGCCTGCAGATAACCGAATAAATTTTTCCCCAGGAAAGCGATGATTATAAGCAGACAAATTTTAATCAACACTTCGGAAACGGAACCCCCAAAAATAAACGTTTGTATTTCATTCAAAAGTCGATTCACTTCCTGCACAATCCAGAAATCGCCGTTTGAATTTATTCCACTCTTTTGAAGAGCCACAGATGAACCTTCGCTCACGCCTTTTTGCTGGAACAGTGTATCGAGCAATGGAATCGACAAATAAATCGACGCTCCGTCTAACAAAGCAGAAAATATCGTAAAGACGATTGAAGCTGTCAGATGTTTCCAGTAGGGTTTAAGATAACCAACAATTCTAAAATATGTTCTCATAATATTAATTTAAGACCGCAACCGCCGGGAATATTAATTCGGTCGTATATTTTATCGTTTACAAAATCGTATATTCCGATTCCGGATATACCGTTATTTTTTTCGTCAAAAAATAATAAGTTCCCACGAACTAATAAATTCATGAAAGAAGGTCCGTGAAAAGTTTGTTGTATGCGCATTGCATAATTGTCAATAACTATCAACTCCGATTTTATATTATTTTCAGGAGATTCAAATATAAGAAAGAGATATCTATCGTCAGGTGTCCATACGTTTCGGAACAATTTTCCTTTATACTCCTTAATTAGGATTTCTTTATTCTCTTCGATGCTCTTCAGATAAATAAAACTCGTGCTATCCTCATAAACGCATCTTAAGTGGAATCTAACTTTTGGGGAAATCGAAACAGGTCTTAAGGACGACGGCGCTGGAAATCCGTCCTTCGTTAAGTTAAATTTTCTTTCTGATAATCTCTTTGAATTACCTTCTTTGTCAAAAGAATAGATAGTCTGAATGAATATTTGAGTATTCAAAGTATCTGGTTTTGTAAAATTAACTTTGAACGTGTCCTTATTTTCCCAGTAAGTATAAATTTGCATCCCCCTACCGAAATAAAAGATTTCATTTAGATCATCACTCTGATTTTTATAGTGATATAACCTTGCATCTTTAACGAAAGGGAACTCCCCTTTTATACCCCAACTTAATGCGGTAACAACAAACGCATAATTCCAGTCATTAGAATAACTGAGGGAAAGAACCTTTCTACCCCAACGACTCCAGTAATGAGTCGATTTCTTTTTTACCAAATCGTATTTGTATAGCGATTGTCTTCCCTGATAATACCCGATAAATAATATTGTACGATAATTATCATTTACAAACCTATTTTTATAATAAATTTTGTAGTTATTGATCCCAAATTTTCTGAACAAGTTAAATCCAGCTTTCCCGGCTTCGAATATTGTTGGATAATTGCCTGATAATAAAAGATAACTGCCCGATAGTTTTTTTTTCACCTTGTAATCTGTCAATACAGAATCACCGAGTTTTTCAGCATAATGAATTAACTTTAGAGGGTCCCGGGATTCCTTTAACACAATGGAATAACCATCTTGAACTTTAATTTCTTTTTCAGTACTGCAACTTATTGCCAGAACAACAATTGAAAATATCAGGAGTAATATTTTAATTAGCTTTACATACATAAATTATCCACGTGGATGGTGGTCTCGGTGCATTTGCTTGACAAATTCCCTATCGACATGCGTATAAATCTGGGTTGTGGAAATATCGGCATGACCGAGCATCTCCTGTACAGCTCTCAAATCGGCACCTCCCTCAATCAGATGCGTGGCGAATGAATGTCTGAAAGTATGGGGATGAATTTCTTTTTCGATGCCCGCTTCTTTTGAATAACGTTCAAATATTTTCCAGATCCACATCCTTGATAATTTTGTCCCGCGTCTACTCAAGAAAACAAAATTTTCTGACCTGACTTGATTCTTTAAAAAAGGTCGGCCCTTTATAAGATATTCGTTAATCCAGTAAACGGCACTTTTACCTACCGGTACAAATCTTTCTTTTGAACCTTTGCCAAGCACTCTGATTACTTCATCTTCAAAAAGCAGATCGGTCATCCTCAAATTGATTAATTCAGATACACGCAAACCCGAAGAATAGAACAATTCGAGAATGGCTCGGTCCCGTAAACCTATAGGCGTTGAAGCATCGACACTCTCTAATATCAAATCAATCTCTTCGACGGAAAGGACGGAAGGAAGTTTTCTTGATTTTTTGAGTCCTGTAAGTTTTTCTGTTGGGTTTGACGAAACATAATTCATATTTTCAAGAAAACTCCAGAAACCTCTTAATGCCGACATATATCTTGCTGAAGTAGAAGAATCGATACCGAGCTGTCTTATTTCTTCAAAATATTTTGAAATAACTTCAGAAGTAACTTCGTCGAGGTCGGAAACATTTTCTCTGTATAGAAAATCGAAAAATTTTTTCAAATCGGATTGATAACTGCTGACGGTATTTTCTGAAAGGTTCTTTTCATACAAAAGAAGAGTCAGATATTCTTTAAGAAAAGACTCCATCTCCTAACCCTCTTTCTTATTGTTTTCCATTTCGTCCTGTTTCGGGTATCGGATTCTTTTGTGATGCTGACCCAAAAGAATGTTTTTAAATGACTCTTTTATTTTTTTTATGTCCCTGAAAGTTAAATTAGAGTTATCCAATTGACCGTCGTTGATTCGGTCTTCTATAATATTATCGATAACATTTTCTATTTTAATCGGAGTGGGCTCAGTAATAGCGCGAATTGTCGATTCACACGCATCGGCAATCATAACTAATGCAGTTTCTTTCGTATTTGGTTTTGGACCTTTATATCGAAATTCATTGATGTTCACATTTGCTTCGCCGTATAATTCCTTAGCTTTTTCATAAAAGTATTTAAGTACAATTGTTCCGTGGTGCATTGGTATGAAATCGATTATTTCCTGAGGCAAATTATATTCTTTTGCCAGTTCAATTCCTTTTGTAACGTGTTCAACAATAATTTTTACGCTTTCTTCTGGTTTCAATTTATCGTGAATATTTTCGGAAGCAGATTGATTTTCAACAAATGCCGTCGGTTTTATTAATTTACCAATATCATGGTAATAAGCTCCAACTCGTGCAAGTATTGGATTGGCAGAAATTTCCACGGCGGCTGATTCAACCATTGTTCCAATTATCATTGAATGATTGAATGTGCCGGGAGCTTTTCTGGCAAGTTCTTTTAATAACGGATGATTGAAATCCGTCAGTTCCAGCAATGTAAGGTCCGTTGTTATGGCAAATATTTTTTCGATAAAAATAATAAGTCCATACGTAAGCACCGGACTTATCAGCGCATTTGATGCGGCATAAATTAAACTGAATCCCATTTGATTCAGAGTATCGAATCTTTCGAGTCCGAATGCCACAATGCTTACAAAATATCCTACAAGTATAAAAAAGAAGGAACGGAAGATCTGACTCCGATTTTTGATATCCCTTACGGTATATGCAGTAAGAGCTCCTGCAACTATATTCATAACGGCAAAAATATAATCGTTGCCCCTCAATCCAGCCACAATCAATGAAGTTACAACTGTCCCGTAAAATCCTACACGAGAATCAAAAATTATCGTTAACAACATCGATGCAACTGCAACTGGCACTAGTAATTCAGCTCCTACAGGCAAATTAAGCTGATAAATCGAGTATGCAAAAAAGCTTATGAAAAGAAATATAATCGAGATCAGTAGTATTCTAACGTTATCATTAAAAATTTTTTTTCTGAATAGATAGATGTACAAAATGAAAGGCAGCAAGATAATTCCAATATGAAGAAATTTTCCGATGCCTTGTGTAATCTTTCCTGAAAAAGTTATTTCTTCACCTTTAGCAATTCGGTAAGAATCGATTTTTTGTTTTATTTCAGGAGTTATCCGATCGTGTTTGGCTACTATTCTTTCGTTTTCATTTACTATACCAACGACTTTGGGTACGCGGTCTATAGCAGTCTGAATTGCTAACTGTGTTTCGTCGTAGCTGTAATTAATGTTCGGTTTTAAAAAGTAGAATATATACTCCGTAAGAGCCGAAATAAGCTCGTCGTCATTTCCCACATTTGCTCTTAAAAAACTTTCTATAAATTTACTCACAGACGAAATGTCGAAATAAAATGTTTTTGGATTTATCCTTTCATATTTACCCTGTCGCACAGTTATGCTATCTCTGTTAATATCGGCGTACTGCTGGTCAATTAATCCGCGATTATAAATTCTTTTTATTAGTTCTTCTGTCAATTTAAGCAAGCTTCTGAACGAATTGATATGCAAATTGTTGAATGATGCCGGATTTCTTTTTAAACGATAAAAGATTTCTGCAGACGAATTGCTAAGCGGAATATATTTGAAAAATTCTTCCCTGGATAATTTTTGCTGAAGAAATTTATTATACCTCTTTAAGGAATCAAGGCTCGACTCGATAACATTATCGTCCCTGGTGAAAACTGGCAATACTTTAGATGAAGCAGCCTGGCTTTCTTTTCTGTAAGTTTCTGGGTCTTTAAGAATTTCAAAAGTCTTCGATGCAATAAGGTCATCCTGAATCCAGATCGAGCCAACATTTACTTCCGATTCTATAGTTTCCCCTGTTGGAAACATAAAGGCAATAAGCAATACCGTCCCAAAAGCTATTAAAAGCTTTATCTTGAAGTCAGTTTTAAAATTTCTGTTTTTAAAGAAACTCATTTACTACCTAACTTTTAAGAGTAGATGAAGGAATTCATTGATACCCCCATTATTATTATCACTCTTAGTAACCATGTCTGCCAATTTTTTTAATTCGGGTATTGCATTTGCCATGGCGATTTTCACTGCGTTCGTTTCAAACAGGGAAATATCATTGTACCAATCTCCTATTACTGCCGTTTCCTTAAGGCTGATTTTTAATTTACGGCAAAGTTTGAGCAATCCTTTGCCTTTACTCGATCCGATATTTCTAATTTCAAGATAATAGATTCCTCCGTGGTTGTGCGATTTATAATAATTGCTACGAATGCCGTAGACATAAGGGAAACTCATCTTATGAGCTAACTTTGTAATATTATCCCTGAAATCGTTCATCATTACTATTTCAAGTACGTCGGAAACATAATCTTTATAATCGTCAACTTTCTTAAAAATTGCGCCGTATTTCTCCAATAATTCCAATGCAACAGAGTTTCTTGTAGTGTAAAAAACTGCGTCGGTACTGCACAGCACATGAGTCATGGAATATTTTGCCGCAAGCGAAAGTGCACGTTTAACATGCTTTTCTTTAATGCACGACTCATATATAATTTCATTGTTAAGAGGATTTACAATATGGGTACCGTCCAGTGCTATTATCGGTATTTTGATGCCGAGATTCAAAATGTGCGTTACAACAGTGTTTGCCAAACGCCCCGTTGCAATTGTAAACATTACACCCTTTTCTTCGAGCAACTTTACAAGTTTAATTGTATCTTCATTTAATCTGTCATTATTATCGACAACTGTACCGTCAAGATCGAAAACCACAAGTTTGATTTTTCTTAAGATATCCGGATTAATCATAATTATTGGAACATTTGATATTTATATATAGGAATTTGATAAACATATATCAATAAATTTATTGAATTCTATTTGATTGAGTTTTTGAGAACGGCTCAGTCCTGCTGAAGTTCTTTCAAAGCTTCTTCGACTGTATCGTGAATATATAGTACCCTGTCGAGTTGAGAGATTTGAATTAAAGCTCTTACGTTTTTTGTGGGAGCTGCCAGTTTAAGTATGCCGTTATTTGCCTGAAGAATTCGGTATGCTAACAATATTGCACTAAGTCCAGAACTATCGCAGTAGTCTACTTCTGAAAGGTCGATTATAAGTTTATTGATATCGCCTGTGTGTAGCAGAATAGTAAATTCACCTTTAACAAAACCTGCAATTGATGTATCTAAACGCTTTTCGTTGAGCTTAATAATTGCTATATCTTTTATTTTTTTTAATTCGTAATTAATATTTTCATTCATTCTAATATCTTCTCTTTCTCATTTACAAATCTAATAATTCATCCAATTATTAAAAAGAAATATGTTAAAACATATTAAAAAAACTAATTAAACTTCTGTAGAACACAGCTGGTTCTTTTGTACTTGAACAATAGTAGAAATTATAGAATTCCATAAGCTCGCCGTTGTCAGAAGCAAATCGGATTCTGCCATTTATCGAATTAGAAACAGCTGCGTAGAAAAGTTTACCCGGACGATTTAAATCAATTACAAGATCACACACAATATTATTAAGTTTATCAATCAATTGCTTTGATGGCAAATTCAATCTTGTAATATCATTATCATCGTATTCAATTTTTGCAACATTATCAGATATTTTTTCCGATAGTTTCCTGTTAACAAATACAGTCGTTTCTTTCCCGTGTATTGTAAAGTATCTTACTACATCAAGTGCTTCGTCGAACTCTGTAAGTTTCTCAGGCATTATTATAAATATTTTCTTCGATTTTCTTATTAGTCCGTTGAATACTGATTGTTCTTTCGGATTTTTCTTCAATTTCAATTTGAGTAGAAACTTGCCGATGTTATATTTTAATTTTTCCAGCATATAAATTATTTAAGCATATTTAAAAATTCATCTTCGTTTATAATTTTAACTCCTAGCTTGCGAGCCTTATCGAGCTTGGAGCCCGCTTTTTCGCCGGCTACGAGGTAATCTGTATTTTTACTGATTGCAGATAAAACTTTGCCTCCATTGGCAACGATCAATTCTTTTGCTTTATCGCGGGACATTGACGAGAGCGTACCTGTAAGAACAAACGATTTTCCGCCGAGTTTGCTAGATAATTTTTTCTGTTCCAGATTAAATTGAATACCGGCTCTGCGCAGTCGCTCGAGAATATCGAGATTTTTCGGGTCGGAAAAGTATCGTTTTATACTATTGCTTATACTGGGTCCAATATCTTCTACCGATTCAACCTCCTCTTTGCTGGCTTTTCTCAAATTATCAATTGTACCGAAATGTTCTGCTAACTTTCTGGCAGCTCCTGCACCTACATAACGAATGCCAAGAGCGAAAAGAACTTTGTCGAAGTTTCTTTTTTTGCTCTCTTCGATGGCTTTGAGTAAATTGTCCACGCTTTTTTCGCCAAGTCTTTCAATTTTTATCAGTTCGTCGCGTTTATCCTTTAAGGAATAAATGTCTGCAATATCCTTTAGGTAACCGAGTTCGACAAATAAATTAATCAACGATTCGCCCAGTCCATTTATATCCATTGCACCTCGAGAAGCAAAATGAGCAATTCGCCCCTTTATTTGAGCAGGACAAGCAGGGTTCTCGCAGTAGATTGCTACCTCCCCTTCGGGTTTAAAAAATTTTGAATTGCACACCGGACATTTATCGGGCAAACTTACTTCGATGGAATCTTTCGGTCGTAGACTTAAATCGACACTTACAACTTTCGGTATTACATCGCCGCCCTTTTCAATAATGACTGTATCCCCTTCCCTTATGTCTTTTCTTCTTATTTCATCGATGTTATGAAGAGTAGCTCTGCTAATTGTAGAGCCAGCCAGAAAGACAGGTTCTAGTTCGGCTACTGGAGTAAGTGTACCAGTTCTTCCAACCTGCCAAACAATTTTTTTCAATTTTGTTTTTTCCTGACGTGCTTTGAATTTGAATGCGACAGCCCATCGTGGCGATTTAGCAATATTACCGAGCATTTGTTGTTGTCGTATTGAATTTACCTTAATTACCGCTCCGTCAATTTCATACGGTAATGTGTAACGTTTATCTTCCCATTCTCTGCAAAACGTAATTACATCCTCCATTGACTTGCACAATCTGTAATTTGGATTAACAGGCAACCCCATTTTTTCGAGTAGCTCTAAGTTCTGAAATTGTTCTTTGAGCTCGTCATCTTGTGAATAGAGATAATAAACAAAAATTTTGAGGGGTCTTTTAGCAACTTCTTTGGGGTCAAGAAGTTTAATTGTACCGGCTACCAGATTGCGTGGATTGGCAAAAGTTTTTTCACCGTTTAATTCACGTTCCGAGTTAATTTTTTCAAAGTCACGGAGTTCCATATAAATTTCGCCGCGTACTTCCACGTCTTTTAATTTATAACCTTCAATTTCGGTATCAATTGAGAGTGGAAGCAATTTAATGGTTTTAACATTATTTGTAATTTCTTCGCCGACTGTACCGTCGCCCCGCGTTGCAGCGCGAACTAGAATTCCGTCTTCATAAACTATCGACACAGATACACCGTCAATTTTCAATTCGCATACATATTCAACTTCTTCGTTTGCGGAAAGTCCTTCTTTAACTTTGCGATTGAAATCATAAAGATCTTCTTCGTTATATGTGTTCGAAAGAGAAAGCATCGGGATACGGTGTACAATCGGTTTGAATTCGTTCGTAATATCCGAACCGACTCTTTGAGTTGGTGAGTCTGGAGTTACAAATTCAGGGTAAGTCTTTTCAAGCTCTAATAGTTCTTTATATAATTTGTCGTATTCATAATCTGAAATAACAGGCTGAGCCAGCACGTAATACCTGTAATCGTGCTCTCTGATTAAACGGCGTAATTCTTCAATTCTTTTTTGAGGATTTGTTTTCATTTTTCACTTTTACAGGAATTAAATAAGAACGAATAGTGTCGGGTGTAATATAATAATTTCTAACTTCTGCATATCCTCCTACGGGTTCTATCGGTTTACCGTTGAAACTCATTTTTACATATGCCGCATTACCCACAGCCACATAAAAATTATCAGCAGCTTTGAAATTTAAGTCGGTATTCGGCGAAACAATTTTTTCTAGTACTAACACACTATCGCATACCACTTTAATCCAGACTGCACCCGTAGTTTCTACATGTAATTGAAGACTATCGTCTGCAAGAAAAGATGCCTGTTCTTTAATCGGAATTGACGTTGAGTCTATTTCGAATCGTTCGTCCTTTGATTTTGTCATGGTTGTTTCCGGTTCAATTACCGTGAGCTCGGATTTATTATCAGGCAGGAATAGAAAATAAATCAAAATAGTTATTGCTACTAACGCAATTACTAAATAGACATATTTTTTGTTCAATGGATTGGGAGAAGAAGTTCTATATTCAGGAAATAGTTCACTGGAACGCGGTAATTCTTTTTTTTCTTCTTCAGAAATAACCTGCGATTCCTCTACTTCTATTATATCTTTTTTTGCTGTTTGATATTTTTTTATAATGTCTTCCGGATTCAACCCGATAAATTCGGCATATTCCTTAATAAAAGCTTTGATGTAGATTTCAGGAAGGACATCAAAATTGCCTCCTTCAATTTGCTTTAAAAAGTTTATATCGATGCGTGTACGATTTGAAATATCTTGAAGCGTAAATCCTTTTTCTCCGCGAAGGGATTTTAATTCTTCGGCAAATTTTTTGACGGCTTCATTAGCCATTTTAAATCTCTATTTGATTTTTATTAATTTCGCCGCGAACGACCCATCGACTCCATGAATATGCGGGAATGTACTTACACAACCATTTTCGTCTACATAATCTTCTGCAATTATGTCGCCTGCAGATACTAATTGAAAATCGGGATTATTGTCTAAGAATTTTTTTATCAGTTCGTAATTTTCCTCCGGTTCGATCGTACAAGTGCTATAGACAAGACTGCCTCCGGGTTTGAGCAACGATGCACCTTTAGTCAATAAATTGTATTGAATATTAACAATTTTTCTGATATCTCCCAAATCTTTCTTCCATTTAAGGTCGGGTTTTTTGGTTAGAGTTCCCAGCCCTGAACACGGCGCATCAACAAGCACTCTGTTAAATAGCTGTTCATCTTCGTATTCGAGTGCGTCGATGGCTTTTGTGTGAACGTTGGTCACTTTGAGTCTTGAAAGATTCTTTTCCAAAATTTTCAATCTGCTTTCAAAACGATCGAGTGCCACAATTTCGCCTTCGTTTTTCATCAAATCTGCTATAAAGGCGGACTTGCCGCCCGGGGCAGCGCACAAATCCAATACTCGCATACCTGGCTCGGGATTTAATAATTTTACCGGCAGCCCTGTACTTTCGTCTTGTACGGTAAAATATCCGAGTTTGAAATATTTCCAGTCAGTAATATTTACAAGATTATTTAATCTAATAAATTCAGGTAACAGTTTGCTGTCGGTGTATTTCAATTCAACTTCGTCGAGAAGTCTCTTTAATTCTTCTTTTGTGGTTACGAGGTTGTTAACACGGAGAGCCAGTACTGGTTTGTTGTTGTTGGCAGCAAGTAATTTTTCTGTACTTTCTCTGCCATATCGTGCCAGCCATCTTTTAACCATCCAGGTTGGATGGGAATAATAAGTACTTAAATAGGCAACCAGGTCTTCTTCGGGATTTGGATATCTGATAGATTCCTTGTTTCTAATTATATTTCTCAGAAGTGCGTTTGTAAGGTCGGCATATTTTTGTCCCTGCAATTTTTTTACGAATTCAACCGCTTCATTGACTGCAGCATAATCAGGGACTTTATCCAGAAAAAGGATCTGATAGAGAGCCACTCTCAGTGCGTTTTTTACATTTGGAACACACTTTGAAAACTGTCCTTTAAAGAAACCTGTTAAAATCCAATCGAGTCGCTCCATCCATCTCATCACACCATGTACAATTTCAAAAAGAAGCGCTTTGTCTAAGCTGTTTAAATTGGAATTTTTTAATTCAATCTCCAGTAATTTGTCCAGATACGCATCGGTTCTATCGACACGGTTGAGTATTTTTATTGCTTCTCCTCTTACACCTTCGAACAGGTTGGAACCCATTAGATTTATTGTGGTCGATTCATTCATAGTTTTAAAGGTAAATTATAACAGGAAGGTTTTTAAAATTAAAAAGGGCTGCCGTCCTACAGCCCACTTTAAACACAGAAAAAATTATGCTTCTTTAATGCCGTATTTTTTCTTAAACTTTTCCACGCGACCTGTAGAGTCGACGATCTTCTGTTTACCAGTAAAAAATGGATGGCATTCAGAGCAAATTTCGAGTTTTATACTGCTTACAGTTGACCGCGTAATAAACGAATTACCGCAAACACAGGTAACTTCACATTTTCTGTAAGTTGGATGTATTCCTTTTTTCATCTCAGGACCAATTAATTTAATTTTAGATAACAAATTTAACTATGATAAATGAAAAAACCAAATTCACCTACTTCAATTCCTTTTGTAATTGAGACGAATCGGCAGCTTTTTTAAGGGAATCGATCATTTTCCTGTATTTTCTAATCATTTCCGGGTTAGGATTCCGACGCACGAAAAATCCGTCGAATTCAGGAATTTCATCACCGGCTTTGACAACGCTTCCCTGTAATAAATTAGAACGTTTATAATTCTTACCGGCAATATAATCGTCTAGTTCTACTGACCTTCCAGGCAAAATGGGATAATTATGCACATTACCCTCCTGCCCTTCGATTTTGTCGGTATAATTATCTTCCTGAGATTGTAATTCATTTTCTTTCGGACTTTCCTTTTTTTGAGTCAAAGGAGCTGACTGGTGATTAAGTTCGCTTACAATTACCTGTGGTTCGGACCTCAATGGGTCTTCGTAATTTTGTTCACCTGGAAGGAAAAGAACAAATAGTATTATAACCGTAATCACAACAGCCGTTGGAGCAAGAAAACGGATTAGTCCAAACTGCATTCTCTCGCTTTGGTTTGCATTTCCGAAATTACCGTTCTTAATACGTGTCATAAGAACGTATTCGAAATTATCATCGGCTTTGATGCGAGGAAGTTGCCTGAGGTCTTCAATTAGTTTTGAATATTTTTGCTCTTCATCATTGTAACGGTTTACTTCCATAGGCTACTCGTTATATATGTTTTTTAATAATTTTTGTAATTGGTTTCTTCCGCGATTAATTCTCGATTTTACTGTACCGAGTGATACATTTGTAATTTCGGAGATTTCTTCATAACTGAGACCTTGAATATCCCTGAGAATTACCATCTGCCGATAGACTGGTTTAATTTTCATCAAAGCTTTCTGGATATAATCATTCTTAATCTTGCTGTCGGTTATACGGTCTGGGAGGTGAAACGATTTATCTTCTACCTGGATTTGTTTATCCTCATCCGAATTTGTAATCGAGAGTATCGACCGACGACGTCTTCTCTTTAGTTCATTTTTTGCCAGATTTCCCGCAATCGTATAAATCCACGTGGAAAATTTCGCGAACTCTCTGTATGAATCTTTATTTAAATAAAATTTTATCATTGTATCCTGAACTATATCACTACATACATCCCGGTCGCCTACAAATCGATATACAAAGTTCATTAAAGGATCCTTATAACGTTTAACGAGAATTTGATACGCTTCCAGATCATTTGTTTCCTGAAACCGTTTAATTAATTCTTCGTCTGTAAGTTCATTTAATATACGATCGTTAGGCAATTATACTCGTCCATTATTGAGTTTGTTTCAAAAAATATTTTGATAATTGGCTCAAAAATAATGAAATAATATTAGTTAATAGGTAAAAATTTTTCAACCGATAATTTTAGCCAGAAGTTGTGTTACAATATCTTTCGGCTCGGTTTGAGTAGTTTTAACTGCAAGATCGGCTTCGTATAAAGCTTTTGCTGCTTTTCTCAGGCGGCTTTCGTTTAATAGAAATTTCGCCTTTTTACAATTTATATAGTAGAACCAGCTAATTCCCAATTTAGAAGAGGCTTCCCTGTCACTTAAGTTCATGCGCATAAGCTCTATTGTTTGAGTAATTGTCGATACATATTTGGATATCATATTTATTAGCGTTGCTATTTCCATATTAGAATCGAGCAGATTGAAAGAAATTTCGAGAGCCCGGGCAATATTACCCACACCAATAGCATCCTGTAAATCAAAAATGGTATAAGTCTTTGTTGGATTAATTAATTTCTTAACTTCTTCGAATTCCGCATCCGGTTTAGAAATGAGGTAATCAGCTATTTTGTCGAGCTGAGAATTTAAGAGCGATTTATTTTCACCCACAATTTCGATAATAATGCGAATTTGTTCCTCGCTAAAATTAAGATTCAATTTCTTCATACGATTGGTTAACCAGTTTACGAGGTCCTCGCCACTTTCTTCCATAGCTTCATATAAATAACCTTTCTCATTCAGTAATTTAAACGGTTCTTTGTTGAGTTCAGTTTTATCAGCATATTGAAGAATTACTAATATTGTAAAATCGGGGGGATTTTCGAGATAGTTAATTAATTCTTTTTTACTGTTAATATTTTCAAAATTTTTTATGATTAATAATTTTTTACCACCACCGAAAGGGAAAGCCAGAGCCAGGTCAATTATCCTGTTTATATCCTCGCCCTTTTCTACTGCTATTATCTCTTTATCGAATTCAGAATTGATTTGTGGCGCCAACTGCTTCTGAAGATAATCGACAGCTGCACCGAGCGAATACTGGTCGTTGCCGCATAAATAATAAACTGGTTGAAAAATTCCTTTTTTAATCTCTTGTATTATTTGATTTACGGATTTAGTCGATTTTATTGCCATTGCTATTCTTAATTTTTTCTTTTTTAATTGCTTGCCACAAAAAATACAAAAAGCCACCCCACAAAATTAAAATTACGAACGCTCCATAAAAAAACGCTAACAATTTAATAATCCTTAACTTTTTTGTAATTGTTATATAAACCGTTCAAAATAATTAGCAAAATTATTGCACTACCCCACTGAAATAAACACGTACCTAGATTATCTCGATGGAAAGGATGCCACCATTGTGGATCCCAGGAAGTTGATGAAAATAACCACCATGAAATCAAAACAATAACTTCAGCAGGTATGACGAATTTAATCAAAAAGTTGAACCATTTACCAACTTTCAAATCGCTATCGGTGTTATTGAGTATACCACCTCTGAATCTATTTACGCCGTATTTATTTATAGCCATTGCAATGAAAGCTCCGCTGATCAAAAGAGCAATACCCCAGACCCAATCCTGATTTATTAAAAAGTCGACATTTAACGCCGAAGGAATTCCAAAGAGGAATACCACTGAACCAACAGTGAATATCGATTTTTTACGTTCCAGTCCTACATCGTTCAAACTTTTAGCAGCCAGCTCGACCATAGAAATTAAGGAAGTTAATGCTGCGAAGGAGAGAGCCATAAAAAAGAGAATCGCAAAGATTCTATTGAGCCAAACATAATTGGACATTTTAGTGAACAATGACGGCAAATAGATAAATGTCAGTCCGGTATTTGCAGGTCCGGGCTCTGAAATTATTGCAAGTGGAGAATCGCCACCCAAAGCAAAAACTGTCGAGAAAATAATCATTCCAGACAATAATGAAATAGAATTATTACCAAAACCGATCAGCGCTCCGTTAAGCGTAACGTCTTCTCTCTTTTTCATATAGATTGCATAAGTCATAATCAAGCCCCATCCCGCTCCTGTATCCCATGCATTTTGAGTTAGTGCATTTAGCCAGACGCGGTAATCGAGTAGATACTTTTTTTCAGGAGTAAAAAAGAATTTCAGTCCTTCAACAGCGCCAGGCAATGTAACGGCTCTGACCAGGAGAATAATAAGCACTGCCACCAGCGAGGTTACAAGTACTCTGTTGACCTTTTCAATTCCTGCTGTTATTCCTCTGTAAATTATAGCGGAGCTAAGTAGCACAGCAATTAAATGAAACAACAAAGGTAGAAATCCAGAATTGAAATTATTCCAGTAATTTAGGTAGTCTGTAGTAATAAAAAGCCTACCGGTTAAAGAAGAAAAAAAATAATAAAAAGCCCATCCTGAAACTACTGAATAATAAAACATTATAGCAGTTGATACAAATGCAACGAAGGCACCCATCCAGCCGTTCTTTTCTCCTGCAAAGTACCGAAATGCAAAGAAAGGAGATTTTCTGGCAGTTTTACCGAATGCAAATTCAGATATTATAAGAGGCAAAGACCATAAGAATAAAAAAATAAGCCACGGTATTAAAAATGAACCGCCACCATTTGTGGCCACTATTCGCGGGAATCGCCATATATTTCCTGTACCTACTGCTATTCCAAGAGTAGAAATTATTAGACCCCACCTTGAAGAGAAAAATTCTTTTTGACTCATCTAATACTTTCTTTTTTCTACGGTAACATTTTTTATCGACACTGGAATTATTGGTCTGTCACTTTCATTTGTAGGCACCATGTTGATTTTTTCGACAACGTCCTGACCTTTACGGACTTTCCCAAAAACGGTATGCTTAAAGTTGAGCCAGGGCGTTGCTGCTACAGTTATAAAAAACTGGCTCTTGTTAGTATTTGGACCTGAATTAGCCATCGAAACAGTACCAGGCGAGTCGTGCTTCAAATCCGCCGAGAATTCATCTTCAAATGCTCTACCGTAAATACTTTTGCCTCCCATTCCCGTTCCTGTAGAGTCACCTGTTTGAATCATAAATCCTTTAATAACCCGATGAAAAATCACACCGTTATAATATTCCTCTTCGGAGAGACTAACAAAATTTCGAACAGTTCTGGGTGCTGCAAAAGGGAATAATTCTATTTCGATTGTTCCTAAATCGGTATTAAGTATTGCAAACAATTTTTCATTATTGTTTAGAGCCAAGAGACTATCGATTTTATCCGGTTGTGCAACGTCTGATTTTTCTTCCGGTCTGCAAGCGATTAATATGAATACTCCAAGTAAAATCAAGAATATTGTTTTTGTCTTTTTCATATCACCCGACAATAAATTGGAAATGCAATAACAAAAATATTATTATTCCAGCGCAGATACGATAAACTACAAACAGGAGTGTGGTTTTCTTCTTAAGATATCGGAGCAAAAATTCGATTGAAAAATACCCCACAATTGCAGAGGAAAGAGTTGCCACACCCATATTAATTATTTGCTGCATATCGATGTACTCGAGCGCAGAATATAATTCATAAAGACCACTAGCAAAAACAGCCGGAATACTCATTAAGAAAGAAAATCGAGCCGCTGTCTCTCTTTTCAATCCGAGGAAAAGTCCGGCGGTTATTGTGGTACCCGATCGGGAAGCGCCCGGAATTAAAGCAATTGTTTGAGCCAATCCGATAATCAGCGCATCGTACCATTTTAAATCTTTCATACCTCGTTTGTATTTACCAGTTTTATCGGCTATGAAAAGGATAATTGCCAGCACAATAAGGTTGGTAGCAATTACATAAAGATTCTTTGTAAATACACCTTCTATAAAATCCTTGAACAATAATCCGACAACTGCAACGGGAACTGTAGCCAGTATAAGGTACCAACCCATCTGAGAATTTTCAGATTGAGTAGAAAGACTAAACTTTGACTTATTATTAAAGAATACAACAATATTCTCTTTTATAAAATCAGAGGCTATTCGTTTAATATCATTGTAAAAATAGACTAAAACTGCCAGCATTGTTCCAAGTTGAATAACAGCTATAAAAGCAGTCCAGCGCTCGGGATTCTCTATTGATATCAGATTCATTAATTTGCCAGCAACAGTTAAATGTCCGGTACTGCTTATCGGTAAATATTCGGATAAGCCTTGAATAATTCCCAGTACAATCGATTCTATAATATTCATAAAACTCCTTAGAATGAATAAACAATACCCAATTTAATTCCTCCGGAAACAGAATTTAAATCCACAGCATCGCCATTAACAAAGTTGATAATTTTTTTATCAAATTCCTCATTGTACAATTCATTAAAGAAATCGTATCTCAAATCGATACCGACCGACACGTAAATATTTCCATCAATTTTTGTAACCCCTTCGGTTTTAATTATGATGCCGTACCCGCTTGAATGATATCTGGTCTCTGTAATAATTTTTTCTGTAAATTCTATGAATCTTACTCCTCCCCCAAAACCGAATTTGAATTTATAACCCTCTCCTTCAACCTTATAAAAACCCAGCAAGGAAGGACGATGTATCAAATACGACAGCTCGTTTGCTCCGCCTACCAGTGTGACGGTATATGAATCGATCAACAAACTGTATTCAATTCCGGGTTGAAACTTTTTCAAGCCTGCATAATCCAGTTCAACAGAAAAGTTAGCAGCGGAAGAAAATGTGGATAATTTTTTCCCGTAAGGACCATAAACTGCATTGACGTAGTCTCTGTAATCCGGAGCCGATTTGAAATCCACTCCCATCGAAACGCCTAAATCCCATTGTGCATTAACAGTGGCTGCAAAAATTATTATAAAAATTAAAAATAGATTATGCTTTTTCATGATTACTTTTGAAAACTGACACAAAATTTTCCTTAGGTTCCCCTCTTTGCTTTCTTAATTTATTTATCAATAATAATATTAAAGCCGTTCCACCAACAAACACAATGTATTGGATAAAGTGGGTAAGAATAGCATAAGCAGCACTAATTTCAAAATTGAAATTATACAATTGTGTTAGGACGAAAATGGAAACCATGTGGTAAGAGCCAGTGCCACCAGGCGTAGGTACTAAGGTACCGAAAGCGCTTATTGCCATAAATACCCATGCCATTTTAAAATCGATTACGCCGTAGGATTCCATTCCCAGCATATAGAAACCAACCAGTGTATTGAGAGCATAGAGATAAAACATCAATACAGTAAAGCCGATTATTTTTGAAATGTTTTTTTTACCTTTGATTGTTGCGAATCCTTCAACAAGTGTCTGGAAGCCGTCGTCGATTTTATTCTTAAACTCAGGACTCATCCTATCGAGAAATTTGAATAATTTGTCGGAAAAATGAGACTGGAATTTTACGAGTGCATAGAGCAGTAATACTGCAACAACAATAAAAACAAAACCGATAGTGAGTGCCGGTCTTAACCACGGTATTTTTGTATATAAATCGCCTGAGTAAAAATAGACGCTCAATATTGAAGCAATACCAAAAGCGGCAATATCGATAACGCGTTCGACGACGATTGAGCCAAGCATCGTACTGCGCGATATCTTTTCCCATTTCCCGAGAAATAATCCTCTGTATAGTTCGCCCAATCGTGGCAGAACACAATTAACTCCGTATCCTAACATAACTGCGCCAAAAATATTCAGTGAAGAAGCATCATTTTTTATAGGTTGAATCATAATTTTCCATCTCAATGCCCGGACATAATGAGACAACACGAAAATCAGAATATAAATGGCAAGCCAGATAAAAGAAGTATCCGCTATTAAGCCGAAGGCTTTCCGAAGGTCGATTCCCCGAAATGCTAAATAAAGAAATGCAACCGTTAAAACCGCAGATATTACGTAACCGCTGTATTTGCTATTTTTTTTATCGAAGATCAATAATCCGTATCCCTTTCGGAGGAACAAATGTAAAGATTTCTTCTTTTATATTGACGTCGGTCTTTATATTATTAAACTCGATAATATGCGTCTGTCCATTTATGTCGGTTAGTTCAATTTTTCTAAAGAAATCTTTTGAAGTTTCGATTGTAATTTTCTTAAAATCTTCTTCTATTTTTGGCACTAAAACGAGATAACTTTTGCCCGACTTATCTTTGAAACTACTCACTTTGCAATTCTGCGGTAAATCGAATAAATATTTTTCAATTGAAAAAGACGATGGCTCTTTGCTAATGTCGCTGATAATTACTCTTTTGCCCTTAATATCGTAATTCCAGAGTGAACTGGCATCTGACACAATTTTTCGCGTGTCTGAATTGATAACAAATTTATTGTGTTTTTTGTAGAAAATTTTTCCGTTAATATTAGTGGTAGGGGAATTAAATTGAAAGTCCGCCGTGAAATTATCAATCGAATTAAATCTGTCCTGTAATTTTTTCAAGACGGGATCGGATTGAACGAATAGCAAAACAAGTAAAAACAATAATAAAGAGCGCAGCATTAGATTGACCTTAGAATAGTTTCAAGTTGTTCTTCACTTTCGACAATAACCTCACGGGCTTTGCTTCCTTCGGATGGACCTACTATGCCAACCTGCTCCAGCTGGTCGATAATTCTGGCGGCTCGAGAGTAGCCTAATTTTAATCTTCTTTGCAACAACGACACAGAACCCTGCTGATGCCGTACGACTACACGTGCCGCTTCTTCGAACATCGGATCGAGCTCGGCAAGCAAGTCGTATGCTTCAGATTTTTGTTTTTCCTGTAAAGAAGGCAAGAAATATCTTTTCGAATAGCCTCCCTGCAGATAGATATAATTAACTACTTCTTCGACTTCCTCTGTTGATATGAAAGCATTTTGAATTCTTATTGGTTTTGGCATGCCCGTCGGTAGAAAGAGCATGTCGCCTCTTCCCAATAATTGTTCGGCACCGTTCATATCCAGTATTGTACGAGAATCAATTTTTGATGCTACCTGATATGCAATACGGGAGCTGAAATTGGCTTTAATGACACCGGTAATAACATTAACTGAAGGTCTTTGTGTTGCAAGGATAAGATGAATGCCCACCGCTCGTGCCAGCTGTGCCAGTCTCGCAATTGGTTCCTCAACTTCCTTACCAGAAGTTATCATAAGATCAGCTAACTCATCGATGATAACAATTATGTAGGGAAGTTTATGATGTTTCATCTCTTCGGTATCTTTCGGTTTGGTTCGTGGATTCAATACTTTTTTATTATAGTCCATTATGTTGCGCACGCCGGCTTTGGCAAGTTTGTCGTATCTTTTTTCCATTTCAAATTCAACCGCTTTCAAGGCGAGCAATGCATTGGAAGGATTCGTGATAATTTCCTCATTCAGATCCGGCGATACGGCAAGAAAATGCTTCGATAATTTTTTGTAGAAAGAAAGTTCAATCTTCTTCGGATCAATAATTACAAATTTGATATCAGAAGGATGTTTTGTATAAAGCAGACTGTTGATAATCATATTAATGCCGACGCTCTTTCCTGAACCAGTTGAGCCTGCAATGAGGAGGTGAGGCATTGTCGCCAGGTCTGATACGAAGACGTCGCCAGAAATAGTTTTACCCAACGCCAAAGGCAATTCGGCTTTGGAGCTATCAATTTTGCTGAGTACAGAATAAGCTCTCACTAACGAAGCTTCGGCATTTGGGATTTCGACACCGATGGCGCTCTTTCCAGGAATTGGAGCAATTATTCGAATTCCTCTTGCAGCCAATGCAAGTGCAATATCGTGTTCAAGACTAACTATTCTGCTAATCTTAACTCCCGGTGCTGGGACAATTTCGTAAAGCGTGACTACCGGTCCGGGAGTAACTGTAATGTCTTCAATTTGTATATCGAAAAGAGCAAGCTTATCTCTAAGTAGTTGTGCGTTCCGTTTAAGTTCGCTTTCGTGAACTTTTATCTCTTCTTCTTCAGGCTTCTTTAGCAATTCGAGTGTAGGAGGATTGTAATTAATTTTTTCTTCCCACTGGTCTGGCAAATCGGCTTCATTACCAAAATCCGTAGTTTCTTCCGACTCAATTTCTTTAGCTTCCTTCGATTTTTTCTTCTCGATTATTTCAACTTTTTCACCAGATTCATTCTCGATAGGAAATTCTTCTTTTTTTAAAATTTTAATGCGCGTTTCAGGTACAACTTCATCAAATTCTGCAGATTGTTTTTCTTCAGGCTCTTTCTCTTTTTTTCGTAATAATTTTTTCAGAGGGCTTTCCTTAGAATCGTAAACCTCCGCTTCTTTATTTATTTTAACTTCCACATCGTTTTCTTCATTAGCTTTTGTAACTTCAAAATATTGGAGCAATTTATTATATAAAGCACCCAGTTTTATGTCAAATGAAATTATTAGAGAGGCAATCAGTAGCGCTAATAAGAATATAATGCTTCCGAGTCCTCCCATAAGTCTGCTCAAAACCATCCCCAGGAATTTTCCGATATTGCCCGATAACTCGTAAACACCGGGGAATAATTCAATTTCCGGAGCGGATTGTAACACTCCGAAAAACGTCGAAAGAATCAATCCAGCAGCGATAAGAAAATTTGTAACATAGATCGAAAGTTTAACTTCTGTTGCTTTCAAGACCGTATAGCCCCAAAGAAAAATTACAACTGGAAAGACCAACGAGAAATATCCGATAGTAGAATGAATAAAGAAATAAGCCAGATAGGCTCCTATAATACCCAACCAGTTATGAGAATTTGCAATATTCTTGCTTAGTTCTGCACCTGGGTTTAAAAATTCATAGAGATCTTTGAAGGTGTATGAAAAGGCAGATTCGTCTGCACGTGAGTATGATAGAATACTTAGAAATAAGAAAAGCGAAAATACGATCAGGAATAATCCCAGTAGCTTTTTCTTTTTTCTGGGAGTAATTATAAAATATTCTTTCTCGGAGTTATTGTTTTTTTTTGTTTTCTTTTTACTCATCTCTCAATTTTCTATCGGAATTTTCATAGTCTTTTCATCGTTCCGGAAACATAGTATGGAATAACGTCGGTAGAACCAATTTTTGAACATACTAGTATATCGTCTTCAAATCCATTTTCTATTAATAACCTTCCGTGTTCAGTGCTGCAAAGGAAATTGAAAAGATTCTTCGTATTGCTATTACTTAGAATAAGACTTGCATTTGCCGAATCCGAGAGTTCGGGATTTTCTGTTAGTTTTTTAATTTGATTAATTAAGACACCTGCACAAACAGCGTCTTCCAGATTAAACAGGCCGTTTGTTCCGGCACAAATTATTTCGAAATCTTCATTAAGTTGAATCATATGACGTGCAATTGCAGGCAAATTATTAAAAGAACATGCAAACAGGTTTTTACTGAATTTAGCTTTAACAATAGCTTTGCTTCCGTTCGTAGTATAAAAAATAATTGATTTTCCAGCAACTACTTCGGGACGGTATTCCAGTGGAGAATTTCCCAGGTTAAAGCCTTCTACCATTTTTGTGTTTCTTTCACCACAAAGGAGTGTTTGACTTCTAAATGCGTCACCCGAAATTTTCATTGCAAAATCGAGTGTACTTACTGGAATAATTTCTCGTGCCCCATTTGCAAGTGCAGTTGTAATTACAGTAGTTGCCCGCAGCACGTCGATCACCACAACCGTTTTGCCGGTAAAATAGAGTTCATCTAAAAACAAGTTCGAAAAGAGTACGTTAATTTTCATATCAGTTTTTGATAAATGGTAATTTAGTTACTGTAGCTGGTATTTCTTTACCTCTTATAAGAAAATTAACCTTCGTACCTTCAGTAGCATAGTCGATATCAACATATCCGAGCGCTATGGCTTTTTCGATTATCGGACTAACCGTCCCGCTTGTTACTTTACCTATAATATTTCCGTTGGCTGTAATTTCATAACCGTGACGTGGAAATGCTTTTTCCTGTGAAAGTATGGGTATTAGTTTCCTTTTCAAACCATTTTCTTTTATTTGAAGAAGTGCTTCTTTGCCG
Source organism: Melioribacter roseus (assembly GCA_020722005.1). GTDB lineage: Bacteria > Bacteroidota > Ignavibacteria > Ignavibacteriales > Melioribacteraceae > Melioribacter > Melioribacter roseus_A. The sequence continues at coordinate 30,308 of DYLP01000019.1, forward strand.
ATGAAATTATTCTTCTTTAATTTGACTACCCATCCAAGGCTCGCTTCAAGAGGGTTGGTGGATTTGTCGATATCGTTGCCATAAAGGCAATATCCCATTTCAAGACGCAGAGTATCTCTCGCACCCAACCCCACAGGTTTGATATTGTATTCACTGCCGGCTTCGAAAATTGACTCCCAAATTTTTAACGCTACTTCTTCGTCGCCTTTGAAATAGATTTCATATCCTAGTTCACCTGTGTATCCAGTTCTCGATATTAAAGTGTCAATTCCTGCAATCCTTGCATAGAAAAAGTGATAATATTCAAGATTGAGTTCACGGTCACAAATTATCTGAAGCACCGCTTTTGAATTTGGTCCCTGAACTGCCAGTAGAGAGTATTCATCGCTTTCATCTCTAATTTCGACATCGTATTTATTATTTCTCAATAGCCAATCGTAATCTTTATCTTTATTAGCGGCATTAACCACAAACATATACTCATTTTGATTGATGCGATAAACCAGCAGGTCGTCAACTATACCGCCGTCCTCATAGCACATTAAAGAATACTGAACGCGCCCGTTTGTAAGAACTGCTGCATCGTTAGTGGTTACATATTGAACGAAATCAAGTGCATTATCACCTTTAATTATAATCTCCCCCATATGCGAAACGTCAAAAACACCGACATTGCTTCTGACAGTTTTATGTTCTTCAATAATTGATGAATATTGAATAGGCATTTTAAAGCCGGCAAAATCGACAATTTTTGCGTTAAGTTTTTGATGAATCGGATAAAATTTTGTGGTTTTCATGTTATTTATTCTCTAGTTTTTTCCAGTCGCTTAAGAATTTTTCAAGACCAATATCTGTCAAAGGATGTTTAAATAACTTTTCGATCACATCAAAAGGAATCGTAGCCACATCTGCACCCATCATAGCTGCTTCGACCACATGGAGTGGGTTACGAATACTTGCTACCAGCACCTGTGTTTTGAAATTATAATTTCTGTAGATCTGAATTATCTGTTCTATTAAATCCATACCGACATGACTAATATCGTCTAGTCTTCCTACAAAAGGGCTTATGTATGTAGCCCCAGCTTTTGCAGCAAGGAGAGCTTGTGTAGGCGAAAAGCAAAGTGTCACATTTGTTTTAATTCCTTCTTGCGAAAGTGTTTTAACGGCTTTAATTCCTTCTTTGATAAGAGGAACTTTAACCACAATATTATGATGGATCTTTGCCAGTTGTCGGGCTTCTTTAAGAATTCCCTCATAGTCTGTAGCAACCACTTCTGCACTGACAGGACCATCTACGATCTGAAGAATTTCATTGAGCAGTTCGATAAAGTCCCTCCCTTCCTTAGCAACAAGCGAAGGATTGGTAGTAACACCGTCGAGCAACCCGTAGGAAGCAGCCTCCTTTATTTGCTCGATATTGGCAGAATCGATAAAAAACTTCATTGCATCCTCTCATTATTAAATGAAAAATTTTATTGACATAAAATTAAGCAAATTCTTCGGTTAAATCCTCACCGGTTTTTTTAGAATAAATTTTGAACATCTGAGGATTCATCTTTTCGTCTTCTTTAATCTTAAGCCTGATAAAATATTTTAGTTGAATTTTTGTCAAGGGTGAAATGAAGCCGTCCCGCATTTTTTCTGCTGTTATTGGGTGAACATGAAGAACTAAGAATTTATTTTTCCCTTCGAGGCGATAACGCTGCAACCATTTTTCGATTTCATGAATAACACTCGAAGTTTTTGTTAGTAATCCTGTTCCATTACAGTAAGGACACGGTTCGGTCATCGACTGCACAATATTTTCGCGCACGCGCTGGCGGGTAATCTGCATCAAACCGAATTCAGTCATTGGCAACAATGCAGTTTTAGCCCGGTCTTTGCGGAATTCTTTCTTAAGTTCGTCGTAAATTTTTTTTCTATTCTTCTCATCTTCAAGGTCAATAAAATCGACCACAATCAGACCTCCGATATCGCGAAGTCTAAGCTGACGCACAATTTCTCTGGCAGCTTCGAGGTCTGTTTTTAATGAATTGAGTTCCTGTTCTTTTTTAGCGGCATATCTACCGCTGTTTACGTCGATGACCGTCATTGCTTCGGTATGCTCAATTACGATATGTCCTCCGCTTGGCAGCGGAATACGGCGTCCCATCAATAGTTTTATCTGTTCGTCGATTTTGAATGTTGAAAATATTGGCTCTTCGCCTTTGTAGTATTCTATTCTATCGAGCAACGAGGGTTGTACAAACTGGACATAATTCCGAATTTCCTTCCAGAGCTTTTTCGAATCGACAAACACTTTCGAAACGTCAGCTGTAAAGAGATCTCGTATTACGCTTATTGTCGTACTTAAATCTTTATAAAGTAGTGCTGGAGGTTTCTGTTTTTTTGCTTCTTCCTCGATATCCTTCCATATTTTCACCAGATATTTCAGGTCGGCAGAAAGAGCTTCTTCATCTTGATCTTTTGCTGCGGTTCTTATGATCAGTCCACAGTTATCGGGAAGAATTTCACGTGCAATTCTACGAAGCCGTTTTCTTTCCTTGATATCCGTAATTTTTTTAGAGACGCCAATTTTGTCGTCCATAGGCAGGAGGACGCAAAATCTGCCTGGTATGGAAATAGACGATGTTACTCTTACACCTTTGTCTTTGACAGGTTCTTTCAAAATCTGAATTAAAATTTCCTGCCCTTTATGAAGACGAACGAAAGTTTTTTCTTTCTTTTCGGGTTTTTCGATTTCTTCGCCGTTATTATTTTCGTCGGCATCCAATTCATCGTCGTCTTCGAATATTCCCTGAAGAGCCTCTGTCCTTTCTCCTATGTCCGAAAAATGAAGAAATGCATCGTGCTTCAATCCGATATCAATAAATGCCGCACGAATTCCGGGTAAAACTCTGGCTACCTTACCGAGATAGATATTGCCAACCATTCTTTGTTTTTCAGGATGATCGACAAAAAAATCGACAAGGTTTCCGTCTTCTGTAATTGCCACCCTATTTTGAGTGGTCGAGCTACTGATAATAATTTCTTTTTTCATCTATAAAAACTCTGTTAGTTGTTACAATAAAGCTTCGAATTCATCTGTTTCGAGCCAGTATAAAACTTTTTTTCTGAACCGATGGTCAATATCAGTATTTATAAAACTATTTACGCCCGTTTTTTTAACGCGCTCTACGTGCTGGTCTACAACCTCGAATAGTTCGTCAAAAATTAAAACGCCAAATATTTTTTTGAGAATTGATTCCAGTTCAGGATAAAACCTGAAGTACCAGAGTATTTGCTTTTTTCCTTTATCGAGTGCGTTAACTGGACCGTACTCATTTTCGAGCAATTTTAAATGTTCCTTCAAAACACTGGCTGCTGTAGTGATATCCGGATGATCAGGGTCAAAACCTTCGGAAGAGAGTTTATTATATCTCTCAAAAATAAATGGATTGCCGAGAGCACCCCGAGCAATCATTGCCGAATAACAACCGGTAATTTCCATCATTTTTTTTATTTCATTTGGACTGAACAAAGACCCGTTTCCTATTACTTTCAAATTTGTGGATTCTCTAATTTTTCGAATCCATCCCCAATCAACTTCCGAGTCGTATCTTTGTTTTTTCGTTCTTGCATGAACGATAATGAACGAAGCACCGTTGCTTTCGACTGCCCTAATAATATCGAGGATATCGATATTTTTGTCGTCATAACCGAGTCGGATTTTAACCGAAACGGGTATGCCGCTCGAATTTTTAGCCATTGAGCCGACAATTTTTCCAATTCTTTTGGGATCGTTCAGAAGCGCTGCGCCCATATTGCACGAAGTAACTTTGTCGACAGGACAACCACAGTTGAGGTCGATAATATCGGGTTTATAACGGACAATTTCTTTGACCGCTTCGCCAACAATGGAAGGATCGTTGCCCAGAATTTGAACACCAATTGGTTTTTCTGCCCTGTCAAATACCAGATACCTCAGAGTATTAAAGTCGCCTTCGACAACTCCCAGCGCACTGACCATCTGTGTAAATACAATTCCAGCGCCGTGTTTTCTAGCTATCCTTCTGAACGGTGAGTCGGTAATCTCTGCCATTGGAGCCAAAAAAAGTCGATTTTCCAGATCGAGATTACCGATTTCCATTTAATCACTCATATTTATTTAAAAAACGACGCCGGTTCATCACCGGCGTAACATTACTTTTCGGAGGGTACCGATGTGTCTGTAGTTTCTCCTTCATCTTTTTCTTTCAACAATACTTTTCTCGAAAGCGAGTACTTATTTCCTTCAATACTCAGCAGTTTTACCCGAACGATATCTCCTTCTTTCAATACATCACTAACTTTGTCGACCCTCTTATTGTCAATCTGGGATATATGCAACAATCCCTGAACACCAGGCAGTATTTCGACGAAAGCACCGAAGTCGGCAAGTCGAACTACTTTTCCGTTGTAATTCTTACCAACTTCAGGGTCTGCTGTAAGCCATTTTATATATTCACGCGCTTCTTTAGCAAGCTTCGAATCGTTACCCGAAATATTCACGGTTCCGTCTTCTTCGATTGCAATTTCCACATTATAGTCTTTCTGTATCTTCTGAATAACTTTACCTCCGGGTCCAATAACCGAACCGATTTTGTCGGTTGGAATCTTTGTCGTCAGGAGTGTAGGTGCATACGGAGAAATTGCGGTACGAGGCTCTGCAATCACTTCGTTCATCTTTTCCAGGATATACATTCTTCCATCCCTTGCCTGTGCAAGCGCTTTTTCCATAATTTCATAGGAAATACCCTGAATTTTAATATCCATCTGGAATGCAGTGATGCCGTCTTTTGTTCCAGCTACTTTAAAGTCCATATCACCCAGATGGTCCTCATTGCCTAAAATATCTGAAAGAATTGCATATTTGTCGCCTTCTTTGATTAATCCCATAGCAATACCTGCAACTGCTTTTTTAATCGGCACACCGCCATCCATCAAAGCCAACGAACCGGCACAAACCGTAGCCATCGAAGACGATCCGTTTGATTCAAGAATGTCGGAATTAAGTCTAATCATATACGGAAATTGATCCTCTGGTGGAATTAGATTTTTCAGAGCTCTTTCTGCAAGGTTACCATGACCGATTTCACGTCTGCCAACTCCCGAATACTTGCCAACTTCACCAACGCTGAAGGGGGGAAAATTATAGTGGAGTATAAAACGTTTTCTGAACTCTGTCACCAGTCCATCAATTATTTGCTCGTCCTGTTTGGTACCGAGCGTTAAAGTTGTAAGACTTTGTGTTTCGCCGCGTGTAAAAAGTGCCGAACCGTGTGGACGTGGCAGAAGCCCCACTTCAATCGAAATTGGACGAATTTCAGTAGTTCTCCTACCATCGAGTCGTAAACCTTCAGCAAGTATCCTCTGGCGCATCAATTCTTTTTCCATATCATGGAGGATTGTTTTAATTACCTTCTCCTGCTCGGGGAATTTTTCGCTGAGTTGCTCAATAACTTCTTCTTCGAGTTCTTTATTTTTTTGTGAACGTTCTTCCTTCGTAAGAACCGACGCCACTATTGTTTTCATTTTATCGTATGCCAGATGATTGACTTCGTCTACAAGATTCTGATCCAGTTCAACCTGAGGCACTTCAATTTTGGGTTTTCCACAGAGTTCACGGAGTTCATTCTGAATCGCCACAATCTTTTTGATTTCTTGATGAGCGAATTTCAATGCATTGAGCATATCTTCTTCGCTAACTTCCCTGGCTTCTCCTTCAACCATCATAATCGATGATTCTGTACCAGCTACCACAAGTTCGATATCGCTTTCTTCAATCTCCTGAAGGGACGGATTGATTACGAACTGACCTTTAATCCTACCGACTCTTACCTCTCCAATTGGCTCAAGGAAAGGAATATCTGAAATGACCAAAGCAGCCGAAGCACCACAGGCAGCGATAACATCGGGGTCGTTTTCATTGTCGAATGAATAAACAAAGGCAGCCACTTGTGTATCGTTGTAATAATTTTTCGGGAAAAGGGGTCTTATCGGCCGATCGATTAATCGAGCGCTTAGAACTTCTTTGTCGCTTGGGCGTCCTTCGCGTTTAATGAAGCCTCCCGGAATTTTACCTGCAGCAAACGATTTCTCGCGATATTCGACACTCAATGGGAAAAAATCGACATCGTCGCGTAAATCGCCTGCAACAGCCGTAACGAGTACCATCGTATCGCCATAACTTACCATTACAGCGCCGTTTGACTGCTTGGCTAATTTTCCCGTTTCAAATTTTAATTTATGTCTACCAATTTGTACTTCTTTAGTATAAACCATTTTTGTTTTCCTACTTTCTAATGTTTAACTCTTTAATTATTGCGCGATATCTTTCAATATCTTTTTTCATCAAATAATCGAGCAATCTTCTTCTTTTACCTACAATTTGCATTAGACCTCTGCGAGAAGCGTGGTCCTTTTTATGTTGGTCGAAGTGGGCTGTAAGATTATTGATTCTTTCTGTTAAGATAGCAATCTGAACTTCAGTCCTACCACTGTCTTTTTCGTTCATACCATATTTCTTAATTAGCTCCTGCTTCTTTTCGTTTGAAATTGACATTTTGTTACTCCTTTTAATTTGTTTTACAATGTAATCCCAGTCGCAACCGGAATTAATTAGTTATTTTTCAATAAAATAAATAAATTATAAAGTTTAATTTATCGATTTATCCTCAAATTTGCTCAATATTTGGAGCGCTGTTTTTTTGTCGTCTTCTATTTGTTTAATCAACTTATCCACACTGTCGAATTTGATTTCTTTTCTAATTCTTTCAATCACTTCCACTTTGAGTCGTTCTCCATAGATATTTTTTTCGTATTTACTGAAATCTTTGTTTAGCAAATGAACTTCAATTGTAATTTCCGGTTTTTCTTCGAAAGTTGGTCTTAAACCAATATTCATAATTCCCATTAAAGAATTACCATTTAGAAAAGCGCTGACCGCGTAAACTCCGTTATCAGGAAGAGCCTTTTGAATATTGTCGAGCTTAATGTTTGCAGTAGGGAATCCCAATCTCCTTCCCCTTTGGGCACCTTTAACTACAATTCCTTCAAACGAGTAATTCCTTCCGAGGAATAGATTTGCCTTCTCAATATTTCCTTCAGCAAGGGCATTTCTAATTTTTGTACTGCTTACAACTTCGCCATTGCATTTTTCGGCTTCGACTGCAGTTACTTCAAAACCGTATTGTTTGCCAAGTTGTCTCAATTTTTCGGCGTCGCCCATTCGATCCCTGCCAAATTTGTGGTCGTGCCCAATCACAATATGCGACAGATTCAATTGATTCACAAGTATTTGATAAATAAATTCTTCTGACGTCATTTCAGAAAATTCACGGCTGAATTTCTGGACTATCAGGTTATCGAGTTTTGTTTTGTTCAAAATATCAATTTTCTCATTCAGTGTTGTAAGCAACCTAATTTCGTAATCTTTTGAAATAACTAGACGCGGATGTGGTTCAAATGTAAAAAGGACCGATTCACAACCGCACTGTTCCGATATATCGAACACACGGGACAATATTTTACAATGCCCCAGATGGAGACCGTCGAAACTACCTACTGTAACTACAGTCTTTCTATTTTTTTCAAATGAGAAAGATTCTTTATATATATTCATTATCGGTTAAATTCATTGCGAAATTTTCAAACTCTTCGATCCCAAAGGCATCTTCGACCGAATAAGGACCGATTTTAGTTCTTCTCAAAGTTTTGAGATAAGATCCACATCCAATTTTCTGTCCAAACTCGTGTGCAATTACCCGAATATATGTACCTGGTGTAACTTCAATTTCGAAATGGATATCGGGCATATCGATTCTTTTGATATCAAATCGGAAAACTTCTATTTCTCTTTCTTTGCGTTCTACTCGAATGCCTTTGCGCGCATATTTGTATAATGCACGTCCGTTTTTTTTAACAGCTGAGTACATCGGAGGCAGTTGAAAAGATTTCCCAATAAAGTTTTTGGCAGTTTTGTAAATAATCGTCTCGTCAATACCTGAAATTTCTTTGACTGAGTCGAATTCTGTTTCGAGGTCGTATGACGGAGTTGTTTTGCCGAGCGATATAATTCCCGTATAAACTTTATTTAATTTCGATAACTCAGAAATTTTTTTCGTAAATCTGCCTGTACAAATAATTAACAAGCCAGTTGCCAGAGGGTCAAGAGTACCGGCGTGCCCGACTTTTTTAACATTTACAGCTTTACGAACTCGATGAACAATATCGAAAGAAGTTTTGCGAATCGGTTTGTCTATAAGAAGAGCCTCCCCGTTCAGAAAATCTGGAATATAATCATTAACCATTTTCCTTGTTATCACTTTCATGAATCTTCTTTAATATCGTCTCAATTTTTTCAACATAATCGAGTGTATCGTCGATAAAGAATTCAAGTTCGGGCACAAATCGAACTCTTATTCTGCCTGCCAGCTGTGTACGAATCCAGCTTTTCAATTCATTCACTTTAGTAAGAACTTCTTCTCTTTTCTCTTTTTCGTAAACCGACAAATAGACTTTAGACAATTTGAGGTCGGGACTCAACTTTACGCTTGTAATAGTTATCAAGCTGAGACTTGGATCCTGAATCTTATGCAAAAAGATTAGACTCAGTTCCTCTTTAATCATACTGGCAACTTTATCGATCCTGTATGAATTCATCTTAATTCAACGTTTTCTTTGTTTCGACAATTTTATATACTTCAATAACATCGGCGACTTTAATATCGTTGAAATTTGCAATATTGAGTCCGCATTCGAATCCTTTTTCAACTTCTCTTACATCATCTTTGAAACGTTTGAGGGATTCGAGCTGACCTTCATAAATAGCAATGCCTTCCCTATAAAGTCTTATCTTACCGTTTCTGGTAATTTTACCATCCGTCACATAACAACCGGCTACAGTACCGATTTTAGGTACTTTGAAAATCTGGCGCACTTCGGCTGTGCCGACCAGTTCCTCGGAGACAACCGGCGAAAGAAGCCCTTCGAGTGCCGATTTAACGGCATTGATTGCATCGTAGATGATATTATAAAGTCTGATATCGACTTTTTCGGATTCAGCTAATTTTCTTGCATTATTATTCGGACGCACATGGAAACCGATTATAATAGCACCCGATGCAGCAGCCAATAAGACGTCCCCTTCCGAGATTGCTCCAACGCCTTTGTGAATTACCCTTACAGAGACTTCATTATTCGACAGTTTCATGAGAGAGTCCGAAAGAGCTTCTACAGAACCATCGACGTCTCCTTTGACGATTATTGGTAATTCTTTCAATCCGCCCGAAGATATCTGACTTGCAATTTCTTCAAGCGTAATATGTCGCACCTGCCTATGTTCTTGTTCGCGTTTAATTTGCATTCTTTTAATGCTAATTTCACGCGCTTCTTTTTCCGAATCAACCACGACGAAAGTATCGCCCGCTTGCGGCGCCGATTCAAAACCGAGGACAAGCACTGGCGTTGAAGGGGGCGCCTCTTTAACTTTGTTACCTCTTTCGTCGAACATTGCGCGAACTCTTCCATAAGCCGTTCCTGCTATGAAAGGATCGCCTATTTTAAGAGTACCTTTTTGAACAAGAATTGTTGCGGTGATTCCTCTTCCTTTATCGAGCTGCGATTCGATTACTGCGCCGCGAGCCGGTCTTTCTGGATTAGCTTTCAGATCGAGCATTTCTGCTTCGAGCAATATTTTTTCGAGCAAGAGGTCGATGTTTTTTCCTGTTTTAGCCGAAATTTCTACGCTTTGATATTTACCACCCCAGTCTTCAACCAGAACGTTTCGTTCCGCCAATTGTTGTTTAATTTTTTCAGTATTGGCATTTGGTTTATCAATTTTATTAATCGCCACGACTATCGAAACATTTGCAGCCAGAGCGTGATTAATAGCTTCGACCGTTTGAGGCATTACAGCATCGTCGGCTGCCACAACTAATACTACGATATCAGTAACCTGAGCTCCTCTTGCGCGCATAGCAGTAAAAGCTTCGTGGCCGGGAGTATCGAGGAATGTGATTTCTTTTCCGTCTTCGAGGACTACTTTGTAAGCACCGATGTGCTGCGTAATACCGCCAGCTTCGCCTGCTACAACATTTGTTCTTCTGATGAAATCGAGCAGTGATGTCTTACCGTGATCAACGTGCCCCATTATAGTGACGACCGGTGGACGCGGCATTAAGAATTCTTCTGGCTCGCTCTCTTCTTCGACCAATTCGCTCAGATATTCTTCTTCGAGTTCCACTTCGAATCCGAAATCGGAAGCAATCAATTCGATTGTCTCGATATCAAGTCGCTGATTGATCGAAACCATCAGTCCAAGGCCAATACACTTTTGTATTACTTCGTTTACCGAAACACCCATTAAGTTCGCAAGTTCGCCAACGGCAATATATTCAACAACTTTTAGTTTCTTCTTTTCGAGTTGTTTTTGTTCAATGTATTTTTCGAGCTGCTCCTGTTTTTCTTTCTTTTTCTTTTTTCTGAGCGAGGCGCGTTCAGATATGGACGAATCGTCCATGCTCATCAGCGTTCGCTTAATTGCTTCTTCAACTTCTTTTTTGTCTACCTGAAATTTTTTAAGTTTTCTTTTTTTCTTTGAGACTGCTTCATCAACTTTGTCTTCTTTTCCTTTCCCCTTGGTTTTTAATTTTTTCTTCTTTTTCTTTTTAACGGGTTCTTCTGTTTTTTCGTCCTCTGGCTTTGTTTTTTTATCTTCGAGTACCACTTGAGGTTCTATCGGTTTTTCGGCTTCGGATTTTTCTTCTTTTTTCTTTTTCTGTTCCTTTTCAAGTTCAATCTTACCGACAATTTTTAAGCCTTTATTCCTGTTTTCAAGTTCTCTTTCTGCCGGAGTTTTGAATTTATCGCTTTCTGCTGGAGTTTCCTCTTCTGTTATAGTTTCAACTGGTTCAGGTTGTGTAACTTCCTCTACGTTAGCAAATTCTTCAGCTTGTGGTTCCGGAATTTCTTCGATTTGAACTATTTCAGGAATATTTTCTTTTTCAGGCTCTTTAACTTCTTTGGGTTCTACATTTATGGCAGTTTCGGTTTTCTCTTCCAGTTTGGGTTCTTCGCCGCCACCTCGTTTCTTCTGGAATTCGGATATCTTTTTATAGTGTTGTTCTGCTTTTTCGATATCTTTCTTGAAATGTTCGCGTATATCGCTTTCCATTTCGTCGCTCAAAATCGACATATGATTTTTTACATCGTATCCTTTCTTCTGAAGAAATTCAATAATCTGGTTTGTAGGCAAATTATATTCAGAAGCGAACTTGTAAATCCTTAATTTTTTATTTTTTACTTCCGGCATTTGAGTACCTAAATTTTTTATTCTTCTTCTTCAAACTGGTTTTCGAGAATTTGAATTATCTCTTTAGCTTTTTCTTCGCCGATGCCTTCAATATTTTTTAGTTTATCGACGCCGGCTTTAAGAACTTCAACAGCAGTTTCAAAGCGATTACTAATAAGAATGTCGACAATATCACTGCCAAGTTCATCTCTGAGTTCAGGTAGTTCGATATCTTCTTCGTATTCGTCGAGTTGTTTTTCCTGACGGAGGACTTCAATATCGTAGCCCGTCAGTTTCATTGCCAGGCGAATATTAACACCGTTTCTACCGACGATTAAAGAGATCTGGTCGGTATCTGCTGTTACAGTACATTTTTTATTTTCCTCGTCAATTTCAATCTGACGTAATTTAGCTGGGGCAAGACACCTTTGAATGAATACCACCGGGTCGTCCGAATAATTTATTACGTCAATATTTTCATTATTCAATTCGCGCACGATGGCATGAATACGAACGCCTTTCATACCGACGCATGCACCTACGGCGTCGATACGTGCATCCTGTGATTCAACGGCAACTTTGGCTCTTTCGCCTGGTTCTCTTGCAATTCCTTTGATTTCGATAACGCCGTCGTAAATTTCGGGAATTTCAATTTCGAATAAACGACGCAGGAACATATTGTCGGCGCGTGATATGATTATAACCGGACCGTTTTGATTCTTTTTGACTTCTTTAACAACAGCGCGGATGGTTTCGCCTTTTTTATATTTTTCACGCGGAATTTGTTCATTCCTCGGCAGAATCAATTCGTTCTTGTTATGATTAACAAGCACGTCATTTCTTCTAACCTGATAAATATCGCCCACAACAATTTCACCAATCATTTCTTTGTATTCATTGTAAACAATATCTTTTTCGATTTCTCTAATTTTTTGATTGAGATTCTGACGAGCAAGATTAATAAGTCGCCTTCCGAAATGGGACAATTCTATTTTTTCGACGTAGTCGTCACCTATTTCGAGTTCTTCTTCGTTACCTCTTTCATTAACTTCGTCTATGCTGATTTCAGTAGAGGGATTTTCAACTTTTTCGACGATTGTACGTTCCAGAAAAATTTCAATATCGCCTTTGTCCATATTGACCACGACATCGTATCTGGCATCATTACCGAATTTCTTTTTAACGAGAAGACCGAATATTTCCTCCATAATGCCTGCGAGAACGTCTTTGTCGAGACTTTTTTCCCGCACCATTTGGGCAAACGATTCGACTATTTCTGGGTTCATTTATTATTCCTCCAAATCAAAAGCTAATTAAAGCTTTGGCTTTATTTATATCTTTAAAATTTATTACGTATTCGTCGTTTTCTTTTGCAGATTTTGACTTAACTTCAAAAATTAATTTGTCGTCTTCAATCCGAATTAATTTACCATTAATCATGAGTTTTTCATCTCCTGCCTGAAAATGAACTTCAAAATTTCTGTTGATGTGCTTATAATACTGTTCAAGAAATTTAAGAGGACGTTCGATTCCAGGAGAAGAAACATCCAAACGATAATTTGAATCAATCAATTTCTCTTCTTCGATCTTATCCTTGATAATTCTACTTAGTTCTGCGCAAACAGAAGTAGTTACAGGTTCCTTTCCGTCGATAAAAATTTCAATTATCCTTTGTTTCTTATCTCCTCGCAATATTAATTCTATTAGGAAAAAACCTTTTTGAGAGATAATATTATCAATTTTCTGTTTTAATATTTCTTTTTCCATAATACACAAATAAAAATCGCCCACTAAGGGGCGAATGAGAGTATGCAAATCTATAAATATTTAGTGCAATAAGCAAATTCTGGATCAGAAAATGAAATTTAACAGGATCTCGTCGCAGAGCAGATAACCTTTTTTCGTAAGACGAATAAAGCCGTTTTCAATATTCAAGAAGCCGTTTGATTTAAGGTTCTCTAAAATCGGTTGATTATCATCAAGCCATTTCTTACCGAAACGATTCTTTAATGCAGCAATGTCAATGCCATCGCTTCTTAGCGCCAGCATTACAAATTCTTCGAGCATCATATTCGGAGTTAAAACTTCGCTGCCTGCAATGGCATGCCCTCTTTCGTTGACTGCTCTGTTATAAAATTCGAGACTCGAATAATTCCACCACCTTTTATTTTTTATGAACGAATGCGAAGAGGTTCCAAAACCGAGATAATCGCCATATTGCCAGTATGCCTTGTTGTGAACAGATTCGTAACCTGGTTGTGCAAAGTTGGAAACTTCGTATTGAAGGAATCCTTTCGATTCAAGAAAATCGATTGTCGTTTCGTAAAGTTCGGCGTCGTAATCCTCGTCCTGAAGAGTAACTTTGCCGTCGAGAACCATCTTATTCAGTATAGCTCCTTTTTCCAGAATAAGGCTGTATGCCGAAACGTGCCTGACGGGCAATTTAACAGCTTCATTCAGATTGGTCAGCCATTTTTCTATGCTCTGACCGGGTAGATTGAAAATTAAATCGACACTAATATTTTCGAAGCCAGCATCAAAGGCTTTCAGTACGCATTCTTTTGCCGTCTCGGCGTCGTGTATCCTGGTTAAAAAATTAAGTTCATCCTTGTCGAACGATTGAATACCAACGCTCATGCGATTAATTCCGGCATCAAGAAAACTGCCGAGTTTTTTATCATCAACAGTACCGGGATTTGTTTCAAGCGTAATTTCCACATCGTTCGAAATCTGGAAAGATTGTTCGATTTGCTTAAGTATTGCAGAAATATATTCGGGGGAGACGAATGAAGGTGTGCCCCCGCCGAAATAGATCGAATTAACTTTGTAATCATCTGAATACAAATTTGCATAATGCAAAATTTCTTTTTTTAAGCAATCTAAGTAAGTCCCTTCGTTTTTATAATTCGTAATTGAATAAAAATCGCAATAAATACATTTATGGTCGCAAAAGGGTATATGAACATAAATTGCTAATTTATTCACGGTGAATTATCTCTTAAAATCCGATTACCAATCCCAAAGTAGCTGTATTGGTTTTTGCCATTTTATAGTCGGCTACGATATCAAAAACTATAAGACTCAAGTTAAAACCAACGGTTAAAGCGCTCGAGTTATCGCCTTCGAGGTCGAATGAAACTCTCGTAGGAGGAACGGGTACACCGTTAACAGTTTCATTCGACTGATAATCGTAATTTACTGTGGTTTTAGAAGATTCGAGCGTCAAGCCTGCAAAAGGTGTAATTGAAACTAACATTCCGAACTTTTTACTGGCAAAAATACCATACTGTGTTGCTTTAGTTTCAAAAATGTCGCCTACTTTCAATTGCTGATAAAAAGCAGCAATGGATAAATCCAGCGGCAAAGGATTGCTGAAAAATACATTTAAATTGTGAATTGCACCCAAACCCCAGAATGTAAATTTACCCATGTCTTTGATATCAATAGAAGGTAAATATCTTAGAGAGAAATTAGTACCAAGTATGGTTCCAACATTCAATTGAACTGCTGCAGTTGGGAAAGCCGGCAATTCATCAAGGAACCCCTTTACTTCTTCGATTGCTATTTCATATGGCTTGAGATCATAACGACCGTTATAAAAACTGCCGCCCTCAAATTTAACTTTCAGAAATTCGTTTTTACTTCCTACAATTGTTGGACCTGAGAATTTTACATTGAACTTTTTGCCCATAATTTCTTGCTTCAAATTATCATAATCCGGATTGGAAGGATCGATTCCCGAATTGGCAAGAATCTGTTCTGCTTGTGTATCATTAAAATAAAAATCACCGGTTGCAGAGAATCGTTTTACATCGTCAGAAAATAAAGAACCCATTCCCACCACTTTCAAATTAAGTTTGAAGCCAAGAATTTTTGCTTCGGGAATGTCTGATATCCATCCAGAATTTAAATTAGAACCGAATGCCGATACTACAGGAGCCACATAAGCTTCGCCAACAGTCGACGATAAATTCGAAACAGTTTCTGAGAGAGACTGCGCTCTAATCTGAACAGACAACAAAATTAATGACCATACAACTACTAAAAGTTTTTTATTGATACGCATTTGTTTTCTCCTCTTAATTGATAATTCAATTTAACCAAAATTCCTTTATTAAAGCTGTGAGTCAAATCAATTTTTACTTTTCATCAGCTCCCGTGCTCCGTCAAGCGCCGCCTCGGTAATTTCTTCACCACTGATTAATTTAGCCACTTCTCTAAGTTTTTCATCGTCGTTCAGAATTTTGATAGTGCTGATAATTCTGCCATTCGATTTTTTCTTTTCGACAGCGTAATGATGATCTGCCAGACCCGCAATCTGGGGCAGGTGGGTTATAGCAATTATTTGATGAGAGGAAGCAAGTTCTTTCAGAGCAAAGCCTACTTTCTGGGCAATCGAACCACTGATGCCTGTATCGATTTCGTCAAATATTAGAATTGGGAGTCGATCAGATTTAGCAAGGATCGATTTGAGCGCCAGCATAATTCTGGAAATTTCGCCTCCCGATGCAACTTTTGTCAATGGTTTTGGATCTTCACCCAAATTAGTGGAAATAAAGAATTCAATTTTATCAATGCCTCTTTCGTTATAACCAGTTCTCTCCTGGTCAATCAATAAGTAGTTATTATCATTTTCAAGCCTTTCTCTTTCGATCTTAACCTGGAAATTGCTGTTAGGGATACCCAGATTTTTGAGAGCTTGTTCGATTTCCTTTTTAATCTTTGGTATAACTTTTTTACGAGCTTCCGATAAGGCAATTGATAGCAAGCCGCATTCTTTTCTGAGGGATTCGATTTTTTTCAGAAGCTCTTCTTTCAAGCTAGAGAAATTTTCGGTAGTCTGAATTTCGGCTGCAATTTTGTCTCTGTATTCTAAAACTGAATGAATTGAACCACCGTACTTTTTTTTCAATAATTTAAAAGCGTTCAGACGCTGTCGTATATTTTCAAGTCGTTCAGGATCGATATCAATTTTATCTTTATAACTTCTGAAGAAGTTAGAAACTTCTGCAATAATAATGGAGGCTGACTCAATTTCGTTTAGTTTATCGCTCACGGAAGAATCAATCCTCGTCAATTCAGCAATACGGTTTTTAATATAATTGATACGATCGTGTACCGAATTTTCCTCTTCGTAGAGCAGATGATAAATCTCTTCGGAAAGTTCAATCAATTGTTCACTGTTTTCGAGTAGATTCAATTCTTTTTCCAGTGCTTCCTCTTCATCAGGTTGAGGGTCTACTTCATTTATCTCCTTTAATTGAAAACTATAGAGTTCATATTTTTCTTTCAGTGCATTTTCTTTCGAAACAAGCTCTTCGTATTTAATTATTTCTTTCTTGAGTAGAATTAAGTTTTGTTTGTAATTATTGAGCATCGATTCATTTCTGGCAAATTCGTCGACCAGTTCAATGTGAGTTGAAATTCTGAGAAGTGACTGATGTTCGTGCTGACCGTGTAAATCGACAAGGTAATTCCCAATATCTTTAATTAGAGATAGTGATACTGGTGAATCATTCAGGAAACATCTATTCGTACCCTTTACTGAAATTTCTCTTCGTACAATCAAATCATCATAAATATCGATTTCATTCTCAGAGAGCAAGCTGATTACTTTTTGATGCCCTCTGATATCGAATATTCCTTCCACGATTGACTTAATTGCTCCTTTTCGGACGACTTCCGAAGAAGCTCTGTCGCCTAAGAGTAGACCCATTGCATCAATAAGAATCGATTTGCCGGCACCTGTTTCACCCGTTATGATATTCAAACCACCGTGAAATTCAATTTCAATCTCTTCTATAAGTGCATAATCTTTTATATAAAGACTCTTCAACATAGTTTGCTCTATTGTTCAACAAAACTTCTACCCAAAATTATTACAATAAACAAAAGTATCAAGCTTTTTAAATAAACAAAGGACAAAAAATGATAATTTTTTACGATAAGATTGACAACTAATCGACAGTTTTCTATATTTGTAGTCCAAAATTTGAAACGACTCCAAGATTATTTCGCGGAGTGGAGTCCCGCAAGATCGGGAGTAGCTCGTACGGGGCTCATAAGCTTAAGAGAAAAAATTAAAAAATTATATCGCGGGGTGGAGCAATTGGTAGCTCGTCGGGCTCATAACCCGAAGGTTGCAGGTTCAAGTCCTGTCCCCGCTACAAATAAACTAAGCCTCGGTAAACAACTGAGGCTTTTCTTTTT
>DYLP01000020.1 GCA_020722005.1 Melioribacter roseus
AAGCTCGTGGCAATTAAAAGTAGCAATTAAGAATTTTATAAAATATGCAATGTTATTCATTAGATATTATTTCTATGTTTGTCAAAACAGACTTTTCTCTAATGACAAATCTGGGATAATATTTTGTAAAACAAATAGTATCCAAGAAGGAATTTAATTCAATTTGATATAGAGAAGAATACAGATTATCGAGGCAAATTTATTATAATGGAGGAATGAAAAAACTTTTAATTTTTTCATGCTATTATTATATTAACGCAAAGGCAAGGTCTTTATGATTGCCAAAATAAAATATCTACTAATCTTTCAGTTTTTATTTTTTGCTGACGGGGAAATCTATTCACAAAAGTCAATTCGTAATAATTCAAGTTCATGGACCATTTTCCATTCTCCCTTAAAGAATAATCTTGATAGGATTTTTATGGTATCAAGGGAGAAGGGATTTATTACCGGGAGATATTTACTGGAGTTCAACGGAAAGGAGTGGGGAATTTCCAGTCAATCGTTGCTTATGCAAGGAATCAACTGCTTTTATATGCTCGATAAAAGTAATTATTGGGCAGCATGTTCAAACGTTTTAAACGGATCTGATTTCTATTATTTTGACGGCACTGCGTGGAAGGCTAAATATAATCCGTTAGCTAACCAGATTAGCGCAATTTATTTTATTAATAAGAATGAAGGTTTTCTTGCAGGAGACAGGGAGCTTATCTTCTTAAGAAATAATAAACGGGAATTTTTACCACTTCCCAATACACCCTGGGGCATTAACAATGTTTTCGGGAGCGGCAAAGACAATATCTGGCTTTCTACTATTGATCATAGTTTATTTCATTATAAGAATAACAAATGGACCCAGCAGCTAAAAGGTGAGGAAATATTATTCATCGATTTTTCCAATCATGCTATGGTTTATGTTATGACTAACAACAAATTATATTATTATTCGGATTCCAGATGGCATTTGCATTCAACAAACTCAATGTTCAAAAATATTGAACGGTTGTTTTTCCTTAAAGATGGCGAGATTTGGGGAGTAGGCGTTAAAGGTTTAATTATTCATTATAATAAAAAAAATTGGGAACAAATTTATTCTCCAACTAAAGAAAACCTTCATGATATTTTTATGCTTTCATCAAATGAGGGATGGGCTATCGGTGATAAAGGTACAATACTGCATTATTCACTATCAATGGGAAACAGCAGCAAAATTAATTTAGGATTTGAGCAGGTTAAAATAACACCTTTCAATAAAGATGTTAAGGACGAATATGGAATTTCTATAGAGGATTTTAACAACGATGGTATTAATGATATTTATGCTGTCTGTATTTTTGATCCCAACAGGCTTTATATTGGAATTGAAAGTGAAACTAAACAAATTCATTTTGAAGATGAAGCGGCATACAGGGGAGCCACCGGTATTACAGGAGATTCAAGCATCAACGCTCCGACAGAAATTTTTCTTGGTGCAGGCACTGCGGATATTGATAATGACAGCGATGAAGATATTTATCTATGTAATCTTGGCGGGAAAAATAAATTATTATTGAATAACGGAGACGGTTATTTCAGAAATGTAACCTGCCAGAAAGGAAGAGCATGCGATTCGAAGGAAAGAACCAACATGGCAGTTTTCGGCGATGTGGATAATGATGGCGATGTTGATTTGTTTATTACAAACGAATATTCATCCAACCGTCTTTACATAAACAACGGCAACGGATATTTTGAAGATGTAACCGAATCAGCCGGACTTGCAACAAAATACGGAGGTATGTGTGCTTCATTTGCTGATATTGACGGGGACGGGAAACTTGATTTATATGTAACCAATTGGGGACTTCCAAACATCCTTTATAAAAATATTTCGCAAAATGGTGTTGTTAAGTTTCAAAACATAACCGGCATTTCGAGAACTGGCGGCGAGCTTTATACCAAAAGCAACGGTGCAGCTTTTGCGGATGTAAATAACGACGGTTACCTTGATCTGTTTGTTGCAAACAGAAAAACTTCAAACCGGCTTTATCTAAATAACGGAAAGGGAATCTTTACAGACGTAACAAGAGAATATCTTGGTATTGATTCATTGCTAACTTACAGCGCAACATTTGCGGATTTTGACCAAGATGGGTTTGTTGATTTATACATCTCAAATGTCGGCTCTAATATATTATACAAAAATATTAATGGGAAAAAATTTGTCGACATTACAATTCAAACGGGAGCACGGCTTTCAGGCTACGGTACCGGAACTTCGGCTGGCGATGTTGATAATGACGGAGACATGGACCTTTACGCCGCAAATTATGTTAACGGCTCGAGTAAACTTTACATAAATAATTTGAATAACAACAATTTCATATTATTGAAAATAAACGGAACTATAAGCAACAGGGATGCTATCGGCGCTAAAGTATGGCTTTATAAAAAAGGCTTTGCCGAAAAGCAGGAAGGACTTGTCGGCTTCCGTGAAATTAACGGCGGTTCCGGATATTCATCGCACAATTCAATGGAAGTACATTTCGGAGCGGATAAAAATGAATTATATGACATAGTTATTTATTTCCCGGTAAGTCATATCAAAAAAACTTTAAGAAATATAAAACCGGGGCAAAAAATCTTTTTAAGTGAGGAAGATGGAATTGCGGCTTTCAGAACTCAAACCTTAAAATTTCTAAAGAGGTCTATAATTGATCCTGAAATTCAATTTGAAGGCGGGAAGATTGCATTTATTTTAATTCTGATTTTAATTTCCTCGGTATACGGTAAAAGGAGATACAACTGGAACAACATGTTCAGTATATTTTTCCATTTATCGGCGCTTGCAGTTTACATGGTACAAATCTTTTTATTTAATTATAAAGATACGGTGCAGTCAACACTCATCCCAGCATCTTCAATACTAACTTATTTTCTTATTCTATATCTTTTTTATGAACGGGTGATATTCGTGAGGATAGCAAAAAAAGAAAAGCAGGAAACAAGGGATAGAATTGCGAGGGACCTTCATGACGATCTAGCTTCGACAATCAGCAGTGCGGTTATTTATGCCGAAACACTTAAGAGTAAATTGAATAACCAGTCTAGCGAGGAAGCTCTCCTGGTAAACAAAGTAAATTCTCTTTTGGCTGATGCGACCGAATCAATAACTGATATTGTATGGACAGTTTCACCTGAACACGATAAATTAAGCGATTTAATTTTTCGGCTTAGGATGTTAATTTCAGATATCTGCTCTGTTAATTCAATCAATTTTAATTCTCAAATAAATCTTAATAATTTCGACTATTCAATTCCGGATGCAGTAAGAAGAAACATTTATCTTATCTTCAAGGAATCAATGAATAATATAATCCGTCATTCGAAAGCTATTCATGTAAACTTCAAAGCTGAAGCATCAGACGGATATGTATTAATTTCATTAGCAGATGACGGCATAGGCTTTCTACCTGAAAAAATAATTACTGGTGATCAAAGTGACGGAAATAGTTTTCACGGGCACGGCATAAAAAATATTATTAAAAGATCGAATGAATCTGGCTGCGAACTTTCAATAAATTCAAAACCCGGCAATGGAACTGAAATCAGACTAAAAAGAAAATTGACATAAATGGACTATTGCTTCAGATAATGAAAGATTAAATATTTGCCGGTAATAAATCTAAAAAAGCAATTTGAATGAGCATTAGAGTTTCAATAATTGAAGATCACGTTGAATTCAGGAAGAGCATTTCCTTTATTCTAAATTCTGCGGAAGGATTCATTTGCTCGGGTGAATTTGATTCTATAGAAAGTGCCTTAAAAAATGAAGAAGAGCCTGATGTAATTCTACTTGATATAAACCTTCCGGGAATGTCCGGAATAGAAGGACTGCCTCTGCTTAAAAAGAAATTTCCTAATTCAAAAATTATTATGCTAACAGTATTTGAGGAAGACAAGAAAGTTTTTCATTCAATACTCTCAGGAGCGGACGGTTATATTCTGAAAAAGACACCTCCGACCAGAATCCTTCAAGCTATAGAAGATGCGGTAGAAGGAGGAGCTCCTATAACGCCAATAATAGCTAAGCAGGCATTAAATTTATTTATGAATTACGTGCCTAAGAAAAATGAAACGAGCTGCCTTTCTGTACGGGAAAAAGAAATCCTTTCTCTAATAATAACAGGCTTAAGCAACGATGAGATTTCGGAAAAATTGTTTATAAGCCTGCATACGGTAAGAAATCATATAAGGAATATTTACCAGAAACTGCAAGTCCATTCCAAATCACAAGCCGTAGTAAAAGCAATTAAGCAAGGTATCCTTTAGCTCTCTCCTTAAAATGACGCAAATGCGTCATTGAGAATTATGACTGCAAAATGCAATATAGAATTGCAAAAAATCGGAGGTAATGATGAAACGAATATTTTTAGTGTGCTGCTTAATTGTATTTACTATTAATTTATCCGCACAATCTATTCAAAAAGGACCCGCTCCTTCCGTAGCAAACAATGCAAATCTTAGTTACTGGATAAAAAACCTTTCTGAAGAATATCCAGATGAACATTCCGGTCAAAGCGACTACGCAGCAGAAATCGCAATCAACGGCTCTATAATTCACACGGTTTGGCTAAGCGATAGTGCATACACAAAACGGTTTGTTTTTTATCGCCGATCTTTAGATGGAGGTAATAACTGGGAAACTAAAAAGATTTTATTTAGCGATAATTTTAATAATATTTTAAGTTCGGCATTTTATAAAAAGCTTGCTGTCGACGGAAATAATGTTTACGTAGTAGTATCAGGGTACGGCGAAGGCAGCACATGGTTTGGCAAGCTAACCCTTATTAAATCAACGGACGGCGGCGCTACTTTTGAAGAACCAAAGGTTATTGCTACAGAACCCGGCGCATGGCATTTATATGACACAAAAATTGTCGCAATAAACGGTAAGCTTTATATAGGGTTTAGAAATCAATGCAATTGGCAGGTTAATAATTCATTTACAATTAAAATTAGTACGGATGGTGGGAATACTTTTACCGACCGGACAGCATATTCAATAACCGAAGGCGGGGGAGGCTGGAGCGTTTACGATATGATAATAAACGGCGATGATATTCACGTAATGTATCTGTACCATTATTATTATTACGGGTTGCAGGAAGGCCGTTTGTATGTTGCAACCTCGCATGATGATGGGCTTACTTTCAATTCTCAAATGATATCGGTTCCTTCTTCAAATGGTGTACATAAAACTTATTCTCCTTATGATTATCACCCAAAGCCTAAAATTGTTGCCGATGGAAATAATTTGTATGTGATCTGGACGGGTTATAATGCTGAAGATAAGCATTCTGTTTATTTTAAAAGATCAACAGACAGAGGAGATAATTTTGAAGATGCAATTAATCTTACCGTAGCAGAATTGGGCAATTTGCCTATTCAAGCCGGGCAGGAAACAATAGCCGCAAAAGGAAATTATGTTTATGTAATTTTTTTAACAACTAACGGAAGATTGTTTTTAAAAAGATCATCCAATGCTGGTGCTTCGTTTGAAAATCTTCAGGAAATAACAGCGCCTGATGGTACAAAATTTTTAAATAGTGTTTGGTGGCCTTTAGTTAAAATTGATCCGAATGATTCAAGCGGGAAAAAGGTTTTTATTTTCAATACTGCTCCAAAGTATTTATCATCAGCCGATGGAGGCGCAACGTTTGATAGTCCTAAGCTTTTAGGTCCATATTTTTCATGGCGTAAGGCAGATATGCCACAGTTTGAAATAGATGAAGAGGGTAATTTGCATTATGTTGTTGAGGGTTATTGTACATGGTTTTCAACCGGGGTATTCGGTGATAACGATATTTTCTATCAAAAAATTGAATCGCAAATTGCAGAGCCCTCTGAAGAAAATTATGCTATTCAATTTGTAACTATTAATAACGTCGGTGACGGAACAGGAAACGAAAGAATGGACAATATGCAAATTCCGGCAAGTTCCGATCTTAATTTTACATCTGCTATGACTGCTGAAGCATGGATAAATGTTAATCGTAGAGAAGGTTATGATTGCTATTTTATTTACAAAGCAGAGACCGGGGTAGACGGCGCATGGGGTCCGTATATACTTGGACAATGGCGAGACGGTAAGCTTGATGCAAGAATCGCTACAGAAAATGGGGGATTTGTTTTAGGTGGTGGTGATCCGATTCCAAACAATACCTGGGTTCATGTTGCAATGACTTATGATGCAAACGCAGGAGAAAATAATTTTAAAATTTATATTAACGGTAATGAAGTCGGTAAACAAACAGCAACAGGAAATTTAATCACCGGACAAGGCAGTGTATTTATCGGCGGTGATAACTACTATCGCTATATAGACGGGATAATTATTGACGAGTTAAGATTCTGGAATAGAGCTTTAACCGGTGATGAAATAAAAGCAAACATGTACAATAAGCTTACCGGCAAAGAAGCCGGATTAACAGCATACTATAATTTTGATAAAACTACAAAAGATATAACCGGTCATGGTAATGACGGTTATTTAATGTACAAAGAAACTTATACACCGTTTGTTCCGACAGACATTGAAGGAGACAACACAAGCTTGCCAACAGAGTTTGTTCTTTTCCAAAATTATCCCAATCCTTTTAACCCAAGTACAGTTATCAGTTACCAGTTACCAGTCGCCAGTCACATATCACTTAAGTTATATGATGTTTTGGGGAAAGAAATTGCAACTCTTGTTAATGAAGAAAAGTTGCCAGGGAATTATAAAGTAGATTTCGATGCTTCTAATCTCGCAAGCGGAGTTTATTTCTACAGATTGCAGGCAGGTGATTTTGTATCGACTAAAAAATTGATGCTGATAAAATAAATAATCAAAGCCTTCGAGATTGGGAGTGTAAACAATTTTGTGTAAATGATTAAAGTAAAAAATTAGCTAAGTGCTGTGAAGCATCGAGTTTCATCAAAGTAAACTCCGCAAACAGCACTTAGCTTGATGAAAATCCATGAAAGGTTTTTCATCTTATAAAAAACAAATTACAGTTAAACAATATCTGAACTGCCTTTCGGTAGTCAGTAAAAAAATTAAAAATAGAGATAACAACAGAAATAATCGAACAGCTTAAAGTTGATCTTAACAAAGCCAAAATCTATTAAGACTTGATGGACTGAAAGGTTTCCCGAGGCAATCAACGCTGTTTTCCCGAGAACAGAAATCTAACTTTGTATCATTCATCTAAATTAACAAAAACATTCCTGTCTTAAATTGTCACTCTGCTGATATATTAATGGAGTATTATTATTTCCACTTCACCTATAATCAATTACTCATAATAACTCATCAACTCGTGACCCAAAAATTTTAGCACTGCTGTAACTACTCCTAGATCATCGAGATAACCGATTAGCGGTGCGAGGTCTGGAATCGTATCTATGGGAGATATGAAATAAATTAAAGCACCCACAACAATCGATTTGCGGTACCACGATACGTTCGGATCAATCATATATCTGTATAGCGCTTTTATGTCTTTTGCAAAACTTATTTTTTTACCGACCCGCTCGAGTTTTTCCCATAATTTTTCTTCAACTACTTTTTTACCTTCAAGCACTTTCTCCTGAGTATCAAAATCTTTTGTTATGTCGTCTAATTCGTAACTCATTATTACCCTCCTTATTTTTTATATTCGTCGAGCCATTCGAAGATTGTTTTCCACCATAATAATGAATTCTGCGGTTTTGTGACAAAATGATATTCATCCGGGAAATAGAGCAATTTGCTCGGCACACCTTTGCGCTGCAATGTTGTAAAAAGTTCAAACGCCTGTCCTTCAGGCACTCTGAAATCATTAGCTCCATGAATGATTAATGTTGGAGTCTTAAAATTGTCCGCGTAACGATGTGGCGACCAGAGTTCGTATAACGGTCTGTTATTCCATGGAGTGCCTTTGAATTCCCATTCGGGGAACCACAGCTCTTCAGTCGTACCGTACATACTTTCCAGATTGAATACCCCGGCGTGGCAAATCAGAGCGTTGAATCTGTCTGTGTGTCCAAGGATCCAATTAATCATATATCCGCCGTAGGAAGCGCCAGCCGCGAATGTATTTTTATAATCGATAAATTTATAATTATCGAGCGCATAATCGTAAGCGTTCATTAAATCGATATAAACTTTTCCGCCCCAATCGCCGGAAATTTCATCGACGAATTTTTGTCCATAACCCGTACTGCCCCGAGGATTCGGAGCTACAACTACGTAACCTTTTGCCGCAAACATCTGAAGATTCCAGCGATAATGAAAATCGTCCGACCAATAACCCTGCGGACCACCGTGAATCAAAAACAACAACGGATATTTTTTATCCTGATCAAAGAAAGGAGGCTTAATTAAAATTGATTGAACTTTTGCACCTTCAGCTCCTACACTCCAGAACGTCTCGGCTTCATTGAATTCGATGCCCGAAAGCAATTCTTTGTTGAGCTCCGTAATCTTTCGCATACCTCCACCGTTAGTCTTAAATGCAAATATTTCGCAGGGCAGTGTTGTTTTCTGACGTTTGAAAAAAATCTCCTCCCCGTCTTTAGAAATTAACATCGAATTGTTAACTCCGTCTTTTACGAACATCAAAGTTTTAGCGTTCGAAACATTAATACGATAGATTGAATTATAAATTTCGTTGGCGGCATCGAAATAAATATATTTTCCATCGGGCGACCAGACAATCTGTCCCGCGGAAAGATCGATCTTTTCACTTATGTTGGTTAACGTACCGGAGGCTCTGTTGTAAATCATTATGTCCTGTTTATCTGCTTCGAAACCAGCTCTTTTCATCGACCTGAAAGCAATAAATTTACCGTCGGGTGAATAGACCGGCTGATTGTCGTTTCCCTGACTTACGGAGATTTTTTTGTACGGCGCCGGTTTTCCTTTTTGAACGTTGTTCAGATTGATTACGAAAACGTCATTATTCGTACTGATTGCCAGCATTTTATCTGTATTCATTACAAAAGCCACTTCTTTGCCGTCGGGCGAAAATGTATAATCCTGAACGCTGCCCAGGTCAATCGGAGGGACGTCGAAACTGCTACCCTGGATTAAATCATAGTATTCATTTTTATCGAGGTCATACAAAAAGAGGTGGCTCCTTTTTTCGCCGCGCCAGCGATTCCACGAACGGAACATCAATTCGGTTATTATTCGTGCTTTTACTTTGCTTTCCTCTATTTTCTTATCTCTCAGTTCGTTACAGCTCTGGTCGGAACAGTCCGGATAAACTTCGGAAACAAATAAAATTTGCCTGCCGTCTTTCGACCAGACCATTCCCGATGCACCAGTATAAATATCCGTCAATTGTCTATCGTTTGCCCCATTTAAATCGCATATCCATATCTGACCTTTGTATTCATAAGCTATCGATTTACCGTCGGGAGAGAATTTAGGATTGCTTTCGTTTTCGGGCATGGCTTTCAGCGGACGCAAATTTGTACCATCGGAATTAATTAAATAGATATCGCTATTCCCTTTGTTTTGGTTAATATCATAAGTCGTTACGTCGAACGCAATAGTTGAACCGTCTGGCGATAGGTCGAAACTGCCAATCCTTTTCATCGACCACAAATCTTCAACTGTCATAGCCCGCTTCTGTGCCGAAACGGTAACTGCAGCAATTATTAAAAATAATATAAGCTTTGTGATAATTTTCATAACAACCCCACTTTACATTTTTCACTACTTTAAATTATAAAAAGCCATAAGGAAATGGAACAATAAATTACACGTTCGGCTGTTTTTTGTATCATTTTTATGCCGTGCATTAATTTAGGTATAGACGTATAATTTTATTTGGGATATTTTTGCTTCCGCTTATAAGAAATTTTACAGAATAACAGATTGAAATTAATTGTATGTAACAATTCAGTTTGCAGAAGTATCTTTCCCGCAGAAACAATCGAAGAAGCCGAGTCGCTCGGCTTTATGTGTCCCGACTGCAATGCAAAAACCGCCACACATTACATAATATAATGCAGGCATTGTTACTCGATAGTAAATTTAATTCCAGTTTTCGAAGGTGAAACGCCTGTCATTTTTTATGTTAACAGTTGTAGTTCGGGCGGCACAAAAGATCTACACACAATCCGTCCCTACTTTTCAAAAGATATTTTTATTTAAGCATGGGAATTATGATGTTTATAATTTCTCGGTTTTTATTCATTAAAAAAAATATCACTTTGTACTAAGAACATTCTTTTCCTATTTGGGATAAGTGCGCAAATAATTTAATAATCTTGGCGTTCTTCGCGTGCTCTGCGGTTTAAGAAGTACTAAGTTTGAGTTTGTTTAACCCGCAGCAGATCAGTTCACAAAAACGTTCTCGGTGTATGTTCGCCATTGCTCGATTTTTTAACGACGAACCTTGAACTCTCTAACCACAAACACCTAATCCCTAATCCCTATTCCCTGTATTCCAAACATTATCATTTCATCTTTGGTTATAAATTTTAACTATCTTATTTTTTGATAACAGCAATAATAAATTTGGGTGAACTGATGAAAAAATTAATTAACAGGTTATTTTTACTTTTCACATTTGCCGCATTTGCCTTAAACATTAATGCGCAAATTGACCTCGACACCGTTAAATCCCAGAAGTTCGACACGGGGAAAATGTGGTCGTTCGACTATCCTCCCGTGGAACATTTCAAAGAAGCATACGGACTTGAGACAAACGAAGAGTGGTTTGAAGACGTAAGGCTTTCCGCTCTGAGACTGCCCGGTTGTACGGCATCGTTCGTATCTGCCGACGGTTTAATTATGACAAATCATCACTGTGCGCGTAGCGTACTGGAAGAGTTATCGACTAAAGATAAAGATTTAATAGCAGACGGCTTTATTGCAGAAACCTTAGAAGACGAAATTAGAATTCCAAATTACTACGCCGACCAGCTGGTATTTATTAAAGACGTAACGGAAGAAGTTCAAACCGCTGCCGAAACAGGCGAAACAGCAGACGAAAAAACCAAGAACAAAGAAGAAAAAATAAAAGAGTTGACTGAGAATCTTGAAAAAGAAACAGGATTGAGGGCTCAGGTTGTATCTCTTTTTAACGGTGCCAAATTCTCTCTCTACGGCTACAAACGTTATGACGATATTCGATTGGTTTTTGCTCCTGAAATGCAAATTGCCTATTTCGGAGGAGATTTCGACAATTTTACATATCCCCGTTACAATCTCGATTTCACGCTCTATCGCGCTTACGAAAACGGAAAACCTGTTCAACCGGAAAACTTTTTCAAATTCACGTTAAAAGGTATCGAGCCGAACGAACCGATCTTTACTGTAGGCAATCCCGGTTCAACACAGCGGCTGAAAACCGTAGCCCAGCTCGAATATATCCGCGACGTCGTCTACAGAGGGTATGCATTCATTTACGATACATACTACAATGAACTCGAAAAACTGAAATCGGTCGCACCTGAAAGAGCAAAAGAATTCGAAGATATGCGCGTCAATATCGGCAACGCTCAAAAAGTAATTACATCTATTTACAAAGGTCTTTCAGATCCCTATTTAATGGCTCGTAAAAAAGATTTCCAGAGAAAACTTCAGGAAGCCGTGTGGAACAATCCTGAACTGAAAGATAAATACGGCTCTATCTGGGAAAACATCGAAAAGACTCAAACCGAATTGCGTCAATACGGTCCGAAAATTATGGCTTATACTATTAACCGCCGTTTTACACCTCAATATTTTTCGATTGCACAAAAGCTCGTTGATTTTGCCAATGAACTTAAAAAACCTGAAGAGGAGAGATTGCCCGACTACAAAGGCGATAAGCTCGATTCAACAATTCAAAATCTATATCCTGACAAATTGGATAATTTGATTGAGAATGCCAAACTTGCCGTATGGGCAGATTTTATGAGGTTGCATTTGGGAGACGATGACAATTATATCCGCAGTCTTTTCGGAAATTACAAAGGCAAAGACGCTGCCGAATATCTGTTGAAGAATTCCATTATCGACGACAAAGATAAAGTTATTGAACTTGCGGAAGAAGGAGCAGAGGCAATTCTCAATTCCGGCGACCCGTTAATCGTCTTTATTAAAGAGAGCCAGGAACAACTGAAAGAACTGAAAGAAAAAGCGGAAGAAATTTCCAATACAACGGAAATATACGACGATATGCTCGGACAGGTAATCTTCAAGATCTACGGCACATCGATTCCGCCTGATGCAAACTTTACACTCAGAATAAGCGACGGTAAACTTGCAAGCTTCAATTACAACGGCACAAAAGCTCCTCTTTTTACAACATTCTATGGTTTGTACGACAGATGGTATTCATTCAACAAAGAATACCCGTGGACCCTGCACGATATATGGACGCATCTACCCGATGATTTCGACTTATCGACTCCTTTTAATTTCATTTCGACCAATGATATAGTAGGAGGAAATTCGGGCAGCGCCATTATTAACAAAAACAAAGAAGTTGTAGGTCTTGCTTTCGACGGCAATATGGATAGTATTGTAGGCAACTTCATTTATATGTCGCATAACAACAGATGCGTAGCGGTGGATGTAAGAGCAATCGTTTATGCAATAGACAAAGTTTATAAAGCCAGGAGAATTGCCGACGAATTGAAAGCCGGAAAGATTACAGACTGATTTAGTTCGTACATTTTTTTTTGCTGCCCGGAGCATAAACTTCGGGCAGCTTTATTTTTAAAGCACTTCCATAGTAAAGCCATGAAGACAAGATTAAGCATCGTTCTACTTTTGTTCTATCCCTAACCTTAAAATCGCAATCTATCTAAGAACAAGTTGATTTAAACAAAGTCAAGTCCTCGCTCAAAGAATTTGGGAAAATGTGAACGTTCGATGCTATTCCGATTTATTACTTCGAATCTGAATACGGCTTCAAACCAGACAACGAGTGGACAGAAGACGTAATGAAATCCGCATTGCAATTCGAAAATGGATGCTCCGGTGCATTCGTATCTTCTGACGGATTGATAATGACGAACCATCATTGCACACGCGGATATCTGACGCGCTTGTCACCTGCTGGAATAGATTATTTACACAACTGTTATTATGTGTAGTCTCTTAAAGACGAAATGAAAATTGACAGTCTGTACGTCGACCAATGTTGATATGTTTAAGTGATAGATTTTTAGAGTTGAGGCTAAAAGTTTTTTCTTAAGCTTAACGAGGAACCACTTCAGGTAACAGATGTCAACAAGCTCGTCTTAACGAAACCACCCGTTACGGGTGAACTAACTCTAACTGAGTATTTTTAAACCGCAAAGGACGCAAAGAGCGCCAAGAGTTTTCATATTCTCTGCGTACTCTGCGGTTAAAATAAATCACCAATTAAGTTATGAATCCTTTTCAAATATGCTTCGATAAAAATTTAGCTATGACTTTCTCGAGTTGTTCAAATTCAATTAAAAATGAATCGTGTCCGTGAATCGAATTGATTTCGGCGTATTCCGAATACGGCATCAATTCAGCAATTTGCTTTTGTTCCTCTACCGGATAAAGTGCATCTGTGTTTATTCCTATACAGAGTGCAGGTATATCGACAGATGAAAGAGCTTTTTCAATTCCGCCCCTTTCAATGCCTACATCATGAAAGTCCATCGCCCACGTAATGTATAAATATACATTGGCATCGAATCGCTTGACGAGTTTTTCGCCCTGATAATCGAGATAACTTTGAATCTGAAATTTATTATTTGTCGATTGTATTTTCTCGCGTCCGAATTTTTTCTCGAAGGAAATCATCGAACGGTAACTTATCATAGCAATTTTACGCGCGTTAGAAAGTCCCGCATAAGGTTGTTCTTTATAATTACCATTATTCCAAGTGGGATCGATTATAATTGAATTGCGCGCTACTTCGTTGAATGCAATTGCCCATGCAGAGTGCCCGGCTGAAGTGGCTATCGGAATTATGCTTTTTACAAAACCAGGATACATTAAAGGTAATTCCAGAGTTTGCATACCGCCGAGCGAACCGCCCGTTGCAACTTTTATTTTTTTTATTCCGAGATAATCGGCAAGTTTTTTCTGAACTTTTACCATATCCCTTACGGTAACTTTCGGAAAATCCAATCCATATTTTTCGTTTGTCTCGGGATTAATATCCGTCGGGCCGGTTGTGCCGTAACAGCTGCCCAAAAAATTGCTGCATACCACAAAATATTTATTGGTATCGAATAATTTGCCAGGACCTATTAACGGATCCCACCAACCGGATTTGCCGAGGAACATTTTATTATACTTAAACAGGAATTCATACGGTTTGGAATTTTCCACTTCCTCTTCGGTAATAATTCCCGCTGCATGCGAATTACCTGTTAAAGCGTGGTAAATCCAGATTACATTATCGCCCGACTTATTGAGTATACCGTAAGTTTGATATGCTACATTTATATTCTTTAATTGCGCGCCGGACTGAAGAGTAAGCGGCTCGTCAACGTAGAGTTTGATATATTTTGTATTTGCAGTCATATTAACAGATTCATTTTGAAAATATGAGGATGCCGTCAATAAAGCGGCAACCTCTAAGTTTAATTTACTTTACAGCTTTCGACAGCGCCTGGTCGAAATCTTCTATGATATCATCAATATGTTCAAGTCCTACGGAAACACGAATCATATCGTTCGTTACACCGGCTGTCTTTTGTTCTTCTTCGGAAAGCTGTTGATGCGTTGTAGATGCCGGATGTATAACAAGCGTTTTAGCGTCGCCCACATTTGCCAGCAGACTCGAAAGTTCAACGCTGTCGATGAATTTCTTGCCGGCCTCGAGACCACCTTTTATGCCAAAGACTACCATAGAGCCGAACAAATTATGATTGAGATACTTTTTTGCATTTTCGTGATAAGGGCTATCTTCGAATCCGGGATACCAAACCCACGAAACGCGCGAATCGTTTCTGAGCCACTGAGCAAGTTTAAATGCGTTTTGTGAATGACGTTCGATTCTGAGCGACAGAGTTTCCAGACCCTGCAACAATAAAAATGAATTGAATGGACTTAAACATGGACCGAAATCTCTCAAGCCTTCCACTCGCGCCCGGATTATGAATGCAATATTTCCGAACGGAGAATCTTTACCAAATACTTCCCAGAATTTCAGTCCGTGATAGCCGGGACTCGGTTCCGTGAAAAACGGAAATTTTCCGTTGCCCCAATCAAACTTGCCCGAATCGACTATTACGCCTCCTATTGACGTACCGTGTCCGCCAATCCATTTTGTAGCCGAAGCAACAACTATATCAGCACCGTGATTAATTGGGGTGGAAAGATATCCAGCTGCCCCGAATGTATTGTCGACAATTAATGGAATATTATATGAATGAGCCAGCTCAGCAAGCGCATTTATATCGGGAACATTCAGTCGCGGATTGCCAATCGTTTCGATATAGAGTGCTTTCGTTTTATCGTCAATTGCTTTTTCGAATTCTGCCGGCTCGTCGGAATTCACAAATTTAAAATTAATTCCAAGACGGGGTAACGTAACCTTGAACAGATTGTATGTACCGCCGTATAAAAAGCTTGTAGTGACAATATTGTCGGCGGCTTGAGCTATATTTGTAATCGTTAGCATTTCTGCGGACTGACCGGATGATGTTGCCAGCGCTGCCACTCCTCCTTCCAGTGCGGCTATTCTCTGCTCGAACACATCGGTTGTAGGATTCATTATTCGAGTATAAATATTGCCAAACTCTTTCAATGCAAATAGATTTGCTGCATGTTCAGAATTATTGAACAGATAAGAAGTGGTTTGATATATAGGAACGGCACGCGCATTTGTAGCCTTATCGGGCGTCTGTCCGGCGTGCAGTTGTAATGTTTCATAACGATATTTCTTACTCATTTTTACTCCTGATGATTTTAGATAAAAAAAAACCTCTTCGGGAAGATTCCGGAAGAGGTTCGATTAAAAACTCTTTCTTATCTTCCCCGCAACTTTTAAGTTGGGGCAGGAATTAGCACCTTTCCCTCGTAAAGACGGGATGGTTGCCAAGGCGTCATCGGGCCTGTTCCCTCGACCTTTCTTGATAAGACAATAAATTTTAAGAACAATTAATTGGTTGCAAAGATATAGTATTATTCAATAGCAGTCAAGAAAAAAATTATTTAATACTGTATCTTGAAATTTTTAAAACATCCGAAAGAATTCCTGCTGCCGCTGCATCCGGTCCTCCGCCATGACCTTTAATTATTAACGGACGCTCGTAATGAAACCTCGTTCTGAAAGCTACAATCTTTTCTTTTGAACTCAATCCGTAAAAAGGATGATTCTTATCGATTAGCTCGACTGCTACTTTACTTTTGCCCTGATCGTACCTGGCAAGATATATTATTTCTTTGCCCGACTTTAATGCTTCGTCCCTTAATTTTTCAAAATAAGCATTGTACTTTTTAGTGTCTTCGACAAAAAAAGATAATTTTTTTCCCGACGTAATATTTAAAAGCGGTTCAACTTCAATATCCTTCAGTTCATACTCTTTACCCATTTCTCTTATTAAGATCAATAATTTTCGTGCAACGTCTTCCCCTGAAAAATCTACCTGAGGATTCGGTTCTGTAAATCCGTGTTTAATAGCGTTAATAATTATTTCGCTCATCTTTTTACCGGAATTCATAAATTCTTTCAAAATGAAATTCATAGTACTCGAGAACAATCCTTCAATAGAAAGAATCTCGTCCCCGCTTTCGATTAAATTTCTCATTACATCGATTGTAGGCAAACCGACACCCACAGTTGTAGAATATCTAAATTCCGAATTGTATTTATGCGCCGTGTC
The DNA here is from genome assembly GCA_020722005.1 of Melioribacter roseus. GTDB lineage: Bacteria > Bacteroidota > Ignavibacteria > Ignavibacteriales > Melioribacteraceae > Melioribacter > Melioribacter roseus_A. The sequence goes on from DYLP01000020.1 coordinate 16,825, forward strand.
GATCAGATTTTTATATTCCTGGAAAGGGGCTGAGTTCGCCGTTTTATTCGGTGTTACAATTGATACTGAAGACGATAATATTTCCTTGTAGAAGGGGACAAACAGATTGCCAGAAGTTGTGTCTACAAAAATTGAATTAGAAAGATTGAGCTCTTTAATTTTGTCGATGAATTTTCTAATGCTCGATTTTTGTCCCAAATTTTTTAATTTCGTTTTCCAGTTCGATAGATCAATTCCCTCTTCTTCAAAAAGCATTTTTTTGCTGTCCGCTATTCCAGCAAAAAGTAAATTGACCGACATATTCTTCTTAATATTCTCATGTTGCTCTGCGACCAATTCGATAAATTTTGAACCTACTTTACCGGGTCCGACAAGAAAGAGGTTAATATTCTTTTTCTCCGAAAGGAACAAAGAATCGTGAAGAACATTTAGCGCTTTATTTAGTTGTTCTTTCCGTATAACCATCGTGAGATTTAATTGAGATGAACCCTGCGCAATAGCAATTGTATTTATCCCGTTTTTTCCTAGTGCAAAAAGGACTTTACCCGAAACACCCGGAGTATTCAGAAGGTCTTCGCCGACTACGGCAATCATCGAAAGATTTTCGATAACTTCCACCTTTTTCAATTGCTTTTCGTAAATCTCGAGTCTAAGTTCGTTTTCAATTGCCTTTTTTGCCTGTTTACTGACCGACGGTGTAACTGCAATACAAATTGTGTGACCGGAAGAGCCTTGTGTGATCATCAATACATTTATTTTCGATGCAGCCAGAGCTCCAAAGATACGTGAAGAAATTCCCTCAATTCCGATCAAACCACTGCCTTCGACCTGTAAAAGATGAATAGCGTCAATTGAAGAAATTCCCTTCATATTGAATTGAATATGTGGTTCACGCGGCAATATCAGTGTGCCCCTGAAAGTTGGATTGAATGTATTCTTAATGCGTATTTTAATTTGCTTTTGTAAAGCAGGCAACATCGTCGGTGAGTAGATAACTTTTGCCCCGAAGTGCGACATTTCCATAGCTTCTTCGTACGTAACTGCTCTAAGAGGAAATGCATTCCGAACCCTACGTGGATCAGCTGTCATTATCCCATTTACGTCTGTCCAGATTTCTATTTCGTCTGCATCAACCGCTGCCCCTATAATTGAAGCCGTATAATCCGAACCGCCTCTTCCGAGCGTGGTTGTAATTCCTTCTGATGTGGAAGCAATGAATCCCGTTACAATTGGCACGCCTTTTAACTTTCTGAAGTATTCATTAATCAGACTGTTAGTTATTTCAAAATTTACTTTTGCGTTGCCATACTGTTCATCGGTTTTGATTAACTTTCTTGCATCTACATATTGCGCATCAATTCTCCTTGCTTTTAAAGTTTCGGTAATAATAAAACAGGAAAGCCTTTCTCCGTAACTCATAATTTCGTCTAAGGTTTTGGGAGTTAATTCGCCAATGGTATAAAGACTTTTTAATATTTCGTTGAGTTCAATAAATCTTTGTTTAAGATAGTCGTTCGTTATCGTTCTTTTGTCGGCGGGAATTAATCTGCTTACAGTCGTAAGATGTTTGCCCTTAATATTAACGAATGTTTGCCTGTACGACTCGTCTTTTCTGCTTGCTTTTATTGCCGTATCGATAAGTGCGTCTGTAATGCCTGACATTGCCGAGCATACCACAATTATTTTTTCTTTTCCCTTGATATAAGTTTCGATGATATCAGCAACGCTTTTAATGTTCCTATTATTGCCTACGGATGTGCCTCCGAACTTAAGAACTTTCATTTTCATTACCTTTTTTGATTAACTTCTGCAACTATAATACAGGCAAGTTTTATTTACAAGTTTCTAACATAAATTTTTGCGGTGTGGAACTTTTATTTTTTTAATAGCATTTTTAATTGCATGGATAAAAAGAAGATAGATTCTCCCTGCAATAATATCTGCAAAATGGACAATGAGAATAAATACTGTGTGGGTTGCTACAGGACACTTGATGAAATTGCACAGTGGCAATCGATGACGGAAATTCAAAAGAAAAGAGTATATGAATTAATTGAATTGCGAAAAAAAAATTATTCAAACTAAAGCTTAATAACCTTTAAGACCGTGTTTCCGCATGTAAGCAAAATCGACTATCATTTTAAGAGTGCGGCTGTATGAATAACCGGCAACTTTGGCAGAGCGCATAAATCCGGCATCTTCCTGTAGATCAGGATTGGGATTGACTTCCAGTACATACAGCTTTTTGTTGGTGGACAATCGCATATCAACCCTTGTATAGTCCCTGCATCCAACAGCCTTTACAGCTTTCAGTGCTATTTCTTCGACTTCTTGCCGTATTTTCTTGCTAAGAGGAGCAGGACATTTCGGGATTGTTTTATGATAGGCGACATGGTACGGCTCCCATTTTGCCTGATAGCTGACAATGGGATGAAAATTGTCGGGCAGTTTTGAAAAGTCGATTTCGCTAATTGGTAATACTTTCGGTTCCTTATCTCCAAATACAGCCACGTTCAATTCCCTACCCACAATAAACTCCTCTACGAGTGCTGGCTGAGCATAATATTCTATTACGTATTTAATCCTCTTTTTCAAAGCTTTAACGTTATAAACGATAGATTCCTCTTCGATGCCGACACTTGCGTCTTCTAATGCAGGTTTGACTATAAGGGGATAATTCAAATTAAGCCTAAACGGTTTATTCAAAGATTTTACGAGTCGGTAATTCGGTGTTCTTATACCAAAAGAACTCAATATTCTTTTGGTAAGGGTTTTATTCTGACATATTCCGAGCACAAGCGGCGGAGCGCCCGTATACGGAATATCAAGCAGTTCGAGTAAAGCGGCAAAATTCATTTCCTGTTTCGCTACATCCTTGTATAATTCCATTAAATTAAAAACCACATCAGGTTTGTTTTTATCAATCTCGTCGAAAAAAAGTTGAAGGTTATCCATTATATTTAGAGTGTAAGCATAGTATCCCACTTTCCTTAAGGCTTTTGCAATAGTTTCGTATTCAGTAATAGGATTAGGTTTTTCAAGGTCGAAATATGGTTTGAAATTGAGGTCGCTTTCGGAGATTTTTGGAGTCTGTTCGTATATTTTGGGATTTGATTCGTTATAAACAATTAAAACTTTCATAAAACAGTATTTTTTATTCATAAAGTATAAAAAAATTATAATGCATACTAAACTTTTTATTATTTTTGAATCCAACTATAGCGGTCTCTGATGAGCTTTTATCCCCAACCTAATAAATATCAGTGCGGTCCTTATGCCCTGAAATATGCATTAGTGATGCTCGGTATTTTTAAGGACGAGGACCAAATCGGAATAATTGCAGGAAGTACGTGGTGGGCTGGCACTGACGAATTCGGACTTGCAAGAGCGGCTCGTCGATTTAACTGCAGGATGAAACATTTTCAATCGAGCAACCCCGACGATGCACGCAAAATGCTGATAAAAAACCTTCAAAAAGGATACCCATGCATTTTAAGCGTAAATAATTGGGAGCACTGGAATACAGTCGTCAGTTATTCAAAAGGTAAATTTGTTGTAATCGACAGTGAGCTTGATAAAGTAGTAAATGTAGTCAGTGCATCGCAACTCATGCGCAACTGGAAATATTCCGATAAAAAAGGAGAAATTGTAAGTTACGATGGATACGCAATAGCGCCAAAATTCAAGGTTCATACACGCGCGAAATTTACTCCACGAAAAGCGATACAATTGATGTATGAAAAGAACGAAGACCTGGCGCGTAAATGGGATCAATACACCAACGATTTGATAAACATTTGTAGACCCCGTACAAAACTTAGTTACAATATTATTACATTTAATGAATTTCTCAGAAGGAATCAAAATCATCTCGTAAAGCGTGTTGCAATGTGGCACGGCGAGCCGACGTATTCAGAACTTAAAAAGATTTTAACCAACATGAAATTCGTCGCCGAAGTTTACGACCTGGTTATTCCAATGGACGAGGAAAAACGAGCCATCACCGACATAACTTCGATTCTGATGATGTATGCGTGCGGCAAATACGGGATGACTCCAATTTACTAAAAATATTTTTTGGGATATTCGAACAAAAAAGTCTTTCCTTCACCCCTTTCTACATTTTTCCATGAATTAATATCAAATCTAATTCCCACAATTGAGCAGGTTGGCATATTGTCGAGATATTCCGACCCCACCAAATTAGCGAAATTGGTTAATCCGGGATTATGTCCAAAAAGGAAGACAGAGTCAAACCCATCGTCGATATTTTCAACTACCAAACTCAGCTCTCGCATTCCCGCCTCATAAATTCTATCTTTTATAATAACATCTTTTTTATCTTTTCCGTATGTTTTAGCAAATATTACTGCAGTATCAAAAGATCTTTTAGCCGGACTGGACAACACTAAGTCCGGTTCGATACCTTTTTCTTTAATTAACCGAGCCATAAACGGAGCGTCTCTTTCGCCTCTTTTATTAAGTGGTCTGTCAATATCCGAAATAACGGAATTGCTCCAGTTCGATTTTGCATGTCTAATCAGATAAAGTTTTTTCATTGTGTGCTCTAATCGTTATCTAAAAGTGTTAGTTGCTTCTTCATTCGTTCAATATTTTTTTCTTTTTGAGTGCTGTATTTTCGATTCGAATATTCTGTAAAGAAACGATGTTGCGAAAAGAACTCAATGCTTTTCTCTAACCATTCTCTTTCGGAAAGTTCTTTGCCAAAATAAATTTCGTATTCCTTACGAAAGAGGTTATTTCGAATCTCAAATTGGTCGCTTCCTATATGAGCCAGATCGGCGTCACATATTACTTTTTCGAGTAGAGTGGTTGGATTTTGGGGAATGCGCGTAGCCATTATACATTTAACCACTTCGTTTATTTTTTCAGGGGGATAATTTTCGACATTTAAAAATCCGCGTGCATAATTTGCGCTGACTTCTTCGTGTCCTTCCGACTTAATACAATAGCCCGTGTCGTGGAACCAGGCAGCCAGAATAACAATTTCAAGCTCGTCTTCGTCCAAACCTTCGCCGGCGCCTATTTCCTTTACCTTTTCGACTACTTCAATAGTATGGTCAATATTATGATAAAGATTATCCGTATTTCGAAGCGCTTCGAAAAGTCCTTCAACATAAATATGTACTTTATTTAGGATTTGATTGTCCATATCGTTTTTAATGAATAGCGTAAAAATAACAAAAAAAGAAAAAGAGTTGAATTAAATCAGTGATGCATTCCAACGTGAACTAAATTTTTTATTTTAGGACTTAAAAACGTAATCCCGAGAGTTAAACCTCTCAGAATAAAAAGAAGAGCGAGCAGAAAAGCCATTGCAGGAATTAATTTTCTCCTCAATATATTGCTAGAATAGAAACTAGCTATTCCGATTTTGAAATAGAGTTTCCTGTTAATTTCCTTAAGTTTGTCTACTTCTTTTCCTTTGAGAGTCAGTAACGGTTCGTAATTGATGGCGTCGAGGTGCTCTACAATTTTTCTGAGCTACGTTTTATCTTCCCAATATTTGACGAACAATTTCTTTTTAGGAAAATTTATACGAGAAGTAATTTAACCTCCGTCAAGCTTATTCTAATTCTCCTGTACTCAGATACACAAAGTGCAATGGATTTGAGGTATGAAAGGTGACCGTGGTAATCCTGCCGTCGTTAAAATCAATCAACTTATCTTTCAGCCCGGAATCGTCTGAGAATTCATAATTTCTATAAGATTTGTTTTGTTTTTTGATTCCAGCTCGTGGCTCAATATTATAGTAATTACACAGACGTGCCGAATTAAGAATTTCATAAACTGTTTTACACCCGTTGCAACAGAAATATTTATCCCCGATAGCAACCAAATCGTCAACGCTCGTCACCGCAATGATAACAATTTAATTTTTTCGATACCGGTCTTTCTGCTTTATTTTCGTTCATTATACAAATTGCCAGAAATCTTTCCTCTAAAAATAATAAAAGAAATGTAGCATCTTTATTATCTGACTCTGCTTTCAAAAATAATAATTATTAATTTTGGTACAATAATCTAATTAAACGAGGTACATATGACACTAAAGAACAAAACAGTTTTCATAACGGGCGCAACTTCAGGAATCGGGAAATCGTGCGCTTATGCATTTGCACGCGAAGATTCGAATTTAATCATATCGGCACGCAGGTGGGAATTAATCGAAGAAATAGCTGAGGACATAAAACAAAAATTCGGCGTAAAAGTCTACGCCGGTAAACTCGATGTACGTAATCGTAATGAAGTAAAAAAATTTGTTGAAGCACTACCGGAAGAATGGCAAAAAATCGATATTCTAATTAACAATGCCGGACTTGCTAAAGGATTGAATAAATTTTATGAGGACGCTCCCGACAACTGGGATATTATGATCGACACGAACGTTAAAGGACTGCTCTACGTTACTCATGAAGTATTGAAGGGGATGATCGAAAGACAGAGCGGACATATAATAAATATTGGTTCAATTGCAGGGCACGAAGCTTATCCGAAAGGAGCCGTCTACTGCGCCACGAAACATGCAGTCGACGCAATTACAAAATCTTTGAGAATGGATACGCTCGATAAGAACATACGCGTAAGTACAATCGATCCAGGACTGGTAGAAACGAACTTCAGCCGTGTGCGATTTGACGGCGACGAGGAAAAAGCGAAGAATGTTTACAAAGGAATAGTGCCACTGACGGGCGATGACGTCGCCGATGCGGTAATATTCTGCGCTTCGCGCCCTCCCCATGTTAACATTGCACAGATTACGCTTCTCGCAGCACGACAGGCAACCGCCACGATTGTACACAGGGAATGACCTATGATTAAATACTGATTGATAGAGGTTTACTTCGATGACATCAAATGACTAAAAAGATATATAAATAATACAAAAAAGCCGGAGACGGAATATATCCCCGGCTTTTCATTTATCATTTCTTTGCTCAAAACTATTTATTCTTTTCAGCAATAAGATTCAATGCGCTGCCTGCTTTAAACCATTCAATCTGTCCTTCGCTCAATGAATGATTTAACATTATTTCGTCCTGCGAACCATCTTTATGTTTTAGAATCATTTTAACGGGTTTTTCAGGAGCCAGTTCTTTTAACCCGACAATACTTATTCTGTCGTCTTCCTGAATTTTATCGTAATCGGACGGGTCGGCAAAAGTGAGGGGTAGCATTCCCTGTTTTTTCAAATTAGTTTCGTGGATACGGGCAAAACTTTTAGCAATAATAGCTTTGCCGCCGAGGTAACGCGGTTCCATTGCTGCATGTTCACGTGAAGAACCTTCGCCGTAATTCTCGTCGCCCACAACAATCCAGCCGAGTCCTTTAGCTTTGTATTCGCGCGCTACTTCGTGAACCTGTTTGTATTTGCCGGTAAAAAGATTTTTAGCCTCACCGGTTTTGCCGGTAAAGGCGTTCACTGCTCCGAGGAATAAATTCTTCGAGATATTGTCGAGATGCCCGCGGTATCTCAGCCATTGACCTGCAGGCGAAATGTGGTCGGTTGTACATTTACCTTTTGCTTTTAAAAGCAGAGGCTGATCGATGAAGTCGTTACCATCCCAGGCTTCGAACCTTTCGAGGAGCTGTAGTCGTTCGCTCTTCGGGTCTATTTTCACTTCCGTTTTATAGCCGTCTGGTGTTGGCGCAAGATAGCCTTTATTATCTCTAACAAATCCTTTCAAAGGCAATTCATCGCCGTAAGGAGGATCAAGTTTTACTTCTTCGCCCTTTTCGTTCTTGAGAGTGTCGGTTTCCGGATTGAATGATAATTTTCCTGCAATGGCGAGTGCTGTTACAATTTCTGGGCTTGCAACAAACGATAACGTTTCGGGGTTATTATCGTTTCTCTTGGCAAAATTACGATTGAACGAATTAACAATCGTATTCCTTTCGCCTGTTTTAATATCCATTCTTTTCCACATACCGATACAAGGACCGCATGCATTAGCCAGCACTTTACCGCCGAGCTCTGTCAGTACCTGAAGCTGACCGTCTCGTTCGATGGTAGCGCGTACCTGTTCAGAGCCGGGTGTAATTGTAAATTGCGACTTTGCTTTCAATCCTTTTGCCAGTGCTTGTTTGGCGATATTTGCCGCCCTGTCGATATCTTCATAACTGGAGTTTGTACAGCTTCCAATAAGAGCCACACTAATTTTATCCGGGTAATTGTTTTCCTTAACAGCTTCTTTCATTCTGGATAAAGGATGGGCAAGGTCGGGACTGAAAGGTCCATTAATATGAGGTTCCAGTTCGCTTAAATTAATTTCGATAAGTTGGTCGAAATATTTTTCTGGATTGGCATAAACCTCGTCGTCGGCTTTTAGCTGGTCAGCCAATTTTTGGGCAAGTTCTGCAACGTCTTCTCTATCGGTTTTACGCAGGTAATTTGCCATTTTCAAGTCGAAAGGAAAGATCGATGTTGTTGCACCTACTTCAGCGCCCATATTACAAATTGTAGCTTTTCCAGTGCAAGAAATCGAGTCGGCGCCTTCGCCGAAATATTCGATAATAGCTCCAGTGCCTCCTTTTACAGTAAGCATTCCAGCCAGTTTAAGAATCACATCTTTTGGAGCGGTCCAACCTGAAAGTTTACCGGTCAATTTAACGCCAATTAATTTGGGCCATTTCAATTCCCACGGCATTCCTGCCATAACATCTACCACATCAGCACCGCCGACGCCGATAGCTATCATACCGAGACCGCCTGCATTCGGAGTATGCGAATCCGAGCCGATCATCATACCACCAGGGAAAGCATAATTTTCGAGAATCACCTGATGAATAATGCCCGCTCCAGGCTTCCAGAAACCGACTCCGTATTTTTTACAAACGCTTTCAAGAAAGTCGTAAACTTCGCGGTTCTCCTCGAGTGCTCTCTCGAGGTCTTCTTTCGAGCCGTTCTGAGCAACAATAAGGTGATCGGCGTGAGCTGTAGCGGGAACAGCCGAAGTCTTCCTGCCTGCATGCATAAACTGAAGCATTGCCATTTGAGCCGTTGCATCCTGCATTGCAACTCTGTCGGGATAAAAATCGACGAAATCTTTGCCACGAACAAATTCACGCGTCGGTTCTTCTGCCAGATGAGAATAGAGCACCTTCTCAGCATAAGTTAAAGGTCTACCGATTACTCTTCGCGCTTTTTCAACTTTATTTTCAAAATTATCATATACACCTTTTATCATATCATAATTTGCAGCCATTTTAAATTTCCCCTTATTTATTGTTTCTTTACAAAAATAAGAAAAATTTTCTTCTAATAATGCCGCCGTAAAGATTTTGCGGTTTTGTCGTCCCTTTCACAGCTAAACCTCAACTAATAATCCAGCAAGAATGGAATGGGAATCTGTAATTAGATTCACCTACCGCAGGACATTAATTCTAATTTTTCTGGTATCGTTTAATTCCTTTAGAGTGGCTTATTTAAGCATGCTTGAAATATATTCAGCAATGGCATTTGCAATTTCTTCATGCCCTTTTTCATTCGGATGAAGACCATCCCAAAAGTTTTCGGGACTTACTTTTCCGTAGAGTTGAATGAATCCCGCCGATCTGCGTTCTGCCAATTTTTTATATTCTTCGTTTAATTTTATTAATGATGCCTGTGTCGCTTCGTTATACAACTTCTTTCTGTTGATATCGTTCATTGTTTCGAGATTGATATTACACGGCGAAGCAATAATTACTTTTGAGGATGGAATTTCCGATTTAATTTGAGTCAACATACTATCGACATTTCGGACGCACATTGAAACGAGGCTGTCGTTGCCGTTTTTCAAATCATTAACACCGAGTAAAATTATAAAATAATCGGCGTCGCGGTTGTTATCGATTACAGGCAGGAGTTCGTTCAAATCGGAAGTTTTTCTGCCGTTTCTGCCGGCATTGACAAAAATAATATTATCGAAGCGCTCGGATAATTTTTCCACCCATCCTTTGCCTTCCACACCTGCTCCGTGAGTAATCGAGTCGCCGAAACAAACTATCTTAATTTTACCTTGCTGCAAATTAAAGCCCATTAATAGTGCTAATACCAGTGAAATAAAAACATTTTTGGTCATGGCAATTCCTCAATCTATTTTTTTACCCATTTCTTTTTCCATTCCTGATATTTATCGAGTGGCTGCTGAGGCAAGTAAGTATACCATGTATAGCCGGCTCTTCTTTCGTGAGCTACTTCCGCTAGTGAATAGACTCTTTTGCCGTCGCGATTACAAAATAGCGGTTTATGGGTAACAAGCTCGCTATACCTCGGCCATATTGGAGGTGCCGTTGAATCTTTTACAACAAAACGGTCGACGCTTATTGTACTCCATTTGTATTTTATCGGCTCAATCTTTTTTTCTTTGATACGGATGCCTTCAATTTTGGACTCTTCGAACCAACGGATGGCACTTTCGATTGCATTTATCAGTTCCGGCGAAGGATTTTCGATATCCATTAAAAACAATACGAGGTCGGCACTTTCCTGATTGGCAATAGAAGGCAATTCATAAGAACGAGCGTACTGAGGTTTGAGTGTAACATTATCGTGCTGTTGCCCCCAGGCGTATAATTTACCATTTTCCTTAATCTGACAATCAATAATGCACCTTAATCCTTTTTCAAATGCATCCTTTGCTCTTTCGTATAAATTTTTTTCCACAAAAGAATAATGAGGCACTTTTTTCACAATATTATAGAGTACTCTCATTATGCCTGCAGTTGCGCCGTCGTTGAAAGTAATAAATTTCCTGTAGCCGCTCGTATCGGGATAAAACTGAGGCCATCCACCGTTGGGATATTGAGCTTTAAGTATAAATTCAATTCCTTTTATACACGCTTTTTTATAACGCTCGTCTTTTATAATTTCATAAGCGCGTGCGAGATATTCGACCTGAGTATGAGTAGTCCAGTTATCGAAAGTAGTATTTGTCATTTTTTTAGATTTCAGGAGAGCTTCTTTTTGTTCTTCAGTGAGGATAGCAAGCATATCATAATTTTTAGGCCAGCCCCCATTTTCTTTTTGATAAAGTAGAATATTGTCGGCAATCTCTTTGATTTGCCAGGGTTTGTATCTAAGTTGATTTTCAAGCGGCTCAATTACATTATCTTCTGCGCTTATATCGTACCAGTGATGTGCGCTGTTGGCAAATCCCGATACGTCGATTATTTCATTTTTATCTTGAGCTTGTCCCTGTAATGCAAAGAAAGCAAATGCAATAATAATTTTGATGAATTTCATTTTAATCCCCGCTGACCTTTAGTATTCTTTTATTAACGAGCCATTTTTCAAGAAGTGAAGGCCATTCCGAAGCGGCATATCCGTTTTCTTTTTCCATACCGAAGCCGTGTCCACCTTCAAAAAATAGATGCACCTCAGGATATACATTATTCTTAACGCAAGCATCTACAAAATTCAAGGATTCCTGAACGGGCACTCTCGTATCGTCGGCAGCGTGGGCAATAAATAAGGGTGGAAGTTCTTCTTTTACTTTTTCATAAAGATTTTGAAGCCATGGATAAATCAGTACGGCAAAATCGGGTTTGTAATTATAGTTATCAATTGAATCGATAAAGATCTGTTTTGTTGAAAGCATTAGATTTGCGGCGAGGTGACCGCCGGCAGAGAATCCGATTACACCTATTTTCTCACTTTCAGCTTTGCTCCTTAAGAAACAAATTGCTCTCTGAGCATCGTCGAGGGCATTTTCAGGATTAAGTCGATATTTTAAAACGTAGACGTCGATGCCGCGCTTATTAAGCCATTTTGCAACCGTAATGCCTTCTTTTACAAATGCCAGATGATGATATCCTCCGCCAGGCAAAACGAGCATAGTAATCCCTTTTGATTCAGGTGCTTTGTAGAAAACTAATCCAGGTTGCACGACCGACCAGAATCTTTCGTCGCTGTATTTTTCTTCTTCTAAAGAATCAGAAGAGTCGGGCACAATGCCATTCCAGATGTTAATAAAATTGTACTGCCCGAAGAGGGGGACAGCCAAAATCAGAAAGACAATAAAAAATAATTTTGTTTTCATTACTTGTTATACTTTTTAATTACGAGATATTTTAATTCTGTGTCGCCAACATTTCTAATACCATGCATGCTGTTTGGTGGGCAATAGAAACTCGAATACGGTTTTCCGATTCTCGTTTCGCCGTCGAGATAAAACTCAGCGGTTCCTTCAAGCACAAAGAAGAATTCATCTTCGGCATGGGAATGCGGAGGGTGCGTAGCTTTATGAGGGGCAACAACACTCATTTTCAATGTGCGACCGTCGAGGAAACTTTTGTCGACAAACCAGAATTGATAACCGACTTTAGTGCCTACGGTATCTTCCCAATTAAACTGACTTACGCATTCATCTATTGTAAATTGTTTTGTTTTATCCTGAGCTGTAATTAAGATCGGGATGATTAAAAATAGAATTAATAATTTCATTGATTTCTCCCAATGGCGTTAACTTCATCGATTACTTACAAACTTAACAACTTTTTTTTGTAATTTACAATTGAAAAAAATTTTTTTTGTGGAAAAAATGAGTAGTGCTACTTTAATTTTATCGTGTGCCGACCAGAAAGGTCTTGTGGCAAAGATATCTCAATTTTTGTATCAAAGAGACGCAAATATTATCGATCTTGACGAACACGTTGACAAAAATGAAAAGATGTTCTTCATACGCATCGAGTGGGAATTGAACGGACAGGCAAATTTGACGGATGAATTCATCGGAGAATTCAAGAAATTAGCTGACGATATTGGTGCGAACTGGGAGATTAAACTGAACGAAATCAAAAAACGACTTGCCATTTTTGTTTCGAAATACGACCACTGCCTTGTAGAAATTCTCTGGCGTTACAGCAACAACGAACTCCATGCTGAAATTCCTCTTATTATATCAAATCATCCCGTTCTTGAACAAATTGCCCGGCAGTATAATATTCCCTTTTACTGCTTTCCGATAACAAAAGAAAACAAACGCAAACAGGAGGAAAAGGAACTTGAATTATTGAAAGAAAATAATATCGAGTCGATAATCCTAGCTCGATACATGCAGATTCTTTCTCCTGAATTTATTGCTCACTATCCAAATAATATTATCAACATACATCACTCATTCCTGCCAGCATTTAGTGGAGCAGACCCTTATAAAAAAGCTTACGAAAGAGGAGTTAAATTAATTGGCGCTACGAGTCATTATGTAACGGCAGAACTGGACGAAGGTCCCATTATCGAGCAAGATGTTATAAGAATTTCTCATAAAGATTCTTTGAAAGATTTAATCAGAAAAGGACGCGACCTCGAACGCCTTGTGCTTGCGCGCGCTTTAGATCTGCACGTCAACAACCGCGTTCTACAATACGGCAAAAAAACCATCATTTTTAAATAATCGCTATGAAAAATTTACTCCTTATCGTCGCTATTACCGCAGGCATACTTTTCCCTTACGGACATGAATTTACCTTTTTGATTCGTTATTTATTGATGGCGTTGCTCTTCTTTTCGTTCCTCGATATTAAAATCGATAAGAATACGATCAGCATAAAACATTTCATAATACTCGTTTCTCTAATTGCCGCTTCTTTCATCTCATATTTGGCTATTTATCCATTCGATAAATTACTGGCACAAACGGCTTTTATCACGGCTATTGCTCCTACTGCCATAGCCGCACCTGTAATAATCAGTCTTAAAAAAGGGGAAGTGGAATTCACGCTTTTTTCTTTGGTACTTACCAATGTTGTAATTACAATTCTGCTCCCTTTTATTCTACCATTAATCATCAACAGCGGAAACGACATTACATTCAACGACATTTTATTACCGGTGTTGATTACGTTCACAACGCCATTAATCCTGACAAGATTGGTTAAATTGGTAAGCGTATCTTTATGGAAAAAATTAATCGACTTGAAGGACAGTTCGTTTTATATACTCGTCGCCAATGTTTATCTGGCTACTTCCGGAGCTTCTTATTATATTCGTAATAATTTCACTTCGGAATTGTCGTTGGTTTATGAAATCGGATTTATCACAGCATTAATCTGCACATTTCTATTTACTCTGGGACACTTTATTGGCAGTAAAGATTATGCATCCGAAGCCAGTCAGGCATTGGGTCAAAAAAATAATTCATATACAATCTGGCTTGCAATAACTTTTATGAATCCGGTATCCGTCCTTGGTCCAGTTTTTTACGTTCTTTTTCAGAATACTTATATTTCACTGAATCTTTATTTTCATTCTAAGAAACATAATCCTTCAAATTAAATAAAGTCATTACTATTACAGGAATATGTAAAATTGCCAGGAGGCCGAATCGTACTATCACATCCTTGCGAGCTTGTTTAACCATCGTCCCGAAATAAATTCCTTTTATAATCGAGTTACTCATCATCGCAATTAAGATCGATACTGCAATTATTCGAGCCCCGAATACATCGCCACTTACCAGCGATAAAATGAAAGGATCGATATCCGTAATCCCGACGATTGCAGAAAGTGTAATAATTCCCGAACTGCCAAAATAATTTTTAACTAAACCTGTGATTACTGAAAGTCCCAGAAACAACACGGCAAATAAAATTGCTGGTCTTATTTCGAAAGGATTCTGAAGGTTTTGTATCTCCTGGTCGATTATCGATTTCTTGGTTGCGGGTTTGTTGCCGTTGATAAACGAAATAATAAATCCAACCAGGCTTAGAAAAGTTAGTTGAAGCCAGACATACTCAACTACTGCCGAATTGATTATAGAAATAAGTACAAGTACACGTATATACATTACACTCGAGGCAACGAGAGCGCCCTGCAATGCTGGATGCCATAAATTTTCGTTTTTTTGCGCCATCCTGCCGTAAGCAATTGAGACGGCGGTGCTCGATACAATTCCACCCACCAGACCTGATACTCGAAAACCAGCATGAGCTCCCAAACGCTTCGAAATAATATATCCTACAAATCCTACCGTAGAAACGATAATTACAATCTGCCATGTTTTATATGGATTGATATTAAATTGAGTGTAATTCTTATCGGGCAAAACCGGTAGAATGATTAGTGTAACCAGCAGGAATTTAAGAACTGCAAGGAACTCAACACGATCGAGACGGTCAACGTAGAATTCCAGTCTCGCTTTTTCAGATAGTAAAATTGTGCTAATGATTCCAAGAGCCATCGACGCCCAGATGTCAACGAGCAATGCCAGAGCACCTATAACAAATGTTACGAGCGCACTAACTTCACTTGTTATACCGTATTTATCGTATTGTGATTTTGAAAAATACGATATTACTGTCAATGCAGAAATTGCAACTAGTCCAATTGGCAGAATTGCCTCTACTCCAATTTTATAGAGCCATGCGCATCCAAATCCCATTAAACTAATTATTGGATAAGTTCTAATTCCGCCTAATATAACTTTTTTCTGTTTCCCTTTAGTGGATTCTCTTTCGAGCCCCACCAAAAAACCGAGAGCGAGCGCAACTAAAAAACGAAGTTGTTCCGTCCATTCGATCGATTGCATCGCACTACCCTTATTATTAAAGTTCCAAAATAATGGAAAGATTTAGATGTCGCAACAAATTAATTACCAGCTGTTGTAATGAATTCGTTCCGGTTTAAAACGTTCCGGTTGATTTTTCTTTTCGTCGGGATAGCCAATAGCAATCATTGCTACGGGTAGAATGTTGTCCGGAAGATTAAATAGCTCTTTAAAAATCTTAATTCTCTCTTGTCTCGGATAAACTGCTATCCATACAGAACCCAAATCGAGTTCATGCGCTGCGAGTAATATATTTTCGGCTGCAACTGCACAGTTCAACGCAATATATCCTTCAAGATTTTCTATTTCCCGATCACCGCAAATCAATATTCCCACAGGCGACTCCCTGCACATTTTTGCATACGGATGCACGTCCGCTATTTTGTTCAATATTTCTTTATTATCAATAACAATAAAATGCCACGGTTGGCTATTATGCGAAGAAGGTGCATACATCGCCGCTTTCAAAATCTTGTCGATTTTTTCCTTTTCGACCGGTTGATCTTTATACCGTCTTATACTTCTCCTTGTTAAAATGGCTTCTAACGTATTCATAATTCCTCCGCAATTGTTATAGACAAAAATAAAATTTTACTTTTTTATTTTTGGAATTAATAAAAGGAGGAGTAAATGATCAGTCAACAGGAAATAACATTAAAACCCAGAAGACGCGGATTCCACCTTATAACCGATGAAATCTTGAACTATATACCAGAATTAAAAAATGTTACTGCGGGTCTTGTGCATATATTTATCAAGCATACATCTGCTTCGCTCACTTTAAATGAAAATGCCGACCCTGCTGTTCGAAGCGACATGGAAAAATATTTCAGCCGACTCGTCCCTGAAGATGCTTCGCTTTTCGAGCATACACTCGAAGGCACAGACGATATGACTTCGCACATAAAAACTTCTATCCTCGGCACTTCTGTAATTATTCCGATAAAAAACGGTAAACTTAATCTGGGCACCTGGCAGGGAATTTATTTATGCGAACATCGCAATCACGGTGGTCCGAGGAATATTGTCATCACTATTATTGGTGAGTAGGGATTAGGGATTAGGGGTTAGGGATTAGGGGGTAGGGGTGGGAAAATGATGTTCTTTGTTTTGGAGTTCTTAGTTTTGAGGTTCTTAGTTTTGGAGTTCTTTGTTTTGGGGTTCGTGGTCGGGGAGTTCGTGGTTCTTAGTTTTGGAGTTATTGAGAAGCTTTTGGGTGAGAGTGGATATAATTGATTACTATTTAACTGAAAAAAATTGGTATTATTTAGCCATACCAATTATCCCACGACAGTTTTATTTATAACTGCAAAGCAAGCTAAAGCATTAGTTTTGTTAATCCTTTGCCCCTTCTTGCTTTGCAGTTAAACCTTTTTGATTTGGTAATCATGAAAGTTTATAAATCCTAACAACATAAAACGTATTACATTTCCGGTACTTTACCCAATATGTTTTCCACTGTCATTTCAACGACTTTGCCCAAATTCAGTTTTTTAATTCCTTCAGCAATTCTCGACTTATCTCCAACAACAACTACTATCATTTTGTCTGGCTTAATATATTTTTCTGCGGCACTTTTTACCTCTTCGTCTTTGACAGAAAGAATTTTATCGATATACTGATTAAAATAGTCTTTCGACAGATTGTAATAGACTAATTCTTCCACCTCCCCTGCAATACCCGCAACTGTTTGGAAATTATTTGGATAACCGAGAGCGGTATAATTTTTTGCTCTGTCTATCTCTTCCTGAGAAATCGCCTGACGAATGCCATTTAACTCCTTGAAAAATTCCTGTAACGCTTTGTCTGTCACATCAGTTTGTACCGACGAATAAGCAATAAAATACCCAGCGACTGGACGCAATACAAATCTGGAACCAGCACCATAAGTATAACCATGTTCTTCTCTCAAATTATTATTTAATCGGGATGTAAAAGAGCCACCTAGAATTGTGTTCATTACATTGATCGAATAATAATCCTGCGTAGTACGCGAAGGGGCAATATCTCCTAAATAAATAACCGACTGCGCGGCTCCTGGTTTATCTATCAAAAATATTTTACCTGAGTTAACGTTCTCTGGCATTTCGATTTTATACTCAACTTTTCCTTTTTTACTCCAGCCAGCGAAATATTCACTTAATAATTTTTCTAGTCCACTTTTATCAATATCTCCGACAGCTACAATGAACGAATTTCCCGGCAAAAAATATCGATTGTAATAATCGACAATATCCTCCCGTGTAATTTTTTTAATTGATTTTTCTGTACCGATTTCTGCTCTGCCGTAAGGATGACTTCCGAACAACAATTTATTAAATGCTACTCTGGCAATTTCATTCGGTTGGTCGTGCCACTGCATTAAATTGGTAAGCCGTTCTTTTTTTAATCTAATTAATTCAGCTTCTGGGAAATCTGGTTTTAGTAATATTTTACTGAATATTTTGAGAGCGTCATTGATTTTTGATACAGGAACATTCAAGCTGAGGTTCGAAGTAAAAAGAGAAGAACTGATATTAAGATTAGCCCCAAGGAAATCGATTTCATCTGCAATTTGGAGTGCATTCATTCCATCGGCACCTTCGTCGAGCATGTCGAATACAATATCGGCAAGTCCTTCCTTGCCGTCAGGATCGTTCAAAGAGCCGGTTTTTAAAATTAGGTTCAACTGAATGAGAGGTACCTGATGCTTTTCCATCAGATAAACTTTCAAACCGTTTGTGAGTGTGAATTCCTGAACGGCGGGAAGTTGCAAGCTTTTCGGAGGAGACAATTTCGGAGGCTTGGTTCTGTCTGCTTTTTGTGCATTTAGATTTAACGCCGTCAGTATAATTACGAAAGCCATCATTAATTTTTTCATCTTATTTCCTCTCCTTGATCTCATCGGCTGCAAGTTCTGTTTTCCCTTTGGGTACGATGCTTAAAACAACTTTCCCATGTTTCTTGAGAAAAACACTTGCTGCATTTTTCAGATCGTCAGTACTGAGCGACTTATAACGGTTAAAATCCTCGTTAGCATAATCCGGATTGTTTGCGTAATAAAAGTATTCGTTTAATTGATTGGCTTTACCGCGAAAGCCGCCTGGCTTTTCCAGATTCCTTAGAAAGGAAGCTTCGTATTGATTAATTGCACGTTGCAATTCTCTTTCGGTTGGTTTTTCGGATTTCAGTTTTTCAATTTCTTCTTCTATAACCGATTTGATTTCATTTAAATTGTGACCTGTTCGCGCCGTAGCTACAATAAAGAACTGCGAGGATAATTTTGACGAGCTTTGAAATGCCGATACATCCTGAGCTATTTGGAGGTCATATACCAATCTTTTATACAGTCTCGAATTTTTGCCGCCTGCCAGAATATTTGCCAGCACGTCCATTTCTGCGTCGCCCGGCGAGAAACGCGGTGGCGTTATCCAGGTCATATAGAGTCTGGGAAGTTGAACTCTGTCCTCCAACGTAACGAACTTATTTTCGTTCAGTACAGCCGCAGCGGGATTCAACGGCGGAACGGGCTTGCCTTCCGGAATTTCTCCGAACCATTTTTCAACCAACTTTAGAGTTTCTTCCGTGTCGATATCTCCTGCAATAACAAGCGAAGCGTTGTTCGGTACATAATAAGTTCTGAAGAATTCGACTACGTCTTCATAAGCAGCGGCATCGAGGTCTGCCATCGATCCGATAACAGGCCAAGAATAAGGATGTCCTTCCGGATATAAATTTTTATAGATTGTCTCCCATGCAAGTCCGTAAGGTCTGTTTTCGTAGCTCTGTCTTCTCTCGTTTTTTACAACTTCTCTCTGCCCGTTTACTTTTTCGGGAGTCATTGCGTCGAGCAGATATCCCATTCGATCTGATTCTAAAAAGAGTGCGAGTTCAAGTGCATTCGACGGAATATCTTCGTAGTAATTAGTTCTGTCTTCAGTAGTCGATCCGTTATTTTGTCCGCCCGCAGCTTCGAGCAATTTGTCGAATTCGCCTTCTTTAACATTTTTTGAACCTTCGAACATAATGTGTTCGAAAAGATGTGCAAATCCGGTTCTGCCCGGTTTTTCATATCCGGAACCAACATGATACCAGATATTGACAGAAACCGTGGGAGTTGTATGATCTTCGTGCAGTATGACATTCAACCCGTTTGGTAATTGATAATGAGTATAAGGAATTTTAATCTGAGCCGACACTGCCGAGTGAACGACAAGCATTGTAATTAACAAAATAAATTTTTTCATTTCCGACCTTATTATTTGATAAAATCTTTTCTGTAAGGATTGAAGACATCGATAAGGGAACTATCTTCGAGTGCAAGAACGGAATGATTTAGATTAGGTTGGACGAAGAATACATCGCCGGCTTTGAGAACTCTTTTTTCGCCTTCGATTTCTACTTCGAATGAACCTTTTACAATGTAAGAGATTTGTTTGTGCGGGTGTTTATGAGTATATCCCACTGCACCTTTATCGAATTCAACCAGAACTAACATCAGGTCCTTGTCGTAGCCGAGAATCTTTCTTTTAACACCCTCACCGACATTCTCCCATTGATAATTACTATTTTCGATGAATCCAGTTATTCCGAAATCTTTTTCCATAACAAACTCTTATTTTATGATAAATTTTCATCTTCCTGTGACAATTTTGTGGAAATATTCAAATCGTCCATTTTTCTGTAGAGCGACGATAGTCCAATTTCGAGTGCTTTGGCTACTTCGTCTTTATTGTAATCGTATTTTTTCATCACTTTAAGAATATGTTCGCGTTCAAAGCTTCGCGTCGCATCTTTGAGCGAGTCGGGATAGTCGTGCGCCATCGGCACGCCTTTAAGATACTCGGACAAATTTTCGACGGTAATCAATTCCTTGCTGCTAAAAATAATTGCTCTTTCAATAACGTTTTCAAGCTCTCTTACCCCGCCGGGCCATTCATGATTCAACAGAATACGCATTGTATCGTTATCCGTTCCAATTATCTTTTTTCCCATTTCCTTGCTGTACTTCTCGATAAAATGATTAACGAGCAATGGGATATCTTCTTTCCTTTCGCTTAAGGACGGAAGGTTAATTTCAACTACGTTCAAGCGATAATAAAGGTCTTCCCTGAAGTCGCCTGTTTTTGTTTTTTCGTAAAGATTCTGGTTTGTAGCTGCAATAATTCTAACGTCGGTACTGACAGGCTTAACTCCACCTACGGGAATAAACGCCCTGTCTTCGATTGCCCTGAGGAGCTTAACTTGCATATTCAAAGGGAGGTCACCAATTTCGTCGAGGAAAAGGGTTCCACCGTCAGCAACTTTGAAAAGTCCAATTTTGTCTTCCGTTGCGCCTGTAAACGAGCCTTTTTTATGACCGAACAATTCGCTTTCGATCAGATTTTCTGAAATTGCACCGCAGTTAATCGGCAGGAAGACCTTGTCCCTTCTGTTACTGTTATAATGAATTGCCTTAGCAACAAGTTCTTTACCCGTACCACTTTTACCGATGATAAGGACATTACTGTTTGTAGGAGCAACTTGAGTAATAATCGAAAAAACTTTGCGCATCGGCTCGCTTTTACCTATTAAGTTACTAAAATCGGCTTCGGTCGATATCCGTTGCCTGAGAGATTTATTTTCAAATGCAAGGTTTTTATAGTCGAGGAGTCGTTTTATTCTAATAATCAAATCGTCAAATTCCACCGGTTTAATCAAATAATCGTAAGCTCCCTGACGCAATGCGTCGATGGCAGTATTAACCGACGCATATGCCGTCATTATCACAAAAAAGGTTTCTGGAGAAATTTTCGACGCCTGTTCGAGTAATTGAATACCATCAATTTTGGGCATCTTTATATCTGTAATGACAATATCGTATTTATCAGATTTAATTTTTTCAAGAGCTTCTTCGCCGTCACCAACCACGTCGGTCGTATAACCTTCGTCCTCAAGAACCATTTTCAACGAATCTCTAATTGGTTTTTCATCGTCAGCAATTAAAATTCTTACAGCCATAAATTTACCTCATAATGCTTTTAGTATTTTCTTTTATTGGAATTTTAACCGTGAATGTACTTCCTTCGTTCAATTTACTTTTGACGGTTATTTCTCCATTGTACTGTTTAATTATACCGTAACTGACCGATAGTCCGAGTCCGGTACCTTTACCAACTTCTTTAGTTGTAAAGAAGGGGTCGAAAATTTGTTTGAGTGTATTTTCGTCCATACCGCAGCCATCGTCCGAAAAATGGACATAAATAAAATCATCATCGTAATCAGATTTAACCGTAATGCGACCATTGCCTTCGATGGCGTCGAGTGCATTAATCAAAATGTTTACAAACACCTGGAGTATCTGGTCTGTTGCTACATTAATTCTCGGTAGCGATTCTTTTAAGTCGGTATCGAATTTCACTTTCTTGACTCGCTTATCGTATTTGACAATTCCCAATGCGGTTTTAATAATATCAGAAATGTCGCTCATCGACTTTTCGTAACTCGGCGGTCTCGAAAAGTCTACCAGTTCCCTCACAATTTTGGAAATTCTGTCGATGTTTTCTTTGATGTTTGACAATTGTTCGGTGAAAAAGGGATCTTTACTTTTTCGTTGAAGAATTTGAACCAGAGAGGAGATCGAAGCCAGTGGATTTCCAATTTCGTGTGCGACGCCAGCAGCAAGCTGTCCAATTACTGCTAATTTTTCCGATTGATCAATTTGAGCCTGCAATTTTTTGAATTCGGTAAAATCCTTTATAATTATCGACCTGCCCGCATAATTACCATTACTGCCCGGCAATTTCGACACACTCAGTTTTACGCTCAATATCCTACCATCCTTTGTTCTTCGCTCGGTATCAAGAATTTTGGTAGCACCTTCTTTAACTTCTTTTTGAATCTTCTTTAATTCATCTTGATACTTTTTTCCTTCCGGTAATAAAAACGAGGACGGTTTACCGATAATTTCTTTTTCTGTATAACCGAAAATTCTCTCAGCTCCTTTATTCCAGGCTATAAAAGTTTCGTTTTCGTCAACCATCATTATGGCAGAATCGGAAGTGTGGAGGATGTTCTTAAGATATTGCTGACTCAATTCAAGTTTTGAAGCCAGACGATCGCGGTCATATTTTAACTCGTTCATTTTGGCTTCCTGATGGAGCATGCTGTAGCGAGCAAAGAGTTGCTCTATAATCTCGTCGATAAATCCAAGCAGTATTATTGGGTCATTAGGACCTGCCTGTTCCGCTTCGATAATATTCAGTATTGCATACCTGCCCTGACTGAAAAGTTGACTTACATCGATTAGACTCATCTTCAGATTCGAACACAGAGTATATATTTCAATCAGGTAGAGATCTGCAATTTTATAATCGCCTTCTTCCAGAACATCAATAAATGTAAGCAAAGAACTTTCTGTAAACGTTTCAATTTGCGAAGCAGAAAGTTTATCTTTGAATAGTTGTTTTAATTTGGCAGCCCAATTTGTAGCAATTTCCTTGAAATGCTTTTTGAGAAATTCAATTAATAGCTTTTTCATTGTATCTATTTTACCGTGTCTACGTATTAAATCGATTTACAAAGATATATAAAGGCTCGGTTAATATAAAGGCGAGTATAAAGGAACCGCTTGAGAAAAAACCGGGTATAAAAAACAACATCTTAGAGGCAAAGTATGAAACGATTACTTTTTTTATTACCTACATTTTTCATCAGTATTAATCTTTTTCCCGCCGAGTCAATAAAAACAAATCTTAAAGAAGTTAAAGTCTACACCAGCGGAGCAGAATTAAAACATACAGCAGTACTTCAGCTTAAGAAAGGCGAAAATGTAATTTTTTTGGAAGGACTTGCCGGCGACTTTGACCAGAGCAGCGTCAACATCAAAATTGAAGGCGACGTCACGATTCTTTCGTTAACCAGAGAAATTAACTATCTGAAAAATAACTTCACAAACGACAGGATTAAAAATCTGGAAGATTCTTTGAAAATTTTCGAAGATAAATTAAAAGCTAATTACGACAGGTCTGAAATTCTAAAAGCCCAATGGGAATTGCTCCTCGCAAACAAAGAAATAAAAGAAGGCAACGTTTCCCTTTTGATCGACAATATTAAAAAATTAGGAAGTTACTACGGAGAACGACTCTCCGAAATTAAATCCGAGTTACGAAAAATTGACAATCAAAATGAGACGATTCAAAGCAACATCGATAGATTAAAAAAACAAATTGAATATCTTAAAGATACACGCCCGCAACACGAATTAAAAATTGTATTCCTCTCGCCCTCCGCACGGAATACCGCAATTGATGTATCATATATGATAAACGATGCTGGCTGGAGACCAAACTACGACATAAGAATAAACAATTTGCAGGAATCTCCTACTATCTCATACAAAGCTGATATACGGCAGCGGAGCGGCATCGATTGGAATAATGTCAAAATAATTTTGTCTACACGAAATCCACAACGAAGCAATATAAAACCGGAGCTGCCTCCTTGGATGGTCGACTTTAAAGAAGAGCCGATTTACTACAAAGCGGCTCCAAAATTAAAAAGAGAAAATGCTGCAATGGTAACCGAAAATCTCCTTAACGAAACAGTTATTGATCAAACTTTCAGGCAGGAACAAAACATACTTACAACTGACTTCATACCTGCATTAAACTATACGATTCCGTCGGATGGCATACCACATTCCGTTATGATAAATAATTTTGGGCTTGAGGCTTTTTATAAATTTTATGCAATACCGAAATACGACGAAAATGCATTTTTAGTTATTGATTTAATCAACTGGAAAAAATTCGATTTGCTCAGCGGCGAAGTTAATATTTATCTCGAGAACAGTTATATCGGGAAAACCTACATCCATACAGATATTGCAACAGACACACTTCAAATTTCGGCAGGAAGAGACCAGTCGATAATTACCGGTAGAAAATTAATAAGGGATTATAAAGAAGGTAAATTCCTGAGCAAAAATGTTGTACGTAGATTTACATACGAATTATCATTGAGCAATAAGAAACAGGTTCCAGTCGAAGTTATATTGCAGGATAACATTCCAGTGTCAAAAAACGAAGATATTAAAGTAGAACTCATTGATAACAGCGGGGCAAGCTTTGATGCATCTACTGGTATTCTCGAATGGAAAGTAAAACTGTATCCTGAAGAGACAAAAACAATTAGTTATACTTTTTCCGTTCAGTATCCTGGTGATAAAATCATTCCGGGTTTATAGTTTTTAATGAAAACAGCCTGCCAAAATTTTATCGAAAAATTTTTCCGAGCAGGCTGTTTTTCTTTTTATTAAATGGTCTAAAGGCGTAAATGAATTGCAGGAAGTAGTTATTTGGGAAAAAAGTTTTTAAGCCGTATTGCTCGGCTTTGTTGCCGGGCAGAAATGCAGAATCGAAAAGCCAATCCCATATAGCAAGCTTAGTTGAAAAATTCCGATTTCTGCCTTTACCGGTAGTGTGATGCCATCGATGCATCTCGGGTCCGTTGATTATATATTGTAACCAACCTGTATGGACATTCAAGTTGGAATGGATATACATTCCCCAGACAGCGCTAATGACACCTTTGTAAGCAATTACTTCCGGGGGAGAGCCAAGCAATACGATTGGCATAAATTCTACAGTTTGATTTATAAGAATTTCGAATGCATGGCTACGCGAACCGGAAAGCCAATCTACTTTTTCAGGCGAATGATGAGCTTCGTGGAGTCGCCATAAAAATTTATTCCGATGCTGCCATCTGTGCATCCAGTAGATATAAAAATCGTGCGTTACGGTAAAAAAGATCAATTGAATCCATATGGGTACATTGGCAAACAAGCCGAAGCGCGACAAGCCGCTTGCACTATCAACTTCCTTAATGATTACGGTAAAGATAAAAATACCGAGCAGATAGCTCTGAGCTATTGTATATAATGCAAGATCATCAAAAAATCCTTTGCGTAAAATTTCCTGCCCTTTATTGTAGGGAAATATTCGTTCGAGTATAACAAACAAAATGGCTGCAGTAATAATAATCAGATACGATATTAATTCATAATACTCAAAATCCATAACTCTAAAAAGATTTTATTCAATAATTGCAACCCATCCGCCGCCGGGAGCCAGATTAATTTCTATTTGATCTCCTTTTTTGACAGTAGATTTAACGACCTTATAATCATTCCCATTACGATCTGCATTTATACCGTCCTGATAAATTGTAATTTTGTAATCTCTTTCGTTTTCTAAAAACGAAAAATCGAGTTTTAAAGTTCTCGGACTCCAGTCGGTCATGGCACCCACGAACCATTTATTGCCGGATTTTCTGGCAATGGCAACATAGTCGCCCACTTTTGCATCGAGCACTTTGGTATTGTCCCAGACGGTTGGCACAATTGAAAGGAAATCCAACGATTCTTTTTCACGAAGATAATTCGTTGGACTGTCTGCCAGCATTTGCAAAGGACTTTCAAAAATAACGTACATAGCAAGCTGGTGGCACCTTGTGCCCTGGCTCATCGGTTGCGTGAAAATATCTCTAAAATTTTCTTTAATTGCATTGTTCATTGCACCAGGTGTATAGTCCATCGGTCCAGCGAGCATCCGGATGAAAGGAATTGTAACATTGTGTTCGGGCGTAACGTTGTTGCTCCATTTGTTATGCTCCAGACCTAAAACACCCTCGCTTGTAATTACATTCGGATACGTTCTGTACAGTCCAGTGGGTTTATATGCACCGTGAAAATCGACGAGCAATTTTCTTCTGGCAGCTTCTCTAGCAACTTTATAATAGTAATTGACCATCCAGGCATCGTCCCTCTGCATGAAATCGACTTTAATTCCTTTGACGCCGAGTTTCTCAAAAAGATTCATTGCTTCTTCGAATTGGTCGTCGAGTGTTTTCCAGATTACCCATAAAATTATTCCTACGTTTTTTTCTTTAGCATATTCAACAATTTCCCTGACGTTAATTCCCGGACTTTCTTCTAAGAGGTTGCCCAGTTTATACCAGCCTTCGTCAAGAATTACATACTCGATTCCGTGCTGAGATGCAAAGTCGATATAATACTTATATGTATCTGTATTAATGCCTGCTCTGAAATCGACCTTATAAATATTGTTTGCATTCCACCAATCCCATGCCACTTTACCGGGTTTTACCCATGAAAAATCGATATCGGGATCATCTGGCTGAGCAAGTTTATAAACCATTGTATTTTCGATTAGCATACCGTCGTTATCTGAAATTACAAATACACGCCACGGAAAATTTCTTTTTCCATTTGTGCGAACAATATAATCCTTCCGTTTTGTCACATAAACATCCCTGTCGCTTTTGATTTCGGTTTCAGCGGGATAAAACGGAAAGACTCCTTTCAGAGCCGTGGAATTCGTGCCCCTGAGATAGAGTCCTGCATAATCATACAGATCCGATTCGGTGATAGCAACTTTAAGCGAATTATTCAAATCGACTAAAGCCGGAAGCGAGCAAAAGCTTTTCCCGTCGATTTTACTAATCGGAAGATATTTATAAAGACGTTCTGAGTGAGACACAAAACTATCTTCCTGAGGGAAGTAGACATTGAAATCGTTTGCAAAGTTTGCTTCAAAAATTTCGTCTTTCACAGTTATCGAATCATCGAACTTAGTCGATATTCTGTAACCGAAACCTTCATTGTAAACTCTTACCTGTAGAGTAAAATTATTTTCAAAGTCTAAACGCAACTCGTTGAATTCATCTCCGATTACAGCATATTTTTGTTTTACTACAGGTTTTAATTCGCGGTCGACATAATCGATTGACTTATTTTTTACGGAAGGGTCCTTTCCCAATATTTCTGTGTCAAGTATTAGTGAAATTTTAGAGGGTTTGATAATTAAGAGATTGTTATAAAAAACAGAGTATGAAAGTTGATTGTCTGTGTTGATTGTAACTTTCAATTTTTTTGAAGGCGATTCAACATTATACTGACCTGCATTCAGAAAAAGAGGCAGAAAAAATAAGACAGTTAACGAAATTATTCTTTTCATTATCCGCTCCTACGTAATTTTATTTTATTTTTTAATTCGCTTTCGTAGACTTTCTTTACACCGTCACCCAGAGCCTTTTCGATATCGCGTATATCTTTCACCAGTCTAAACATTCCACCAATTTCAACGGAGGCAGCCTGGTCTGTGCCCCACATGGCTCTGTCGAGAGTTATATGTCGTTCAATAAAAGTAGCCCCTAATGCAACTGCAGCAAGCGATGGCGCCAGTCCTGTTTCGTGACCTGAATATCCGATTGGAATTTCAGGATATTTTTTTTTATATGTTTCAATTACACGTAGATTTAATTCTTCCAGACTGCATGGATAAGTCGAGGTCGACTGAGCGATCAAAAGATTTTTCTTTCCAAGGAAATTTACTGCTCGGTCTATTTCTTCAAGTGTGGACATTCCAGTCGAAAGCATAATCGGTTTGCCAGTCGATTTAATTCTGGCTAACAATCGATCGTCTGTAAGAGAAGCCGATGCAACTTTATACATAACCGGGTCAAACTTTTCGAGGAACTCGACAGCTTCTTCGTCCCATGCAGAAGCGAACCAGTCGATGCCCTTCGATTTGCAATACCGATCGATTTCGTCGTATTCATCGTAACCGAATTCAACCTTGCGACGGTATTCAATATAAGTAATTCTTCCCCAGGGAGTATCTCGTTCGAGGTGCCACTGGTCTTTTGGGACGCACAATTCGGGCGTGCGTTTTTGAAATTTTACGGCGTCGCAGCCTGCAAAGACAGCACCGTCGATCAGTTTTTTTGCCAGTTCAAGCGAGCCATTGTGATTAATTCCAATTTCTGCAATTACATAAACTCGTTCACCATCACCAATAAATTTTTTGCCCACTTTTACTCTCATTTCTTTCTCTTTTTAGTTTCTTTCATTTTGGCTTCGATTATTAACTCGGCAAGGTCACGGAATGCGCCATTTCCGCCGCTGTGTTTTAGAATAACATCTGCCACCTTTTTGGCAAATGGAGTTGCATCAGAAGGACATGCTGCAAGTCCCACAAGTTTCATAATACTAATATCATTTGTGTCATCACCAATGAATGCCACCTCCTCATTTGAGAGATTTTTTCTTTTCAGAATTTCTTCCAGAAGTTTTTCTTTCTCCATAACGCCCATGTGCAGTTCTTTAATCTTGAGTTTGTCTACACGGGATTTAACAATGTTTGTATCCTCTCGGGTAACAATTCCCGTTTCGACATCGACGAGACTTCTCAAACGTTCAACACCCATACCGTCACGAATTGAAAAGCGCTTCATTAATTCTCCTTCAGCAGAATAATAAACTCCAGTATCAGTCAATACTCCATCTACATCAGTAAGGAGCAATTTTATTTTCGAAGCTTTTTTATAAAGATCTTTTTTTGTAGTCTTTTTTTTCGACATATCAAATTCCTTATTTTGTTTAATAAACCCAGATTTGTCATTAGAGAAAAGTTTGTTTTGACAAACATAGAAATAATA
>DYLP01000066.1 GCA_020722005.1 Melioribacter roseus
TGAATTACATAACAAAGTAAATTTTTATGATCGTTCCTTTGTTCATTTTTAATAAAAGGACAATTTGTCAAAATACCTTTACTTTATTAGCTTTACATCAACAGCTTTCATTTTGATGAGGACAAACTAAGTAAAATTTGTGTGACAAAACTTAATAAAAATATAACTGTGGGTGTTATAGGCTCCGGCACGATGGGAACTGGTATCGCACAAACTGCTGCTGTTTCAGGATATAACGTAGTTCTCTTTGATTCGGATAAAAACGCATTAGACAAAGCAGGACAATCTTTGCAGTTTATTTTAAATAAGCTGGGACAGAAAGGAAAATTAAGCGGTGAGAAAGCCGATGACATTTTTTCCAGAATTTATTTTGCTGGGTCATTAACAAAATATAACGAGTGCGGAATCGTAATTGAAGCTGTGGTTGAAAATCTCGATATCAAGACGAATCTTTTTTCACAGCTTGAAAAAATTGTCCGAAAGGAAACTTTGCTCGCAACGAATACATCGTCACTTTCAATTACCGAAATTTCTTCTGTTTGCAAAATGCCAGAAAGAGTAATCGGTACACATTTCTTTAATCCTGCGCCGCTTATGCCTCTCGTCGAAATTATTCCCGGGGAAAAAACTTCCAGGGAAAATGTGGAAAAGACTAAAGAAATAATTAATGACTTTGGAAAAATAACCGTTGTTTGTAAAGACTTTCCGGGATTTATAGTTAACAGAATTGCAAGACCGTTTTACGGCGAAGCACTTAAAATCCTTGAAGAAGAAACTGCCGATGCAGCAACAATTGATTATGCAATGAAGGAAATAGGAAAATTTAAAATGGGTCCTTTTGAGTTGATGGACTTAATTGGAAATGATGTCAATTATAAAGTCACTGAAACCATCTATAAACAATTTAACTTTGTGAAGCGCTTCGAGCCGTCCGCAATTCAAAAAAAATTAGTCAACGAAGGGAAACTCGGCAGAAAATCCGGAATAGGCTTTTATGATTACAGCGGTAATACCGTTATTCCGAAACCGGCTGTTGATAAGAAATTTCTGGAAGAAATTTTTTTCCGAATTTTAGCAATGCTGATAAACGAAGCAGCGTTTGCGGTGCAGGACAAAATTGCTTCAGTGAGCGATATTGATCTGGCAATGATGAAAGGTGTAAACTATCCAAAAGGTTTGTTACAATGGGCAGATGAAATTACTGTCGAAAAAATTATAGAAGAATTACAAACGCTGCATGATAAAAGTGAATCGGAAAGATATGCTGCCTGTCCACTTCTTATTTCAATGGCAAACAAAAGAAGAAAATTTTATGAATAAACAAGAGACCGCCCGCCTTCCGCAAGCACCTGGCGCGTATGGCAGAAGGACAGAAAAATCCGTTGCAAAAATGCTGAAGAACGATGAATTCAGCCGATGGCTCGGAATAAAAGTTAAAAAACTGAAAACGGGTTATTGCGTTCTGCAAATGAAAGTAAGAAAAGAAATGATGAACGGATTCAATATTTCACACGGTGGAATAACTTTTTCGCTTGCCGATAGTGCCCTTGCTTTTGCATCAAACAGCTACGGCAGAATTGCAGTAGCAATCGAAAATAATATTGCATTTATAAGTCCCGTGAAAGAAAAAGATATTTTAACAGCCGAAGCGAAAGAACAAAGCAGAAACAATCATCTGGGTTTTTACAGCGTGGTAATTAAAAATCAGAAAAACAAAAAAGTTGCCGTTTTTCGCGGAACCGTTTATATAACCGACAGGGAACTCTGAAAGAAAAACAAAAGGTAAAATATGAAAATCGTTTCCGAAGCATATATAATAGATGCAATCCGCACGCCGATCGGTAAATTGGGCGGCGCTTTATCGGCGGTTAGAACGGATGATCTTGCAGCAATAACAATGAGAGAAATTCTCCGTAGGAATCCTTCTATCGATCCTGTAAAAGTTGACGAGGTTTATTTCGGATGTGCAAATCAAGCGGGTGAAGATAACAGAAATGTTGCGCGCATGGCGCTTTTGCTCGCCGGAATTCCGGTCTCTGTTCCGGGACAAACAATTAACCGGTTGTGTGCTTCCGGAATGGATGCCGTTATTAATGCCGTTCGTTCTGTTTGGGTCGGCGACGGTGATTTATTTATTGCAGGCGGAGTTGAAAATATGACGCGAGCACCGCTGGTAATGTCGAAAGCAGATAAAGCTTTCTCTGGGAAAGTGGAAATCTATGATTCATCTTTAGGCTGGAGATTTGTAAATCCCAAAATGCTTGAGAACTACGGTACTAACTCAATGGGAGAAACGGCTGAAAATCTTGCCGATAGATATAAGATTCCACGAGAAGCGCAGGATGAATTCGCATACCATTCACAAATGAAAGCTGCTGCTGCAATAAAATCGGGAAGATTTGCAAAAGAAATCATGCCGGTCGAAGTTCCTCAAAAGAAAGGAGAACCTGTAATTTTTGAAAACGATGAATTTGTAAAGCCGAACACAACGAAAGAAATTCTTTCGACTTTGAAGCCGGCTTTCAGGAAAAACGGAACTGTAACAGCAGGTAATTCTTCGGGATTGAACGACGGAGCATGCTCATTGATAGTTGCTTCGGAGAAAGCTGTTAAAGCATTTAATCTAAAGCCGAAAGCAAAAGTTATTGCTAATGCTTCGGTCGGAGTAGAACCGAGAATTATGGGCATCGGTCCGATTAATGCGGTAAAAAAAATTTTAGCTAAAACCGGATTGAAGCTTGATGATTTTGATATAATTGAATTAAACGAAGCTTTTGCAGCACAGGTTCTTGCAGTATTGTACGAATTAAAAATTGAACCGGATGATAAGAGATTAAATCCAAACGGCGGAGCAATTGCATTGGGTCATCCGCTGGGAATGAGCGGCGCCAGACTGATTCAAACGGCAATGATAGAACTTCAACAAAAAAACAAAAAACTTGCTCTCTGCACTTTATGCGTCGGTGTTGGACAGGGAGTAGCGGTAGTAATTGAGAAAGTATAGGAGAAGGTACTGTTTAATTAAACAATTACTTTTTAGACAACCTCGAAAGTAATTGTGTCCTTATAAAAGAAAAACAGAAATTAGATTCTCATGTTTCTAATCCGACTGCTTTTTATCTGGGCGGGAGAAGGTTCAATTACTGTTGAGTATTGAGAGTTGAGCCCGCTCCACCGTGGCGGGGACGAGGCGAGAAGCCGCTTTCGTCGTTCTTCTTGACTCATAGATGTGAAGAAAATCATAACCTGTACTTGTTTAATTCAAATCCAATTATTATGTTCACACCTAAAATTTATACTTCTATAAAATGAGCAAAAATTCAAATATCGTTTTCGTTTCGGTGCACATCCTTATGTGTCGCTCATTAACTTTCACGTCGACGTACACGCGTTAATTACATATCCGTTTCATTAAATAATTTCTTTTCAATCCAATTATTTAAAAACAATCATAGGTGTATAGTACTAATGAAAATATTGAAATTCGGCGGTTCGAGTGTTGGCGATGCAAAACGCATTAATCAAGTAATCGATATTCTTATCAACGGCTACATTAAAAAGAATCAAAAAATTGCGGTCGTCTTTTCGGCTTTTCAGGGCGTAACAGATAAGCTGATTGAAACCGGCCAGCTTGCCCTTCAGAGAAAATTAATTTACAAAGATGAACTTGACCGCCTCCGCAGCAAACACGAGGAAATTAATCATCAGTTGAATCACGGAATTGGTGCTGGTACAACCGATGAAAAAATTAGCGAACTGTTCGATGAATTAACAGAAATTCTTCACGGAGTTTTCCTGGTTAAAGAACTTTCTCCAAGAACGCTCGATTATATAGTAAGCTTCGGCGAAAAGCTTTCCTGTACAATTATCTCTTCAACGCTCAAGAACAGGAAAATTGTCTGTGAGTTTCTCGATGCTTCCAGATTGATCAAAACAGATGATAATTTCGGAAATGCCCGTGTCGATTTCCGGAAAACAAACAGAAATATAGCCAATCATTTCAAGAAACATAAAAACCTGCAGATTATTACCGGCTTTATCAGTTCAACAGAAAACAACGAAATTACTACATTGGGCAGAGGCGGCTCGGATTATACGGCATCTATTTTCGGCGCAGCTTTAAACGCGGAACTTATTGAGATATGGACAGACGTCAACGGCATAATGACAGCCGACCCGCGCAAGGTAAAAAGAGCATTTTCGTTGAATTCGGTTACTTACGAAGAAGCTATGGAACTTTCCCATTTTGGTGCGAAGGTAATTTATCCACCTACAATGCTTCCGGCTCTGCAGAAGAAAATTAAGATTGTTATAAAAAATACTTTCAATCCTTCCTTCAAAGGAACTTACATTCTCGAAAAAGAAGTCTCGAAAAATTTTACGGTAAAAGGGATTTCATCAATCGATGATATTTCTATTGTCCGTGTTCAGGGCGGCGGAATGATTGGAGTTACAGGTTTTGCAGGCAGACTTTTTAATGTATTCGGTCGTTTGGGAATAAACATAATCTTAATTACACAAGCATCTTCCGAACACAGTATCTGTCTTGCAATTCCACCCAAGCAGGGTGACGCCGCAAGAAAAGCGATCGAAGAGGAATTCCGTCTTGAAATATTCGACGGGAAAGTCGGCGAAGTGAAAGTTGAAGATAATCTTTCAATAATTGCTGTTGTTGGCGAAAAGATGAGGCATACTCCCGGCGTAGCCGGTGCGGTTTTTAATTCACTCGGAAAAAATAAAATTAATATTATTGCGATTGCTCAAGGTTCGTCCGAACTGAATATTTCACTTGTGATAAATAAAAACGATCTTTCCAGATCACTTAATATTTTGCATAATGCTTTGTTAAAGAAATAAATCAAAATTGCCGCTTCGCCAAAGAACCTGCCTCGGATAGCCGACATGCTTCGCCAAATTGAAGCGAGAGGCAAGACGGGGAAGCGAGGCGAGCATTATATGGGAGGAAGAAATGAATAACGAGAAAATATCCGTCGCAATTCTTGGTGCAACCGGAAGTGTGGGACAAAAATTTATTGAGCTGCTTTCGGACCATCCGTGGTTTGAAATTATTGAACTCGCCGCATCTGACAGGTCGGCGGGCAAAAAGTATTCCGAGGCGGTTAACTGGATAATGACTACCCCGTTAAAAGAAAAATATAAAAACATGATTGTACAGAAGTGCGAACCAGAGTTAAAAGCAAAAGTTGTGTTTTCCGCGCTCGATTCCTCCGTTGCCGGTGAAATTGAAAGTACGTTTGCAGAAAACGGCTACATCGTCATTTCCAACGCAAGAAATCACAGATTCGATTCAGATGTTCCGCTGATGATTCCCGAAGTAAATTACGATCATCTGAAACTTATACGAAAACAAAAACATAAAGGTGCAATTGTAACAAATCCGAATTGTTCAACAATTGGATTGACGCTTGCTCTCAAACCTCTTTACGATAATTTCGGAATTGATGCGGTTAATGTTGTAACAATGCAGGCAGTTTCCGGTGCCGGCTATCCAGGCCTTTCAAGCATGGATATTTATGATAATGTTATTCCTTTCATTTCGGGCGAAGAAAAGAAAATGGAATCCGAACCGCTGAAAATTTTAGGCAGTGCAAAAGATAACAGCATTGAAAATGCGGCATTCAAAATTAGCGCACAGTGCAATCGTGTTGCTGTAATTGACGGACACACTGAATGTGTACAGGTAAATTTGAAATCGAAAACTAAACCGGAAGAAATTATTAACATCTGGCAAAATTATAAATCTATTCCGCAGCATTTAAATTTACCGACTGCACCTGAAAGACCAATTGTTTACTTTTACGAAGAAAAATATCCGCAGCCAAAACTTCACAGAAATATTGAAAAAGGAATGGCGGTTTCAATCGGCAGATTAAGAGAAGATCCGCTGTTCGATTTTAAGTTTGTAATACATTCGCACAATACCGTAAGAGGAGCGGCGGGCGGAACAATTTTAATTGCAGAATTAATGAAAGCACACGGTTACCTGGATAATCTATGAAAAAAAGTATAAGAGTTTTTTCGCCTGCATCCGTTTCCAACGTCGGTCCCGGCTTTGATTTAATGGGGTTTGCGTTAAACGGAATTGGCGACGAAATAGAGGTTTCGCTTTCAAACAAAAGCGGAATCAAAATAACAAAAATTACCGGTGACAACGGAAAACTTCCCTACGATACAGAAAAAAATACCGCTACAGTCGCTATCAAATCTTTGCTTGCAAAGCATAAAATTAAGGTGGGACTCGAAGTTAAGATTTCGAAAAAAATGGGTATTGGCTCCGGACTCGGTTCGAGTGCTGCCAGTGCGGTTGCCGGCGTTGCAGCAGTAAATGAACTGCTTGAATTAAATCTTACCAGGTATCAGCTTCTCGAGCATGCAATTGAAGGTGAAATGATTGCAAGCGGAGCACTTCATGCTGATAACATTGCCCCTTGTCTGTTCGGTGGATTTGTGCTTGTCAGAGGCTACAACCCGATCGATATTATTCAAATCGATTATCCCAAAAATCTTTTTTGTACAATTGTTTATCCGCAGATAGAAATTAAAACTTGCGAAGCAAGAAAAATTTTAGACAAAAAAATTGATTTGAAAAATGCGGTGGCTCAGGCTGGAAATGCTGCCGGACTTATTACTGGGCTTCTGACAAAAGATTTTTCGTTAATCTCCCGTTCGATAGTTGATTGGATTGCCGAGCCGAAAAGAGCATCGTTGATTCCATGCTATCATGAAGTAAGAGAAGCCGCTTTGCAAAACGGCGCACTTAACTGCAACATCACCGGCTCGGGACCGTCAATGTTTGCTTTCTCAAATTCAAAATTGAGAGCCGAAGCAATTGGAATTGCAATGAAGAAAGCTGCATCAAAAAAAAGACTGGAAAGCAAAATCTATATTTCTAAAATTAACGACAAAGGTCCTGTTGTTCTGAAATGAAATTTTACAGCACAAATAATGCAAATGCATCCTTTCGGGACAAGAACAAAAGCTTTTCTTTTGAGCAAGCCGTGATGATGGGATTAGCCGAAGACGGCGGCTTGTTTATGCCGGAAAGTCTGCCCGAAATCGAAAAAGATTTTTTTACCCGGCTGGAAAAAATTTCTTTTCGGGAAATTGCGTTCAGAATTGCCGAAATATTTATAGGACAGGAAATTTCTCTCAGCAATCTTGCCGATATAATTAACGACGCAATTAACTTCCCGGCACCGCTTCACAAATTGAACAATGAAATTTCAATTCTCGAACTATTTCACGGACCGACACTGGCATTCAAAGATTTCGGTGCGCGGTTCATGGCTAAAACTATGGGCTATTTTGTATCAAAGGAAGGAGAAGAACTTAACATTCTTGTCGCAACTTCCGGCGATACGGGCAGTGCTGTTGCATACGGATTTTACGGCACACCCGGCATTAATGTTTTTATACTTTATCCCAAAGGGAAAGTAAGTTTAATTCAGGAAAAACAATTAACCACACTCGATAAAAACATAACTGCACTTGAAATTGATGGTACTTTTGATGATTGCCAGAGACTTGTTAAAACGGCATTTGTTGATAAGGAAATATGCAGCAGAATGAGATTATCCTCCGCAAATTCGATTAACATTGCACGCCTGCTGCCGCAGTCATTTTATTACTTCGAATCTTACAAACAAATAGAAAACAAGAAAAATAAAATTATTTATTCGGTCCCTTCGGGGAATCTCGGCAATCTTACTGCCGGATTAATTGCAAAAAAAATGGGGCTGCCGATTAATAAATTTATTGGAGCCGCAAACAGCAATTCAGTTTTTACAGATTTTATTAACTCGGGCAGTTTTACCCCGCGTCCTTCCGTTCAAACTTTATCCAACGCCATGGACGTCGGCAATCCGAGCAATTTAATTAGGATTCGAAATCTTTATTCGGATCTGCTGGGTGATATACAAAACGATATTTATTCTGTTTCATTCGATGACGTAACGACAAAAGAAGCTATCAAAGAACTATATGATAAATTCGGTTACATAATAGATCCGCACGGTGCTGTGGGCTATCTTGCATTAAAAGATTATCTGGAAAAATTCAATTCCGACAAATACCAAAGTGTTGTACTCGAAACCGCTCACCCGGCAAAATTTAAAGATGTTGTAGATGAAGTGCTTAGCGTATCCGTAGAAATTCCCGAAAGATTGGCTGCATGTTTAAGCAAAAAAAAACGTACGGTAGAATTATCTTCGGATTTTGAAGAATTTAAAAATTATCTGCTTAACAAAAGTTAGAACAACAACCTTGTTTGCCCAGCATAATATCGGTAATTATTGGGGGACAGAAATTTTGCTGCCGAGATGTAATGAATCACTTAATACAAAGCAGCGCGGAGTTCTATACAATAATAGGGTAGTTACAAGCGCAGGAAGAATTATTATTTCAACATCAGAGATTAATCCGTCAAATATAAATCGAATCTACGGGCACTATCTTAGCTATTCCGATGATGGAGGGAAAAAACTGGGTTTCGCCCGTTCGTTTTACTCTGACCGATTTAGTAATCGGCGGTTCATTAGTTAAGCTGACAATGGATAGAAATAATACTCTATACGTTTTATAAACATCGTTTAACCCCTCTGCAATTTTTATTTCGGTGCTTGATCTTGCTGGGATTCGATTGGTACTGCAAGTCAATGGGATATTTTAATGGTTGTTAGTACGAACAGCGG
Source organism: Melioribacter roseus (assembly GCA_020722005.1). Taxonomy (GTDB): domain Bacteria; phylum Bacteroidota; class Ignavibacteria; order Ignavibacteriales; family Melioribacteraceae; genus Melioribacter; species Melioribacter roseus_A. Next base: position 8,712 of record DYLP01000066.1, read on the forward strand.
CGAAACTTGAAGTTCCCCCATTCCAGTTATTACCGGTGTCGATGCAGATAGGGACACAGATTTACTGATCGATCCATGGAATCGAATCCATTTGTTTTACACTAAGTATCCCAAAAACAATCCTTTTGACGGCGCAAGAAATTATTATCAATATTCGGATGATGCAGGCGCCTCGTGGAGTTTGCCGAGTTTTCCAAACAGCGGAATTATTTCACAGAACCTTATCGCTCTCAACTTCTCGAAGGTACAAGGTATGATCAACAACGAAATATTTTATAAGTGACTTGGATTGTGTCAATTACGAAGTTCTCTCTAAAAACGATATAACCACCCTAACACATCGGTGCGGGTTTATTTTAGAAAGCGTGAAGCTGTTGCAACAGACGTATCGGAAGATCCAGGATTTACCGAAATATTTCAGTTGTACGAAAATTACCCAAATCTCGACAGGGTTCGTCGAGGTCAGACGACTGGCGACCAAAGCGGAAGCGAGGCGAGTGTACTTTACAGGGAATTACACTAATTAGAGGTCGTCTAAAAAG
>DYLP01000067.1 GCA_020722005.1 Melioribacter roseus
AAATTTGTTAAATAAATTTAGTCTCCTGTGGTCATATGACCTAAACTTTAAGTAAAAGAAGGGCGGGCAATGAAACCCGCCTCTAAGAATTTTTATTACATCCCGATTAATTCTTTTACTACGCGTTCCGCATTGTTTACGTATTTTGAAATCCAGAGAATGTACCGAATATCCACTCCAATAGATCGGCTGTAGGAATCATCCCATGCATAATCATTAATTGTTGCTTCGAAACAGCGGTCGAAGTTCAAACCGATTAATTCACCGTTTGCATTCATAACGGGACTGCCGGAATTTCCACCGGTAGTGTCGGTGTTGTATAATATTGCTACCGGAACTCCCCCAACCGAATCATCAAAAAATTCACCAAAATTTTTTTTGTCGTATGCAATTCTAAGATTATCTGGCACAGCGTATTCATTGCCGAGATAACTTTTTTCAATAACTCCATCTAAGGTTGAGATGGGTTTATAATAAACCGCATCTCTCGGTTCGTATCCTTTAATGTTGCCGTAAGTCATTCTCAAAGTTCCATTTGCATCTGGAATGAAGGACTTGCCTTCATAAATTTTTTTTACTTCTATGTACTGAGGCAGCAACAAATTAAGTTTGCCGTCGACATAGTCAAAAGTTTCTTTCAGTTCGTCCTTTTGTTTTTTTAATGATGCCGTAAAAGCCAGTAGCAAATCTTCCTCTGGTTTAATATTTGAGTAGTCTAATTCTCCTTTAAGATATTTTGAAACTTTTTCTTCGTTAAGAAGATCGGAATTTAGTAATTTGTTTAAGAAGGTTTCTGCATCAGTATCTTTTACAAAATCCGTAACAGCTTCGATTGAAGAAAGTTCGGAAAAATTGAGTGCATCCTCCAGCATTTTTTTTAGAAACACCCTTTCGAACGGTAGATCGATCCGTTGATAAATTTTATCGACCTCGTTCGAAGGCTTCCCCTCGATTTGATTCAAAATAGCGTCGGCGTAATTAATTACATTAGAAAAACGATAGAGTCGATTCAGCCACATCGATGGATGAATATTATCAAACATTTTGTTGTATGTGCTTTCAAGTTCATTAAAAAGACTATTGTAGTTTTTCTCGAGATCTGGATTTTTGTCGATGAATTCCTTCAATTTTCTATCCAGTTCGTACTCTTTATTCAGAAGCTCGAGTTTTCGAATGCCCAGCATCTTTCCACGATAATTTTTCATAGCATTCGAAAGTCCTTTTATAAAAGGAGCGTATTTTAATTCGAGGGATTTATTGTCCTTGCTAAACTTTCCGAGAGCGTCGATCAAGTATGAATAAAGCTGCTCGTTATACGGCAGGAAATAGTTTTGCTGGTAATCGAGGAACCAGGCGGGATAGTTTCTATAAGTTCTGCCAGGATAGCCGAGAATGAAAACAAAGTCGTTTTCTTTAACCCCGTTCGGATTAATTTTCAGAAATTTCTGTGGATGGAAAGGTACATTATTTTCAGAATACTCCGCAGAAGAACCATCGGGAGCCACATAAGCTCGTAAGAAAGAAAAATCCCCCGTATGACGTGGCCACATCCAGTTGTCTGTTTCCCCTCCGAATTCTCCTATTGAACGGGGTGGTACGTATACGAGTCGTACGTCCTTGATAATTTTGTATTTGAAAAGAATATAACTTTTGCCAGGAAACATTTCAGATACCTCGGCGTCGATTGCCCTCGATTCGTCTTTTTCACGAGCAACGATTTCGTTCATTCTTTTTTCGATCAGACGACTTCTTTCTGCAAAATCATTAACATTCTCCAATCCCGTCAGCACTTCCTGGCTTACGTCTTTGTACGATTCGGTAATTCGAACGGTATATCCTGTTGCGGGTATTTCGTTTTTGATGTCTGCAGCATAGAATCCATTTTCCAGGTAATTGTTTTCAGGAGTACTTGCGCGACTGACTGCGCCAAATGCACAATGGTGGTTTGTTAGTATCAAGCCATTTTCCGAGACGAACGAACCCGTGCACCCGCCAATGTTAACGATAGCATTGATTAGGCTAATTCCCTCTGGATTATAAATTTCAGCTAGACTTAGATTGAACCCGAGTTTTTTCAAATCAAGTTTCTTTATTTCGCTTAAGGGGTACATCCCCTCGCCGGGTGTGGCTCTGATGATTATGTTAAAAATTAGAAGTAGAATAACAGATAGAGGAAAGCGAAATCTTTTCATAAATACTCCATTACTGATTTTTTTGTTATTTAATATAGAAAATATAGAAAAATCTTTACTGTAATTTGTAGCTTCTGAGTACTTTGTTGAGAAGTTCAAGGTTCTTGGTTCTTTGTTCGAGGTTCAACGTTCAAAGTTTGGTGCCTTTGCGAGGAATGAGCCGAAGACGAGCACAGTCTTGTCTTTGTGAACGAACGAAACAAGCGGATCACATTCACTATTCGCTTGATTGTTAGACAATTAATACTAAAAAACAAAGAACTCCAGCACCCCAACACAAAAAAAGATAAATCTGGTATTAACAAAGAATCATTCAACTTGAAAGCTATTTGCACTTAATAAAAAATCCCGCAGATGCGGGATTCAAATTATAAGAACAAATCTAAAATATATCAGTCGGATATAACTTCTATTGCGGGATTAACTTCACGCTTAAGTAAATTTTCGATTGCAATCAATGTTCCACGTATTGCACTCGGGCAACTACCACAAGCGCCCTGATAACGAATTTTAAGAGTATATCCTTCCAGTCCTCTTATTTCCAGCCCACCGCCGTCGCCTGCAAGCGCCGGACGTACACGCGTGTTGATTACATCATTTATTTTTTTCAAGAGTTCCGTTTCTGCTTCCGAACTGATAGAGGCAGCATCAGATTCCGGCGGTATTAAAGACTTGTCAAAATTTTTAACGAATTCAACCAGCGGTTTTTGAATTTGTCCCCAAGATGCTGAGGGCTCTTTTTCTATCGTTATGAACTTATCCATATAAAAAACAGATACTACACCCGGAATTTCAAATATCCCTTTTGCCAGCGGGTCTTTTTGAGCTTCCTCTTTATTCTGAAAACTGCGTGTTTCTTTCTGAAGCAATTTTTCATTCAATATGAATTTCAACGCTTGCGGATTTGGTGTTAAATCAACATCCTGTACCATTAACATTTTATTTCTCCGTTTTAATACTAAATAAACGTCTGCATTAGTGCAAAAGTTCTCATTTCATTAAACTCAATCATAAAAAAAATTGAGCACCTATTCAAGAACTCATTTTCTGTTATCGACTATCAAAACAAATTCGCCTTTGAGATTTCGTGTTTTTGCCGAATTCAATACATCATCAACAGAACCTCTAATAAATTCTTCGTCATTCTGTGTTAGATTGTACGCAAGAACAACCGGTATTGAATTTCCAAAATGTCGTTTAACGTCCTCTAATATCTTAACCAAACGGTAGGGAGTTTCCATCAAAACTATCACTTCCTTAATTTCTTTTAATCTCATCAAATCGCGACGGCGTAAATCTTTTTTGGGCGAAATCCATCCGGCATAATAAAATTTATTAAAATCGAATCCTGAACCGACCAATGCAGCCATAATCGAACTGCTTCCCGGTACTGGAATAACATTGATTCCGTTTTTAATTGCAAGTTGAACCAATAAAGTACCAGGATCAGAAAACAACGGAGTTCCGCAATCGGATATTAATGCCGCGGACTCGCACAGTCTTATTCTTTCCAGGAGGGAATATGAGTTTTCTTCTTCGTTATGTTCATTTAGCTGGTAAAGTTCTTTTTTAATGTCGTATTTCGATAAAAGTCGATTGGCTTCCTTGTATTCTTCGCATATAATAAAATCACAAGTGCGTAATACTTTCAACGCACGGAGCGTAATGTCTTCGTAATTACCAATGGGTGTTGAAACAATATATAATTTCGGGTTCATACTACTTTTTTGACAGGGAGAAGAGAAACGGGAAAACTCATTTGTCTTCCCGCTAAATAATTATTCGTTGAGCAATTTTTTTAATTTGTCCTTCAATTCGGTTAATTGAACGATGTATTTTTCACCGGACTGACGAATTTTTAATTCTACTTTTCCATCTTTCAAATTCTTTTCGCTTACGATTAATTGAATTGGCATACCCAGAAGGTCAGCGTCGTTGAATTTAAATCCGGCACTGACGTCGATTCTGTCGTCGAAAAGAACTTCATAGCCTGCATCGGAGAGTTCGTTGTACAATTGTTCTGAAGTTTCCGACACATTTTGATTTTTCATATTTAGCGCGATAAGATGAATTTCGAAAGGAGCCAGAGGTTTCTTCCATATTATGCCGCGTTCGTCGTAATTCTGTTCGAGATAGCAAGCCAGCACTCTTTCAACACCGATACCGTAGCTTCCCATTACAATTGGCTGTTCTTTACCGGATTCGTCGAGGTAGTTGACGCCGAGTGCTTCGGAATATTTTGTACCGAGTTTGAATATATGGCCAAGTTCGATTGCTTTAAAAACTTCGAGTGTGGAATTACAACGAATACATTTTTCGCCACTTTCGACGGTGCGCAGGTCGTAATATTCAAATTGAGGCACGTCGCGTTTCAGGTCGATTCCTCCAAGGTGATAATCGTTTTTATTTGCACCGCTGTACAAGTTATTGGCGTCTTTTAAGAGATTATCGGCAATAATTCTGTGCTTAAAACCGACGGGACCTATTGAGCCTGCGTCTGCCCCCGTGATTTCTTTCAGTTCGTCTGGATGAGCGGGTCGTACGTTACCACCCAATACTGCCTGAAGCTTTGTTTCGTTAACCTCGTCATTGCCGAGCATTAACACGAGGACGGGTTTGCCATCGTTTATATAAATTCTCGATTTTGCAGTTTCGTGTTCGTCAATTTTGAGAAATTCGCACAACTCGTCGATCGATTTAACGTTGGGTGTATGGATTTCGTAAATTTCTTTCGATTCCTCGTGGCGTTTTGCCGGAGCAGCTATAGATTGAGCTACTTCTATATTTGCGGCATAGCCACATTTTTCGCAATAAGCAACAGTATCCTCGCCGGCATCGCTTTTAACCATGAATTCTTCTGATTTACTTCCTCCCATTGCCCCGCTCGAAGCCCCAACTACGAAGTATTTAAGTCCGCAACGGTCGAAGATTTTTCTGTAAGCTCTGTCGTGTAATTCGTACGATTTATCGAGGTCTTCGAACGAGCGGTCAAGCGAGTAAGAATCTTTCATAATAAATTGTCTGCCTCGTATAACTCCGCTGCGAGGGCGAGGTTCATTCCGGAATTTAGTTTGTATTTGATACCAGATTTGAGGCAAATCTTTATAAGACGTAATTGCTCCTTTTGCATGCCATGCAACAATTTCTTCATGCGTGGGTGCGAGAATGTAATCCCTGTTTTTAATATGAAACATAATATCGCCAAAAGCTTCAACCCTTCCGGTCTGTTCCCAGATTTCTTTTGGATTCAATGCCGGATAATGAAATTCCTGTCCTCCAATTGCATTCATCTCTTCGCGAATAATGTCCATTACTTTTCTGAGCACTTTATATCCCAGAGGAAGCCAGGTATAAATTCCTGCTGAAAGTTGACGCACAAGTCCAGCGCGTATCATTAAAATATGGCTCGGAATAACCGCTTCTGCTGGCGTCTCTTTTAAAGTGGGTAAAAACGATTTACTGAATTTCATTTCATTCCGCTTATTGTGAAAAACTTAAATGCAAAGATAAAAAATAAATGTGAAAATGAAGTTTATATTTTTTCCGGTTTGGGCAAATCAATTTTTTACAATTCAATTGTTATATTAGCATTGAAATAATTTTTAGAAAGAATAAAATGAATTACGATCCGGTTACGCAAGACCCTAAATATTATGACAAAGAGTTTCCCTCGTCGATACTGCCGGTTGCTTTTGAAAGTAAAGGTTATAAACTACTCGGAACGTATTTTGTTGCTGCCGGCAAAGGACCACATCCCATAATTATATTGCTTCACGGATTTCCGGGTAATGAGGTTAATTTCGATCTCGCCCATGTATTCCGTCGACAGGGATTTAATGTATTAACTTTTCACTACAGAGGATGCTGGGGAAGCAAAGGAGATTATTCGTGGGAAAATCTCGAAGAAGACCTGGATGCAGCTATTGGATTTATTAGAGCAAATCATCATAATGAACAGTTCAGAGTTGATATTAACAAAATGATACTTGCCGGACATAGTATGGGCGGATTTATCGCTCTTTATTATTCGGTATTTCACGATGAGTTCAAGAATGTTATCTCAATAGCAGGTTTTAATGCAGGTGCATTTGGAGAAATGCTAAAGATAAATAAAGAAATATTCGATTTGAGTCTGGAAAAAATAAGATTTACTGCTACGATTGTAAAAAATTCAAGTGCCAAAAAATTACTGGGTGAATTAATATCCCACAGGAATGAATGGAATCTCTTAAAATACTCGAGCAAACTTTCGCTTAAAAGGTTACTGATTATCGGAGCACAGTACGACACAACAGCTCCTCTTGAAATTCACCATTTGCCTTTGATTGCTTCGCTTAGAATGGCGGGTGCAGAAAATCTTGAAGAAAGTGTACTCGAGTGCGGACATTCATTTGCCGATAGAAGAATTGAACTTGCAAGAATTGTTTCCAACTGGCTTATAAATACGAGGTTTTAATTATGACCAAAAGAAATTCGGATATGCAGCCGTCGGAATTTTTGAACGCCGGCAAAGAAGTTATTGAATGGGCTACACGGTATTTGACGAATATTGAAAACTATCGTGTTCTGCCCAGCATAAAACCGGGAGAAATTGAGAAACTAATTCCGAATAAACCACCTGAATTTGGAGAAGATTTTGAAACAATTCTATCGGATATCGATCGGATAGTTATTCCGGGCATTACTCACTGGCAACATCCGAAGTTCATGGCGTATTTTGCTTCCACGGCAAGCGGACCCGGAATACTGGCAGATATTATAAGTTCGACATTAAATTCAAACGGTATGGTATGGAAGTCGTCGCCTGCATTGACGGAAGTCGAATGCAAAGTGCTTGACTGGTATCGATCTATTCTCGAATTCCCAGATAGTTTTAAAGGTATTATTTACGATACTGCATCAATTAGTTCATTTCACGGCATAGCGGCGGCGCGTGAATATAAATTTCCTGAATCAAGAAATAAAGGAATGAGTTCATTATCCCATCCGCGTCTTTATTGTTCGGAACAGGCTCATTCCTCGATCGAAAAAGCGGCAATTGCTCTCGGTATCGGTATGGAAGGAGTGCGTAAAATTAAAGTTGATTCGGAATTCAAAATGATTCCGGAAGAACTGGAAAAAGCAATCGAGGAAGATATAAGAAATGGATATTCACCATTTTGTGTCGTTGGTACGATTGGAACAACTTCAACTACGAGCGTTGATCCAATAGATGAAATAAGCGAACTGTGCCGCAAGTACGATTTATGGCTTCATGTGGACGCAGCATATGCTGGCGTTACTTCAATGCTGCCCGAAATGAAAAAATATTTTAAAGGAATTGAATATGCCGACTCGATCGTTACAAATCCACATAAATGGCTCTTTGTTCCGATCGACTTGAGCGTTTTTTATACCAAACGTCCGGATATTCTTAAAAGAGCTTTTTCGCTCGTACCCGAATATCTTAAAACCGACGCCGACTCTGAAGTGGAAAATCTGATGGATTACGGAATTCAACTGGGCAGACGGTTTCGCTCCCTTAAACTCTGGTTTGTAATCAGATATTTTGGTGTCGAAGGCTTAAAGGAAATTTTAAGAAAGCATATTCGTCTGGCTCAATCTTTTGCTGACTGGATAAAAAAATCGAGCGAATTCGAATTGCTGGCTCCTGTACCGTTTAGTACAGTTTGCTTCAGAGCAGTCCCAAAAGGAATGGACGCACAAAATTTGAATGAATTCAATAAAGTTTTATTGGAACATATTAATTCTACTGGGAAGTTATTCCTTACTCATACGGTTTTGAATAATAAATTTACAATACGTCTCGTTGTTTCCGGAATACGCCAGGAAGAAAGGCACATACTGGGAGCACGCGAAATTATACAGGAAGAATTCGAAATTTTGAAACGAACGATTCAGTGATTTTCGAAATCCTGATAAAGATTATCTTTCAGTTCGAGGTATTCGCCGAATTTACGCAACACTTCCCACGAATAAATGCCATAGTCGTAACCGTCTTTCCATCTGATTTGGATTGCGTAATTGCCGACTGCCGTAATGCTTTCAATTTCGTACATACCCGGTTTTTCCGGACCTTTAGGTGGCGGAGCATAATGTTTCCATAAAATTGTTTCGCCTTTGTTACCCGCATCAGGCGATTCATCCCTCAGGAATTTCAATGGATATTTAAAAATTTTTCCGTCGTTCCATTCGATTTCAAGATGGTCTTGTTCGTGTAGTTCTATTCGTATCGGTGTAGTCATTTTATTACGTTTTTTTGTTCAGGTAAAAATATATGAATTCACTCTAAAAAGGTAAAACAATATAAATAAAAAAACATAGTTAGTTTA
>DYLP01000021.1 GCA_020722005.1 Melioribacter roseus
ATAGCTATAGTTACTCTATTATCGAATTAAATATAAAAAAGTTTAGCGTTACAGCTAAAATTCTGTCTTAAAACCAGCTAAAAAATAAATACCTGGCATTGGATAACCAAAAACCGTTTGATATTCAGTGTCCAGGAGGTTGTTTATTTTGAGATATAAATTGATATTTTTATTTAAATTAAATCCTGCAGAGGCATTTAATAATAAAAAGTCTTCCTTAATTAATTCGTTACTATTGTTAAGCAAATAGAGATTTCCGATGGCTACTAAATTTAATCCAATCTGAAATCGATTTAATGTATAGTTTGTATTAAAAATGCCGTGTAACTCAGGCGAGCCCGCTATATTATTCTTCATATCTGTATAATTAAAACCTGCGCTGATAATTAGACTTTTATCTGGTATTATTTTAGCGTTGAGTTCGAACCCTTTGTTTTGAACACTGCCAACGTTCTGATTTTTAATATTAGGAAATTGACCGGTAACTGCGATGAAATCCTTACCCTTGGAAAAATAGAATGCTCCGGAGATATCGATGAGATTCTCATAAATGTTTAAATTAAAGCCGGCTTCGTAATTCCATAATTTCTCTGGCAGAAGGTCTACATTTGCTCCAAAAATGAAAAATTCTGCCAATGTTGGATTTCTGTAACCTTTTGCTGACGAAAGATAAATGTCCGCATTCTTAGATATAGAATAGCTCAGGGATAATTGAGGAACAAATTCAGACCCATAAACTTCATGGTAATTTAGACGTGCTCCCGCTATAAATTTCAAGTTTTGCATTAAATTTGTTTCGGCAACGAAATAAAAACCTGTTTCATATAGTGTTGTATCTATCAACTTGCGCATATTTCTTGCATCGCCGCCATATATTCGCGTATCATTTCCCACCGTTAAAAAAATGACTTTGGAAAGTTCAAAAGTTTGACGGGCATTCAAACCTGCTATATAATCGGTAGAATGAAATCCGTCGAATAAATCATGCAGGCCTGTATTTAGGTAAAATGAATAAATTCCTTCAGTCGATTTGTATTTGTTATCTGCAGTTAAAGATATATTTGAACGTGTAAATTCAGTCCATACAGAATCATTTGGATAAGGATTATTTACTGTTCCGGGATTGAAAACTTTAGCATATCTGATATTCGATTTGAAGTTAAGAGACCACATCTTACTTATTTTATAATTTAAAGTTAGCCCAAATCCTTTCGAGTCGTAGTTAGAGGAAGGTCTGTGATTATCCGAATGATAATTATATAGATTGACCGACGATGTGAAAAAATCTGATCCGTAGGTGGATTTCAGCGCAATGTTATAAGTATTAAAAGAACCGTAAGAAAAATCGCCACCGAAAGAAAGTCCTTTTAATACTTGATTTGAAGAGCGAATATCGATTACTCCGGCTAATGCTCCCGACCCGTAAATCAAAGAAGAAGGTCCCTTAATTATTAACATTTCAGAAGCTGCATCTGTATTGTAGACGTCGGCAACAGGATGCCCGAATATACCTGCATATTCTGGATGACCATCAATAAAAACGATGAATTGCTGCTGCCCGTTGAAGCCTCGAATGGATAATTTACCAGCAGATAATTGACCGATACCAAAACCATTATTGCTATATTCGGTGACAAAAATGCCCGGCGTATTATTATTGAGATTCGCTATAAGGTTTTTATTTCCAGTTAAATTAACTTCTTTAATTTCAATAGATTGCAACGATGGATTGAGATTCGTTATTAATGATTTGTATTTTCCAGATCGAACGGTAATTTCATTTAATTCGTATGTTTTTATTGAATCTTGCTGTGAGTAAGTTATTTGTGTTAATAATATTACAAACAGAAATAAGTTTTTCATTTTAGCCCTTTCTTAATATAATGTGTTACTAAAATTAAAAAATAACTCTGTAAATAATCAAAAAAAATTGTTATTTTGCGAATTAATCGGTAAAGTAATTGATTTGGAAAGTGAAATGAAGCTTAATAAGATTTTATTAATACTTATATTATTAACAGGAGCAATGTTTGCACAGGTAGGTACGAAATACTCACTAACACTCGAACTTGCAAAAAAAATTGCAACTGCTGCGGAGAATAAAGCAAATGAGATGAGAATCGAAGTAGTAATTGCTATTGTTGACGACGGCGGAAATTTAATCTTTTTTGAAAGGATGGACGGTGCTCAACTGGGAAGTATCAATGTTGCTCAGAAAAAGGCATTATCTGCAATCTTTTTCAAAAGAACTACAAAATCTTACCAGGAAAGGGTACAAGATGGAAATAATGCATTACTATCTATCGATGAAATCCTGCCGTTCGAAGGCGGTATTCCGCTAATTTATAAAGATAATTACATCGGAGCAATTGGAGTGAGCGGTGGAACTCCGGAGCAAGATGGTATTATTGCCGAAGCCGGTTCGAAAATTTTAATTGAGGAGGCAAAATGAAAAAATTAATTGTTTTAATGTCTCTTTTTATGTTATCAGTTATTTCGGGTCAACAAAACAGTATTAAATTCGAACATATCGCTTTTCTACTGCCAAATCCAGGAAAAGCAGTTGAATGGTATTGCTCGAACCTCGATATGAAAATTGTAAATAAAGGAAAAGGTTCAATCTTTGTAACAGATTCAGCAAGAAACATCATGCTTGAGTTTTTAATAAACAATGAAGTGAAACCGCTTAACTTCAGGAAAATAAACGTGTTAAGCCTTCACATCGCATTTCATACTAAAAATGCTGAAATGTTAAAAAAGAAACTAATTGGAAACGATGCAACGGTTGAATCGGATTTAACAACCACAGATTCGGGCGATAAAATTATGATTTTACGCGATCCGTGGGGCATCCCGATACAATTAGTTGAGAGGAAAAATCCAATACTTCAGTTTGTAGGAATTTATGCGGAGCATATTGCTTTTAACGTGAAGGACGCAGTGGGAGCGGGGAAGTGGCTTGCGGATAAATTAAATATGATTGTCGTAAAAGAAGGTGGTGCTCCGGATTACGGCAGATTTGTAGCGGATGCGGGAAAAAATATGATGTTAGAATTATATCAGAAAAGCGAAGTTCCGACCTTGAATTTTAATGATATTTTACCTGCACAACTCCATATTGCCTTCTCGACAGATAAGATCGAAATGTTAAAACAAGAACTGAAAGATTGTAAAGTAGAGCAGGATCTATTCTCTACTGATTCGGGCGATAAAATAATGGTTATGAGGAATAAAGACGGTCTACCGCTTCAGTTTGTGCAAAGGAAAAAGCCGATGATGTGATATTTTTTATTGCTTTGTTCAAGGTTTTTTGTTCTTTGTTCAAGGTTTTTTTGTTCTTAGTTCTTCGTTCAAGGTTCTTGGTTCTTAGTTGTTTTGTTCTTTGTTTATTAGTTCTTGGTTGCTTAGTTATTGGTTGCTTAGTTTGTGGTCGTTTTGTTCTTTTCCCACCTAATCAACTACGAACACTGAACTACGAACACGGTAACTTTGAACTAAGAACTACGAACTACGAACATTCAACTTTGAACTACGAACATCGAACTACGAACAAATTAACTAACCCCATCATCCACGAAATCCCTAACCCCTAATCCCTAGACCCTAATCCCTAAACCCCAAAAACTACTTTTCTAATAACCATGATTGTTTTATTTTGAAACTAATTCAAGTGTAAATTTTAGTTCTTTGCCTTCCCGGAGCACGATTACATCAACTAAATCACCAGGTTTATATTCTGACATTGCATACATAAAATCGTAAATATTAGCTACTTTTTTATTGCCAAATCGAATAATTATATCACCGCTTTTCAAACCTGCTTTTGCAGCTGGACTGCCTTCCGTAACACCAGATAATTTATACCCCTCGCCGTTGTAACCGAATTCGGGTACAGTCCCTACGTATACTTTAGATTTTTCCATTCTTCTGTTTGTAGGAGCATTGACTTTGACATAATCGGGTCTTTTTTCTAGTTCATCAATTCCTTTGATAACATCGAGGATGTAACTTACAACTTTCTTTTCGCCTTCATAATTAATTTTATCAGCATCGTCGGAAGGTTTATGATAATCGGAGTGAGTTCCAGTAAAGAAAAAAAGAACGGGTATATTTTTATTTGAAAATGCCTGATGGTCGCTCCCGCCCGTTCCGGCATCGTCAAAAGTAAGTTTTAAATTGTATTTATTCTTGTCGTTTAACAATGGTTTCCAGACAGATGAAGTGCCGGCACCAATTACGGTCAGAGAGTTTTCATCGTTCAATCTGCCGACCATGTCCATATTGATCATAGCAATAATTTTATCGAGCGGAATTGGTGAATTATTTGTAAAGTAAGTTGATCCGAGAATACCGAGTTCTTCTCCGGAAAAAGCAAGAAATATAATATTTCTTTTGAGTTCGGATTTGTAAGCGGCAAGAGCTTCGGCAAGTTCGAGCATGGCGGAAGTGCCCGAAGCGTTGTCGTCGGCACCGTTATGGATTTGACTGTCACTGCCTCTGTACATCGAAGACGATCTCAGTTGATCGATGCCGAGATGATCGAAATGAGCGCCAATAGCTATAAATTCATCACTGCTGAAATTACTCTTTATTATGCCGCCTACGTTTCTGGCATAATTTTCGACTTCTTTAATTTCTGTATGAATTTCAGCAAAACAATCTTTAAAGTCTATTTGATTACTTTCTTTTGTAGAATCGATTCTTTTTTGAATTTCTTTAAGGTCGAGTTTGTGGGCTTTGAATATTTTTTCTATTATATTTCTTTTTACTTGGATGATAGGGAAATCGTTTATTGCAGGGGCTCCGTCGTATCTCAATTCTGTAAGATTATCTTCGGAAGTATAATAACCGTTGACGAAAATTATTCCTCTGGCACCTTTATTGCGTGCCGTCGACGCTTTGCTTCTTAGTGATGCATACCTGTCGAATTCTGAGTGGGCTGAGTCATGTTCAGGGTGCTCTCTTAAAATTATTACGATTTTATTCGTTACGTCGAGCGAGCCGTAGTCATCGTATTCAAGGTTTGCAGAGGAAATTCCGTAACCCGCAAAAACAAGGGGAGCTTTTATTTGAGCTTTGCCAGAAAAAGAAATGGGAATGAAGTCTTTGTTAATTGTTAATTTAAGTTTCTGGTTGTCAATAAATATTTCTGCACGATTGTTTGATGTCAATTCAAGTCGTTCAATAAAAGGAAAGTCCTGGAAATAACTTCCATTGAACAGGGGAGCTAAACCGAATGATTTGAATTGATTTTTGATATAGTCGGCGGCTATTTTCTCTTCAGGCGATCCAGAAAACCTGCCTTTCATCTCGTCGGAAGCCAGATAAAAGAGATGAGCCTTTAAGTCTTTAACTGAGATTGAAGGATCCGACCATTTCTTTTGTGCATTGATAAATGTGGATAGAATCAGGAAGAGGAAGAAAATCTTTTTCATAGTATATACCTCGTTTTATTCTTCGGGTACGTGTACGAGGAAAAATTCCTTTGCGGTTTTGCCAATTTCTTTTGCCTGTGAAATCGTCATGTGTAAGTCGGTTGAGTCTTCATTGAGAGCCCCGGCTTCAATTATTGCCAGGTCGCTCCCTTTTGCCATTTTTACAAGATTTTCACAATATGCCGTATCACCACCGTAGCAAATGGATTTAGAATCGTAATAATATTTAAAGCCAAGTGAGGGAATAGCTGAACTTGTACCGTCTGGATTTAATTCCCGGTGGTTAACAAAAAACGGTTTTATCCTAACCGAATTTCTGCTGAATGTCTTCTGATTAAAAATTGGTTTAAGCATTATTTTGTATGAAAGCTCTTTGCCGTAAACTTCGTTGAAAGCTTTATAAAGGCTCTCAATTTCGACGCAACCGTCGGGATAATAAATCGACAGTGGGGTTTTCCGGCGCAGTACCGACAAATACGTAAGTAATGACCAGACACCTCCAACATGGTCGTGATGACCGTGACTTATGAAAATATCGGATACCCTCAAGATTGTTTCTGGTCCAACGTCTTTAGTTAGGTCGCGTAGTATACCGTCGCCTGGGTCGATTATAAATGCAGTTTTACTTGTAGTAAGAAGTATGCCTGTGGATACGTTAGGAATAGAGCTGTAGATTTTAATAAAGAAATCATCTTTACGCCATACTAACGGATACTGATGTAAATTCTTTTGTTTCATTATATTCTCTTAGACTATAAACTGTGCTACTAAACCACCAATAAAAAAAGCGGTAACCCACGTACCTAACCAGATAGTAATTCCTTCTTTCCAGCCACGTTCTTTTAGCATTACAACAAAAGATGCAATGCAGGGAGTGAAAAGTGTAATTGTAATGATTGCGACCGTAATTTGCATGATTGAAAGATCCAATGTAAAAAGTCCCGCAGCTCCGAAATCGCGTCTTACCATTCCCATTACGAAAGCATTGGCGGCTTCTTTTGGGAGTTTGAGCCAGTGAGTTGTCAACGGTGCAAGAATATCCTGCCATACGAGTAATAATCCTGTAATATCCATTAAACCGACAGCCAGTGCACCTACGAAAAACCAGAACCCTGCTTCTTTCATAAAACCGTAAGTTCTGTACGCCATCTTTTTAAAAACATTTGTTAGTTTGGGTATTCGCATAATCGGAAGGTCGATTAAAAGAGGCGAGCTTTGACCAGGAATTAGTTTGTTCAATACTGTCGAAAGAATTATTAGCACCGAACCGATTACTCCAATAAAAATTAATAAAGGACCCACTCCCGCTCCACTCAACAGTACTGTAATAACTGCCAGTTGAGCCGAGCAGGGGATAACGAATTGTAAAATTGCTGTGGCAATTGACTTTTCTCTTTCTGAGTCGAGTAGTCGGGTTGTAATGTTTGCCATTGTAATGCAACCGAAACCAAGAATTATCGGTATTACTGCTTTACCGTTTAAACCAATTTTATTGAACGTTCTATCGAGCATTGTGGCAAGTCGGGGCAAATAACCACTGTCTTCAAGCAGAGCCATTACAAAGTAAAATCCAATAACGAGAGGAAGCAATAAGAAAAACAGGTATGTAGTCGTCATAGTAATAACGCCAAACTCACCGAAGAACAATTTAGCTATAGGATTGGAAAAATGAAATTTTGTTAAAGCGCCCGGTTGCGACGAAAATTTTTCGAAATCTGATTTTAATTCTGGATTGACTCGCATACCGTCGGGAAAATTGTAAATTTTCTTATCTACCAGATTACCATTCTTATCTAAAATTTCGACGTCGATTATTGAAGATGCAAAATTTGACACGAAGGATTTAACATTGTATTCTACTATCCCCACACCAACCGTATTTTCGGTAAAGTCAACAACACGCTGGGATATGAAATCTCCAATAAAAAAATAAACAAGCGTTAGGATGAAGAATAATATTGGAATGCCTGTAATCGGATTTAGCGACATACGTCCAAGCAGATTCGAGATTTCGCCCTTTCTGGAATCCTCGTGTTCAACAATATCGATAATCTCATTTACACGATTACGACGCGTAATATAAATTTTCTCTCGATCGTCTTTATTTATCGGTTTGTTATATTTGCTGGTTGTAAATTCATCACCTTCGAGAATCAATAAAGCTTCTGCTTGCGGTATTCCCTCATCAATATACTGTTGCATGAGAAAATGTAAGTCGAGTTGCTGATTGCCCACACGAGCGTTCTCAATTGCATTGTCAATCTGGTCGAGCCCTACTTTATCTACTGCGGCAGTTTCATAAACATCGATGCCTAAAAGATCTGATAGTTTTTTAGTGTCGATTTTAATTTTTCTTTTTTTGATTTCATCGGCAAAGTTAAGTATGAGCGAAACTTTTTTTCCCATGTCAATTAACTGAAGTGTCAGGAAGAGATCGCGTTCGAGATGAAGTGCATTTACAACATTAATTACCACGTCGCTTTCTAAAATTATGTCACGGGCTACTTTTTCTTCTTCGTTGAAAGAAGAAACTCCATAGATGCCGGGTGTATCGTAAATTTTTTTTCCATTATAATTGCAGCGCGTAATCGAAACTGTTGTACCTGGATAGTTTGAAACGTCTACATATTTACCGCTAAGATAATTGAATACACATGATTTGCCGACATTCGGATTTCCTACCAGAACTACTTTTTCATTCCGGAAATGATTGATATCGGTGACCACATTTGAAAGTCGAGGGTTAATATTAATAATATTATCAGATTTCATATTTATGGCAGAATAATTTTAATTTTTTTTGCAAGATCGTAGCCGACGGCAATTTCCTGTCTGTTTTTCTGTAAAATAATTGTCCCGCCAGGTAGTCGTTGAAGACACAGGAGAGTTTCTCCTTCTGAAATGCCAATTCGTATTAATTGTGCATTAATTTCGCCACCGGGTAAATTAACAATGGTAATTAAATTTCCTTTACGAGCTTTATCGAGTGTAATATTATTCATTGTTTTTATGTTTGCAGTTTTCATTGTTACATATTCCGAAAATATTAAATGAATGTCCTTGTGGTTTGAAACCGAGTTTTTTCGCTACACGAGCAATAATTTCTTCGATTTCAGGTTCCGTAAATTCCTTGATAGCGCCGCAATTAATGCATATCAGGTGGTCGTGCGATTTTCTGCCGTAGTTTGATTCGTAGCGTGTTTTATTTTCGCCGAAGTTTCGTTTTGCAAGTAACTCGCATGCAGCCAATAATTCGAGTGTATTATAAACCGTTGCTCGCGATACATTCGACTTGTTGTTTTTCATTCTGAGATAAAGTTCATCGGCTCCGAAATGTCCTTCGTATTTCAACGCGAAATCGAGAACTTCGAATCTTTCGGGAGTTATCCTGTGTTTTTCCTGTTTCAGATACTTGCGAAAAACTTCGTGTGCTTCGTTTAAATTTACTGACATAATATTTTTTGCATATAATTTAGATTAAGTCTACATAAAATTACTTACTTGCTTTTAAAAAAGCAAATATCCTTGTCTTATTTTCGGAAAAATTTTTTAGGTACTTAAATTACCATCGATTATTATTCCGTCTTTAATTTCGTGAACTACATCGCCCAATCTAATCAATTCCGGATTGTGGCTTACTATCAGGAATGTAAAGCCGTAATTGGTTTTTAGCTCTTTAAAGAGTGAGTGAATAATTTCGCCGTTTGCCGAATCGAGATTTCCTGTTGGTTCATCGGCGAATATAATCGAGGGATTGTTGGACAGAGCGCGGGCAACAGCTACACGCTGCTGTTCGCCGCCCGAAAGTTCTGCAGGTTTATGTGACGACCTATCTAAGAGTCCAACTATTTTTAGTAATTCACGACTCCGCTCAACGGCTTTGGAGTACGGCTTCCCATCGAGCATCATTGGAATTGCAATGTTTTCTTCGGCTGTAAATTCAGGGAGCAGATGATGGAATTGAAATATAAAACCGATTTTTTTATTCCTGAATTTCGACAGTTGTGTGTCGCTCATTTTCGAGATGTCTTTTCCGTCAATTAAAATTTTGCCAACGTCCGGCTTGTCTAAACCGCTCAAAATATGGAGGAGAGTGCTTTTGCCAGCTCCCGAAGCTCCTACTATCATAGTAATTTTCCCATAATCGATTTCAAGAGATATTCCTTTTAATATCTCCAGACTTTTATTTTTTGAGATTCTGAACGATTTGCGTATTCCTTCGGCAATAATAATTTTTTCATTCATATTTTATTGACTCGATAATGTTAGTTTTTGAGGCTCGCTTTGCCGGATATATCGATGCCAGAAACGTCAAAAGCAAGGACATACTTCCAATTGCAATTATATCTGTAAATATTACTTTTACCGGCATTGCGCTTATTATATATTTTGTTGGGTCGAGCGGATAAAAATTGTAATTGATTTGTAAATAGCAAACCGTCAATCCAAGAATAATACCTGCGATTGTCCCGATTAAACCAACCATAAAACCTTCATACATAAATATGCGACTGATTTTATTCGAATCGGCTCCCATCGAAAGTAATATTGCAATATCCTTTTTCTTTTCGAGAACGGTCATTGTCAACGAAGCGAAAATATTGAATGTGGCTACTGCTATTATGAGGCTCAAAAGAATATAAGCCGACCACCGTTCAACCGACATTATGCTGTAGAGGTCTTTGTGGAGGTCGTACCACGTATAATATGAAAAATAATCGTCGCCGAATTTAGTAATCAATTCTTTTTTCAGTTTTTCCGAATGTTCAATATTCTCAAGACGCACTTCGATACCGGAAATTTCATTGGCGTAGCCGAAAAGTCGTTTTGCCTCTTCGATTGAAGTAAAAGCGTAAGAAACGTCGTAATCTCTGTTGTTCGTTTCAAAAAGTCCAGAGACAATAAATTTTTGAGAATGTGGGATTGAAAAGCTCGTTATCATTCTTTCGATATTTTGTGCAGAAGTAATTGTTACTGTATCTCCGACTCTGAGTGACAGCCTCAAAGAAAGGGGAAGCCCTATGATAATTTTGCCCAAACCTTCGTTGCTCAAATCGTACTTGCCGCTTATTATTTTTTCTTTGAGTCCCCAATCCTCGCCGTTGTTTTCTGCCGGAATGCCTTTAAGGTTTATTATTTCGTAACTCTTTTTGTTATACGCTATAACTTTACTTTCGACGTAAGGGAAATAATTTTTTACTTTTGGATTACTTTTTAAATAAGAATACAGGGCGTTAGTATTTTTATTAGCTACCTCACCCGTAACTACGATTCTCAGATGAGGGTCGAAACTTATCAAAATTGATTTAACCAGCGAACCAAATCCATTAAATACCGAGAGCACTATAATCAAAGCGGCAACTCCGATTGTAATTCCACCCACTGAAAGCATTGAAATTATTGTAATTAGATTAAATTTGTGTTTGGTTTTCAGATACCGTCTTGCTATGAAATATTCAATCATGTTTAGTCGAATTTAATTGCCGAAATAATTTCAATTTTCGATGAAATATAAGCCGGAATAAATGAAGTTATAAGGGAAATAAATGCAGTTACCAAGCTTATGAGCAAGTAATTATTAATGTCGATATAAAGGGGCACATGAGTTACGAAATAAACATTTTCGGGCAGTTTAATTATGTCGAATTTCATTTGGATTAACGTGAGTAAATATGCCAACAGATTGCCGAAAATTATTCCAATTATTGTTAGATAAAATCCGTGCAAAAGAAATATAGTTGTAATCTTTTTTCGTGTAGCGCCGAGAGTTCTCAATATACCAATGCTACCGGTTTTTTCCAGAACAATCATTAAAAGTGTTCCTACTATGTTGAATACTGCGACGAAAATAATTAAGCCCAGTACTATAGGAATTGGTTTTTTTTGCAGGTCCAGCCATGTAAAAATATTTTGATAAATCTGAAAGACTGAACGAACATAGTATGGATAACCGAGAAAGTCTTGCAATTGCTCCGTTAAGGGCTCGATATCTTTAATATTTTTTAACTGAAGATTGTAACCTGAAATTCTACCGAACATACCGAAGAAATCCGAGGCTTTATCGAACAGTACATAAGCATTGAGGTCGTCATATTCCGACATACCACTTTCAAATATTGCAGCAATTTTAAACATATCAATTGCAGGTGGAGAAGCTGGAGATGGGATCTCGTCCCCGTAGACAGAAAAAAGTGTTACTCTGTCGTTTAACTTCACTCTTAATTTTTCAGCCAATTTTCTGCCAATAATAATATCATTTTGCTTTAAACTATCGATATAGCCTTCGATTAAATAACCCCCTATGGTATTGTACAGTTCTTTGGGGTGAAGTCCTGTTACGGTAATTCCGTCCGAAAATTTTTTCGATTTTATCAATGCGAGTTTAGAAATGAACGGTTCTATTTTCCTTATTTTACTGCCATATTTTTCGCTCAGTTGCGGTATTAACGATTCTGGAGAAGGGAGGTTTCGATTTCCGAATCCAGAAATTTTGATGTGCGCGTTTAGTGTAATAATTTTTTCTGAGACAACATTTTCGAACCCGTCGAGCACAGTCAATGCAATAATAACAACAGCCATTCCGATTGAAATTCCAGCAGCGGCAATAGCAGAAATTGAAAAATTAAATCTCGATTTACGATACGATTTAATGTATTTGCGGGCGATAAAATAGGAAAACATAGAACTCGAAAATTTTTTATCCAAAGATAGAGAAAATAATCAAGAAAATGGTGCTGAAATTGACATTTCATTTTCAAACATTTATTTTTGTAAGCCGTATAAGAATAAAGTTCATTTTATGACTGAAAAAAACGGGGAGTAGCTCAGCCCGGCTAGAGCGCTTGGTTTGGGACCAAGAAGTCGCAGGTTCGAATCCTGTCTCCCCGACACTGGTACAATCGAAATGATTTCTTATTTTGATTGTGCATTTAAGTGCGCCAGTAGCTCAACAGGATAGAGCATCAGCCTTCTAAGCTGAGGGTTAGTGGTTCGAGTCCACTCTGGCGTACAATTTTTTTCTTTGATTTTTTGAAATACTAAATGGTGAGCATAGCTCAGTTGGTTAGAGCACCTGGTTGTGGCCCAGGAGGTCATGGGTTCGAGTCCCATTGCTCACCCCAGTCAGACCCCATCGTCTAACGGTTAGGACATCACTCTTTCAAGGTGAAAATACGGGTTCGATTCCCGTTGGGGTCACTTCATTTTTTAATGCTCTTTTTTTTATGGCCCTATCGTCTAACGGTTAGGACATCACTCTTTCAAGGTGAAAATACGGGTTCGATTCCCGTTGGGGTCACTGTGCTGGTTGTCCATCTCTTTAATTCTGCACGATATTATTTTCCAGTGAACTCACTTCAATTTTACCACAAACCATTACTGACTTAGCATAAGAAAATTTTCCCTTAAAAATTGTTTTTCTTAAATTATCCCTACAATTTATTCGGAATTATGATGAACTATTTGGCAGAAAAAGACGAATACATTACACTAAAAAGTAGTAAGCCAGTTTTTCCATCATTTGGATTTTACCTTTTTAGACTGCTCAAAGTTGTTTACACATCTAACCGTCTGGCGGTCAAAGGCAAATACGACGATGGAAAATGGATTGAAGCATCGTATCGTATTTTAAGAGGACTTGAAAAGACTGGAGTGCGATTCCACGTCGACGGAATGAGCAATATCAAAAAAGTTGAGGGTCCGGTAATTTTCATATCGAACCATATGAGCATACTCGAAACGTTTGTTTTCCCGTGCATTATTCATCCAATTAAGAAAGTTGTATTTGTCATGAAAGAAGAACTGGTACGTTTTCCATTGTTTGGACCTGTCTCAGCAGCGTGTGACCCAATCCTTGTATCGAGGAAAAATCCTCGTGAGGATTTAATGGCGGTATTGAATCAGGGAGCCGAGAAAATAAAATCGGGCAAATCAATCATTATCTTTCCTCAACGCACTCGCTCTCTCTATCTCGATGTTAAATCGTTCAATACACTCGGAATTAAACTGGCAAAGAAAAACAACGTTCCAGTTATTCCTGTGGCTCTAATCTCAGATGCGTGGGCAAATGGAAAATTCTTAAAAGACTTTGGCAAAATCGATCCCTCAAAAGAAGTTAAAATTAGTTACGGCGAACCAATCGAAATTAAATCGAACGGCAACGAGGAACATCTCAGGACTATTGAATTCATCAAGAATAAATTTATTGAGTGGGGCAGAGCGGATTTGATAAAGGAATGATACGAAGATCCATTTTGCTGATTTAATGGTTTTTGATTTTATTACTCAAATAAGTTAACTTTTTGCCTGTGTAGGTAACTTTTGAGGGTGTCATTAAATGAAATTAAAAATTAGTCTTTTTTTGTTTATTGCCTTTCTCACATTGATTTTAAGTTACGGATGCAGGGATAAGATAATCGAACCTGACGAATCGACAATTAAATATAGTTTCGATGAAATTGCCAGACAACTTGAGGTTGCGTATCAAAACAATTCTCAAAAAGGACTGGATTCAGTATTTGAAATGTGGCAGAATGCAATCCCTACTTTTACCGAAAATCAGAAGAATTCTTTTCCCGATACTGTTTGCGAGATATACAATATTTTCGAGGAATTTTATACTCCGGAAGATTTGAATCGCATCACAGGCGGTTATCACGAAAACTTTGAGACAGATTTCCGATATATAGTAGTACAAAACAGCATTGAATATGCAGTTACAGATACCAATCCCGAATTTTATTATTCTAAAGGTGTTGAACTAATTAACAATCAAATAACAGATTTTCGACCACAGCCCCCGGTTAATTTCCCCTTTGTTTATCTTTCAACAGAAGCCGACTCTATGATTTATCGATTTTTGTATCAACCTGACGGAACTCCAGAACCCGACCATTCGGAGCGTATAAGTTTTATAAGGCAGGCAATTCAATTGACTCATCACCACTGGATTAATGATTATCATAAGGTTACGATGCCGATCGTCCTGAAAATTTATATCGATAAATCACTTTCACAGGCATTGATAATCTTTCGTGTGTTTTATCAGTTTGGAAATGCTTATCTGGAACGGACGAATGGTAAATGGAAATTGGTCTATTCGGTTCTGACAGCTATTGAATGAGCGTGTCGAACTTATTTTTAGATACCACACTAATAATAATCTGCTTCTAATACTTACTCCCCCATTTTTCCGTCCGCATTCAATATTAACATTACCTTAACACCCACTTAACATTCCGTTAATATTAGTCTCTTAGGTTTGCAGTGTAACATTCAAGGAGAGAGAAAAAATGAATTATTTATTTACAACCGGAAAGAAAATGTCCAAACTGATCAAAACAATTCAACTTATCTTACTATTTATTGGAATGCTATCATTTCAAATATCCGCACAAACTAACAAAGGAACTATTAAAGGAAAAGTTATAGATGCGGAAAGCGGCGAACCGATTATTGGTGCCAATGTATTGCTAAAGGGTACTACTACTGGAGCAGCAAGCGATATAGAAGGTAATTATGTAATTGAAAACGTACCAAGTGGAAAATATGAATTAATTGTCAGTTATATCTCATTTGCAAAAACACGAATCCCAAATATAATTATTAAAGGAGGAGAGGTAGTAATACAGAACGTTGCTCTCAAACCAGAGGCAGTTGCAGTTGACGAAGTAGTTGTAACCAGTAAAGCTGACGAATCCTACGAAGCGGCTCTGTTAAATAAACAGAAAAAATCTGTTTCTATTAGTGACGGTATTAGTGCTGAACAAATAAAAAGGTCGCCCGACGCAACTTCGAGCGATGCGTTAAAACGTGTAACGGGAATATCTGTAGTCGACAATAAATTCATTTTTGTAAGAGGTACAAGTGAACGCTATAGTAATGCACTTTTGAATAATTCTCCGCTTTCCAGTACAGAACCCGATAAAAAATCATTTGCCTTCGATTTGATTCCGTCCAATCTTCTTGCCAATACTGTTATCGACAAATCGTATACTCCGGATAAACCGGGCGATTTTGCTGGAGGTCTTGTAAATCTCAATACTATCGATTTCCCGGACAAATTGAAATTAAACATAACAATCGATGGTTCCTTTATGAACAATACTTCATTGTCAGATTTTAAGACTTATAATGGTGGGAAGCTGGATTTTCTGGGTATCGATGATGGCACCAGAAGTCTTCCTTCCTCGATACCTTCAGATTTGAGTAAAGGAAATTATTCACCCGAAGAAATGCTCGAATTTGCAAAATCGTTGCCGAACAACTGGTCGTCTTATTCGAAGAAAGCTCCTTTGAACGGTGGATTTATGATTTCAGTTGGTGATGGTGTTTCACTGTTCGGTCCGCGTTTTGGTTTTATTGCCGCAATTTCGTATAAAAATAATTTTAGCAAAACCAATTTAGAGCGTAATGAATACGAAGCAAGCGGTGAAACTCGTTTTAATTATGCAGGTCAACAATATAAATATTCTACTTTGTGGGGTGGGCTATTAAATCTCAGTTATAAACTCGGAGACAATCATAAATTTAGTTTTAAAAATACATACAGTCATACCTCCGACGACGAAGTTTCGGAATTACAGGGCATGCAGTATACCGATTCTGGTACTGAGCAAATTCAAAACGCAATCAGATTTACTTCTCGTCAGGTTTATAATAGTCAATTATCAGGTGAACATTACTTCGGTAAATCGTTTCAAACTCAATGGCGTTTATATAATTCTATTTCAAAACGCGATGAACCCGATTATCGACGTGTGATTTATGCTCGGGAAATAGGGAGTAATGATAATTTTGCTGCACTCTTAGGATTTCAGGTCAATCTTAAAAATGGCGGACGTTTCTATTCAAATCTCGACGAGTCAACTACCGGATTCGCTACAGATTTCAGTATGCCTTTTGATAAGCTGAAATTCAAATTTGGTGGTTTGTATGAAAATAAAGATAGAGAATTTAGATCTCGCTTGATCGGAACAATTATAAACGCTCCAGGTAACGGTTTTACAGATTTTAGACTCCTTTATTTACCAATCGATCAGATATTCAGCCCCGAAAATTATAGAAGGAACGGTTTCTCGATACAGGAATATCTGAATGGAACAAATAATTATAACGCAGGACAAACAATTTCAGCATTTTACTTAATGTTTGAATACGGTTTCAACTTTTACGGGAACGAGCTTAAATTTATTGGTGGTGCTCGTTTAGAAAATTCGAAGCAGACAGTTAAATCCAGAGACCTTTCCGACCAAAAAGATATTTTAATTGAACATAAAAACAACGACATTTTGCCTTCTCTGAATTTGATCTATCAACTGAGCGAGTCTTCAAATCTTAGGTTTTCTGTAAGTCAAACTGTAAATCGACCTGAATTAAGAGAACTGGCTCCATTTGCATATTTCGATTTCTATACTCAGACCTCGATACGTGGTAATAGTGAACTCAAACGTGCGGTTATTAACAATTATGATTTCCGGTACGAGTCCTATTTCGGAATTGGAGAAATGATTTCTGCAAGTCTTTTTTATAAAGATATAAAAGACGCCATTGAACAAGTTGTGGTTTCTGGTAGCGCTCTTGGCTCCGAAAGAACTTACCGAAATTCTGATAATGCAAAAGTTTATGGACTCGAACTGGAAGGCAGATTCGGATTGGGTAGAATTACCGGATTACTTTCGAATTTTTTCATAAACGGAAATTATACACGCATCCAATCATCTGTTACAGTTGAAGGTACGGAAACCACAATTGCACGGAACGGCAGACCTCTGCAAGGACAATCGCCATATACAATAAATATTGGCTTGTCTTATAACAGCGAAGACCTGGGCACAAGTATAACATTCTTATATAACAGAATTGGTGAAAGAATAATTGAGGTGGCTACTGCTTATCAGGAAGATATTGTGGAAGAGCCGCGCGATGTTATCGACTTTGTAATCAATAAAAAATTAACAGATAACCTATCATTGAAGTTTGCAGCGAAAGATCTCCTCGGAAGGGACCAAATTTTTAGGCAGGGCGATAAAAAAGCACGCCTTAACAGTAGAGAATCAGCAGTTTCAATTAGCATTTCATATAAAATATAATTAAGGAGGTACAAAATGCACAAACGTATATTACTACTACTATTCTTTTTCTATGGAATATCTCTCTATGCTCAATTAGCCTCATACGATGAAGTATTGGAAGGAGAGATCAATTCGGATTTAACATTAGACGCAAATAAGAAGTATTTATTGAGGGGATTTGTTAATGTAAATGAGGGTGCTACATTGACAATCCCCGCCGGTACAATAATATACGGCGAGAAATC
The DNA here is from genome assembly GCA_020722005.1 of Melioribacter roseus. GTDB lineage: Bacteria > Bacteroidota > Ignavibacteria > Ignavibacteriales > Melioribacteraceae > Melioribacter > Melioribacter roseus_A. The sequence goes on from DYLP01000021.1 coordinate 17,752, forward strand.
TTCGAAAGGGACGTTGATCATAAATCGGGGAGCGAAGATTAACGCAGTAGGAACACCCAGTCGTCCAATAATATTTACGAGTCAGCAGCCAGCCGGTCAAAGAGGAGCAGGAGATTGGGGAGGAATAATCATAGCAGGTAAGGCAAGAATAAATGTGCCAGGAGGAACAGCGGTAATAGAGGGTGGAACAGGTACAATATACGGAGGAGGAGATAATCCGGATGACAACGATAATAGTGGACGAATGAGTTACGTTAGGATAGAATTTCCGGGTATAGCATTTTTGCCGGATAATGAAATAAATGGTTTGACGTTGGCAGCAGTAGGGCGAGGTACAACGATTGACCACATACAGGTTAGCTATTCTGGAGACGATTCGTATGAATTTTTCGGAGGTACGGTAAATGCAAAGTATTTGATATCGTACAAAGGAGTGGACGATGAATTCGATACGGATTTTGGATACAGAGGCAATCTGCAATTTCTGGTAGCATATAGAGACAAAAATATAGCTGACATAAGCGGCAGTAACGGATTTGAATCTGACAATGATGGAACGGGAACATTGAACGAGCCCCGTACACGTCCGATATTTTCAAATGTAACGATGATAGGTCCATTGGTTACACCTGATTATACAGAATATAATCCTAATTTCAAACGAGGAATGCACTTGCGCAGGTCGACGTTGACGTCGGTATACAATTCAATAATCATGGGTTATCCTGTAGGATTATATCTCGACGGAGAGAATAGCGTAGCAGGAGCGCAGTCAGATAGTCTACAGATACGCAATACAATAATAGCCGGAGCTCAGAGTGGAAAAAATCTAACGACGAACGTTTCAGGGTTTGATGTGTCGTCATGGTTTAAGACCTCTTCATATTCGAACCATGAATTTGCAACGAGTGCCGAAGTAAAATTAGTTGATCCATTCAATCAGAGTAATCCCAATGCAATTCCAATGGGAGGTTCACCGGCTGCAAGTGGAGCAAGTTTTGATAATCCACGTTTGAGTGGCGGTTTCTTTGAAGTTGTCGACTATATTGGTGCATTTGATCCTTCAGGTGTTAGATGGGATGAACACTGGGCTAATTACGACCCACAATTTACGGACTATATAATCACGAGCGTGGAAGAGGAATACACAAATATAATTTCTGCAGGTTACGAACTGAGTCAGAATTATCCTAATCCGTTTAATCCAACTACCACAATTTCATTTGTATTGCCAAAGTCGGGCAATGTAAAATTGACAGTTTATAATGTCCTTGGCCAAGAAATCGAAAAATTAATTAACGGGTATAAAGAAGCAGGAAAGTATAATATTAACTGGAACGCAAACAATCTGCCTTCAGGACTCTACATCTACCGATTGGAAACTGAAAATTACGTAGTATCCAGGAAAATGACATTATTAAAATAAACTTCTCTCTCCTCTCTTCCAGAAGGCGTTCCGTTCTCCGGCGGAACGCCTTATTTATTTAATTCCCTTATTTCCTCAGCTGAAAACTAAGTTAATCTTTATTTGAACTTTTTTAATATGCTCTTACCTTAGACTTAAAATTTGCACAAATGAGGCAATGCCCGGTAATAAATATTTACAGCATTTACACGAACAAAATTTACAGGTATTCTGTAAAATTTATACAATCATATAATTTATACCTCACTTTTATAGAATCAATAGATTTAACAATTTCTTAACATTTCGAATACTTATAATTCTTATAATTGTGTAATGCATTTTTAAAAACCGGAGAGAGAGGAGAGAAGTGAGCAAGAAAATTGTTCTACCAGAAATTACGTTCTTTTTAATGATTACAATTCAGATATCAGCACAAAACCTTCCAAAAATAAGCGGACTTGTATTTGGGGATTATTTTTACAACGTTAAACATAATATTAATCAGGATAGTGACATCAACGGATTTCAATTCAGAAGAATTTATTTTACAACTGACTTTAAAATATCCGAAAAGTTCAGTACGCGTTTCAGACTCGAATCGAGCTGGCAGAATTCAAATTTTAATACTATAGTCAGAGATGCATGGTTGAAATGGAACGGGATTTTCGATGGCTCGGATGTTATAATCGGTTTATCGCCAACTCCGGCTTTCAGTGTTTCAGAAGAAGCATGGGGGTACCGCTTCCTTGAAAAAACGATTCTCGATTATAACAAAATCGTATCGAGCAGAGATATGGGGCTTGACCTTAAAGGTAATCTGACATCAAACGGTAATATCAAATACTGGCTTAAAATTGGCAACAATTCCAAAAGCGGAATAGAGAACGACAAATACAAAAGATACTATTCGCTTTTGCAGTTCAATCCTACGGACGATATTACACTGACAGCATATTTTGATTATGCTTCTTCGGGTAGGATTGAGGACGGATTTACAAATTCATTCAAAGACAACAACAGTATTGTAACGGCTGTCTTCCTTGGTTATTCGTATAATAATTTTAATTTTGGAGTCGAGTCGTTCTACTGTAAAATTGAAAATAATTTCTATAAATCTTTAACGTCTCCGCTTACACACCAAAATTCATATGGTGTGTCAGCATGGAGTCATTTCCGATTAAAAGAAAAATTAAAACTCATTTGTCGTATCGATTATTTCGAACCGAATACGGATTTATCTAAAGACGAAAATACACTAATTCTTGCAGCTCTGGATTTTATTCCCGATAAATCGGTTCATATTTCTCCCAATATTGAGATCGTTACTTACGGCAGTGGAGACCCGGATATCGTTCCGCGCATTTCGTTTTACTGGAAATTTTAATATTTAATAAAAAGGAGAAAAGATGTACAACAAAATAGTTTATTTAATGATATTCATGATCGCAGGTATGATAAACGTCCCGGCGCAGGTAAAGCTCAACGGAGCCGGTGCGACTTTCCCATACGTTATTTATTCAAAATGGTTCGACGAATTTCATAAACAAACAGGCGTACAGATTAATTATCAATCGATTGGAAGTGGCGGGGGAATTAAACAAGTAATCGAAGGGACAGTCGATTTCGGCGCAAGCGACGGACCGATGAGCGACGAACAGCTTAAAGAAGCTAAAGCTAAACAGGGTACAGATATAATTCATATGCCCACAGTTCTCGGTGCTGTTGTGCTCAGCTATAATCTACCTGAAGTAAAAGAAAAAATTAAACTCGACGGGCAAACAATTGCCGATATTTTCCTTGGAAAGATTTATAAGTGGAACGATAAAAGAATTGCTAAACTTAATCCGGGAGTTAAACTCCCTAACAAAAGCATAATTGTAGTCCATCGTTCAGACGGCAGTGGCACGACTTTCATCTATACGCATTATCTTTCAAATGTTAGCAAAGAATGGGCTAAAAAAGTAGGCTACAATACATCGGTTAACTGGCCTATCGGATTGGGTGGCAAAGGGAATGAAGGCGTGGCTGGAATGATTAAGCAAACTTCTGGTGCAATTGGATATGTGGAGCTTGCTTATGCAGTAAAAAATAAACTTCCATATGCTCTCATAAAAAATCGAGCTGGAAATTTTATCGAAGCGAATTTCAAGACGGTTTCAGCCGCTTCCGACGGCGCTGCTAATAATATGCCGGATGACCTGCGAGCCATGATTACTAATGCCGACGGAAAAAATTCCTATCCAATTTCCGGTTTTACCTGGCTTCTGATTTATAAAAATATGAAAGACAAAAAGAAAACCGAAGCACTGGTCAAATTTTTAAGATGGGCTTTGACCAAAGGTGAATCGTATGCTGAAAGTCTTTACTATGCTCCTTTACCACCTTCAGTTGTTAAATTGTGTATGAAAAAAATCGATATGCTGACGGTAAATGGAAAACCGATAGAGGTGAAATAAATTTAATAGGAAAAATGAAATCCGTTAAAAAATCAGTAAAATCGTCACGTGTTTATATCGGCGACTTAATTTATGAAAAGATGACTTTGATTTTTGCCATCATAGTCTTTATGATGGTAATATTGATGGGATACGAAATGTATATCAATTCGAAAATGTCGATAGATAAATTCGGGTGGAATTTTCTAACCGAGACAACATGGGACCCCGTAGAGGAAATCTACGGGGCTCTTCCGTCAATTTACGGAACGTTAGTTTCTTCATTCCTTGCATTGTTGATGGTGGTTCCACTTAGTCTGGCTGTTGCCATTTATCTGGCAGAATCTGCTCCGGGATGGCTCGAAAAACCTTTGTCCTTTATGGTCGAATTATTAGCTGGCGTACCGAGTATTGTTTATGGCTTGTGGGGAATATTTGTGCTGGTTCCCTGGTTGCGCGAAGAAGTCGAACCGTTTCTCAATGAACATTTCGGATTTCTACCTTTCTTTGACGGACCTATGTATGGATTCGGCATGCTGGCAGCCGCAATTATTCTCTCTATTATGGTACTGCCAATTATTACTTCGATATCACGTGACATTATGAAATCGGTACCATCTATACAAAAAGAAGCAGCTCTTGCATTGGGGGCTACAAAATGGGAAGCCATTAAAATTGTATTGAAGAATTCAAAATCGGGAATCCTCGGCGCTATTATGCTCGGATTGGGAAGAGCAATTGGAGAAACAATGGCTGTAACAATGGTTATTGGCAATCGCCCGATTATTTCAGAATCGCTTTTTGATCCTGGATACACTATGGCAAGTATTATTGCCAATGAATTTACAGAAGCTACTACCGAACTCTATTTGAGTGCATTAATCGAACTGGCGTTAATTCTGTTCGTTATAACAATCATTATAAATATTGCGGCACGTTTATTAGTCTGGAGTCTGGAAAAACAATGGAAGCGGAATTAAAAAATTACAAACGTCGACTGAAATACAGAAAAGCGATTAATTTAATCGTTAATTCATTAACATTCATTGCTGCGTTGATTGCTATTCTGCCGCTACTTTTAATTTTTTATTACACGGTTTCGAAAGGCATCAGCAGATTGAACCTCGAATTTTTCATCGAGATGCCCAAACCTGTAGGTGAATCCGGCGGAGGAATGGCAAATGCGATTGTAGGAACATTGATTTTGGTGGGAATAGGAGGTGTAATCGGATTGCCCGTTGGAATTATGTCAGGAATTTATCTGGCTGAATTTGGAAATAACAAATTCGGACAATTATTGAGATTTTTGACGGATGTTTTAAGCGGTGTTCCGTCGATTGTTATTGGTGTTGTTGCCTATACAATTGTTGTTATTCCGATGGAACAATTTTCTGCATTGGCAGGTGGAGTAGCACTGGCAATTCTTATGATTCCAACAATTACCAGAACTACGGAAGAAATGATTAAGTTGGTTCCACATAGCTATCGCGAAGCAGGACTCGGATTGGGTATTCCAAAATGGAAAACTTCTCTATTCATTGTTTTGAGAACAGCCTGGAAAGGGATTGCAACCGGCGTATTGCTCGGGTTATCTAGAGCAGCAGGTGAAACAGCACCATTGTTATTCACGGCACTCGGCAACCGATTCTGGTCTACAAATGTTTTTGAACCGATTGCTTCTCTTACGGTTTACATCTATGATTATGCACGAGCTCCTTTTGAAGACTGGAATGCTCAAGCCTGGACTGCTGCACTTGTTCTGATAATTTTAATTTCTTTACTAAGTTTAACATTCAAAATAATTACTCGTTCAAAATACAAAACCAATTGAATTTGTCCGTGAGCAGAATACCTGTAACAAATATTATTTACGAAAGTAGCAAAGTAACCGAAGAAGAGGCTTTAATTTCTACAAAAAGCTTATCGGCATACTTCGGTGAAAAACAGGCTCTGTTTGAGGTTAATCTAAATATTCCTGAAAAACAGGTTACCGCTATTATTGGTCCTTCCGGGTGCGGTAAGTCTACGTTCCTTCGCTGCCTGAACAGAATGCACGAAGTAATAGGTGGAACTTATACCGGAAGTATTTTATTCGACCGCACTGATTTAAGAGATATCAACCCGGTAGAACTCAGAAGAAGAATTGGAATGGTATTTCAGAAACCGAATCCGTTTCCAACGATGTCGATAATGAATAATGTGGTCGCCGGGTTAAAATTAAACGGAATGCGCGATAAAAAATTATTAAAAGAAATTGCCGAGGAAAATTTAAAGAAAGTCGGATTGTGGGATGAAGTAAAAGATAATCTTAACCGTTCTGGCGCCAGTATTTCTGGCGGTCAACAACAAAGATTATGCATTGCACGTACAATTGCTCTTAATCCCGAAGTGATTTTAATGGACGAACCGACAAGTGCTTTAGACCCGATTGCCACTGCTAAAATAGAAGATTTGATCTATGAATTGAAAAAAGAATATACCATTATAATTGTAACGCACAACATGCAACAGGCTGCTCGAATAAGCGACTATACGGCTTTCTTTTATATGGGAAGATTGATTGAATTCGACAATACAAAAAAAATATTTACTAATCCTTCAAAAAAACAGACTGAAGAATATATTTCCGGACGTTTCGGTTGATATCATGAATATTATAGAAGTAAAAAATCTCAACCTATTTTACGGTAAGTTCCAGGCATTGAAAGATATTTCGATTGATATTAAAATGAACAAGATTACTGCACTTATTGGACCTTCAGGTTGCGGTAAATCGACATTCCTTAGATGCCTCAACAGGATGAACGATTTGATAAACGGAGTTAAAATTAAAGGGGACGTCATAATAGACGGTAAAAATATCTATAAAGACAGAATCGATATCGTAGAATTGAGGAAAAATGTCGGAATGATTTTTCAAAAATCGAATCCCTTTCCGATGTCAATTTTCGACAATGTAGCATATGGTCCCCGTATCAACGGTATACGCGATAAAAAACAACTCGAAGAAATTGTTGAAAATACTCTAAGAAAGGCTGCTCTCTGGGAAGAAGTAAAAGACGACCTGAAAAAGAGTGGAATGTCGCTAAGCGGTGGTCAACAGCAGAGGCTTTGTATTGCGCGCGCCCTTGCCGTCGAACCTAAAATAATTTTAATGGACGAACCAGCAAGCGCTCTTGACCCGATTTCCACTACTAAAATCGAGGACTTAATTTTTGAGTTGAAAAAAAATTATACAATTGTTATAGTTACACATAATATGCAACAGGCTGCCCGTGTAAGTGACGAAACTGCATTATTTTATATGGGTGAATTGATTGAATTTAACGAAACAAAAAAATTATTTACCGCACCCGAAAATGAAAAAACAGAAGCTTATATAAGCGGTAAATTTGGATAATTAAACGGAGTAATTATGCAGGAACATTTTAACGCTGAAATAGAAAGTCTTAAAAATAATCTTATTAAAATGGCTTCGATTGTCGATGAACAAGTCGAAAGGGTAATTGAAGCGCTCGAAACCGGTAAAGTCGAATTATGTCAGGGAGTTAAATCGCGTGATCTTGAAGTTGATGCCTACGACAATTTAATTCAAGCTCAATGTGAAAATATTCTGGCTCTGTTTCAACCTTTTGCTGCCGACCTCCGTTTTATTATCTCTGCAATGATGATCAATAATCAACTTGAACGCTGCGGCGATATAGCCGTTAACATTGCCAAACGCGTAAAAAAAACAGCTAACAATTATCCTCTGATTGTCGAAGCGCAAATTAACGAAATGGGTAAGCAAGCACGTAAAATGTTAAAAGACGCAATCAATTCTTATATTTATAACGACAGCCAACTGGCTGAAACCGTTATGAAAGAAGACGAAATTGTCGATCAGTTTAATAAACAAGCTTTCAAATTCCTCGTTTCAAAAATGCAATCTAATCCGGAATTAATCGAGCCGTGTTCACATTTGATTGTTATGACAAAACATATTGAACGACTTGCCGACCACGCTACAAATATTGCCGAGGACTTGGTTTTTTATGTAGAAGCAAAAATAATTTCTCACAAAAAGAAATTGCAAAAGCTGGAAAAAGATCAACCAGAAGATGATAATTGATATTCTGTATTCTATAGTAAATGGATGAAAACTTATGGATAATGTTTGATAGTTTTTGTGGCAATTATTAGCTCTGAGATACTACGATTGATGTAACTTAATAATATAACTGAAAGACTAACTTTCTCATCAAAGACAATCCTATCTCTCTGTTCTTGGCGTACTCTGCGGTTTACTTAACCTCCGTACATAAAAACTATTTACCTGCCAACAGACTTAGAACGGATAAAGTAATTCTTGGGAGTATTTCTTTTTCATAAATACTGATGGATATTAAATAAACTGGCATACATATTGAGCTAATAAAAAAAGAATTATTACTCCAAACTGGAAATATTTTTACTTTTTAAGAATTTCCAGTCGTGTTATTTTTATTAAAATTATAATTTTTTATTAAAAACATAATTAAAAAGGTACCTTAGAGGGAACTTAAGAAAACATCATAATCAAGTCTAATAAAATTTCTAGTTTAACTATGAAGGACAGACTTATAATAATAATGCTTTTATTTAGCTTGTCCAATATGAATGCGCAATTTATTGACGACTTTGGAAAAGATACACTGTCATACGATCCTTCGGGATTAAACGGTTGGACATTTTTTGCCGGCGACGGAAATGTGGAAATTGATTTTAGGCAAAAAGAAGATTACACTGAATTATTTGTAGATGCTACTCAGGATAAAAGGGGTATCTGGTGGGCTTTAATAAAGCGCTCCGTCTCTCAGTATCTCGATTTATTTTTACTCGAAAAAGAAAATTACGAACTCAGAGTTGAGGCTAAAGTAAAAGTAAGCGACGCGCCCAAAAGGATAAACCTGCATTTCAATACATAGCGCACTACCGATTTCCATTCGCATTTGATGGAGTATGATATTCCCGACACTTCTGAATGGCATACGATAAGCATGACAACAAAAAATTTCGACGCTCGTCCGGGTGATACTGTCTATGTTCAGCTGGCTATGATGGATTGGGGATTGGATAAATATAGTGTTGATATCGATTATATAAAAGTCGATATTGTGAACATATCGGACTTTAAAAAAGACCTGGGTGAACCGATTCCATATCATCCGCCAATACCTGAAGTTAAAGAATACAATAATCATCTACCGGTTTCAGAAGATGCAATTGTAGATATGATTTACACCGATTACAATTTCAATAATTGGGGAACTAAAAACGAAGAAGGAAATTTTATTAATCTACTGACGGTAAGTGGAAGTCAATATATTATTCTTAAGTGGAATTTTGAAAAATATAGAAATATGATAGTCACTGGACCTGCTGTACTTGAACTGACAACTTACTCGCTTCAGAATTCACCCGATTACAAGAAAGATTTTGGTATGGTCAGGATTTCGGAAATCCTGGATGGTAATGAAAACTGGATAGATGAAGAAGTAACACTCGATAATCTACTTGAAGGGAAAAAACCAGATGTGGCATTTAACAGTCAGATGATTATTGATTATGAAGTTAAAATGGAAAAAGGCGCAAAAAATTATTTTGTAATCTCGAGACCTGTAATGCAGAGATTAATTGAAGGAAGAACAAAAGGTCTTGTAATAAAACCGCTCGGTTCAGTAATAGCATCTTTTTACGCATGCGAAAATTCCGAAGCTAGTCCACTGCTCCATTTTAATGTTGTTGAAGAGTTTGATAATGACACTAAAAATTAATAGTGTTTTGAATTATTACTCATTATCTTTGCTCATAACAAAGAAATAAAGGGTTTATTATGAAAGTTCTTTTTATAGGCGGTACTGGAAATATAAGTACAAGCGTTAGCAGGTTGTGCATAAAAAAAGGTTATGAACTTTACTTGCTAAACAGAGGGCAAAGCGATGTTAAAATAGAAGGTGCAAAACATATCAAATGCAATATTAATGAGATCGATAAAATGAAAGAATTACTGAATGAACACTACTGGGATTCGGTAGTCAATTGGATCGCATTCGATCCGAAAGACGCTGAAAGAGATATTAAGCTTTTTGAAGGCAAGACAAAACAATATATCTTCATAAGCTCGGCATCCGCATATCAAAAACCACCATTGAATTCTGTAATTACAGAATCGACTCCTTTACGGAATCCTTATTGGGACTATTCACGCAAAAAAATTGCTTGCGAAGAATTGCTGAATAGAGCATACCGCGACAAAAATTTTCCTGCTGTAATAGTAAGACCTTCTCATACATATTCAAATGTTATTCCCGTGCCGATTGGCGGCTGGACGGAATATACAATCGTTGACAGAATCAAAAAAGGACTTCCCATTATCGTTCATGGTGATGGCTCTTCGCTCTGGACATTAACGCATTCGGACGACTTTGCTGTGGCTTTTACGGGATTGATCGGAAATCTTAAATCGATTGGTCATGCATTTCACATTACTTCAGACGAAGCTCTCTCGTGGGATCAAATTCATCAATATATAACCGATGCTGTTGGTGCAAAAGCTAATATTGTTCACATTCCTTCGGATTTTATCGTAAAAGTTGAACCCTCTCTGGAAGGAAGTTTGCTGGGCGATAAAACCTGGTCGGCTGTTTTTGATAATACGAAAATAAAATCCTTTGTCCCGTATTATCAAGCGACCATACCTTTTCAGGAAGGGATTAAAAGAACTATGAAATGGTTCGAAGAAAAGCCCGAAAGAATGATCGTGAAAAAAGAAACCAACGATATGATCGACAGGATTATTCGTGAGTATTGGAAAGTAGGGAATAGTGAGTAGGGAATAGTAAATAGGGAATAGTGAATAGGGATTGGGGTATAGGGGTTAGAGGTAATAATTAATAGATGATAGTTTTCCGGGATGTTAAAGGATAATTATATGCATGGTTAATTTAGAAAGTCATTATCTTGTAATATAATAAAGCAGACGGCGATGGTTCTTATAATCGACAAAAATTTTTGTTTTGGAAAGTTAAAATTGAGCGAGGTAGATATGAAAAAAACAATGATTTTCCTTACGGTTTTTTTAATTGCAAAGGGATTAACTGCACAGGAAGTACCTGAAGAAAAATTGAGGCAAGGTTACAATTATATTCCAACCAAAGTCTATTCTGCAGAAGAAGATGCAAGGATATTGAAGATGTACGAGGGTTTGCGTGTAGCTGACGTTTCTGACGGTTTGGATATGGTTGGGCTTCCCAATACAGGGTTGGTCGATCCATCGATTCAGGCTTGCTGGAAAGATCCTAAAAATTTAACACATCAGTTCAGGGGAATTGCTGTAACTGTTAGATATGTTCCGACTCAAAAAACTGACCGACCGGCTCCTAACGAAAAATTTCAGGAATGGGAAGGAAATTTTTATAACAAATATTCACACGAAGAATTTACTAAACTGATCCGTCCAGGTACTGCTATTGTAATCGATGATGTAGAAGAGAAAGATATCGGGAGCATCGGATCATATAATATCCTTGCCTGGAAGAAACTCGGTGCTGCAGGTGTGGTTACAGATGCTGCTTCAAGAGACACGGATGAAATTGAAATAGAAGGCGTTCCTCTCTATCTCAGAAAGAAAGGCAGAGGAATTAGACCGGGCAGGAATGAAATCGAATCGATTAATCGTCCGGTAGTTATCGGTGGCGTACTTGTATGTCCGGGAGACGTAATTGTTGCAGACGGCGACGGAGTTGTTGTCGTCCCGCGTTATGTTGCGGAAGATGTTGCAAAATATGCCAGAGAAATTCTTGATAAAGACAAAGCGGGCAGAAAAGATTTGTATAAAAGTATGAATATGGAACTCGACAAAACCGTTAAATAAATAAGAAGATTATCAAATGAAGAAGTATATCATTTTGTTATTTATTAATGCTGCCATGATTTTCGCGGGCGGAAATCATAGCAATAAAGAAAATTATATCGAAAGGCTGAATAACCTTTTGGATCGGGAAATATCTCTCTGGTATCCACTTTGTATAGATACCGTATACGGAGGATATTTCAGCGACATTAATTATAAGTGGGAACTCAAAGGAACACAAAATAAAATGATAGTTACACAAGCGCGCCACATCTGGTCGATATCGAACGCAGCTATCAACTTTCCGGAATATCGGAAATATCTCAAATACGCTAAGCACGGTGTCGAATTTCTCACAAGCATAATGTGGGATAAAAAATATGGTGGATTTTATGACCTTGTTGATCGAAAAGGGAAAGTGATTAAAGAGAACAGAAAAATTATTAAAAAGGCGTATGGAAATGCGTTCGCAATATACGGGTTGTCTGCTTATTTTAAAGCAACAGGTGATTCGAATGCATTGAAATTAGCCGTCAAAACATTTGAATGGCTCGATAAACATAGTTACGACGAAAAATACGGCGGTTATTTTCAGTTTATGGAACGCAACGGAACACCTTTAATAAACGGATATGACCATACTCCTCCAAAAGATCAGAATAGTTCAATTCATTTGCTGGAAGCCTTTACGGAATTATATAAAGTATGGAAAAACGACCACCTAAAAGAGCGGTTGGAATCGATTTTTTATCTCATAAGGGATAAAATAGTTTCGCCCGACGGCTATATGCGCCTCTTTTTCACAAGGGATTTACAGCCCATTTCCTACCGAGATTCGAGCAATGAAATAAGAGCCAGGAATTATGAATTCGACCATGTATCATTTGGACACGATATTGAAATTGCTTATTTATTGCTTGAAGCATCTGAAATTCTGGAGCTGAAAGACCACAACGTAACTCTTCGAATTGCCCAAAAACTGACTGATCATACGTTGCGAAACGGGTGGGATTCTGAGAAGGGCGGCATTTACGACAGGGGCTACTACTTCAAAGGCAGGGATAAAATAACAATCATCCGAAATACCAAAGAGTGGTGGGCACAGGCCGAAGCTCTAAATACAACCTTAATTATGTCCCGTTATTTCCCCAATACAAAAATAGATTATAAAACATATTTTGAAAAGCAGCTAAAATATATCGAAAACAATCTCATAGATCCTATATACGGAGGATGGTATTTCTGGGGTAAAGATTCGGTTGAAAAAATGGAATATTATCCGAAAGCCTCAATCTGGAAGGCAAATTATCATACGACTAGGGCGCTCATTAATTGTTTGAAATTGCTGGAAAATTAAAAATTAAGTAAGACAGTTTTAGCTTTTATTATTTTTATAAAATTTTATTGAATTGATAATTGGGAGGTTCGATTTTCGAACATTTTGAAACTGATTCAGCTTATTTTCAATGGCATTATAATTGGTAATAAATTTATATGAATAGCAATAGAATAGGGCAGATGGTTTTATGTGGGGGAGATTTTTGGGTTACTCCAATAAATTTAGTTTATTCTAAAAATACAATGCCCATGAATGATATTAAATTTCACTTAATTCTTCAGTAAGAGGAGGCAGAATGAAAACTTCTACATTTTATAACTTCTGCAGTAAATTAATGATATTTGTATTGATACTTTTCGGTTTGAATGAAGTTCTATTGGCAGCCGGAGGTTTGAGAGGCAGGGTTTTCGACAAAGCCACAAATGAACCCCTCATAGGCGCAAATGTGATTGTACAGGGAACCAGTCTCGGAGCAGCGACCGACATTGAAGGAAGATATAGCATCGTGGGTATTCCTGCCGGTAAGCATACGATAGTTGTTTCATATATTGGATATCGACAGGTATCGACGGAAATCGAAATTTTCGATAACAGAACGGTTCAACAGGATTTTTATCTCGAGTTTATAACACTCGAAGGCGAGACGATTGTTATTACTGCTCAAGTTGAGGGTCAAGTTCAGGCAATCAATCAACAATATTCTTCTAATACAATCTCAAATGTAGTATCTAAAAGTCGTATCAAAGAATTACCCGATGTCAATGCAGCTGAATCAATTGGACGCTTACCTGGCGTATCAATCCAGCGCTACGGTGGAGAAGCTACAAAAGTTGAAATTAGAGGTCTATCGCCTAAGTATAATGCAGTTACCGTTAATGGCGTTCGGTTACCTGCTACTGGTGGATACGATAGAAGTGTCGATTTATCTTTAATCTCTTCTAATATTCTTGACGGAATTGAAGTTAAAAAAGCAAACCTTCCGGATATGGATGCAGACGCTTTGGGCGGGACTGTCGACCTTAAACTGAGAGAAGCTCCCGAAGGTTTTCACTTGAACACCAATATTCAGGGAGGATATAATAAACTTCAAAATTATTACGGCAATTACAATTTATCTGTAAACTTGAGCGATCGCTTTTATAATAATAAATTTGGGTTTATTGCAAGTTTGAACACTGATAATTACGACCGAAGTGCAGACAAATTTCAAGGTGAATATTTAAGAACTACCGATATTACCACAGGCGAAACTCAGGTTTATATTTCTCAATTAAGACTGCGTGAAGAAAACGTCAAACGACAGAGAACTGGCGGCAGTTTACTTCTTGATTATAAACTCCCAAATGGGAAAATAACAGCCAATTCATTTTACAACAAATTAACATGGGATGGCTTATATCGTGTTAATAGAATGCTTTTGAGTGAAAATAGACATTATTATGACCTGGAAGATCGTGGAGGAACAACTTCTATTTTCACAGGCGCAGTTGGTATGGAACAGGATTTTAACTGGCTTAAATATGATTTTAGTATTTCACATACATCTTCTATTAGTGATAATCCGAGCGACAGAACATGGACGTTCGTTCAGGAAAATGCATCATTCGAAACAGGAAAAATTACACCCGATACGTACCCGACGGAAGTGCCTTCTTTTGTTACACTCGATACAAATGCCACCGGACTCGAGTCTGCTTATATTTATGGTACAAAACTTAACGAAGACGAGACGGCTTTTCAACTAAATTTACAAATGCCTTTTACACTCAGTAAAGACATTAATGGATATTTAAAAGCTGGTACAAAATTTAAATGGTTGAAACGTCTGTATGACCAAGAACAAAATGGGCGTGGCAGTTTACAATACGGTGCCGCTACTGGCTTAAGTCGAGAATTAAGAAGAATACTCTTATACCTTGCCCAAAAGTATCCCGAGCAGTTTAACTTCCAGAGCGATTCAATATTGGTTAGAGAAAATGCAGTTTTACCGATTTCGAGATTCCTGAGCGATTACAATCGCGGAGATTTTCTTAATGGCGACTACCCGCTTGGATTCGTTGCAGATAATGATTTAATGAATAAAGTGATGGAAGCCATTTTTTCAAAAGAAGAAATTGAAGGTGATACAGCAGCGATTGCCAGACGTTATTCTATCGGTTCACTTGGCAACGATTATGACGGAAAAGAATCTATACAGGCAGCATATTTCATGGGTGAATTAAACCTTACAAAATATTTTACGCTTATAGGTGGTTTGCGATGGGAAAAAGAACATACTATCTATAACGGCCAGAGATTCCGTCAGGTAACGCCAAATAATGTTGAAGTTGCACCTGCAGATTTTGAAGATCTTGAAGTTGAACGTGATAATGAATTCTTCCTTCCGATGATTCATCTTATTGTAAAACCAGTTGATTGGATGAAAATTAGATTAGCTCGTACTGAAACTTTGACTCGTCCCGATTTTATACAATATGCTCCTATAACTTGGGTCAATTCTTTTCAAAGCTATATTAAAGCAGCCAATTCC
The DNA here is from genome assembly GCA_020722005.1 of Melioribacter roseus. Lineage (GTDB taxonomy): Bacteria > Bacteroidota > Ignavibacteria > Ignavibacteriales > Melioribacteraceae > Melioribacter > Melioribacter roseus_A. The sequence continues at coordinate 33,337 of DYLP01000021.1, forward strand.
AAAATAAAACCTTCTCATTCCACAAATTATGATCTTTCAGTTTCAGTTTATGAAAATTACGTCGGACTTTTCAGTATTACAGGATTCTACAAAAAAATTGACGACCTGGCATTTTATGCCTCTTATATTTTACAACCAGGACTCGCATATACATTCGAGGACACTGCTTTCGTCTCTGGTCTGAACATTCCAAATAGTTGGTTAAAATCTGCACCACAAATTGATACATATATTAACAATCCCGAGCCTGCTTACTATAAAGGAGTCGAACTCGAATGGCAAACCAACTTCTGGTATCTACCGAGTTTTCTCAAGGGCATAGTTCTCAATGTTAACTATACTTACATTCATTCGGAAATTAAAAAGCAACTCTTTTATAATAAATTAGGTGATATAATTCCCGGTACAAGACCACCGAGGAGACAACCGATACTCGTTGACAGCTTCAGAGTTGCTCGTATGCCTGACCAACCAAAGCATATAGTAAATGTCACTCTGGGATACGATTACAAAGGTTTCTCAGCACGATTGTCGTATCTCTATCAAACGGATAAGGTTACCTATATCTCGTCGGAGTCTGCATTAGATAATTTCACAGGACCTTATTCAAGATGGGATTTCACGATTCAACAAAAGCTCGATTATGGTATTCAAGTATTTGCTAACTTTACAAATCTGAATAATCGGCCAGATGAATCATTCAGAGGTTCGTCTTTAATGAATCCCACATATATTGAATATTATGGCTTCTCAATGGATGTGGGAATAAGATATAATTTATAATGTGATTATATTCACATAAGTAACTTAAATCAAACCAATAAGTGGAGGAGTATATGAAGTTCAATTACCGTTTTCTAATATTAGCACTGCTCTTTGCTGTTTTCGTATTGCCTATTGAAAAAGCCAGTGCTCAGACGGGGGATACACTAGTCGTAGAATGGCAGGACCCGGTTACGGGTGAAGTAATAACAGATGCTCTTCGAAATGCCATAGAAAACGATGCAACCCGTCCAGAAGGACGTGTTTACAAATTATTACGCGGGGGATTCTACTGGGTATCTGAAAAAATTACATATTCAGATTTTCATCTTCGTCTCGTAGGTGAAAAAGGTGGTCCTACGGAATTCGACAATCCGCCTGTATTACAATTGGTCGGAAGAGCTGACGGAACTCATGCCGACCGTTTAATGCAGCCGAGCGCATCGCTTACGATGAAAAATATTTATGTTATAGGTTGCGATGAATTCGGTTCGCAAACATATTACCAACCGATACAGCTCGACGCTAATGATTCGAGATTTGTATTTGACGGATGTATTTTTGAACGTACTAACTTTGCTCCCATTGCATTTACGGGAAAAAATAACGATATATTTATTACCAACTGCGTTTTTAGAAATATTCAAGGACACCCGGCCGATCAACAATGGCAGGGGCGCGGTGTTTCGATCTGGGCAGACCAGGACACTGTAATAGTTGAAAACAATACTTTCTTTAATATTAATATGACCGTATTTCAGCTTGAAGGGGGTGCGGCAAATTATATCAGATTTAATCATAATACGATTGTGAATATTGGACGCACTCTCAATGCCGGCAACTGGTGGAAAGAAGCTTACTTTACAAACAACCTCTTTATTAATCCTTTCTGGCATGGTGAAGGTCATGCAGATATTACTGCTACTGGTCGCGATCCCCGCACAATTCCTGCTTCAATATTTGGTGTAGGTGCATTGCCAACAAAATACGGGCCTGAACAAGGTCGCCGTATTTTATTTTCAAATGCGTATGCATGGCGCGATCCTGAATTTGCCGCTTATTACGGAGATACAATCGTTGCACAACCTTTTGCCAGTTCAATGACAAAGGAAGATTATTTTGACGTCTATGAAAATATGGTTATTAAAGATACTGTTTGGTTGAGCAGTAAACCAAATATTGGAACTTACACACCCGAAATTATTAATGACATGATCCAGAATATTAAAGATATTCGCTCTAACACTCTACCAGCTCAAGAATATTTCTGGAAATTACCTATAGACAATATTACAGGGGAAGTTTGCAATGTATGTCCCAGCTGGCCACTACCTGAAGATTTTTCTTATACCGACGCTTCTCTTATGACAGCAAGTACCGATGGCTTACCACTGGGCGATCTTAACTGGTTCCCCGATAAAAAACAGATTTTTGAACAAAATAAAGACCAGTATATTGCTCAAATAGAAGCTATGGCAGGACCTGTCGTTGAGTATGAACCTCTTGCCGAGTACGAAGCTGAAAATGCAACTTTATCCGGCGATGCAGAAGTTAAAGAAGTTCAAGGTTTTGCATACTTCCAGATGGATGGTGGTGGATACATTCAGTGGGATTTTGAATTGGCAGAAGCAGGGCAATATGATTTGAATATCTGGACAAATTTACGCGGGAATGGAACAAGAGGTCAACGCATTATAGTAAATGACGTAAGTATTCACGATCCGATGGGATGGGGTGAATATATCTGGAGTCCCACTGAACAGCAAGCAAACATCTGGTATGGAAAATTCGATCCTAATGAATGGGTCTGGACATTGATTAAACAAGAAGAAATTCTGGAAGCAGGTGCCTTAACTCTGCCCGCTGGACATAATACTATTCGCATTGAATCGTCGTGGGGCTATCAAAATTTTGCTGGTATCGATGTAATTCCATCTGGAACAAATACTCCTGTAGTTCAACTGCGTATTCCGGATGCAACTTACGATCTTGTTACGCCTAAGGTAGAAGGTGCGGATTGGGTACCAAGTGGCTTCAGGTCAGTTGCAATGAATTCAAACGGTAGTGTTACTTTTGATGTTGATGCTCCCGCTAATGGTACTTATGCATTGAATATTCTCTTCCAGAACTACTCCGGTGCGCAAAATGGTAGTTTAAAGGTTGATGGTTCTGATATTGCTACTCTTTCATTTGAAAGCAAAGATGATTCAACTGGTCTAGCATTATTGAGTGATAATTTCGAGTTAACCCAGGGTTCACACCAAATAACAATTTCTGCAAGCAATATCAATCTTGATAAGATACAATTATTAAAAGTTACTATTACTTCTCTAAACGAAAATGAGATTCCCACTGGTTATGCTCTCGAACAAAACTTCCCGAATCCGTTTAACCCGACTACTTCAATCAGATTTACACTCGCCAAACCTGAAGTCGTCAAGTTAACTGTCTATAATATTCTTGGACAAAAAGTGGCTACTCTGCTTAACGGTTCGATGACTGCAGGTCAACACATTGTTCATTTCAATGCTTCCAATCTTGCTTCAGGAATTTATTTCTATGGAATCGAAGCAGGCGACTTCAAAACATTCAAGAAAATGATCCTCCTTAAGTAATTTGATTCTCATTTCATTATTTTCAGACAGCCGGTTTTATGCCGGCTGTCTTTTATTTATATATATAAATCGAAAACCTCATGCAAACAAAAAAAATATTAATCCTTTTTTTACTTTTAGTTACTCAATTGTCAGCCCAATCGGGTAAATTATTTCTTAATGAAAAAAATTATTATGAATCAACGGGTTTCAATCTAACGGTCTTTGACGATTTTTACCTGGAAGGACACCAGGGCGGAATTACAATTATTTGCAATGACGAAAGAATAGCCGCTAATGGCGACTTGCGTCTTGAACCAACACCAGGTCAATGGTCACCAGTACCAAAGATGGGCAATAAAACCGTCGACAAAGAAAATCAAGCAATTAATGTAGAACTCTGGTATCCCGATTCTTCTAAAAACCGTAAGGGTTTCAATCCAATTATCTATCCCGACTTGAAATTTAAATACGAAATTAATACTGAACTAATCGACAAAGATCGTTCAATACTTGTAACCGTAAAAATTGATGAACCTCTACCAGAAGAATGGAAAGGTAAAATTGGTTTTAATCTGGAACTATTCCCCGGCTTCTTTTTTGGTAAATATTACCTGGCAAATGGAAAACCAGGAGCTTTTCCAAGAGATCCACTACTTCGAGCTTCATCGGTTGATAGTCCTATGGTCCGATGTCGTGAATTTATATTGAATCCGGATACAAAAAATAAAATTGCTATCACTAGTCTTATAAATGACATAGAATTATATGACGGTAGAATAAACCATAATAATGGGTGGTATATACTCAGAACGATAATTGATTCGGATAAAACAGGCGAAGTAATGCGTTGGGTTATTACTCCTTCTATCGATACTTCATGGCGCTACTCTCCGGTTATTAAAGTTTCACAATTGGGATATCATCCTATCCAAAAGAAATTTGCCATAATAGAAACAGACAAAAATTATACTCAAAAAGGCAGTATAAGACTTGAAAGAATAGAAAAGGATTCGGTAATTATTGTCAGAGACAAGATTACTCCAACTTATTGGGGCGAATTTTTACGATATAAATATTTTTTGTGGGATTTTGGTGATTTGGAAAAAGAGGGATTATATCAGATTGTTTATAATGACGGAGAAGAAAAGATTGTTTCGCACCAGTTCTTAATTAATAAAGAAATATATTCCCGTTATATCTGGCAACCTACAATTGAATATTTCCTGCCAGTTCAGATGTGTCATATGAAAGTCAATGAAAATTATCGTGTATGGCACGGTCGCTGTCATCTGGATGACGCCGAAATGGCTCCTATAAATTATAACCATTTTGACGGATACTTGCAGGGCGGCTCCACTTTAACAAAATACAAATCGGGTATGCATGTGCCGGGATTAAACAAGGGAGGATGGCACGACGCTGGAGATTTTGACCTGAGGATTGAATCGCAATCGGAAACAGTTTATAAATTATCTTTAGCTTACGAACTTTTTAATCCGCAGATAGACGTTACAACAGTTGACCAATCAACTCAAACAGTCGAAATTCACGTGCCCGACGGAAAAAATGATATACTTCAGCAAATAGAACATGGCTTACTTTCCATTATTGGAGCCTATGAATCGATGGATAGATTATATAGAGGAATTATATGCCGTGATTTGAGGCAATATGTACTACTTGGAGATCCGGTTAATATGACAAATAATATTCAAGACGACGATGATAGATTGGTCTTTACCGAGATAAATCCTGAACATGAAATGCTTACATCTCAAGCTCTGGCTGTTGCGTATCGGGCAATGAAGCATTATAATGAAGAACTCTCACAAAAATGCTTGAAGATTGCCAAAGAAATATTTGAAAGAGATTCATCAAATTTTAATGGGGAAAAGCTCAATGCTGCGGCAGAGCTCTTTTTATCTACTAAAGATGATAGATATAAAAATCTATTATTGGAAAATCGTTCTGAATTATTAAAAAATATTTATTCTCATACAATTGTAATAGGTAGAATAAAAGAAATTTTTGACGATGAATTTCAAAAAGAAATAGATAATAGCGTTGCTAAATTTTATCATCAGATTGTAGAATCTCAAAACGAAAATCCTTTCGGCGTTCCTTATAAACCTTATATATGGGGAGCCGGTTGGGGAATTCAAGCTTTCGGTGTATCGCAATTATTCCTCCATCTCTATTTCCCCGAAATTTTCAAATCAGATTATTTACTTAATGCCTTGAATTTTATGTTAGGCGTACATCCAGGTAAAAATAATGCTTCTTTTGTATCTGGAATCGGTGTAAATTCCTTAACAACGGCTTATGGTTTTAATCGAGCGGATTGGTCTTATATACCTGGTGGAATTGGCAGTGGAACTGCTCTCATACGACCTGATTTACCAGAACTTAAAGTATGGCCTTATTTGTGGCAACAGACCGAATATGTCCTTGGGGGTGGAACTACTGATTATATTCTGCTTGCCTTGGGAGCGAATAAAATTTTGAATAATAAGTAAAGGAATTTATCGATGGACAGGAGGGAGTTTATTAAATTTACTGGAATTCTTGGAGCAGGAGCGTTACTCAACGGATTGCCGAAGACCTTTGCGTCGGAGTTAAAGAATAGTAAAATTGACATTCCACGTTATATAGGTTTTAATCTTACTGAAAAAACAGGCGGTCTTGGTCCCCGTAGTAAATTCAATGAAGAGGATTTTGAAATTATGGCAGAGTGGGGATTTAATTTTGCAAGAATTCCAATGTCGTATTGGAATTGGGCTTCGAAAGATAATTGGTACGAGATAAACGAGGACGTATTTAATGATATTGATGAATTGATCGAGTTCGGGAAACAATATAAAATTCATATTAACCTCAATTTACATCGAATACCCGGATATTGTATTAACGGCAGAAACCTGGAGCCGTATGACCTGTTTGAGGACACACCAGAAAATATGGAAAAAGCTCTTAATGCTGCCGTATTCCACTGGAAATATATTGCCAGACGTTATAGTGGAATCCCAAATTCTCGATTGAGTTTCGATTTGATTAATGAACCACCCAAAAATACCAATGTAAAAAGATACGTGGAAATTGTTAAAGCTCTCGTTGCGGGGATAAAAGAAGAAGACCCTGAACGCTTGATCGTTGCAGACGGAAGAGAAATCGGCAGATATCCTGTAATGGAATTAGCAGATATTGTGCCTATTCAAAGCACGAGGGGATACGACCCGATGAGTCTAAGTCATTATACTGCAACCTGGGTCCCGGAAGACGAATTCGAAACTTTTAATCCTCCTACCTGGCCCTTAAAAGCCGATAACGGAAAAATTTGGGATAAAGAAGCACTAAGAGTTAAATTAATCGACTCATGGATGCCACTCGTGGAGCAAGGTTCGCTTGTACACGTCGGTGAATGGGGATGTTACAATAAAACTCCGCATGATGTTTGCCTTAGTTGGATGGAAGATATTTTATCACTCTGGAAAGACGTTGGTTGGGGGCATGCAATGTGGAATCTCAAAGGCGATTTCGGCATATTGAATAGCGGCAGAAAAGATGTCAAATATGAAAATTACAAAGGCCATCAGCTTGACAGAAAAATGCTCGAATTAATTAAAAAATATTTCTAATAAAATAATGTATCTTATTGTTATTCAATAAATTAAATAAATCTATATAAGTTTCAATCAAACACGTAAATTAAAAATTGATTTTTCATAGAATTACCGTAGATAGTTTTTTATAATTTCATTTTAAGCTATTAAAAAGAATGTTGTTATTTGAAAAATTAAGTAAATAAGTTCAACCCAAAATTGTCATTAGAAATTTGTTAAGTATACTTAAAATATTGATAAAAGGTAGATTAGAAAAACAACCTCTCTTATTTGAATTTATTTAATTTTCATGATGATACACTTGAAAACAAGAAAATATTCGGTATCTAACTCATTTATTTATCGTGATAGGTAAAATTTATTATTTAATAGCCACACCCTTTAGGGTGTGGATCAAAAGTAGCATAAAAATTGGCTTCAGCCACATAGAATATACCAATTTTGGCTAAATCCACTAGATAAGCCTATTATTTATCCCGATAGAGAAAGCTTATTTACAGAATTAATAATACAAAGATAAAATTAAGAGCAAGATGCACAATACTCAAATATGGAAAATAAAAACACGAATTAGAAATAGAGGCATTTCTAAGGATGAAGAATCTAACTCAATGATAATTTTATAGATATGAACATGTCAAGAGTACTGGTGAATTATCAGATTTCGATAAATTGGGTAAGGTAAGTTTAGGCAGCTTTTTATTTTAATAAAGCTGTATAAAATAATTTAACTAAAACGGAGTAACTATGTTGGAAAAAATATTCTTATTCATTTTTCTTACTCTAACAGTTAATGCACAGCAAGATAAAAGTGTTATTAGGCCGGTAACCCCGAATGCTTCTCCTGAAGCCGTCGAGTTGCTAAACTATCTGTACTCGATTTCTGGGAAATATACTTTAGCAGGTCAACATTCCGTACCATTGCTGGGCTCGTTAAGATTACCTGCCGTCTACAAAGCAACTGGAAAATATCCTGCTCTATTTGGAGAGGACTTGGGATTCAGCGAACCAGGAACGTGGGACGGTATAAATTACAGACAACAAATAGTTGACGAAGCAATTAAACGCTACAATGAAGGATTTATTATCACATTAATGTGGCACGCAGTACCTCCGAATATGGACGAACCTGTCGACTTCAGTTCGGCAATACAGAGTCAACTTACAGAAGATGAATGGAATGAATTGATTACTGAAGGAACTGAATTGAACGAAAGATGGAAATCGCAGGTTGACGTAATTGCCTGGTTTTTAAAACAACTTAAATATGCCGGAGTGCCTGTTCTCTGGAGACCGTATCATGAAATGAACGGTGGATGGTTCTGGTGGGGAAAAAAGAATGGAGATAATGGTTATAAAAAACTTTATCGTATGCTTTTTGATAGGCTCGTAAATTTTCACAAGCTTAATAATTTGCTCTGGGTCTTTAATGCAAACGAAGTAAAACCTGGCGTCGACTCTTACGCAGAGTATTATCCCGGAGACGATGTTGTAGATATTCTTGCCACAGACGTCTATTCTGAAGGATTTAATCAAGAAAATTACGATGAATTACTGGAGCTGGCTCAAGGTAAACCGATTGCATTAGGAGAAGTAGGGGAAGTTCCTTCAATTGAAATATTGGATGAACAACCTAAGTGGGTCTGGTTCATGCTCTGGGGCGACCCGTTTAGCGGAATTCAAGCAAATCCAAAATTCTTCGAAATCTACAGTGACGAAAAAGTAATTACTCTTGATGAATTACCCTGGACAAACGTTGACACAATTAAAATTCACTATCCGATATTAAAATAAGGTAATTATGTAAAAACCGGACTAACTATAAAAACAAGCTCTTAAATTGATC
>DYLP01000068.1 GCA_020722005.1 Melioribacter roseus
TTTAAAAGAATTTAAATTTCTTTAAATACACTTCACCTTATCTTTCGTTTCTGGTTCGTTTTAACATAATCCATTGACGGCACGTCTTTTGCAATTATACCTGCCTATGATTAACGATCAATACATACAACTTTCTTTAATGCTGTTATACATTCTAATGGTTGCAGTATTATTCATAATGCTGACAAAAATCGGGAAAAAATAATTACGGGACATTGTTATGACAAAGACCAAATTGCTTTTGATTTTGTTATTAGTTGCTTATCCTCTTGCCGCTCAATCTTACGATTCAAATCTCGAAAATCTTATCGAAGAGGCAATACGTGTAAGTCCTAAACTAAAAATGCTGCGTGTCAAACAAAGCATATCGAAATCTAAAATACCACAGGTTTCCAATCTGCCCGACCCGACGCTTACATTCGGAGCAATGAATCTTCTGGTTAATTCATTTAAATTCACGCAGGAACCGATGACGTCTAAAATAATTGGTCTGAGTCAAGCCGTGCCTTTCCCGGGAAAATTAAACGCAGCAGAAAAAGTTCAGGCGCAAGACGTGGAAATTAATCAACAGGAAATTTACGATGCAATAAATGAAATCATAAACGAAGTCCAAAAATATTATTACGACCTTCGATTCTATCGCGAAGCCATCCGCATTGCAAACAAGAGCAAAAATCTGCTCGCTCAAATTGCCGAGATAGTTAGAACAAAATATACCGTATCGAAAGCCAGTCAACAAAACCTGATACAAATTGAAGTGGAGATAACAAAAATCAAAGACAAAATCGAAGAGTTGAAAAGTCTGGAGAACTCTGCTCTAACGGCATTAAATTCTCTGTTATTAAAAGAACCCACTTCTCCAATCGAAACGGACACAATTCCCGACATAAAATATTCAAGAATCGATTTTAACAAATTGGTTGAAACTGCCAGAGAGAACAGGCCTTTTTTGAAAGGGATTCTTCTGGCAAAAGAGAAATCAGAACTGATGGAAGATTTGTCTGAATATGAATTCTATCCAAACTTCAACTTTGCAATTCAGTATTCGCAGCGGGACAGGCTTGCGCCATCCAATACACCATTAAACGATTTCCTTTCTTTTGTAGTCGGTTTAAACATACCCCTCGATTACGGCGGAAAAAAATCCTCTAAAGTGGAAGAAGCGAAATTAATGCAGCAGCTTTATACCGATCAGTACAATCTCGCCCTTCAAACTCTCTATAATAATTTCGGTACTTCGTTAGCAAGACTAAACGAGTTCAAAGAAAGAGAAAAATTGATCGAAGACGGATTGCTACCACAAGCAATTCAATCGTTAAATGCGGCACTTGCAAATTATCAGGTAGGCGAAATTGATTTTATCAACGTACTCGACGCACAAAATAAAGTTTATGAAATTGAAACCAATCTCTGCAGAATAAGAACTAATTTCTTTAAGGAAATATCGCAACTCGAATTCTTAATCGGTAAAAGAATCAATAAGGAGCAATTCTGATGAACAAGAAAACAATTATAATCGTATTAATTGCGCTTGGAATATCAGCTGCCGTATATTTTCTGTTTGCAACAAAAGAGAGTATTCAAATAACGGGAAATAAAACGGAGATGAAACAACTATGGACCTGCGGAATGCATCCTGAGATAATTATGGAAGAGCCGGGCAACTGCCCGATTTGCGGAATGAAATTAGTCCCCAAAAAAGGAACGGACAAAAGTACTGGTGAAAGGAAAATTCTCTATTGGCGCGCTCCGATGGACCCGAACGAAATATATGACCATCCCGGCAAATCGAAAATGGGCATGGAACTGGTTCCGGTTTATGAAGACGAAGCTGGCTCATCAGGTATTGTTACAATAGAACCCGCTGTTGTTCAGAACATGAACGTTAAGACCGAAAAAGTAAAATCGATGAAACTCTCGAACATAGTAGTTACAAACGGAATTCTTACTACAAACGAGCAAACCGATTATATTGTGACGACAAGGGTCAACGGATGGATTGATAAACTATATATTAATTACACCGGCCAAAAAGTAAATAAAGGCGACAGGTTAATGGACATCTATTCGCCCGAACTTGTCGCAGCTCAGCAGGAATTATTATCCGCAATCGCATATAAAAACGCCGTCAGTAAAACCGACGTTAATGATATTCTCGACAGCGGCGATATGCTCATCAAAAATACAATCAGGAAATTGCAGCTTCTGGAGATGTCCGACTCCGACATAAAAAAACTCATCGAGACAAAAGAAGTTAAAACCTACGCAACTCTTTACGCTCAAAGAAACGGAACCGTAATTTCAAAGAATGTACTCGAGGGACAAAAAGTTACGCCTGGAATGACGTTATTACATATTTCCGATCTATCGCTTTTGTGGTTGACTGCCGATATATACGAATACGAACTTTCAAAAATTCAGTTAGGTTCAAGAACCGAAATCCGTTTTAATTTTTTGCCGGATAAAACATTTACAGGTAAAGTAAGCTTTATCTATCCGACTATCGAACCCAAAACTAGAACGGCTAAAGTTAGAATTGACATTCGAAATAAAAATGACTTGTTAAAACCCGCAATGCTCGCCAATGTAACGATTTACGGCAAGGAACTTGGCGTTAAGCCCGTCGTGTCCGAAAATGCAGTAATTCGCAGCGGTAGAAAAGATATCGTTATTATTGCTCTGGGAAATGGTAAATTCAAACCGCAGGAAATAAAACTCGACGGATATGCAGACGGCTATTATCAGGTTCTCGACGGTCTGACCGAAGGGACTACAATCGTCACATCCGCTCAGTTCCTCATCGATTCGGAAAGCAATCTTCGAGCGGCAGTAAATCAATTTACTTCCGCTTCTTCGGAAGAAAGCAAATACTTACGGGATTCAACAACTTCGCACGATATGAATCACGAAATGAAGAATGATGAAACGCGCAATTCTGAGGCGAAAGATAATTCAACCAACGTCGATATGAAAAAAGAAAAAAAGACCGAATCGATTATTCGGAAAGGCATTATTGATTTAAATGCAATCGACAAGAACAAAGACGGGAAAGTATATCAGGACTTTATGGACTGGAACGTAATCTCGGACGAAGCGGGGAGATGTCCGCTTTGCAATATGTATTTATCCGAAGTAACAATCGGAGAAGCTAAACAAAATTTAATCGAACACGGTTTCCAGGTTAAGTAAATAAGGAGCTTCTGATGTATACCGATGAAAAACAAAAAGAAGGTTTAATTGCCAAATTAATAGAATGGTCTTTGAATAATAAGTTTCTTGTTATTCTTTTCACTGTGGCTCTAATCTTAGGAGGAGTCTGGTCTGTAGTAAACACCAAAATAGACGCCATTCCCGATTTAAGCGATGTTCAAGTAATTATCTATACCGAATATCCCGGGCAGGGACCGCGCATAGTAGAAGACCAGGTAACATATCCCCTTACGACAAAGATGCTATCGGTGCCGTATGCTAAGGACGTTCGCGGTTACTCATTTTTCGGTTTCTCTATGGTTTATATAATCTTCGAAGACGGAACGGATATTTATTGGGCAAGGAGCCGGGTTCTGGAATATCTGTCGACTCTTCGCAGCTCTTTGCCACAGGGAGTCTCGCCCGAATTAGGACCCGACGCAACCGGTTTAGGATGGGTTTTTCAATACGTCCTTAATTCCGACAAAAGAAGCCTTCAGGAACTCCGGTCAATTCAAGATTATTTTCTCAAGTACGAACTCTCCTCAATTCCGGGTGTTTCCGAAGTTGCCAGTATCGGTGGTTACGTTAAACAATATCAGGTCAACGTAGATCCTACAAAATTGGCTTCTTACAACATACCAATTCAGAAAATTAAAACTGCGATACAGCGAAGCAATAATGACGTCGGCGGTAGACTTCTCGAAATGGGCGAAACCGAATTTATGGTACGCGGTCTCGGATACATAAAAAGCTTTGACGATCTTAAGAACATTGCAATTGGATTTTCTCCCACGACAGGTACACCGATATATCTTAAAGACATTGCCACGATAAACATAGGACCCGAACTTCGAAGAGGACTAGCCGACTGGAACGGTGAAGGCGAAACCGTAGGTGGTATTATAGTACTTCGTTATGGCGAAGATGCTCTTACTGTTATTAATAAAGTAAAAGAACGACTCGAAGAACTAAAAAAATCATTACCGGATGATGTTAAAATAGAAACGGCATACGACCGCTCTTCATTGATATACAGCGCTATCGATAATCTCAAAGGGAAATTACTTGAAGAAACGATTATCGTTGCGCTCGTTATAATTGCTTTTCTGCTCCATATCCGAAGTTCTTTCGTGGCAATTTTTACTTTGCCTACCGCCGTTCTCGTATCGTTCATACTAATGAAATTACAGGGTATTAACGCAAACATAATGTCACTTGGAGGAATTGCTATTGCTATTGGCGCTATGGTGGATGCGTCGATTGTCCTCGTTGAAAATGCAGCAAAACATTTATCCGAAGAATACGACAAACCGAATGAAAAACAGAGACCCCACTGGAAGATAATAGCCGAGGCTGCCAAAGAAGTGGGACCTTCGATATTCTATGCACTTCTCGTAATTACTATCTCTTTTCTGCCTGTTTTTACACTGGAACAACAGGAAGGAAGATTATTCAAACCGCTGGCATTTACTAAAACCTATGCAATGGCAGGAGCAGCCATACTGGCCGTAACAATAGTACCAATACTTCTCGGCTATTTTGTGCGTGGACGAATGCGTAAGGAACAATATAATCCGACCACAAAAGTGCTTGTCCGGATTTACCATCCCGTGGTCGATTTTGTAATGCGGAGAAGATGGTGGGTTATGTCCGGAGCCTTAATAATAATTCTACTTACAATTTATCCGTATTCGAAATTAGGTTCGGAATTCATGCCGCCATTATACGAGGGAGACTTACTCTATATGCCGACAACACTGCCCGGTATATCAATAACAAAAGCAAGAGAGTTACTTCAACAAACCGATAAAATAATTAAATCTTTTCCTGAAGTCGAGTCGGTCTTCGGTAAAATTGGAAGAGCCGAAACAGCAACCGATCCAGCGCCACTTACAATGGTCGAAACTACAATTAGATTGAAACCACGCAATCAATGGCGCGAGGGGATGACACCCGATAAATTAGTCGAAGAGCTCGATTCAGCAATTAAAATACCTGGACTGACTAATGCGTGGACGATGCCCATTAAAACACGCATCGACATGTTGTCAACGGGAATAAAAACGCCAGTAGGAATTAAAATTGCAGGACCGGATTTAACTGTGCTTCAAAAGCTTGGGAAAGAAGTAGAAGAAATTATGAAAATTGTGCCCGGCACACGCTCTGCTTATGCCGAAAGGTCTGTCGGTGGCAATTACGTCGATTTCAAAATAGACCGCAACGCTATTGCCAGATACGGACTTACGGTAGGAGACGTCCAGGATGTATTCATGTCGGCGGTTGGCGGAATGAATATAACCAAAACCGTAGAAGGCCTGGAAAGATATCCCGTGAATCTCCGTTATATACGCGATTACCGTGAAAACATCGACGCTTTAAAACGGGTACTCGTACCTCTCCCTTCGGACGGAAATATACCTTTAGAACAGTTAGGTCAGATTGAAATTAAAAAAGGACCTCCAGGCATCAAATCTGAAAATGCCCGTCCAAATACCTGGGTTTATGTCGACTTGAATCAGGGCGCTGATATAGGCACTTATATTAAACAAGCAAAAGAAATTCTCGGGGAAAAATTACAATTACCCGCAGGTTACTCGATAAAATGGTCTGGCCAATATGAATACATGGAAAGGTCTTCCAAACACCTGATGATGGTAGTACCACTTACACTTTTAATTGTAATTGTACTTTTGTACATGAATACCAAATCCGGCTGGAAAACAGGGGTAGTATTATTGGCGCTCCCTTTTTCAATGGTAGGAGCAATCTGGTATTTGTATATCGCAGGTTTTAATTTGAGCGTTGCTGTTTGGGTAGGCATAATTGCACTACTGGGAGTCGACGCCGAAACCGGTGTTGTAATGCTTCTCTATCTCGACCTGGCATACGAAAAATATAAAAAGGAAGGAATGATGAAATCTCTTGCCGACTTGCGTAATTCGATTTTTGAAGGTGCGGTTAAAAGAATTCGTCCCAAAACGATGACTGTAATGACAACATTACTCGGTTTACTTCCGATTGTTATAGGAATCGGCACCGGTTCGGATGTAATGAAAAGAATTGCAGCACCGATGGTAGGTGGAATTATTACGAGTATGATAATGGAACTCACTGTTTATCCGGCAATTTACTATACAATTAAAAGAAGAGAATTTAAGAAAGCTAATTATTTAGAATAATCAAATAATTGACAAAGTTAATGTTATCTTTATATGCAATCGTAAAACTTAATATTGATTGCACAAAAAAGTGCATATAATAATCCAACAACATAAAAAGGAGTAAGTTATGAGAATCCTAAAAATAGCACTAATTGTTTTAGTGACCATTTTTATAACGGCCATTCAGGCTCAGGATAAAAAAGATAATCACGAAGCCGAATGCAAAATGATGGTCGAAAAGATTCAAAAAACCGACGCCAATAAAGACGGCAAAGTATTCGCATGCCCAAAATGCGAGGTCTATCAGGATAAAGCAGGAAAATGTTCCGATTGTGGAGCAGAATTGCACGAAATGACTATTGACGAGTTGCACAAAGCAATTTGCGAAAAAGACGAAGGTCATCATAAAATGGGAATGAAATCCGCTAAAGATTTCGACAAAAACAAAGACGGCAAGGTATTCCAGTGCACAATGTGTGCAAATGAAATTTCAGATGAACCCGGTGAATGCCCTACATGCGGAATGAAATTAAAAGAAGTTTCCTTAGATAAAGCTCAACAAAATCTGAGCAAAGCAAAAGAAAAAATGGAAATGAAAAAGAAAGAAATTAAATAAATTAAAAATAGGGTGACTATTAAGTAATTATTCAGCAATAAATTCGTAAATAATTAGTGGAATTCGTGGTTTATATATCAAGAATCATTACATTTTAGTCACCCCGATTTTTTAACAACCGCAAACGTTAGACATCCTTACCGAAATTATGAATTTTGTTTTATCGTATTCATTGTAATATATCTTTTCTATTAAAGAAAATATTTTATCTGCTTTTCCTTTTATCGTAGTGGACATATCGCTAATCTTAAATTCGAGATCGCTATTTTTAATAATTTCAAGAACACGTTCAACATCGGCGATGTAATCACCAGTCCCAAGCGGGATAAATGCAATTTCGCAAGTCATAATTTTTTCTGCCATAACGCTGCAATGAATCCTGGTTTGTTTTTATTAACATAAGTTTTTTCTTTCTCGATAGATGGTTCATTTTCGTCTGGAGTAGTACATAATGTTTCTTTCATATCGATCAGTTCTCCAGTATGAATCGAGCGGATTTCGTCAACACCCAGTAATCTCGCATGCTTAAAGACTGTGTTCTCTTTGAAATAATTCGACTGATAAAGTTCGCCCCAATGGCTTTTTTTATTAATAAATCCAATTACAATTTTACCGTCTGGTTTGACGACTCTAAATATTTCGTCGATTCCTTTTTGCCAATTATCAAAAAATTCAACCGCAGCTACGCAAACTGCGGCATCAAAAAGATCGTCCCCGAAAGGCAATTTAGAAACATCGGCAAATAAAAAATTTACCTTTAAGTTACGGGACCGAGCTTTTTCAATAGCAATATCAATCATTTTTTTAGAATTGTCTACACCTGTAACATTACAACCCAATGCAGCCAATTCGAGTGAATAATTACCAGTGCCGCAACCGACATCAATTATACTGCTTCCTTCCGATGGATTAAGAAGAGAAAAGACAGCTTCTTTTTCGAGACGATCGACAAAATTACCCAACGGTGTTCCATACCATTGGTCGTAAATTTCTGCTTCTGTATCGAATATTGCCATATTACTTCTAGGTAATTATGTAAAAACCGGACTAACTATAAAAACAAGCTCTTAAATTGA
>DYLP01000069.1 GCA_020722005.1 Melioribacter roseus
CTAAATTTGTTAAATAAATTTAGTCTCCTGTGGTCATATGACCTAAACTTTAAGTGAAATCTCTATGATTATATCAGCTTAAATTTATAAATTGATGTAAGTAAATGAGCCACCTTTATGACAGAATACAGCGAAGATAAATATACTTCTGGCGGTAAGATGTTAAAACTAAGAGCGATGTTCGAAGCCGCTCCCGTAGGTATTTTGATCTTTTCAAATGAATTCAAAGTACGTTTTGTCAATCAAACATTCTTTGGTTTTAAAGGTATTAAGCAGGTCGTGTCGGCTGATATAACTGGCGAGAATATTGAAAAGCTCGGACTTTTTGAAGATAAAGAGGTCTATTCGCTTCTCAAAGAAAATCAGCCCTTCGAAAAGGAAATTTATTCTTCCGTAACAGTCGCTGGCGAAAGGATGGCAGTTCTTATTAAATATGTGCCAGTCATTTCAGAGCGCCAGTTCGAAGGCGGTGTTGCTGTACTTGAGGACATTAAATATAAATATCCTTATGGCGAAAGCAGTGGACTGAATTATAAAAAAATTTTCGAATCGATATGCGACTGCTATTTAATTTGCGACACGGACGGTAAAATCAATTATTCCTCCGAAGAGTGCTGGCGGTATAATTTTCTTTTCGACACCGCTATATTAAAAGAAGAAAAGCCGAAACGATTATCGGGCATTTTATTTAAAAAACTTCTTGAACAAATCAAAAAGACGAATTCAACGATCTGGACTGAAATCCCATATATTAAAGATGACCGTCAACAGATTGCTGTTGTGGCGTTAATTCCATTGGACGGCAATCTATTGTTGCTTATCCGAAATAAAGAAATTGATAAGAAGGAAAAAGAATTACTTCAGGAAGAAATAAAAGAACTAAGAAAGTACGAGTACATTATTTCCAGTATGCTCGATGCAGTTTTTTTGACAGATGAAACGAGTCGTATCGTTTACTGGAACGAATCGGCAGCACAACTCTTCGGTTTAAAAAGAAGCGAAGTCTACGGCAACGAAGCTTCCAGACTATTTCCCAAAATCGACAGGAATTATCTCCACACGATATCTCAAAAATTGATCGATAAAAAATATATCGAAGACCTTGTAAAACTGGGTGACGATATTCAATCTGCCGAATATTATACCATCCGTGTAGCAAAATTAAAGGAGGGTGTAAAAGAATACTTCGTGTTTATCTGCACCGACTCTACATTAAGAATTCGTAAAGAACTGGAACTTAAAAGTTCAGAAGAGCAATTCAGAAAAATAGTGACTCACACTCAGGAATTCATTTGCATTCTTGATCTGAACGGAAAAATTCAATATGCAAATCCGGCGATGTTACAATCGTTCAGTTATACCGACCAGGAAATCACTTCGCTTTACTTTGCGGATTTGATAGAGCCGTATTATTTAATGACTAATGGATTTAATCTCCGTGAACTGGAAGAAATAAAAAAGGAAACGATTGAACTGCCTCTTATTACCAAGCACGACCAGAAAATATACGTCCATGCGAGTTTTACTACGGTTTACGACGACAGGGGAATGCCGATTTATTACAATGTTTTTCTGACGGACATTTCGATGCTGAAAGAGGCAGAAAAAGATTTGATGCTTATACGGTCGATTTTCGAGGCTTCGCACGATGGCATTGCCCTTATCAACAGAAGAAAACTATTCCTCGTCAACGAAGCTTTCGTTAAAATGTTCGGATACAAGAGCGCAAGCGAAATTATCGGGAAAGACCCGCTCGATTTTGTCGACGTTGACGATATTATGAAAGTAGGTAGAAACATTCAAAGCCTGGAAGAAGGAAAAGAGTCGCCCTCCCGTTTCGAGTTCAAAGGAGTGAAAGCAGATGGGTCGATAATCGAACTTGAAAGCTCGGTCTCTTCTTACGAAGCTGAGGGTGAAAAGTTTATTGTCTGGTCCTTACGCGATATTACTCCTCAAAAGAAAGCATTAGAAGCTTTGCGACTTTCAGAGGAAAGATACCGGAGCATTACAGAAAATATCGACGAGAGTTTCTGGACCGCAGAAAGAATAAGAGGGAAATTAGTGCAGGTATTTTATACGCCGGCAATCGAAAAAATAACTGGATATAAACCTCAGCAGTTTTTGAACGACCGTTTTTTCTGGAAAAAAATTATTCATCCCGACGACCTCTCTGATGTAATTAAAAACCTTAAACGGCTTTATAAATTATCCGATAAAAATTTCGAGAAACTCGAATACCGTATAATCGACAGTCTGGGTAATATAATCTGGATTGAAAATAAAATATCTGTTCAGAGGGACGGTAGCGGAAAAATTACTAAAATTTTCGGCATTGTTAACGA
Source organism: Melioribacter roseus (assembly GCA_020722005.1). Lineage (GTDB taxonomy): Bacteria > Bacteroidota > Ignavibacteria > Ignavibacteriales > Melioribacteraceae > Melioribacter > Melioribacter roseus_A. The sequence continues at coordinate 2,343 of DYLP01000069.1, forward strand.
CATTACACTTTCCAAACGAGCTCAAGACGAATTGAAAAGGTCTGCAAACGAATTGAAAGAATTAAACGAGACCAAGGACCGGTTTATTTCAATTATTTCTCACGACTTGCGTACACCTTTCAGTTCGATTTTAGGATTTACCGATTTCCTTTTGAACGAAAAAGACCTGACGGAAGAAAAACGAACTCAATACATTCGTTTTATCGAAGAATCAGCCAGGAATATGCTTGAACTGGTTAATTCACTGCTCGACTGGACTCGTCTTCAAACGGGCAGAATCAAATTTGAGCCGAAGAAAATCAAAGCTAAGCAGGTGGTCGATAAATCAATTCAAATTTTGTCCGGCGCCGCACTTAGAAAGGGAATCGAATTGAAATCGGAAGTTGACGATAACTTGCTTATTCACGCAGATGAAAATTTATTGCTTCAAGCAATTAACAATCTCGTTTCGAACTCAATTAAATTTACCCCCACGGGAGGCTCCATTACAGTCAGCGCTACGCCCGACGTAAAAAACAAGAACGTGACATTTTCAGTTAAAGATACCGGTACAGGAATTAAAGAGGAAGATATTCCAAAACTTTTCAAAGTCGATACAAAATTTACAACGCCCGGCACTGCCGGCGAAAAGGGAAGTGGATTGGGGTTGTCTCTTGTAAGAGAAATTATTCTTAAACACGGCGGCGATATCCACGTTAAAAGCCAGTTTGGCAAGGGCTCGGAATTTATTTTTACCATTTCAGTCTCTTCCACCACAATTTTACTTGTGGATGATATTAAGTCCGACAGGATACTCTATTCTAAATTGATAAAAAACTTAATCGATGGCTATACAATAGCAGAAGCTGAAAACGGGAAAGAAGCTCTCGATGCAGTTAAGACTACAACGCCTGCTCTGATTATTAGCGATCATTTTATGCCGATTATGAATGGTTACGATTTCGTTAAACAATTGACGTTGGCAGATTTGAAATTCAAGCCACCGGTTATTATTCTTAGCAGCGATATTAATCCAGCAATCGAAGAAGAATATAAAAATTTAGGAGTCGAATTTGTTTTTCGTAAACCAGTCAATCTTACTACATTCAAAAACGCTATCGAAAAATCCCTCCGAAAAGCTTTTTTTGGTTGATTTAATAACATACAAAAACTATTTTAAGAATAAATTTTTGAGGGAATTTTAGTCTAATTTTACTGCCTTAAATTAATTTTGGAGTTAAATGTTGTCATAGCTACCGTAGCTTCGATCAAAAAAGGAGAAAGGCTATGAAATACTTAATCGCAATTGTTTTCTTTTTCTTTACGCTGAATTGCCATGCACAATTTATCAATTCAATTGAATTTAAAGGCGGTTTGCACGATACGAAAGGCGCCAGTGCCAAAGGCTACAATTTAACTCTCCAGCTAAAACACAACCTGAGCCAACGGCTTCATTTATATGCCGTTGCTGGTAATTACTGGTGGGACACAAACGTAGTGAACGCTATAGTCGACAATAAAATTTATAGTTCCTACAACGAAAGTGACCATAGAATGTATCTTCTCGGACTTGGACTTCGTAGAGCTATGGACACAGTAAAAACCGTCTCATTTTTTTTGGAAATGGAGATGGGAGTTTCCTATATCTCATATTATAAGTACACCAATGAACTACAGGAATTCGACGGGAAACCAATATATCTCTCCGCAATCAAAGTCGGTGAAGTTAATGAATATTCGTTTCTGGCAGGATTCGGTGCTGGTATCGTTCAGCACTTTAATGAGAATCTATCTTTAGTTGTCGAATTCAAACTAAACGCTTTTAAAGTAAACGGAGAATCGATAACGAATTATATGGTTATGTCGGGATTCAATTTTGGTCTTTAATCATTTTTAGTACACTTCCAGAAATAGCCGGTATTATAATGTTTCCTGATACTTCGCCCAATTTTTCGACTCCGGCTTGTTTATCATTAACCAATATTTCCCATTTGCCGGGGGGGAGAGGGAATTCAAGGTCACTTTCCTGCTCGGCATTAAACAATACAGTAAAATGCTCTCCTTCGTATTTAAGTAAGTATGCCAGTCCGAATTCGCTTTTGACATGGTCGGAGAAAGCGATGTCGTTATAATATGCTCTTCTAAAAGCTTCGTATTTATTGCGTAAAGCTATTAAACCCTTATAGTAATCAAACAGTTCTTTGTTTATTTCTGAGTGAGTGTAATTTATATAATTTGTTTTATTGTCCTTGTTGTACGAGTCGGTGTCCATTGTGCCTTTTCTTGGGTCAGGTACTTTGATCTTGTAAGGAATTACTTTCGAGCGAGCGAATTCCTGTCCTTCGTGAAACATTACCATTCCTTGTGAAGTGAAAAGGAAAAGGGCGGCTAATTTGTTTAGCTTTAATTGACGAGGTGAAAGTTTTACGAACTCGTCTACATCTCTAATTATTTTATGTGCGTCTACTTCACCGCTGGCAATTCTGATAAAATCTCCCAGCGTATAATTGTCGTGCGACTCGAGGTAATTTACGGAGTATTCTTTTTTAAGATATATTCCATATTCATCGCGTCTCAAAGTGCCATTGACATAACTTTTAATTCTTTTTGGTGAATTATTACCGAACCATTTACCGAAAATCCATCCTTTGCCGTTAAACGGATTTTCACCTTTAATCCCGTTTCTTATCTGGTCATTCCAGGCAGCCCAGTCTCTGTCTGAAAATCCTCCCGGATTATAACCACCGCCGCCCCACGGCTCGGCAATTAAAATTACGTTTGGATTGATTTTTTTTGCCTCTGCAGTAAATTTTTCAATTGTGTCCCAGTCGATTAGAGTTGCAATATCGAATCTGAAACCGTCAATGTGATATTCTTTCATCCAGTAAATCAAACTTTCTATTATTAAACGCCGTACCATAGGACGTTCGGTTTTTAAGTCGTTACCGCACCAGCTCTTCGATTCAAAGTTTCCGTTTTCGTCGAGTCTGAAATAATATTCTTTGTCGATTTGTTTAAGATTGCCAAGTTCGTATTCGGAAAAGTGATTGTAAACAACGTCGAGAATAACAGCAATATTTTCCTTATGAAACGCTTTGACCATTTCCTTGAAATCATCGATCTGTTTTCCATCTTTGCCAATCCATCTATTCCAGCGGAAGGTGGGCATCTTTTCAGAATAGTATGCCGCTGGTGCAAAATAAGCAGCCGTCATGTATCCCCAGTAATTTCTTTCATAAGGATTGATGTTGTTTATAAAATTGTATTTTAGTGTACCGTATGGAAGTTCGCAGTAGCCGTATTCGTGCACAGGCAAAAGTTCAACTGCATTGACGCCCAATGATTTAATATAATTCAGACCACCTTTTATATCTGATTCGACCAGTCCTTTATAAGTGCCTGCACTTTTTGCACCGGAACTTTTATCAATAGTCATGTCGCGTACGTGGCATTCATAAATTATCAAATCTCTCCAGTCATGGCGTACATATTCCGTTCCTTCCCAGTCGAAATCCTTTCTTTTAATTACAATTGAACGTCGCGGGTTTTGATAGGTGGTAAGCGTTGCAACTGCTTTTGAATACGGGTCAACACAGATTGGTTTATTTGGATTGGAACTATCCTCGCCACTGTGATAAACTTTGTAGCCGTAAAACTTGCCCGTAAGATCTTCATCGATCAAAATTTCCCATACACCATCGTCGTCTCTTTCCATGAAATATTCACTGCATATTGAAGAATCTAATTTATCAAACACACAAAGTCTTACCTGCGTGGCTGATGGTGCAAAGAGTCTGAATATTGTTTTGTTGTCCTTAACAATAGAGCCCAGTTCTTTTTCAGAATAGTAACGGTCTAATTCCTGATATCTTTTTTGAAATTCTGAAAGTTTTTTTTCCTTTACTTCCTGCCGATTATCAATAATAAACATATAATAATCCTTTCTTAACAGAATAAAAACGTGTCGTGTTTAATTATCGAATAAAAAATTTAATTATTGAACTCGATTAGTTAATTGATTATAAATGATTTTTTAATTGTAACATTAATTAATTTCAGAGTAATACACACTTATAATCGTGTCGTTAAAGATATGAATGTGAAGTGAGAAAAGAAATAAATAATTATCCCACGAAGAACGACAGTATAATGCCTGCAGCAACAGCCGAGCCAATAACTCCGGCAACATTAGGCGCCATAGCATGCATTAAAAGATGATTTGTTGGGTCGTATTGAAGACCGATAATTTGGGAAACGCGTGCGCTATCCGGCACTGCCGATACTCCTGCATTTCCGATAAGTGGATTTATTTTATTTTTATCGCTCAAGAAAAGATTCAGAAATTTTACAAATAATATTCCGCCTGTAGTAGCAATAATAAACGAAACCGCACCAAGTACAAAAATTCCAATAGATTTAGCTGTAAGAAAAGTTGTCGCCTGAGTGGAAGCTCCTACGGTAAGTCCAATTAAAATTGTTACAATGTCGATCAAAGCGTTGCGTGCCGTTTCAGCCAATCTTTTTGTAACGCCGCTTTCTTTCAACAAATTGCCGAAGAATAACATGCCCAGCAACGGAATAGCTGATGGCGTTATCGAGCATGTAAGCAAGAAACCAACAATCGGAAAAAGTACTTTTTCTAATTTTGATACCTGCCGCGGCGGTTTCATACGGATTATTCTTTCTTTCGGTGTGGTTAAAAGCTTCATTATAGGAGGTTGAATTACAGGTACGAGTGCCATATATGAATATGCCGAAATAGCAATCGCGCCGGTTAGTTCAGGGGCAAGTTTTGCCGAAAGAAATATTGCAGTAGGACCGTCGGCGCCTCCGATAATACCAATAGCAGCAGCCTGCTGTGGAAGATATCCTAATGCAAGCGCTATTGTGTATGCGCCGAAAATTCCTATTTGTGCAGCCGCACCGAGGATAATTAATTTGGGGTTCGATAACAAAGTTGAAAAGTCGGTCATTGCTCCAATACCTAAAAAAATTAACGGAGGATAAATTCCTTGAGTCACTCCATAGTACAAATAATTCAGTACACTACCCTCTTCATAAATTCCAACTTTTAAATTTGCCGTTTCGGCAAATGGTATATTGCCAATTAAAATTCCAAATCCAATTGGCACAAGGAGCAGCGGTTCATATTCTTTTGTGATTGCAAGGTAAATGAATATCAGTCCGACTGTAATCATTATTAAATGACCAACAGTAACATTTGGAAATGCTGTATATTGCATGAAAATATCGAATCCATGACCGATAAATTGGAAAAACTCCATCATTTTTAGTCCCCGATTTCTACTAAAATATCGCCTTCAAGTACTGAATCACCCGGTTTAACTTTTATAGAAATAACTTTGCCTCCTTTGTCTGAATTAATATTATTTTCCATCTTCATGGCTTCGAGAGTTATAAGATTATCGCCTATCTTAACCGAATCACCTTCTTTTACGTGAACAGACAAAATTACTCCAGGCAAAGGAGATTTAACAAATCCGGTACCTTTTCTTTCATTTGGTTTACTTGTCTTTTTAGTTGAGGCGTCAATATCGGTACTTGGGGCAGCAGTGCTCCGCACAAGTTTCGGCGTTTTGGGTGCCTGTATCTTCTTCTCGAGTTCTACGCAGTAACGCGTACCATTAACTTCCAGTTCTGCTATATTATCTTCAAAACTCAGTATTTCGACGTCGTAATTGTTACCGTTTATGGTAAACTTAA
>DYLP01000022.1 GCA_020722005.1 Melioribacter roseus
AACTTGTTCTTTTATAATTACTTATGCCATCCTGTGGTCATATGATACTATTTAACGAGTAGCATCTTATTAACCTGAACAAAATTTCCTGCTTCGATTCTGTAGAGATAGATACCAGAGGCGAGATGTGAAGCATTGAAAGAAAATGTATGCGTTCCAGCGGATAATCTGTTGTTAACGAGAGTTTGAATTTCTTTCCCCAATACATCGTAAACAGTAAGTTTTACATGTGACTCTTTGGGCAGTGAAAATTTGATGTTTGTAGTTGGATTGAATGGATTAGGATAATTCTGATAGAGAGCATAATTTGAAGGAACTTCCTTCGGTTCTTCAACGCTTACAACGCCGCCGAGTGCTTTTATTGTACCTTTGAGAAGTGTAATTGTAAATTTCGGATTGTGAATTCCGAAGCTTCCGTCGTAGTAGATAGTTCTCATATTGTATGCGGCTTGAATTTGTTGTTTTGTCCACGTTGTATCAGGATCGGCATGAGGATCAGGATTAGGTAATAAAGAGCCTAAGTAGTCAAGTAGTCCATGAACTTCAGCTTGCAGACCTTCTGCTATTCCATCTCCATCATGGTCGCCTGTATAAACGCCGTTTGCATACATGACGAAAGGCACATCTTCAAAACTGGCACCGAGTGAATTGCCGTGACATTTAGCGCAGGCTTTCATATTATCGACTCCTGAAGGAGTACTCATCGAAAACGTGTGTTTACCGACTAATTGAGTGTGACCGCTGGCGTCGGTTTCGCCTTCAGCCATGTGACAGTCAACGCATCCATTTTCGGTAGCGCCGAGATGATTAGAACTTGCTAACGTGAAAAGCGTATCGCCAAAGGTAACCACATTGGTTGCATTTAGAACATCGGCGGCAGTCGAATAGTGCGGACCATAATGGCTGGATGGTTTTTCAGTATAACTGCTATTAGCAATTTTTCGACTTTGATGGCAGTTCATACAAAGTTTACCAAGTCCGCCTTTTTCGATGACAGTGCCGTCAGCAAGCGAAGCATTGACGGTTCTAACCTGATGCATATTGGTTGCATCGTGAGGATCGTGACAACCTGCGCAAGTTATCGGAACATATGAAGGATCAAAATACGGATTGTCGGTTGCAATACCTTTTACAAACTGAGCAAATCCTTTGGCTGTATGGCAGCGTACACAACTTTCGCGTCCAGGTCCACTTGGATAACTTGTGGCTACTGCATGTTTTGATACATCCCATTGTTCAGGGTAAACATGATAATGTCCGTCATCATGGCAGTATGCGCAATTAGCTATTTCGTAACTTACAACGATACGTGAGTCTTTCGTTGAACCGAAGTGACCGCTGGCAGGACCGTGGCAGCTTTCGCATTGAATATTTGCTCTTTTCATTGCATCGGGATATTTGTCTACCAGAGTCTGATATGTGCCTCCGGTTAAGGTTTCGGGGAAAACAAAATCGAAATCGTCAAATCCATCGTTATCTGCATTTACGTCATAACCAGTTGTATGGCAGGAAATACAATTGGCGTTATAATGGTCACTCAGTGTACCTTCGACACCGCGGAAGAGCATTGAAGCATGTTCCGTGCCTTCCCATTTTTCAACAACTGAAGGGTGGCAGGTCTGACATGTTACATTGTTTACTTCATTATAAACGCCGATGTATTTTGCGGCGTTGATTACTATGGAAGCTGTATAGGGACCATCAGTAACCTGAACAACATATTCCCCCGGTTTGTCGGGAGTAAATACAATAACTTGTGAAGCTGTATCAATCTCCAGAACTCCACCGAATTGGGGATTTGAACCCGGAGCGCGTTCTGTTGTACTCCATCGCGGGTCATTAAGACGACCGCCTGCGAGTGTCGCCTTAAGATACATTTTTGTGCCAACCCCGACGTTTGTTAAACCGTTATAAGCGGATGTGAAAATATCATTATCGCTCAGTCCGGCTTCGCGGGGTGATACTCCATAGGTAGTAATCCGCATGGTTTGTGCAGATACTAATCCCGTAGCTATAAATAGGAGCAGAAATAATACGGTAACTTTTTTTTGCATATGTTCCTCCTATGGTAATAAGATGGTTAATTTAAGATAATCAGATAATAAAACTTTCTATCCCGTTTTTTATAATCGGGAAAGAAAGAGAAAAAATCAAGATGTCAAAGTTCAAAAAATATTAATAGTACTTTTATTTTTTTATCTTTTATTTTAATCAATAACCGTTCCACACCTATAATTGGAAAAAAGCGAATACAATTAGTATATTTTTTCTTAAAATTTGGAATACTAATGAAAATTTATAATACTTTTTCTAAAACTAAAGAAGAATTTGTTCCCCTCAATCCACCAAATGTTTCCTTTTATGTGTGTGGTCCGACTGTTTACGACTATTTCCATATCGGAAATGCCCGCTCCTTTGTAATGGCTGATATTGCTAGGAAATATCTCGAATTCAAAGGATTTATCGTAAATTTTATAATGAATATAACGGATATCGACGATAAGATAATCAAAAAATCGATTAACGAAAAAAAGTCGACACGTGAAATTGCAGATTTTTTTACTGCTGCTTTTAAAGAAGACTTGAAGCGGCTTTATATCAAGCCCGCAACTTTACATCCCAAAGCCACTGAACATATCGAAGACATTGTGCTGATGATTAAGCAGCTGATCGAAAAAGGCTATGCATATGAAGTGGATGGAACAATTTTTTTTGATATATCAAAATTCAAGGATTACGGTAAACTGAGCGGGAAAAATTTAGAAGAATTAGAAGCAGGCTCCAGAATTGATATCAACGAAAACAAAAGGAATCCGCTTGATTTTGTACTCTGGAAAAAAGCAAAAGAAAACGAACCTGAATGGGACAGTCCCTGGGGAAAAGGCAGACCAGGCTGGCATATCGAATGTTCGGCAATGAGTTGCAAACATCTCGGCGAGACTATCGATATTCATGCCGGAGGCAACGACCTGATTTTTCCGCATCATGAAAACGAAATTGCTCAGAGCGAAGCAGCCAATGGCAAAAAATTTGTAAGGTACTGGATGCATTTCGGCTTCCTGAACTTTCAGAATGAAAAGATGTCTAAATCGCTCGGCAATTTTTTTACTACTCGTGAAATACTGTCAAAGTATTCAACCGAGGCAATCCGTCTTTTCTTTTCGCAAACTCATTACAGGGGACCGCTTAATTTCAGCGAGGAATTACTTGCCGCAGCTGAAAAAGGTGCTGACAAAATTAGAAATTTTGCCCTTCGAATTAATGAAGAATTATCAAAAGATTTGCAAGAAGATGGCTATCCCGATTTCAAAATAAAATCGTTTTATGACGAGTTTACAATTGCAATGGACGACGACCTTAATACTCCTCAGGCGGTTGCTACGATTTTTAATTTTATGCGCGAAGTAAATAAGGTGCTGGATAGCGGAACAAAAGTAAATTCAAAATTTCTTGAAGATGTAAAAAAATTTATGAAAGATACTGCACAAAACGTTTTGGGAATAGTAAACTTCGAAAAACTCACGAGCAATAAAAAAGAAGCGCTCGACGATAAATTAATTGAAATTTTGATTGAAATTAGGCAAACTCTCAAAAAAGAAAAAAATTATCAATTAGCCGATATTATAAGGGATAGATTGAACGAACTGGGAATTGTCCTCCAGGATAAGAAAGAAGGTACGAGCTATATAAGAAAATAAAAGTTCTTATTTAATTAAATATTTCCTAACTTTAAGTAGTAAATAAACCTGCGAGAAAAAAATGAAAAAAATAATTTTCACAATAATTCTACTTACTGAAATTATTTATTCTCAAGGGACTTCCGGAACTGCAGCCAAACACGAATACAGAAATTTGATTGATTTACCGAGCGCAGGTATACTCGAAAAAGGCTTTGCTGGTATTTCGTTCGATATTATGCCTTACGGTGTTGTTATTTCTAAACTGGAAGTGGGTGTATTCAATAATTTCAGCTTTGGAATTTCCTACGGTGGTTCGAATATTGTCGGAGCAGGAAAGGTCGACTGGTATTCGCTTCCAGCCATTAACGTTCGACTGCGTTTGATCGAAGAAACCGAGAATATGCCAGCTATCACTATTGGTTTCGACTCGCAGGGAAAAGGTTTATACAATAAATCGCTGGAACGGTATCAACTTAAATCTCCAGGATTCTTTGCAGCCGTTTCGAAGAACTATCAGTTCATGGGATATTTGAGTATCCACGGTATTATAAATTATTCTCTTGAAAGAGACGACAACGACAAAGATCTGAATCTTGGATTCGGAATTGAGAAAACATTAGGAGCAAATTTCTCGTTGGTCGGGGAATATGATTTTGCAGTTAATGACAACACGGGTAATTCATTGGGCGATGGAACTGGTTATCTTAATATGGGTGTCCGCTGGTCGGTCGACGGCGGTTTGACAATTGGCGTCAATTTGAGAGATTTGCTCGACAACAAAAAATTTACAAGCAGTAAAGCCGACAGAGGAATTTACGTCGAATTTATTAAATCGCTCTTTTAGTGTATTTATTTTAGTATAGAGAGTCTATTTAACTAAACATAAATTCCTGCCTGTGTGTAATAAATCCGGCTTTTTTAAACTTTTTGAGGCATAAAATTTGTCATATCGATAGAAAAAGAGGTGAGGTTATGAAACGATATTTTATGATAATGATATTGGCAGTTTTTTCTACAGGCTGCTATACGCAATTGGCTCTTCGTGAAAATTACAGGGAATACGATAACGAAGAAGACTATGTTTACGAACAGCCGGATACTCTTTATGACGATTATGCTAATGAAGAGCCCACTATTGTCAATAACTATTATATAGACGACGGCTGGTATCCCAATTATAGAAGATATTTCTGGGGATACTATCCCGGATGGAGCGTTTCGGTAGGCTTTTATTACGACCCATGGTGGGACTGGTATTATTACACGCCTTATCCATGGTGGTATTATCCGTATCCACATAATTATTGGACTTACGGAGGCTATTGGGATTATCCGTACTACTGGAATTATTACGATTACTGGTACGGAGGAGGAAATTACTATAAACATAGAAATACTTACACACATTTGCGAGATAATACTGGCGAACGCAATCCAATAACCAAAACCAGAACGCGTGATTATTTAAGAGAAAGAACTAAGATAAGTACAAGCAATGGTAATACTGGTCAAAGAGATGTTGATCTAAGCCGTTCGAAAGTTACGAGAAGTGGTAACGGTACGTCGTTAAATAAGGAGGGAACAGGTAGAAGCGTCGATTCAGACAATTCCAGAAAAACCCGCACTGAAACTTATAGAAGACCTTCGAATGATAAAAGCAATAATAGTAGGAGTCGTACTCCTTCCAGACGAAGCGGTAGCTCCAGCGATTCGAAAAAGAATAGCAGTCCCAGCTATACACCTCCTCCATCCTATAATCCGCCGGCAAGTTCTGGAAGTTCGTCTCGTTCGTACAGTCCTCCTTCCAGCTCAGGTAGCAGCTCCAGAGGCACTGGTTCCAGTAATAGCGGCTCTTCTTCCAGGTCAAGTGGAGGCAGCAGTAGACGAGGCAGATAAAATTTATAAAGTTCTCAGTTCGGAGGAAATATGTCTAAAAAAATCTTTATGTTGATAATTGTCTCAATGTTAACTTATAGCATGAGTTGGGCTCAGAATTACAATGACGCTCTAAGGTTATCGGAGACAGATATAATAAGCGGTGCACGTTCTCTATCAATGGGCAATGCTTATACTGCATTGAGCAATGATTTTTCTGCAACTTTATTTAATCCCGCTGGTTTTGCGTTGATTAAGAAAAGCCAGTTTAACGGTTCATTGAACTATAATTTATTTGATAATAAATCTGAGTTTTTTAACAAAATCGATTCATACTCAAACGGTGCAACGAGACTAAGTCAATTCGGCGTTGTCTTTCCTTTCCCAACCTATCGTGGCAGTTTCGTCCTGGCGCTTGGCTATAATCAATTCAAGGATTATAATTATACTGTCCGGTTCGACGGCTATAATGCCGGAAATAATTCTATGATACAGGATTTAACAAGTTATAATGACGATATTGCTTATTTGTTGGGACTCAGTTATCCTGTGTTTGACAATAGCGATAACTATCTCTATGATGAAACACGTATTAATGGGGGATTAAATCAAAGCGGTAAAATTTTACAGGAAGGTAAACTTCATAATTGGTCGCTTTCTGCCGCACTTGAAATCCAAAAGGATTTATTCTTTGGTATAACGTTCAATATTGTTGGTAGTGATTTCAGAAGAGATAGACAATACTGGGAAGAAGATTTGCAGGACAATTATCCGGCAGGATTTCTGCTCGATCCAGCCGAACCAGCAACGAGCGATTTCCAAACATTTTATCTTAATGATATTATCAAATGGGATATCTCCGCGTGGAATCTAAATATCGGATTGCTTAGTAAACTCAATAAAAATCTGACAATCGGATTTGCAATTAAAACTCCGAGAAAATATACAATTAAGGAATCATATTTTGTTGACGCTTCCAGCGATTTTGGCAGCGGTACAAGTTTTTATCTTAATCCGCCAATTGAAAACAAGCTTGAGTACGAAATTACTACACCTTATGAATTTTCTACCGGTGCCGCTTTTAATAGCAAAGGCTTTACTTTGTCTGCCGATGTGAAATTGATTGATTATTCACAGATGGAATTTGTATCTGGTCTCGATAGAGCTGACATAGAAAAGAACAACAGAGATATACAAGAATTTTTTGGCACTGTTTTTAATCTAAACTTCGGCCTGGAATATTACATTCCAAAAACAAATGTGTCCTTGCGAGGAGGATTTATTCTTATGCCTTCTCCATATAAGGACGACCCCTCTGATTACGACAAAAAATATCTAACTATGGGTATCGGTTACGAATCGAAAAATTTATCGATAGATCTGGCTTATGCCATGGGATGGTGGAAAGATATAGGTGATAATTATGGCTCGAATGTCTCCAGAATTTATCAGGATATTTCACGAAACAATTTTGTCGTGGGATTAAAGTATAATTTCTGAAAGAGAATTTATCTTATCCCAAGTAGCGCCCGCCTGTGCGGGCTTTTTTATTTTAAAACGGTATTTTTTGTAAGTTTGTAACACTGTTTAATAAATACAGGGAGGCTTTATTCGAGGAATAATTTGTAGAATAGAGAGTAAAGATTATTATCTATTGGACAATTATGGCAACGAAATCCGTTGCTTTATAAGGGGGAAAATAGTTAACGAGTATAAATTAAAAAAAGATAAACTCATAACTCTTGATATTGTAGCTGTAGGGGATATTGTTGAATTCATTTTAAACGATGACGGCACAGGTGTTATTGAAGAAATTCTCGAAAGGAAAAATCATATATCCAGGAAAGCTCCAAAAATGAAAGGAGCTTCATACCGGGGCGAAAGACTCGAACAAATTATTGCCGCGAATATAGACAAAATGATAATTGTTAACAGCTGGGACTTACCAAAGTTTAATAACCGTCTTGTCGATAGAATGCTCGTTGTGGCGGAGAGTTCCGGTGTTATTCCTGCTATTGTTATTAATAAAATCGATCTGGATGAATCGAACGAGCGTACAAAATTTGTTGAGCTCTATCAATCTATCGGATACAAAGTTTTTGAAACGAGTACAATTAACAATTCCAGTATAAAGGAGTTGAAGGAATTTATCAGCAATTCGGTTACTCTTTTCTGGGGGCATTCGGGCGTAGGTAAGTCGAGTATATTAAATAACCTTTACTCTGAATTAAATTTTAAAGTAGGGAAAGTGAGTCATTACAATAAACGCGGCAGGCATACAACAGTTACTACAGTAATGAAAAAAGTGGAAGGGAATACATTTGTGATAGATACTCCTGGCATTCGGGAAATCGACCCTTACGGCATAAAAAAAGAGGACCTGGGACATTTCTTTGTTGAATTTAGAGAGTTCATACAGGTATGTCGTTTTAATACCTGTACTCATTATCACGAACCTGGCTGCGGAGTAATCGAAGCCTACCGTGACGGGAAAATATCGAAAGAAAGATACGAGAGTTATCTCGCATTGCTCGAAACAATCGAAGAAGATTTATTTTTTTGAGGCATCTATTTTTTTCTTCATCTCATTGATAAACTTAATTACAATCTCGTCCGGAACTCCGTCGGGATGATTCGATTTCAATCTAAAGTCGCACTGGTCGTTGACATAATCGATTATGTAAAATTTATGATTTTTATCGACGGCAATTTCAGTCGAGAAATAGTCGATGTGCGTATATTTTGCTAACTTTCGTGCTATCTTAAAAAGATGTTCCAGTTTGTACTTTTTTATCTGTTCTTTTGTAACGATGTCGTATATATGAGTTAAATCATTCCACCATACGGGAATTACTTTATTAAAAGCCCAATAAACGCGAAACCATGCCCTATGTTTACCGAAATTAAGCGGAGTTATTTTTTCCTGCACTATATATTCCTCTTTGGGATTCTCTTCTCTTATTTTTTGAATCTCTTTTAATGTACGTACGTCGATAATAACTCCCTGCCCGCCGCCTGTTTCAATTGCCGGCTTAATTACAAAAGGTTTTCCAATCTCTTCGAGGTCGTCTTCTGTGATTTTTAGTGAATGGTCGAAATAATAGGCGGGCAAAATGTAGGATTTTGGAATATATAGATTTTTCTTGCTCAATAAACGGTGCATATATGATTTATTTGTAAATTTGTGTACTCTTTTATGAGGATTTATTAAATAAGCATGGCGCTTTATGAGGATTTGTGCTATGGGTTCAAAGTCAGAATCGACATCAGAAGCCCTGTCAAGATATGACCTGAAATTAAGTTCTTTGCTTTTTAGTTTTTCTATTACTTCTTCGACGTTATGGTATGATATTAAAAATGTTGTTAATTTATTTTCCTGAAATATTTTTTCTATCAATTGAACGAACTCAATATCGTATTCCCATACATATGAGATAGCTAAATCGTATTTTGACATAACGTTTTTGACACTAAAATATGAAAAGAAATTTGACTATACAAAAAATTTGGTCGTCAATAAATTAAACACTTTTTGAATAATATAGATTGAATATAATGAAGAAAATAATCTTTCTTTTGTTGGTTGCGCTGGTATTCTCCTGTACGAACAAAGTAGTAAAAGAAAGAGGTAACGAAATACGTCTGGATAGTTCCTCTGTGGCTCTGAGCAAATTTATCGAAGGCAACATTTACGAAATGAAAGGAAATTTCGGAGATGCTATAGTTAAATATGAAGAAGCATTACAGTATGATAAATCTGCAGGCATTTATTATGCCATTGCAAAAAATTGTTATAGAATAAATCGTCTGGCACCTGCACTTACGAACGCCAAAAATGCTGTAGAACTGGACTCCAGCAATACCGAATATCTCTATCTACTTGCGGCAATTTACGACGTTTCTCATATGGATGACTCGTCTGTCACAGTATACAAAAAAATTATAGAAATTGAACCGAACAATATTAACGCATATTATAATCTGGCACAGCTCTATGAGGCAAAAAAACCTCTTGAAGCCATTAAGATTTATAAAAAACTCATTTCCTCTATCGGACCAGAGTGGAATATTCTGGTAAGACTTACTGAATTAAATGAAAAAATAGGAAATCAAAAAGAAACGGTTGAAACGCTCGAAGAGCTTGCGCGTTTAAATCCATCGAACCTCGATTTACAAAAATTATTAATTGATGCATATACAAAATCCGGGCAGTATGATAAAGCATCTAGATTGTGCGACGAGTTGCTACTCAGCTATCCGTTTGATGTTGGATTACTCCAGCAAAAAGGAAACATCTACATTAAACTAAATAACTGGAAAGAGGCGGCAAGCATTTATCAAAAAATTTTTGGAATAAATGGTCTCCAATTATCAGAAAAGCTGCAGCTTGCTTCTTTATTCTATGCCGCAGCCGATAAGGATTCGAACAATATTTTTATTGCTCGTGACTTTCTCAAAAAGATTGACAGCGACACTTCCGACTGGCAGGTAAATGCATATCTGGGAGAAATAGAATTAAAGCTGGGTAACGATTCTACTGCAATTGAGTATTTTCGTAAGGCGGCTAAGCTGGCGGAGTGGAATGCTCAAGTCTGGATTCGCGCGGGCGGACTTCTTTTTGATTCGCGAAAATATGATGAGACGATCGAATTCATGTCGGAGGCAGCCGAAAAATTTCCCAATGACTTTGTCATTAATTTAATTTACGGACTCGCTCTATCCCAGAGCAACAGACACAAAGAAGCAAAAGTCTATCTGAAAAGAGCCATCAATTTAAATTCGGATGATATAACTGCTCTCTCCGCTTACGGCTATACTTTAAACCAGCTCAAAGAAAACGATGAAGCACTCCTATATTTGAACAAAGCACTTTTGCTTCAGCCCGACAACGTCGACCTGATTGGAACTGTGGCGATGATTTATGAATCCGAAGGGAATTATAAAATGTCCGATTCACTTTACCAGCACGCGCTCGAGCTCGATTCCTCCAATGCTATCGTTTTAAATAATTATGCTTATTCACTTGCCGAAAGAAATATACGATTGAATGAGGCATTGAAAATGGTCTCCAAAGCAATTGAAAATGATCCAAAAAACTCTTCCTTTCTAGATACAATCGGATGGATTTATTTTCGGCTTAGAGATTATCAAAAAGCAAAAGTTTACATTGAAAAATCGTTGAGTCTGGAGCCGAACAACGAAACTGTTGTAGATCATCTTGGTGACGTTTATTTTATGCTCGGTAATAAAACAAAAGCAATGGAATGCTGGAAAAGAGCGTATGACATCAGTGGCAACAACAAAAAAATAAAAGAAAAAATTGAGAAAGGTGAAATTTGAAAGCAATGAAATTTATCACGGCACTTTTGCTGGTTACTATTATAGCCAGCTGTAGTACGTCAAAAGAAATTTCCAGTGAAAGAATTCTTTCCCCCGAAAGATTAATTACAAAACTCGAAGCTAATCGACGTAAAGTTAGGACGTTTTCAGCAAACGGTACAATCAATATTAAAAACGGAAGTACAACGATAGAGAGCATTTTTGAAGTTAATGTCAAAAAGCCCGATTCGATTAAGGTGGATGTATTTGGACCTTTCGGTATTGAACTGGCACAAATTTTAATTACACGCGATAAATTTTTATTCTACGATTCAATAAATAAAACCGCATATAAAGGATTAACGGATGACTCGACAATTAAAAAAGCATTAAAAATCGGTCTACCGTTTGATATGCTAATCGACGCATTTACTGGCAGTATCGATTTATCCGACAAATTGAGAAGAAAACCGGATGAATACACCTATGATGAAAATTATTCATATATAAAATATGTCGATTCAACTGCAGGCTCGATAAATGAGTACGAGATTAATACAAAAAACTTTACCGTCAAGAAAATTAAAGCAGGAAATCTGGTTAAAGGAAATCTTGTAGAAGCAAAATATGATAATTATAAACAATTTGGCGATGTCCTTGTACCGCTCGTAATATCGATGAACTTTCCCGAAAATAAACAATCGTTGATAATCAACTATAAAAATGTGTCGATAAATAATAATTCGCTCAATATTTTATTTGAATTGCCGTCTGATACAAAGTATGTTGAATTGTGAATCGTTATATTAAAATATGTTTGTTGATAACTGTTGCATTTTCTAATCCGATTTTTTGTCAGGTATCCGACAGTATAAAATTTCGCAATGAGCAATTGGAGAATCTAAAAAGTGATATCATAAAACTGGAAAGGGAATTAAATCAAAAATCGGGAAAAGAAAAAGCATCGCTTCAGGCATTAGAAAATCTTACACGACAGAACACACTGCTCCAAAAAATTATCAACAATATAGTTAAAGAAGAAAAAAACAAAGAAAGACAAATTGCTCAATTCGAGGAAGAGATAGCTTACACAGAAAATAAAATCCAGTTATTGAAGGAAAAATATTCGAAGTATATCGTCTGGATTTATAAATACAGAGGCAAGTCCTATCTTAAATCTCTATTTAACACATCGTCTCCACTACGAGTATTGAAGCGTTATCGCTATTTTAAAAGCATAACCGAACAAAACAAAAAGGACTTGAAATTATTAAAGGACAGCAAGGATTATCTGGTTAAATTAAGAAACAAAATATCGGAAGAGAAAAGGTCACTGGCTTTACTAAGAACCGATAAAAGCGCCGAACAAAAAAATCTCGTAAAAAAGGAAAGCGAACGGAAAAAACTTATAGCCGAACTGAGAAAAGATAAGAAACATCTAAATGAAGAAATTGAATCGAAAAGGAAAGCAGAAATCGTAATTAAAAATATTATTGCCCGATTGATCGAAGAGGAGCGGCTGAGGACTGAAATGATGTTAAAAGATGATGAAAAAAAGCTGGACTTAAGCAGAATTTATAACTATAATAATATGGAAAAATTTTCCCTTCTCAAGGGAAAACTTTCATGGCCTATTCGGAAGGGCAGAATTATCAGAAAGTTCGGGGAAAATCTTAACAGAAAATTAAATACCGTTACATTGAATTATGGCGTTGATATATTGACTTCGGAAAATGCAGATGTTTATTCAGTAGCTGAAGGAGTTGTTTCTGCTATCGAATGGATACCAGGATACGGTAGCGTAGTTATTGTAACTCATCGAGACGAATTTAGGACCGTTTACGGTCACATTAAAGAAATAGATGTTGAAGAGGGACAATTGATAAGTAGAGGAAGCCCGCTAGGAAAAGTCAACGAAAGTTTGGAAGGGCATATACTTCATTTTGAAATATGGAATTCCCGTAATTATCAAAATCCAGAGACCTGGTTGTCTAAAAAATAAATTTTCGTTCATCGTATAATTATCCGTTCACTAAAGCATCGATAAAATGAGGGCATGCTTTATTGGCAGATATAATCACGAGTTTGTTACTGCACCAATTAAATATTCGAAAGCTCTCTACAAGCAGATTCGTGCCGACT
Source organism: Melioribacter roseus (assembly GCA_020722005.1). GTDB lineage: Bacteria > Bacteroidota > Ignavibacteria > Ignavibacteriales > Melioribacteraceae > Melioribacter > Melioribacter roseus_A. Next base: position 13,017 of record DYLP01000022.1, read on the forward strand.
ATAGAGAGAGTATCTTTATTACATATTTCTTTGATTCAAGTAACAAATTCAAGAGGCTCTTGGGCAGCGAAACGATTGCTCCTGGTGTTTATAAATGCGGTATTATAATTATTATCTTAAAGTTGCTTAGATACAAACCAGCAGTAGTTCACTTCACTACTTTAGAAAGATTCGAAATTCCTCTTTTTATTATTTGCAAAATCTTAGGTATAAAAGTAATCTCTACATTGCACGGTTTGTTCTATAAAGAAACAGAAAATTTTAATAAAATAAACAGAGTTAAAGATTTGTTGCTTGAACGTACTGCAATAAAATTTTCTGACTTCCTGTTAATTTATTCCCAGTATCAAGCTTCAATGCTGATTAAAAAATATTTTCTGAAACACTCTAAAATTAAATATACTTACAACGGGGTCGACTCTTTTGAAAGAAAGTATTCTAAACCAGAATTCAAAAATGCACTCATGATTGTATTCTATAAAGGTTTTGGAAAAGATGACAGAGGATTAAATAAATTGATAGAAGTTCTTAAGTGCATAAAAGGAACACAATTAAATTTAACTGTACTTGGCAATTCGGATGGATGCATTAATCATAGATTTGGTAATCTTACAATATATTATGCGGGATTTCTTAATGGCAATGAATTATCTGAATTATTAAACCAATCCCACCTTATAATTAAAATGCCCTTTTGGGAAACATTCTCGACCGTAGTTTTTGAAGCGATGTCCTATGGAGTTGTACCTGTGATACCGGATTCTATCGGTGTATCAAGATTTATAACAAACGGGAAAGACGGGTTGAAATATCATACAACAAAACCTGAGGAACTGCAGGAGATAATTCAAAAAATAGTCGATGGTAGCTATGATTTGGCTAAATTATCAGGGAATGCATTTAATAAGGCTAAAGAATTTATATGGGGAAAAATGGCAGAACATACAAAAGATATTTACGAAGAGTTACTAAGATGAGAATACTTCATTTTACACCATTTTTTACTTATGCAAGTGGTACAAATACCTATTTGCGGAATCTACTCATCGCATTAGAAAAATACGGTGCAGATGTAACTTTGCTGACAAACAACCGTTTAGTATTAAGTGATATTACTTTGCAAAATATTGATACTGAAATTATTCAGTTCAAAACAGGTATAAGAAACATTTTTTATCTACCTAAAAATTTGATAGAGCTCTATTACAAGTTAACAAGCATGGATGTTGATGTCGTCCATACACATCACAGGTATCCCGAGCTGATTTCCACTATACTGAAAAAACGATGTGAAAAAACTGTTACTACCATTCACAGTAAGGTTGATGGATTTAAGAAAATATCATTTCGATCGGATAGAATTCTAGTGCCATGCAAATTCCTGGCAGATTACCTAATAAGAAACTTCAACATTAATTCAAAGAAAATTCACGTCCTTTATAATTGCATTGAGCCGGAGTTGTATAACAAATCTAAATCTACCCATCAAATTGAAAGGTCTATGCTGAATATTAAACCTGATGATATTGTATTTCTTTATTCCGGTCGAATTTGTAAAGAAAAAGGGATTGACTACTTATGTAAAGCCTTCAACGAGTTCAGTGAAAAAAAGAAAAATGTAAAATTAATTTTAATGGGAGATATTAAAGATAGGTCTTTGCTGAAGTATAGTTCCAGATTTGTGCTTTTTATCGGTTATACAAAAGACCCTGATGCATTTTATAAATTGGCAGACGTACTGATACATCCTTCTTATTATGACATACTGCCATATGCAGTGCTAGAAGCAGGATATTGGGGGAAGATTGTTTTAGCCTCCGATACCGGCGGTATACCGGAGATTATTAAAAACAATGAGAACGGTTTCATATTTAAAGCAGGCGATAGCTCAGCATTGGGTAAATTATTGATGTACATTACAGACAATTTTGAAGATTGCCGTAGTATGGGTATTAAGCTTCAAAATGATATCAAGAAAATTACTTCGCCCGGTAAATATGTAAATGAACTGATGAAAATATATGAATCAATCTGAAGGAAGAAGGTAGGCAAGATGAAATTAATAATTAGCAACGAATCGATTAATCTGATAACAAAAGAGAATGATTTCATGGCGATATTCACAGAAGAAATGAACAACCGAAAAGATAAAATCATTACGTACATAAATATGAATACGATTAACTTGCTTTATAAAGACTATGAATTCCTTCGCTTAATATCGAAAGAATGTATCTGTATGGCTGAGGGAACTGGTATGTGGCTCTCCTTATATAAAAATTTACGTACTAAAAGAATATTGTTTACAGATGTGCTGTTAAACGTCTTCAAAATATTAGGTAAAAAGGAAATGAAATTATATTATATCGGAGGAAACTATAATGTTGAACAGCTGCGTAAAAAAATTTACCCGCTGAAATTATCTGGATACGTAAATGGATATTGTGATAAATACGAATGGTCATCAATGGTAGAGGAATTAAACAAAGCTGATTTAATATTGATCGGCATGGGACAGCCTCGCCAGGAAATTGTGGCAATTGAATTGAAGCGACTCTTAAAAGAAAAACATATAATCTGTTGTGGTGCATTTATGGATTATTATACAGGATTAACAAGAAGAGCTCCTTTATTGATGCGTAATTATGGATTGGAATGGCTCTATAGAATTTATAACAATCCACGATTGTACTGGAAAAGATATTTAATTGGAATTCCAAAATTTATTTTCAGAACTAAAGACCTAATTTTTGAAAAGTAAATAGAGGCAGGACATAGATGAAGCGACATTCGTTTATCTTTATCTTACTGCTACCATTCAGTATATTTTCACAAACAGATTATAATTATTACGATACAACAATTACATATTCAGATGAAGATTTATTGACATCTTTAGACGAATCGAAACCGGGCGCACCTTCATTAAAAAATATTACAGTTTTTATTGCATTAAAGAGTCCCGGTGAATCGGTGTCGGAAGTTAAAACGCAAATTTTAGAATTTAGTAGAACAAATCTTTTTAATATTAATCCTGCAATCAAACGTCTCAACGATAGCGTAATTACTTATCATAATTTGAAGCGTGTGTATGACGAATATATTACCGGCTCGGATTTTTATCCATCAACAATAACAAAATATGTGGGTAATGTGTACCTGTCAGGAAAATATTATGCAGCCCTTGAGGTTTCTCTCCAGCAGTATGAATGGAAAAGCAATACGATCAAAACATTTAATAAGGTTAAAATTACAGTGAAAACTAAAATACAAGGGATAACGGAAGACACTATCACTTCAAATAGAAGTAGATGGTATAATTACGGTGTAAATTATCTGAAATTCAAAGTTGGACAGGAAGGGATATACAGAATATACTACAATGATTTGCTCAACATGGGAGTTAATATGACTTCGATTCAGTCCAATAAAATACAAATTTATAATTACGGTTTGCCTATCCCTATTTATGTTAACGACAATAACGACGGTAAATTTGATGAAGGGGATTATATCGAATTTTATTCGGATATTAATAGGAATCACGACGACTATAAAAAGATAGTAGCAGAAGGCGAAGACTACATCGATTATATGAACAGATATACGGATACTACTATTATCTGGCTGGCCTTCGAATCAGAGGAGGTTATGAGAATTAAACCAGTATATATCAGAAATAGTGAGATTACCGATACAGTCGATTATTCATTGAGAAAAATACATTACGAAGAAGATAATTTACTCTGGTACTACGATGCGGTTGAACCCCGTACTCAGCTTCCTTTCTGGCAGGAGCATAAGGTTTGGACGTGGAGAGCACTCGGTAGCAATAGTAAATTCAGTTTGAATCTGAATTTGAATAATTTAATTCAAGAAAAAGGGATTAAGGCTGAAGTACGCTTGATAAGTAATTCTTCAGATGTGAAAACCGAATCGCATAAAGCATATATTTCGCTGAATGATTCAGAGCACAGTGACACTCTCTCGTTCAACTACAGGCAAACCGTAAACTTAAAAGCGAATTTTAAGCGAGTAAATCCTTCTGACAATAAACTCACTATTGCCACACTGCCGACGAAGGCTTCGTTTCATCAGTCATTGATTGACTGGATCGACATCGAATATTATTCCCGAAATTATATCGAAAAACAGGAAAAGATTATAATAGATGAAAATATCAGTCAAGGTATTAAAGCAATAAAGATTAATTCAACATCAATAAATGAAAATCTTATAGCATATAAAATAGAACCGGAATTTTCAAAAATGGAATTAATAAAGAGTGGGAATGACAGTTATTATTTCGTAGATTCAATTTCTCCCGGGAATATCTATTTAATTACGTCGGAATCAAATATACAAAAACCAATTTTCTGCGGTGAAAGAAAATTCAGAAATTTATCTGAAGAATCGGTAGCTGATTACATCATTCTTACGCAAAAAGATTTACTCGAATCCGCAGAAGAATACAATTTCTTTTTAGAGAAAAACTATGGAATAAGTGTAAAAGTGGTTCTATCAGACGAAATTTATGATAACTATTCGTTCGGCTATCCTTTCCCTGAAGCCATAAAAGAATTTCTGAAAGAAACCTGTTCAAACAATATTAATAGTCCTCCTGAATATTTATTGATAATTGGGGATGCAAATTACGACTACAAAAATAAATTAAAATCTTCCATATCTATCAAAAAGAAAAATATATTTCCCACCTACGGTTTCCCTGTGAGCGATAACTGGTTCGTAATCTGGAACGATTCTATCCCGATACCACAAATTGCAGTTGGCAGAATTCCAGCTGTAAATAATGAACAAGTACGATTCTATCTCGAAAAACACCGTCGATATTTGTTAAAGCCGTATGACAGCTGGAATAAAAGTTTTATGTTTTTTAGTGGAGGCGACCCATCCAAACCCGAGCAACTTTTGGCATTGAAAAATGCAAACGACAATGTATTTCGTATGTTTATTAACAACCCTCCGATTGAAGGGAAAGGAGCCCACTTTTATAAAACAATTAATCCATTCTCCAATTTCAGCAATATGACACCCGATTCGGTTCGCATTATAATCGAAGAAGGTGCTGTTTTAATTTCTTACATTGGTCACAGCGGTACACTGACATGGGACAACGGAATTCTGAGTGTGAACGACTTGATGAATAAATACGAAAACCGGTATCCTCTTATTACGGATTTCGGATGCTCTACAGGTAAATTTGCCGAACCCGATATCATTTCGTTTGCTGAAGAATTCATTAATAATAATTTAGATGGACAGGCGATTGCGTATTTCGCTAATTCGAGCTGGGGATATCTTTCAACTTCTCTAAATTTCCCACCACTTTTCTACAATTATTTTCTCGACGATTCACTGATTTCCATTGGCAAGATTTTCAACGATGCTAAGAAAAAGTTAATTGAAAATAGCGGATTGAACGATGTAGTGAAAGTATTTTGTTACTGCAGTCATTTATTCGGCGACCCGATTATTAAAATAAGATTGCCTCAAAAACCTGATTTCGTTATTGGGTCGGAATCATTCTTGTTTCCTGAAAAAATTATTAAAGATAATCAAAAAAATATAACTGTTAATTTGGTGTATTATAATTTTGGAAAAAGTATAGAAGATTCATATTCTGTAAAAGTCGAACATATATACAATAATGTATCGGAAACTAAAATTATAAAATGCTCAAAATACAAATACAAAAATGATATTAGTCTTGATGTCGATATTCAAAATCGGCCGGGCGAACATACATTAATTTGTACTATCGACTGTTATAATGAAATAGATGAATATGACGAATCAAGTAATGAAACGATAATAAAGTTTAACGTTATTCCCTCCGATATACGTTTGCTTTCAGGAAGCAACTTATATTCAGGCTGGCGGGATACAATTGTATTTTTAACTCCACCTTACATTGAAAACGGCAAATTGGAAATCCAGCTATCAGACAATAAAACGTTTCAGGGGGCGGAAAAATTTATTATTCCTTTTAGCAAGGTTACTACCAAATTTTCTATCCCAAAAAGTTTTATGAATAATAGAATATGGCTCAGATATAAAAATGAGAAAGATACGATCTGGTCAGAAATTTATTCAATAGCACCACAACGGTACGACTGGATATTTTCAGAACCTCTCGACACAACGGTAACGAAAATTCATGGATTGACCTATGATGCCGGAACGAAGAGCTGGTCATTTATTAAAAAAGAAAAAACATTAAAACTAGTTTCGGCAGGGCAAACTGCGGGTAGCATTGCATCTTTGCAAATTGATAACGTTGAATGTTTCCCGACAACATATTTCTGGGGTATAGCAGCAGCTGTAATTGACACTGCAGAGCTGGACGTAATAGATACAAAATATTTTCTTTATCCATCGTCGAGCTCTGCGGAAGAACTAATAAGATTCGTCGATACTCTGAGCGATAAATATTATGTTGCAATGGCAGTTTGCGACGATGGTTATCAATCGGTTATCGGCTATAAAGGTGGAAAGCCCGTAAGGGACGCAATAAAAAAATTGGGCAGTAAATTGATCGACAGCGTCGGCTATCGTGATTCCTGGTGCCTGTTAGGAAAAAAGGGCGAAGGTCAAAGACAAATTTATGAAGCATATAAAAGCCAGTATAATGATCTGGCCTCAGTAGTAATAAATAAAAAAGTACTTGCTAAGTCAGGATATATTATAACTCCTGATATCGGCAAGTATTCATGCATAAGAAAAATTTATTACAGTTCGAATTACAGTAATGATTTGTATGCGCTTTGCGAAAATTATAATTATTCAATAGATACTCTGACTGTAGATACGTCCTCTGACTATCGAAATCGTTTAACCAATAAATACTACCAAAGCATCAATTTCTTTATAAAAGCTAATGCTGGAGATAAAGATATTCCGATGTTTCAATATGTTGCCGCAGATGTAGTTCTACCGCCAGAATTGGTAACTAATTATGAGACTATTTCTAAAAGTGAAGATACTGTCTATGTCGGAGAAAATATAATTCTCTCTTTTGAATTATTAAATGCAGGAGAAGAAACCGCACGTGATTTTGATATTAAGATTGTAGTCAACGGCAATGATGAATATATAATAAATATCGATAGCATTAATTCGTATGAAGCAAAAAAAATTACAGCCACAATTGACACCGACAATTATTACGGAGCAGTTGAATATGAAATTATTATTGACCCCGAAAATAAAATTAAAGAATTCTATAAAGATAATAACATGGCGAAGGGTAAATTTTTTGTCAAGCAGGAGAATGCAAAACAGGATGTATATATTCGTATAGACGGCTATGAAATTTACGACGGCGATTATATATCGCAAACGCCACTGATAGATATCGAGTTATTTGACTATTCACACCGAAAACTAAGCGATACTTCATATATGAAAATATTCTTAAACGGGCAACGTGTAAATTATACGGGGAAAAACGTTCAATATAATTTCAGTGACAATAACCCTAAAATCAAAGTGACTTTTAATCCCACTTTGTTTGATGGTGAATACATTCTCGAAGTATTTGTTTATGATTTTTATAGCGATACAACGAAACTTATAAAATCTTTGCGTTTCAAAATCGATAAAAAACCGCGAGTGCTGGATGTTTATAATTATCCAAATCCATTCGAGAGCGAGACTTACTTTACATTTCGTTTAACACAAATTCCAGACGAGTTAAAGATCAAAATATTTACAGTTGCAGGACGTTTGATCAAAGAGATTGTTATCGATAGAAGTTCATTGAAATACGACTTGAATAGAATCCTGTGGGATGGATATGACAATGACGGCAATATGCCTGCCAATGGCATTTATCTCTATAAAGTTATTTTGAATTATGGTGGCAAAATAGTTTCTGCATTAAATAAACTAGCAATATTAAGATAATTTAACATCTCAAATCTTCTCCAATAACTCCATTTATTCTTATCTTTGCAGCAAAAAAGTGGAGAAACTATGAATTCTTCTGTAGAAGATTTTAAGAAATATCGAAGCAAGATGAACGAAAGAATTCTGAACTCGGGATTCAGAGACTTTAATAAATTTTTCGCGCTCGACAACAAGGCATATTACAAAGGAGCACTCGACGCGAAAACAAAGGAATTGATGGGACTTGTTGCTTCAATGGTGCTGAGATGTAACGATTGCATTCTGTACCATATCGACAGGTCGATCGAAGAAGGTGCTACAGAACAGGAACTTTACGAAACATTTAATATCGCTTTGATTGTAGGTGGTTCGATCGTAATACCACATCTCCGTTATGCCGTCGAAAAAATGGATGAAATTTTTGAAGCTAACAAAAAAGAGGAACCAAAGTAATATGAAGATTATCTTCGCTACTCAGAATCAAGGTAAAAGTAAAGAAGTGAAAAATATTTTAAATGGCAATAAGCTGGAAATATATTCGTTATATGATCTGGGAAACAACATTGATATTGAAGAAACAGGAACGACATTTAAAGAAAATGCTCTTATTAAGGCAAAGACAGTATACGATATTTATAAAGTACCTGTAATAGCCGACGATTCAGGAATTGAAATAGAACAACTCGAGGGGCGCCCGGGAGTTTATTCTGCCAGATATGCCGGTGACAATTGCACCTATGACGACAATAATAAAAAAGTATTGAAGGAACTGGAAGATAAACCCGAACCTCACATTGCCCGGTTTATCTGCCATGCTATTTATTACGACGGTAAAAATATACTCGAAGCAATAGGTGAACTGAAAGGCATTATAACAAAAACTGCCGCAGGTGAACACGGATTCGGTTATGACCCTATCTTTATACCCGATGGATACAATAAGACATTGGCTGAATTCGAATTAGATGAGAAAAACAAAATAAGCCATCGCTCTATGGCATTCAGAATTTTGAAAGAGAAAATCCTGAAACTAAAGGATTAATTATTTCTCGGCTATTACTACCTGTACCAATCCGAAGGAGAGTGAATATTTTGATATTTTATCGAATCCGGAATTCTTTAAAAGTTTGACAAGGTCGATATTTCTATCGAATTCACCTACTGATTCAGGTAAATAATGATAAGCTTCCGAATCGCGCGAAATTATTCTGCCAATAGCCGGCAGTATTTTGTTAAAGTAGAATAGATAGATGCCCCGTATAAGTTTGTTTGCCGGTAGGCGGAATTCGAGTATTGTTACTTTTCCACCTTCTTTTAATACTCGTCTGAAGGAGTCGAATCCTTTTCGGATATCGTAAAAATTTCGTACACCGAAAGCGACGGTTATGTTTGTAAAAGTATTGTCTTTGAATGGCAGTTCTTCGGCAATGCATTGAACTATACGACCTTTAATCCATTCCGACTTTTCTTCGAAATGTGAAAGCATATTTAGAGATAAATCGCCACCAAAAATATTGCGCACGCCTTTTTTATAAGCTGTTATTGCAAAATCACCTGTACCGCAAGCCATATCCAGCAAAATACTTTCACTATTCAGCGAACTAAGTTCTATTGCTTTTCGTCTCCAATAGTAATCCACACCCGCACTCAAAAAGTGATTGAGGAAATCATACTTGGGCGAAATTGTGTCAAATATTCTTTTGACCTTTTCTTTCTTATTTATATCGGCTTTCATTTCTACGTTGTTCTCGTTAAATTGACTTATAAAAATAGGAATAAAAGATGGATAAATATATAAACGCAATTAAGAAACGAGTCTGTTCAATTTGTGCAGATTCGGACGAGGATGGTTTTTGTACTTTAACGGATTACGAAAAATGCGCCGTCGAAATATTTCTACCAAAAATTGTTAACATCATTCATGAATCAAACTATAAAGAAAATATTAATTTGCTATATCAGGAACTGAAAGAAAAAGTGTGTGCAGAATGTAAAGCCAGAACACAAAACGGTAACTGTTATTTAAGAAGAGATTCTAACTGTTCATTGGATAGATATTTCAGTCTGATTGTGGATACCATTCAACGTGTCGATGCAGGTTTTATGTTTTGAATAAAATTATACAATTTCAAAAACCCCTCCGTCGATAGCTCTTCGGCTCTTTTAGACAAAAGATCCCCGAGGTTGTTAAAATCAATATCTTTGAACATACTGTTGCCAAGCGAATTTTTCAGTGTTTTTCTTCTTTTCCCAAAAGCAGCTTTAACAATATCGATAAATAATCGATCATCAAAATTTTCAGGTATTTTTTTATTGAAAGTAATTTTGATTATTGCGGAAAATACTTTCGGTTTTGGATAGAATACATTCGGGGATATTTTGAAACATAATTTTACTTCTGAAAAAAAATTTATAATAACGCTTAAAATACCATAGTCTTTTGTACCAGGAGAAGAGAGAATGCGTTTTGCAACTTCGTATTGAACCATTAGCAGTGCATCTGCGATCGATTCTCTTTCTTCTATTAATTTGAATAAGATTGGGGATGTAATATTGTAAGGAATATTTCCTATTATTCTCAGTTTGCCATCCGTTGCTTTTAGTTCGTGCAAAGACAAAGTAAGAAAATTCTGGTTGATTATTTTTGCCAGCGAGAATTTTTCACTAAGCGCGTCAATTACTCTTCTATCAATTTCTACTATAGTTAGACTATTTGTTTTGTTGTATAATTTTTCTGTCAGAGCTCCTCTTCCTGGACCAATTTCTAAGATATTATCGCCTTCCTTTATATCGAACTCGTCGATTATTTTATCTATAATATTTTCGTCCCTCAGGTAGTTCTGTCCAAACCTTTTTAAAGGACGCGGATTTTGTTCCATGCTTGCTTCCGATTTATTTAATAATTTTCAATAGACAAATATTCAGATTATATTTGATATCAAAACTTAACAAAATATGTTCGAAATAATATTCTTGGTATCGTTGTCGTTTTATTTTGCCGAGCTGGTAATCTTTACAATTGGAGTACGAAAGGAGTGCCCTAAAAATTATGACGAACTACCTCCGATTACCGTAATTGTAGCGGCAAGAAATGAAGAAGATAACATTATACCGTGTCTGCAAGCGCTCGATAAGTTGATATATCCTGACGATAAAATTGAAATTATAATAGTTAACGATCATTCGACGGACAATACTGGAAATCTTATTGCAAATTTTATTGAAGGTAAAAATAAGTTCAAGTCAATAATTCCGAAGGAACAGATTGGGCATCTCAAGGGCAAAACGAATGCTCTTGCTAATGGCGTAAAAATTGCACGAGGGGAAATAATTCTAACAACCGATGCCGATTGCATAGTTTCGCCTACATGGGCAGAAACAATGGCTCGATATTACGACAGGGAGACGGGATTTGTCGGAGGTATTACCACACAAAAGGATGATACGATCTTTCAAGGTATGCAGGCAATCGATTTTGTATATCTTCTCACAATAGCCTCAGGAGCACAAAATCTGGGCAAACCTTTGAGTTGTATCGGTAATAATATGTCGTATCGTAAGCAGGCATATCTCGATGCCGGAGGTTATGAAGGAATTCCTTTTTCCATTACTGAAGATTTTAATTTATTACGAGCTATTGACCGGTTGAATAAGTACAAAATTAAATATCCGCTTGACCCTGGGGCGCTCGTAGTTTCGAAACCTTTGCCCGACTGGAAATCGATCTACTGGCAGAAAAAAAGATGGGGCGTCGGCGGCATGGAGAGCGATTTAATTGGTTATCTCGTTTTTGTATGGGGATATTTGACCCATGCTTCAATTTTGCTTTCGCCTTTTTTCTTCTCGGCTAATGTTTTGTATTTGATTATCTTTAAGCTCGCTGCCGACTACTTTTTTATTTACCCTGTATACAAAAAACTGAAACTCAAGCTAAATATTATTCACTTTCTGGCTTTTGAAGTCTATCTTTCTTTTTATGTTGTATTACTTCCCTTTATTGTACTACCCAATAGAAAAATCAAATGGAAAGGCAGAACATATTGATGATTAATCGTGAAAATATTATGAAGGAAATTATTCCCGTAGTTCTATTAATTTTTGTAAATCTTTCATTAAAAGCTCAAGAAAATTTTCTGTTGTTTCCGTCTGAACTGAACGTTCAACCTTTTACTGCAAATATACTGGAACCAAAACTCGGATTTCTCTTTCACACAACAAACAACGAACTACGTCTTGATATTGGTAATTCAGTTGATTTAGTAAGATGGGGTAGCGGTATGGAAAATTTTTCCGTAGGTGCCGACCTCTTTACTTTTACTCTTTTAAGAAGTGAATCCGATTTTCATTTTCCGGTTGACGCTATCGATTATCTCTTCGGAATAAACGCTTCATGGAAAGCTCGTCGTGGATTCAACAGCTACGGACTCCGTTTCCGTCTCAGTCACATCAGTGCCCATTTCGTGGACGGTCATTATGATTGGCAAACTAATGACTGGCGCGAAGGTAGAAAACCTCGTGTATACAGCAGGGAGTTTATTGAGTTAATGCCGTTCTATAACATTAATTCACTGAGACTATACGCAGGTTTTAGTTATCTTTTTCACGTCGACCCCAGTTATATTGGGAAAGATAATTATCAATTCGGTTTCGATTATTTTTACGACGGTTTTTTTAAGACGAATTTATATCCCTTTATTGCGTATGATTTCAAATTGCAACATATCAATAAATATTCATCTACACATAATTTTATGGCAGGATTAAAATTTGGAAAAAGTAACGGTAAGGGCATAAGTTTGTATCTAAATTATTTTTCGGGTAATAATTTCCACGGAGAATACTTTGACAGTAGAGAAAATTATTTTTCTTTAGGATTTAATCTGGATTTATAAAATGGAAGACGAAATTTACGACGTTTACGAACCAAGCTATACAAAAAAAGAAAAAAATAATTATCTGGTTTATATCGGCTTATTTGTAATCACTTTTATTACCACTCTTATAGCTGGTATGGAATGGACTACGGGTTCGATGGGACCTTACGAAATGACGGAATTATGGAAAGGTTTGCCGTATGCCGTGTCAATACTTTTCATTTTGGCAACTCACGAGTTCGGTCACTATTTTGCTTCTGTTTATCACAGGGTAAAAGCGACACTGCCTTATTTTATTCCGTTTCCACCTATACCCGGATTTTTCAACTTCGGTACAATGGGCGCTGTAATCAAAACAAAGTCGCCAATTCCAGATAACAAAGCAATGTTTGATATAGGCGTGGCAGGACCCCTTGCTGGTTTTGTTGCGTGTCTCATTGTGTTAATTTACGGATATACGCATTTGCCGCCGGTTGATTATATTTTATCGATACACCCAGATTATTTTTCACCAGATTACGGCAAAGGAGCAGTAAATCTGGAGTTCGGATCGACTCTGCTTTTTAATTTACTTCAAACGGTCTTTACAAAGCCGGGCGACTTTGTCCCACCGATGAGCGAAATTTATCATTACCCTTATCTGTGTGTCGGATGGTTCGGATTGTTTGTAACGGCAATGAATCTGATCCCTGTAGGACAACTGGACGGCGGTCATGTCATTTTTTCAATGTTCGGTTCGAAAATTCACGAAGCTGTTGCCAGCATTTCAATGTCCTCGCTGGTTATACTTGGCGTATTAGGAGTTGTCGATTCGGCGCTTTCGCTTAATCTCCATATTGGATGGTCTGGCTGGCTATTCTGGGCTATGATTCTTTATTTTATAATAAAAGTTAAACATCCACCAGTTCCTTATTTTACTAAACTCGGTAAAGGCAGAATGATACTCGGTTATATTGCTATTTTGATTTTTATATTGTCTTTTTCTCCCACTCCGTTTATTATTAGTTTTTAAGTCTACTTGACTATTAGAGAGAAGTATTCTATTTTTGGTTCAAAAAAGAGAGAAAAGGTTATAGAAAAACTGTTACTCTAAATTTTGTAAATAGATACTTAAGAGGTAATTTCTATGACCTTTTCTTTTTTTCACATAAAATTGTATCCTCTATTGATAATTCTTGTACTTTCATTATTTACCGCATGTAAAGATGAAATTCTTACCGGAATAATTGAATCGTCCCGAAATAGTTTGGTCATAAAAAAAATTATAGCACCCGAGTGGTTTGCTTACTCGCCAGGCGATTCGCTTTACAAATTTCAGGTTGAAATTAACAATTCAGATATAATAAAAGAATTTTGGGTACGATTACGACTGCACGACGGCTCAGAAACATTAATTGAGTATTTGCCACTAAAAGACGATGGCAACCTTAAAAGCTCGGGAGACACTATTGCGGGCGACAATGTTTATTCAGGGTTATTGCCAATGAGTAAACAGTTTCCAGCAGGAAAGTATGTTATTGAAGGATTTGTTTTAGAGAAAAACGAGGCGTCTGTCGATGCAAAAAAGGTTTTTGCCTTCTACCTCGATTATACCAGCGAAAGCGAAAATTATTCTCCTGAGATTACCGAAGTTATTGTCCCTTCATCAGGAAGCGTAAATCAACGTATCACTTTATCTGTAAAGGTTTCCGATCCGAATGGATTGAATGATATTATTGAGGTTTATTACGAATTGTATCGTCCGGACGGAACTCAAGTAAAAAACAGTCAGGGTATTACAAAATTTCCGATGTTCGACGATGGAAACAGCAATATAAACGGGGATGCAAACGCAGGGGATGGAGTCTATACGGTTTCCCTTACTTTCCCGGATGGGCAACCTTCAGGTAAGTGGCGGTTTGTATTTGGAGCGCGCGATAGAGCCGGAGCAATTAGTCAACCTGTTGAATCCTATTTTATTCTTAATTAAGCGATGGGTGCAAAATGTTTTTTAATCGAAGAGGTAATAAATATCGTGTGGTTATAATTATTCTGGCATTCATGAGTGGGATAATAGATGCTCAACAGTTTTCGTATACATATAAACTTGAGAATGTTATATCACAATCGCAGGGCAGCAATGAAGTGGAAAAGATATTGATTGTTAACGATACAATCTGGCTTGCCACTTCAAAAGGACTTAGTAAATCGGAAGATTACGGTAAAACATGGATAAATTACTATCGTCACGAAGCTTTCGGTGAAGAAGGAATATCCGCCATTGCTTATCATAACGGAACAATTTGGGCGGCTACATGGCATCTGGAAGACGCCGCTGGTTCGTCTGTACCATTTGGAACAGGACTTAGATATTCGCAAGACGGAGGCAAATCGTGGATTACCGTTGAACAACCTGTTGATGACCCGGGCGATTCGTCCATTGTGTATGGAATTAATACCTTGCGAGCGCTGCCGATAACTGTGGCACACAATAATTTTGTGTATGATATTGCTTTTACTGGGGATGTTATCTGGATAGCATCTTTTGCAGGAGGTTTGCGTAAATCCGAAGATATGGGAAAAACCTGGAGCCGAGTCGTCCTTCCACCGGATTATCTCGACTCAATTAAACCAACAGACCGGCTCAATTTTTCGCTGCAACCAGTGGCAGGTAAATTCGGCAGCGAGTCGTATCTGAATCATCGAATTTTTTCGTTACTTGCAATCGACGATTCCACTCTATTTGTCGGCACTGCTGGTGGAATAAATAAAACCACAGACGGTGGTGCAAGCTGGAGAAAATTTAACCATACTAACCAGGACAATCCAATTAGCGGAAATTTCATTCTGGAATTGTCGCACAATACTGCCGATAATTCCATATGGGCTGCCACCTGGCGTGCCGAAGGCAGTTCGGAATATTATGGACTGAGCGTCTCCTTCGACGGGCAAAAGAATTGGGAGACTTATCTCGTAGATCAGAAAATTCTTGGAATCGACTTTAAATATTATGGCAACGGCAACTACGACGTATTCGCAGCTACTGAGGACGGACTATTCAGATCGGATTACAGGCTCAATGATTGGATTGCTGCTCCGCAGATCTACGACAGCCATAGCGGAGTAGGTACGAATTATGTTAACCGCCGTTTCCGCTGTGTAAAAGTTTATCAAAAGAATAATAATACTGATATATGGATCGGTTCTCTCGATGGATTAATCAGGTTTAACGACGTCAATAACAATTGGGATGGAAACTGGAAGGTTTTTCTTGCCTCAGAAAAACTTGAATCAAATAACTCGTCCTACGCTTTTCCGAATCCTTTTTCGCCGGATAATGAAATCGTCCGAATCAAATATAACTTGACCGAACCTGCCGAAGTAACAATTCGGATATTTGATTTCGGGATGAATTTAGTTAAAACGGTAATTCAGAACGCTCCCAGAAATTTGCAGGGCGATCAATTTGAAGTCTGGAACGGAAAAGATGAATCTGGAAATTTTGTACCAAATGGAGTCTACTTTTACAGAATTGACAAAGGGAATGACGGCGAGCCTCTCTTTGGTAAAATAATGGTGCTCAGATAAAAGTTAAGAGAGATAAATGAAAAAAAATAAATTAATCTTAATTACAGTACTTTTTATATATACCAGTCTATCGGCTCAATACACGGGACTTAACAGCAAAGCAGGTAGCTTTAGCCGTCTTGGATTTGGTGCAAGAGGTATGGGCATGGGAAATGCGATGTCTTCTGTAACGATTGGTAATCTAACTGCTTATTATAATCCTGCTGTTTCGGTTTTTCAGGAAAGCAGTTTATTTCAGGCTTCATACTCATTCCTTTCGTTAGACCGCTCGTTAAATTTTATTGGATTTACTAAAAAATTCGGTTTGGGAAAAATTGTATCACCCGAAGGGAAAGGAAAATTCAGGTCTTATGCCGGACTTAGTGTCGGACTTATAAATGCAGGCGTTTCAGATATTGATGTGAGGGACGATGCCGGTGAAAGAATTAAGAGTATTTCTACATCCGAAAATCAATTCTTTGTCGCCGTCGCTAATAAGTTCTCAGAAAAATTGGCTTTAGGTGTTACGTTCAAATTTTATTACTATAGTTTGTATGAAAACATGACGGCAACTTCGGTTGGAATTGATTTAGGAGCTATTTATTCTTTAACAAAAGAAATGAATCTATCGCTTGTTATTTCCGATTTGAACACTTCATACAAATGGGACTCGTCAAATATATATGGAGAGAGTGGTAGAAATACTACAGATAAATTTCCGCTCATTAAAAAAATAGGATTATCCTATAAACTTGACGAACCCAATTTGCTATTTGCAGTTGAATGGCAGGGCAGTAATGCAAATTCGAATATTTTGCGGGGCGGAATTGAATATCAACCTATCGATAATTTATTCTTGCGGGGAGGACTCGACAGGTTTGAACTTTCCGAAAACGATATTCCTGTGCGTCCTTCGTTAGGTTTTTCATATCTTTACGGCATAAAAAATTTAAATCTGGGTATCAACTATGCATTTGTAGTTGAACCTTACTCGAATTCAGACCAACACATTATAGGAATTAATATACTTTTTTGACATGAAAAAAATAATTTTAATTTTATTCGTAACATGGGGAATTATCGAAGGGCAATCCTCTCAGTCGACAGGACTATCGATTCTTAAAAACGGTACAGGTTCGAGAATCATAGGTATGGGAGAACTTGGTGTCGCACAAGTCGATATTTATGATTTTGTCTATAATCCTTCTTTGTTAAGTCTCAACAGTTCCACCGTTTTTTCGTTTACGCACAATACTAGATTTACTGATATCGGCACTCGCAACTTTTTAGCGAGATTGGAATTGTGGGGCATCCCTCTGGGACTTACATTTGCATCGACTACAATCGATAATATTGAAATAAGAACCAAGCCGGGCGAGCCGGATGCTACATTCAACGCAAATTATTTTTACGGTGGTATTTCGTTGTCAGGAAAATTTTATGACTCGTTCTTTGCCGGCGCTACTGTAAAGTTTGTTTATGAAAATCTTTATACAGACGACGCCTCGGGCTTTGCTTACGATTTTGGCTTTTCTTATTCCGGTTTCGCAGATAATTTATTGATTGGTCTTTCGGTCAGGAATCTTGGTAAAATGAATAATCTCAGGTACGAAGCCTCCGATTTGCCTTCCGAGATTAGAACTGGCGCTTCGTATAAATTGATTTTTAACAAAGTTAATCTGCTTATGACTGCGGGCATCCAGAAATATTTTTACGGAGATAGATTACACCTACACAGCGGTTTTGAAATCGATTATTCGAGTACACTCTTTCTGAGAGTTGGTTATATGTCCGGATATTATTCAAAAAAAATTACCGCAGGTTTTGGTATAAATTGGAACAATCTTAGTCTCGACTACGCATTTCAGCCTTACGAGTACAGTTTGGGTGATTCGCATTCTATTAGTATATCATATTCATTCAAATAAAAAAAACACGGTCGCTTATGGAAATTATCCGTTATACGGAAGATTGGAAAGAGGAATGGGACAATTTCGTACTGGAGTCGAATAACGGTACAATGTTCCACATGCAAAAATTCCTGGACTACCATGAACCTGGCAAATTCAATTTTGATCATCTTATTTTTTTAGAAAAAGGCAATATTGTTGCTCTGCTCCCGGGTTCGATTATCGGTGGCTTGTTCGAGTCGCCTATTGGTGCGAGCTACGGTTCAATTGTAACTAAAGATATTACTTTTGCTAAGGCGATGGAAATTGTAGAAACTTTGATCAACTATGGAAGAAAAAATGGTATTAAAGAGTTTATGCTTACCGCTGCTCCTATGATTTATGAAGAATATCCAAATCAAAGCCTCGATTATGCTATGCTATGGCAGGGTTTTTCGTATAAACTTCATTACATTTCGAGCGCTATTAAACTCGACCCTAACAGGGATATAATCGAAAGATTTTCGCCCACGATCAGAAGGAACATCAGAAAAACTTTTCGCGATTTCAAATTACGCGTGGAAGTTAACGACAATTACGATGAATTTTATCCTATACTATTGGAAAATAAAGCCCGGCACGGGGTTAAACCGACGCATTCGCTCAGAGATTTGTATCGGCTAAAAGAATTATTGCCTGATTATTTGAAATTGTTTATGGTCTACGACGGAGATAATCCTATCGGCGGCTCTTTGATGTTTTATCCAAACAAAAATGTGGCTCTCTGTTTTTACAATATGCTGAAATATGAATTCGCACATTTAAAACCAATACAGAGAGTTATGTATGAAGTGGTTAAAGATGCTACCGAAAGAGGATTTAAATATGTCGACATCGGTGTTTCGCAGGACACAAAAGCGGACAATCCGATGACGCCAAGTATGAGCTTGATTGATTTCAAAGAAAAATTCGATGCTAAAGCCATTATGCGTAACACTCTCTACATTAAGCTGTAAACGACATGAAAATATGTTTTGCATTTCTGGGCAATTACAAACACGATTCGAGAATAACAAACCTTGCCAATTCCCTTAAAGATGAAGGTCATCATGTAGAGGTTATTTCTTTTGACTGGTTCGGAATTAAAAATGATATAATCGAAGAAGATGCAACCGTATATAAATTACACAGAGGTGAGAATCGACTTCTATTTTATTTCGATTTTGCAATTAAATTATTGAACAAACTTTTTTCAATAAAAGCGAATGTCTATTTTGCCGAAGATATTTATACGTTGCCTTTTGTCTATTGGGCTGCACGTTTGAGAAACGCAAGGGTCTATTATAACAGTAGGGAACTCTATCCTTTCATTGGAGGATTGACAAAACGCCCCCTCCTTCAATGGACGATAAGACAAATTGAAAAATTTTTCATCAAAAGAGTTGACTTTGTGTTGACTACAGGTGAACTCGATTCGGAATTCCTTCATAATTATTATGGAATTACCAATACGCTCGTAATCAGAAATATTCCTTTGTATAGAAGACCGGCAAAGAAAATTGACATAAGAAAACTGTACAACATCCCTGAGGAAAATTTAATTGTGTTATATCAGGGTATGCTGTTAAACGGCAGGGGACTCGGTTATTTTATTAAAGAATTAACACACCTCGAACGGGTTACCTTATTGATTCTGGGCGAAGGAGAAAAGAAAGAATATTTTAAGAAACTTGCCGAAGAATATTCCGTGAGCAATAATATCATTTGGGGCGGCATTATTGAACAGTCAGAATTGATTAACTATACAGCTGCGGCAGACGCTGGATTATGTTTGATTGAAAACATAAGCATTAGCTATTATCATGCATTACCAAATAAGTTGTTCGAATATATTATGGCTGGATTACCGGTCATTTCAAGCAATCTGCCTCAAATGAAAAAAATTGTAACTCAATATCGCGTCGGAGAAATTGTCGATATTGAGAATGGAGAATCTGTGGCAGATATTATTAATAAATGGCTCAATAATCGGTCGCTCCTCAATGATTACAGAAAAAATTGCCTCAAGGCAGCCGAAGAATTAAATTGGCAAAAAGAGTACGAACAAGTTCGCGGAAAGCTATTCGGTGAAGAAAAATAAAAATAAGAGGATTCTTATTGTTCGTCCCGACAGGATTGGAGATGTTGTATTATCCACACCGTTACCTCGTGAAATAAAAAAATTTTTCCCCGAAAGCTATGTCGCTATTATGGTGCGGGAATATGCACAGGACGTTTATTTGAACAACCCATTCGTCGATGATATAATTACTTATGCTCCAGATAATCCTTCCTTAAAAACTGTTAAAGAAATTCGAAAATACCGATTTACTCACGCTTTAATGCTTTTGCCCGATGAACGTATCAATTATTTATTGTTTTTTGCGGGAATTTCGTACAGAGTTGGGGTTGGGCATAAATTATATCAGTTTCTTACGTTTACAAGATATGTCGACAGGAATAAGTATAATCCTCTAAGGCACGAAGCAGATTATTCTCTCGATTTAGCCCGTAAAATCGGCGTTGAGAGTAATGATTATACGCCGGAAATTTATTTGAGCGAAGAAGAAAAAAAAATATCTGCGCTCCGGCGTAAAGAATTATTGAATCAAAAAAAATTTTTGGTTGGTATCAACTCGACAAGTGGAGGCTCTGCACCAAATTGGAATACTGAGCAATACCGTAAATTAATTGAATTATTAAAGAGCAATGGTAATATAAGAGTAGTTGTAACCGATTTGACTCCGCCTGAATCATTATCCGGGATTAATGATGTAGTTTATACAAATATTAATAGCAGTCTTCGTAATTCGATAATCAACTTCAGCACGCTCGATTTACTTGTTTCGGCGAGCACAGGTCCGATGCACCTCTGTGCAGCATTAAAAGTAAAAACGTTATCGCTGTTTTGTCCGATGACAGCTTGCTCGCCTCAACTTTGGGGACCTCTGGGAAATATTCATAAAATTATTTTGCCAGAAGAAAGTTACTGCCAACAACAATGTCCTGGCGACCCGAAGAAATGTGACTATAAGAATTCTGA
Source organism: Melioribacter roseus (assembly GCA_020722005.1). Taxonomy (GTDB): domain Bacteria; phylum Bacteroidota; class Ignavibacteria; order Ignavibacteriales; family Melioribacteraceae; genus Melioribacter; species Melioribacter roseus_A. Next base: position 34,316 of record DYLP01000022.1, read on the forward strand.
ATTTATGACGCCGGAGAGAATTTATAAAGAGATAATGGAAATGCTAAATAAAGAATAATTTTATATATTTGTAACCAAATTTAGCCAGACCCTGATTGGCAGGTTAATACCCAATCCCGCCAGGTCCGGAAGGAAGCAACGGTAAGTATCTAACCTGGGTGATCAGCGGCCTGGCTTTTTTATTTTAAATTTTTTTGCCGAATTTCATTTTCTTTTTTGTTGCTAATTAAAATAATTCTTCGTAATATTGAAACGGTTTAATTATGTTTGAAATGATTATGCTTTCTGCTAAATAGGGTTATTTGTCTACGAAATAATTTTTGAGTAATAGTGTTTCGTTGAGTAATCAGGTTCTATAACACTTAATACTAATACAGGAAGTTAGGAATGGAAAAATCAACTCGCTATGCCAGACCAGAATCTGAAGTCTTATACGACTACAAAAATCCTGAATTACCCCCCGATGAAAGGGCAAAAGATTTATTAAAGAGAATGACGCTTGAAGAAAAGGTGGCGCAGATGTTATGCATCTGGGAAGATAAAAAGACGGCCTTTTTTGACGAGGAGGGAAATTTCAGTTTAGATAAGTTAAGAGAGAATCTAAAAAACGGCATCGGTCAAATTGCACGTTTGAGCGATACAAACGGCGGGCTGAACCCGTATCAAATGGTCGAATATGCAAATGCTATTCAGAAATTTTTTGTCGAAGAGACGCGTCTCGGCATACCTGTAATATTTCACGAAGAATGTTTGCACGGACTTGCAGCAAAAGATGCCACCAGCTATCCAGTTCCGATTGGTCTTGCTGCAACTTTCAATATCGAACTAATTGAAAAAATATTTTCAGCAATAGCTGAAGATGCTCGCACACGTGGAGCTCACCAGGCATTAACTCCAGTTGTTGACGTTGCAAGGGATCCTCGGTGGGGAAGAGTTGAAGAAACATTTGGTGAGGATACTTACCTTGTTTCACAAATGGGAATTGCTTCGGTTAAAGGTTTACAGGGCGATGGTTCATTAAAAAATAATAATAAAGTTATTGCCACTCTCAAACACTTTGCAGCACATGGTCAACCGGAATCTGGTACAAACTGTGCACCTGCAAACTTTTCAGAACGTTTTCTAAGGGATACTTTTCTTAAGCCTTTCAAAGAAGCAATCGATAAAGCCGGCGTAATCAGTGTTATGGCTTCGTATAATGAAATTGACGGTATCCCGTCGCATGCTAATAAGTGGTTGCTGAGGAAAGTATTACGTGACGAATGGGGTTTCAAAGGCTTTGTTGTATCGGATTATTATGCAATAACCGAATTATATCAGAAAGAAGAAACCGTTAGCCATGGCGTGGCTGCCAATAAAGTTGAAGCTGCAAAATTAGCAGTCGAAGCTGGAGTAAATATCGAGTTTCCTAATCCCGATTGCTATCCAAATTTAACGGAGATGGTTAACAACGGATTGGTGGATGAATCGGACCTCGATGCTCTGGTTTTACCAATGCTCAAATATAAATTCCAGCTTGGTCTGTTTGATAATCCATATATTGAAGTTGAACCCGGTCAATTTGAAAAAAAACTGGAAGCAGACAGGGAACTTGCTCTGCAAGCTGCAAGAGAAACAATTACTCTTCTGAAAAATGATGGTACTCTTCTGCCTTTGAAAAATGTCAAGAAAATAGCCGTTATTGGTCCTAATGCCGATAGAATGCTCCTTGGGGGATATCATGGTACTCCGAAATATTATACTTCGGTTTATCAGGGTATAAAGGATAAAGTCGGCAACAACGGTGAAGTATTCTATAGCGAAGGCTGCAAGATTACGGTGGGAGGTTCTTGGAATGAGGACGAAGTAGTCTTGCCTGATCCTGCAGAAGACGAAAAATTAATTAACGAGGCGGTCGCCGTTGCTCAAAAATCCGATGTCGCTGTGCTGGTTCTGGGGGGAAATGAACAGACATCACGCGAAGCATGGAATAAAAATCATCTTGGCGACCGCCCTTCTCTTGAACTGGTTGGCAGTCAAAATAAATTAGTTGAAGAAATTTTGAAAACGGGTAAACCGGTGGTTGTTCTCCTCTTTAATGGCAGACCGAATTCGATCGGTTATATTAAAGATAATGTTCCTGCAATTTTGGAATGCTGGTATCTCGGGCAGGAATCAGGCAGGGTAGTTGCTGACGTACTGTTTGGTGATTATAATCCCAGTGGAAAATTACCTATTTCAATTCCGCGGTCTGCAGGGCACATCCCTGCTTATTACAGCCACAAACCCTCGGCTAGAAGAGGTTATCTATTTGACGATGTCTCTCCGTTGTTCGCTTTCGGTTACGGCTTGAGTTATACGAAGTTTAGTTTCGATAAACTGAAATTGAGCAAAGAAGTGATATCAAGAGATGAAAAAGTAATCGTGTCAATTGATGTTAAGAACGAAGGACAAACGCCTGGAGAAGAAGTAGTTCAACTTTATGTAAGAGATAAAGTAAGCACGGTTACCAGACCCGTCAAAGAATTGAAAGGATTCAAAAAAGTTAAACTGGAGCCAGGAGAAAGTACTACCGTGATATTTGAATTATTACCTGAAAATCTTGCGTTCACAAATGTTGATATGAAATTCGTAGTAGAGCCCGGAGAATTCGAAATAATGGTGGGCAACTCTTCGCGCGACGAAGATTTAATAAAAACAATATTAACAGTCAAATGATATTGAGAAAATAATATAGAATTTGTCTTTTGCTCTATACGGATTGATTCGGGGAGCGAAAAGACCTCGATTATGAAAAGTCGAATCGAATTATATAACTGTTGTGGGGGGACATACAACGGGGAGGAAAATTGTCGCATGTCTCCCAAATTTTTAAATATGACCATCTTAGAACTTAATCCAATCCAAAATAATATTCTTTCCTTCATAAAATTAGATAAGAGGTAGCTGTGGAAAACAACAAGAAATATTTGTCTCTAAAAGAAAAAATTGGTTATAGTCTCGGCGATACCGCTTCGAACCTCTACTTCCAGACTTTTATGCTTTTTTTGATGTATTTCTATACGGATGTTTTCGGATTGCCAGCGGCCACTGTGGGTACTATATTCTTAATTACCCGAATCTGGGACACAGTTAATGACCCCATCATGGGTACAATAGCCGATCGCACCAATACAAGATGGGGCAAATTCAGGCCTTATTTAATTTGGGCTTCAATTCCTTTTGGAATTTTAGGCGTACTAACATTTACAACTCCGAATTTTGATCCTACTGGCAAACTGATTTATGCTTTTATCACCTATAACCTCTTAATGATGGCATATACGGCGGTCAATGTTCCTTATTCGGCTTTAATGGCTGTTATAACTCCAAATTCGATGGAAAGAACAGAGCTATCATCTTTCCGATTTGTTGCTGCTTTCGTGGGAGGATTGATTGTACAGGCTTCTGTACTTGCGCTGGTTAAATATTTCGGCGGTAACAACGACGCTTTAGGCTGGCAATGGACTATGGGTGTACTTTCTATTCTTGCTATTCTGTTATTCTTCACTACTTTCTTTACTACAAAAGAACGAGTATATCCCCCTAAAGAACAAAAGAGTGATTTAAAACAGGATTTGAAAGACCTGATTTCTAACAAGCCATGGTTATTGATTGCAGGTGCCACAGTTTTCCAATTGATTTTTATTGTAGTCAGAAATTCTACCATTATATACTACTTCAAATATTATATACTTAACCAGAAGGTGAATTTGTTCGGCAGTACTTATGAACTTTCATATGAGGTATTATCGTCATCATTTATGTTGTCGGGCACAATAGTAACGATTATTGGCGCAATATTGACAAAATGGTTCGCCAAAAAATTCGACAAGAAAAATACATATACATTTTTCCTTTTAGGCAGTGCAATATTTAGCGCCGCAATCTTTCTTGTACCACCCGATGCAATAATATTGCTCTTCCTGTTTAACTTGATCTTATCGTTTTTCTTCGGTCCAGTGTCGGTACTTCAATGGGCGCTTTATACAGACACCGCTGATTATTCGGAATGGAAAAACAAACGAAGAGCAACTGGATTAATAATGGCAGCTTCTCTTTTTTCGTTAAAGCTTGGCTTAACTCTTGGAGGAGCAATTGTAGGATGGCTACTGGCATATTATGGATTCATAGCAAATCAGGTACAAACAGCCGAGACAATTACAGGAATTAAACTTTTAATGACAGTTTACCCTGCAATTGCTGGCGTAATTGGAAGTCTACTGATGATTAAATATCCTCTGAATAATAAAATGATGTCTGAAATAGAAGTGGAATTAGAAGGCAGACGTTATAATGAATTGGCAACTAATTAAAATTATTAAATAAATATTGGAGGCGAGTATGACTCTTGATATGCCAATTAAAAAGATTTTTATAACCCTGGCTCTACTGGTCTTTACAATTAGTATTCCTCTCAATGCCCAGGGAAAAGGTAATCTGAGAGGGAAGGTCTACGACAAAGAAACAAATGAGACTCTTCCGGGAGCAAATGTGCTCGTTAAAGGAACAACTTTGGGTGCGGCTTGTAATCTCGACGGAGAATACATTATTCGTAATATTCCCGCAGGTCGTCAAACTATTATTGTCTCTTACATCGGGTATGAACCCGACAGCGCCGTTGTGGATATCCCTGTCGGCAAAACTCTTGCTCAAGATTTTCGTCTCGAAATAACTGCTATTGAAGGGCAGGATATAGTTATCACTGCTCAGGCACAGGGACAATTAGAAGCTATCAACCAGCAATTAACTTCTGACAAAATTGCAAATATTGTTTCTGAGTCGAGGATTCAGGAATTGCCCGACTTTAATGCCGCTGCAGCATTGAGCCGTTTGCCCGGTATTTCAACTCAAAAAAGTTCAGGTGAGGATAGCAAAATAGTTATTCGTGGACTTTCCCCAAAGTACAACTCAGTAGAAGTAGAAGGTGTGAAGTTATCTGCAACAGGCAGTTCGTCAATTGGTATTACGTCAGATCCTTATGTTGCAACCGGGGGATTGAATAATGATCGTAGTGTCGACCTGACAATGATATCTCCTTACATGATAAGAATGATTGCTGTTTATAAATCTTTGACACCCGATATGAATGCTAATTCAATTGGTGGAACCGTAAATATGGAATTGAGGGAAGCCCCAGCCGGTTTGCATTGGGATTTACTTTATCAACAAGGCTATACAGCTAAGAGTAATACATACGGTAATTTCCGCGCTGTTGCATCAGCCAGCAATCGATTTTTTAATAACAAGCTTGGAATTTATGCACTGGTTAATGCAGAATCCTATGATCGAAATGCTGACAATATGGATGCTGGCTACGCACTTGCAGCCGAAGAAGTGCAAATCGACCCAACTACCGGCTATCGTCCTGTAAAAGTTACATCAGTTACGTTTAATCGGCATATTGAAACAAGAAAGCGTTTCGGAGCAAATTTAATAATGGATTACAATTTGCCCGGTGGCTCAATAAAATTTGTTAATATGTTTGCCCGCTTAAATTCAGATTACACCGACAACAGACAAACAATTAATTACGATAATGGTAGGATGGAATGGCAGTTAAGATTAGGTGACAATACTGTAGACCAGAGAATGCACTCTATCAAACTCGATTACGATTTCGGCTTCATGACCGCCGATCTATCAGCCAATTATACTTCAGCAAACAATGTTTTAGATAAATCTCCTGTGATTAATTTTAATCAAACGGATGCGCTTCAAGGAGGCATTCGGAGGGATAATGTAAAACCGGAAGATTTGACATATTTACTTACAGCCTACAAAGGTTCAGATGAAGTTGTACTGAGAAGTGCAAATCTTTTCAGCAATAATTATCTCGAAGAAAAATTCTCATATAAAGCTGATTTTGAAATTCCCTTTAGTTTTGGAAATTCACTCAGCGGTTTCTTTAAGTTTGGCGGGCAGTTACATAATCAGTACAACCGTACCGATCAGGAAGCTCCCTACCTTGGATTCAATGGTAGTGCAAATTCTACTGATAATGATATCCAGTCAAACCTGATGCGAACCATTAAAGAGCAATTCGGCATTTCAACTAACGACAGAGGTGAACTTGTCGGTACTTCTTTTATTAATAACGACAGTGATCTTTATGATCCTTTCCTGGATAATAAATACGGTTCAATTTATTATGTGGCAAATTCAGGCACACTAACCGACATTTTGAATTATATAATAGGCAATCCTCAGTTCGATGCTTCAAATATAGAGTTTAGCACGGGTGCCCAAGGCGGATGGTACGATGGACCATTCCAGCAGCTTACGAACGATTACAGATATAATGAAGATTATTATGCAACCTATGGTATGTTCAAGGTTAATTTCTGGAAATTTATGGTTATCGCAGGTGCACGTTATGAAAAAGTTAACACCGAATATTTTGCTTACAATGCAAGGGACATGCGTAACGCTCAGGCTCAAATTATGTACGATACAACAGACCATAAATCGAATGAGTTTCTACTGCCGATGGGACAAATTAAATTTTCGCCCTCAAAATGGCTCGA
>DYLP01000070.1 GCA_020722005.1 Melioribacter roseus
TTTTTGTTATTGTTTAATAATTAATGTCTCTTCCCGAGTTCTTTTGCCTTCTTCATCAACATTTAAAATTTCCTTATACTCAAAACCGTATAAATCTTCCAGCTTTATTCCGGAAATCTTCAAATCAGCATCTACGGACTCGAGAATATAATATTCCGAACAGGGAATATCTGTAATTCCCCTGTAAATTGTGTCGCATTCCAATACTATATAGTAGAAATTACCCTGATTGACAAAAGTAAAATTAACAGGCTTGTTTTCAAAAGCCCTGATTGAGCTCTCACTCATCAATTGCTTGCCATTTTCCAAAATTTTTGTTCCTGTCTTCGCCCATTCCAAAATAATACCGGGTTCTGTTTTGTATTTTTTCATGTCGCTTCGCATCGAGACCCTTAAACCGTCGCCACCACGCAAAGTAGCAGTTAATTGAAATTTGCTTGTCGTAATGTTGTCTCTTTTAAGCGAACATATACCTTTTTTATGTAACAAAATTTCGTTGTCAAAAGTTTTTTCAACAGAATTTATATCTGATAAAATGAAACAATTAATTGGAGGTAAGACAGTTTTGTCCAATTTGAATGTATCGGGATGCGGTAATATGCCGCACGAAGCAATCGTTAACAGCAATGCCAATGCAAAAACAATTATGTTCATTCTGACTTTCATAATCTCACCGCTCAATATCTTAATTCATCGTTTGAAAACAACCTAACGAGAATGCCAACACTAAAACCTAAATAAATTTGTGATAAATCTCCGGTTGTGCCGAACAAAGAAGTCATATCGGAACCAAAAGCAGAACTTGTCGAACCATTTACATATCCCAATACTATTCCTATATTCAACATATTTGTTAATTTGAGATTTAACCTGTCACCTATATGTATATATTGTGTTGGATAAAATCCAACCTCAAAAAATGTCTCATTTGAGAGTTCTTTTTCCAACACATTTGCCCAATAGCCAAAACGCAAAGGCAAGACACCAAGTCCCCAACTGTTTTCCCCCATAACCATCAAGTCTGCAAGCGATACTCCGACATAAAATCTGTTATTGGCAAAAGGCAAAGCCAACGAAGTATTCAAAAATCGCGCTAATATACCCTTAAACAAACTTCCGGAACTGCCATCCGAACCAAAAGCCGTATCTGCCGTTGAATATAGTACACCAAACTGCAATAAACCTACATTCCAAGCAGAATGTTTGTGGTCTTTCCATTCAGTATATGTTTCTTCCACAGTATTATGAAAATCCAAAAAAGAAACACCTAAACCCAAATAAGGCTGAACGATTGTTTTGGATGTTGATGGATTTGGACTTTCGCGCACAAAATAACTTCCCTCCCCGTTGTAGGCAGCTGCTACTCCGCCATAAGCATGCAGATTAAATCCACCAATCGAACCAAAATCAAGAGACATTTGTGCATTTAAATATTGTGAAGGATAATATCCAACCCCCACAGATGCTGATGCAGATAAATACGGTATCTTATCTGACAAATACCACCGTTTTTTTACATACAAAGGCAAAATCGAGCCGAAGCGATTTTCATAATGTGCATCAGGAATGAAGATTTCCCATGCACTTGTTCCTATTGTCCAATTCTTCGCATCATTGAACCAACGAAGCCTCCATTCCCCGAATAGAAACCTGTAAATACCACCGCTGAAAAATGCTTTTTCGCCACGATTATTATTATCACTCAATTTATTGAAATCAGGGAATAAGCCGAAAAGGCCCGCACCAAAAGAACTGTCTTGTTGACCTCCAATAATTCCAACAGATTCAAACAAACCCAAACGTATGAAATCAGGGTATAGTCGTTCGACAACACTATCCTTTTGTATGAGCAACCTCTTTGACGTTATTGTACGCGACGAAGGATAAATAATACCATTATCCCTATTGCCGGGAAGGTTTTTCTGTTCATATAAATTAGTCGTATCCAACTCCGAAATCAGATAAGTATCTTTTTCTATCCGAGTCATCAGGTTACTGCAACCGGAAATCATCAAGCCGGTTAGAAGTATTAATGTTAAATAGTATTTCATTGTTCTAATAATAATTATTTTTACAAAATTTTTCTATTTCACTCGAACATCCAGAGAAATAAAACTCGACAACTCTGCATGTATTCTATCGCCTTTCTGTATCTGCCCGACACCTTTCGGTGTACCAGTGAAAATCATATCTCCCGGCACGAGAGTAAAAATAGTGGACAAATACTCAATAAGCATTGGTATATCCCTCTCCATTGCTGATGTCCTTTCCCTCTGCCTTTCCACTCCGTTGACACCTAACACCAATTCGAAATCAGGAATATTATTACCAAAATCGCTTGCCGGCAAAATATCCGATATTGGTGCCGATGTATAAAATCCTTTTGCAACAGCCCAAGGTTTCCCGTCTTTTTTGGCTTCTGCCTGTATATCACGCATAGTAACATCAATACCCACAGCATAACCCGCGACACAATCAACTGCGTCCTCCCTATTGATATTTTTACATTCACTGCCAATCACAACCACAAGTTCAACTTCGTGGTGAACATTGGAAGAAATTTCCGGCAAGATTATTTCTCCTCCTGTATAAATTATCGACTGGGGTGGCTTTAAAAAAATAGCCGGAAGCGAAGGCACTTTCGTTCCCATTTCATCTGCATGCTTTGCATAATTACTCGCAACGCAAAACAAAGTACCTGCTTGCATCTTATTTCCATCTGTAAATTTTACTATCTTTCCCATATTTTTCTTTTCTTTAAAAAAAAAGTAGATTTTTAACATTTTTCTAATTATTTAATATAACTATTTATTTTTTTATTTGCTAATTAAAAAACTTTTTTTAAATTACATTCATATTATTTTGACAATTAAATTATATTCAGCAAAATAAATGGGGGGATAATTTATTTGAGCATTTTTTTATTATTTTAATAATATTTTTGAACATGATGTGGTATGTGGAAAACATTTACTTCATCAATTTGATAATTTTTTTTAAGTTCAATTAGTTCACTTTTGCAATATGCAAAAATGGCCTTAATAGAAAAAAATAGTAGTTAAACTTTTTAATATCAATAATTTAAACGGCATTAGCAATGAGCACAAATTCTAAAAACAACACAATTGGCTTACTTTGGCTCGGCTTGAGTTTAGCCGCAGGTCTCATCATTGCTTCATTCTTGCTGTCTTCGACATTGCAAAAAATAAAAGCCGGCGAACAAACAATAACCGTGAAAGGTTACGCCGAAAAGAACATCAATTCCGACCTCGGTGTTTGGACGTGTTCTATATCAGTCTTTTCTTACGATTTAGTGTCCGGTTATAACAAATTGCAAAATGATGTTACAGTTCTATTGGAATATCTGAAGAATAAAAACATAAACAACAGCAGCATCAAACTCGGCTCAATTTCAAATTATAAGAATTTCCAATATACATCTGACGGAAGACAAACAAATAATTTATTGGGCTATACTTTGGAAAGAAGTGTTACGGTAACTTTGAATAATGTTGACCTAATAGAGCAACTTGCAAGCGAATCAACTTCGCTTATTCAGCAAGGTTTACAAATCACATCAAATTCTCCGCAATTTTTCTTTACAAAACTGAACGATTTAAAAATTGAAATGCTCGGTAAAGCAACCAAAGACGCAAAAGAACGTGCAAAAGTAATTGCTGAAAGCAGCGGAAATGAAATTGGTGGAATTAAATCGGCTAATCAAGGCGTTTTTCAAATCACTGAACGCAACTCGGCAGATGTTTCCGATTGGGGCGAATATAATTTAACCTCTATCAAAAAAACTATCAAAGCTGTTGTTACTGCCGGTTTCGTTATTAAATAATAACTTTAAATAATAGGGGTCTCTAAAACCTTTTATTATTGTCAATCGTCTTATAAACAAAGAACTTAATATTAATTATAATTACTCTCGATTTTTAAAAATTCGAGGGATGTATTTGACACTAAAATTTTAATTGAAAAATAAAAAACATAAAGAATAAATAGATAATGGAAAGGGCGGATAATGAAAATTAATAAATACTTTACTAAGGGTAGCAGCAATCCCTACTCCATGCTCCAATACACATTCCGTTCATCGTCAATGCGTAACCCCGATGGTTCCGTAGTTTTCGAAATGGATAATATTGAAGTTCCAAAGCAGTGGTCACAAATGGCTACCGATATACTTGCACAAAAATATATGCGGAAAACAGGTGTCCCGCAAAAAGATAAACGCGGGAAAATCCGGAAAGACAAGGATGGCAATCCGGTCCTTGGTTCCGAAAATTCAATCAAGCAAGTTGTTCACAGACTCGCAGGCACTTGGAGACATTGGGGAGAAAAATACAACTACTTCGATACCAAAGAAGACGCTCAGAATTTCTACGATGAAATGGCATATATGTTGCTCAATCAAATGGCAGCACCAAACTCGCCACAATGGTTTAACACCGGATTGGCTTGGGCTTACAATATTACCGGCAACGAACAGGGACATTACTTTGTTGACCCCGACACCGGCAAATTAACTAAATCAAAAGATGCCTATACCAGACCTCAACCTCATGCCTGTTTCATTCAGTCAATTAACGATAATTTATTGAATGAAGGCGGCATATTCGATTTAGCCACACGCGAAGCAAGAATATTCAAATTTGGCAGTGGTTCCGGCACCAATTTCTCTAACCTCAGGGGCGAAGGTGAAATTCTTTCCGGAGGCGGCAAATCTTCCGGTCTTATGAGTTTCCTGAAAATTTTCGACCGTGCTGCCGGTGCAATTAAATCCGGTGGCACCACTCGACGCGCCGCCAAAATGGTCATCATCGATATTGACCATCCGGACGTAGAGGAATTTATCGATTGGAAAGCAAAAGAAGAAGAAAAAGTCGCTGCTCTCGTTACAGGTTCACGCATCAATGCCAAATTTCTGCAAGCTATTGTCGATGAAGCACTCGAACATGGTACCGATAGACAAGAAAACAACAAACTGAATGATTTAATTCAAAAAGCTTTGCACAGAGGTATTCCCTTCGCTTACATTATGCGTGTCCTTTCACTTGTCGAACAAGGTTATACCAATTTGAATTTCGATGTATTTGACACATATTACGAAGGCGATGCTTATCAAACTGTCAGCGGTCAAAATTCCAACAACACTGTGCGTGTTACCAATGAATTTATGCGTGCCGTTGAGAATGATGACATCTGGGAACTTCGATATCGCACTACCGGTGAAGTTGCTCGGAAGGTAAGAGCAAAAGATTTATGGAATAAAATAAATCTTAACGCTTGGAAAAGTGCAGACCCGGGCATTCAATTTGACTCCACAATAAACGAATGGCACACCTGCCCGAACTCAGGCAGGATTAACGCCAGCAATCCATGCAGCGAATATATGTTCCTCGATGATACCGCATGCAATCTCGCAAGTATCAACCTTATGAAATTCTACGATGAAAAAGAAAACATATTCCTCGTTGATGATTTCAAGCATGCAGTTCGTTTATGGACAATAGTCCTCGAAATTTCCGTGCTGATGGCTCAATTCCCATCGGAAAGAGTTGCTCAGCTCAGTTATGACTTCCGAACCCTCGGACTTGGTTTTGCCAACATTGGCTCTTTGCTTATGGTCAACGGCATACCCTATGATTCACCGGAAGCTGTTACTATGGCCGGTGCAATCTCTGCCATTATGACCGGTCAAGCTTATGCAACTTCCGCAGAACTTGCCTCGGAACTCGGCACTTTCGCAAAATTTAATGAAAACAAAGAACCAATGCTCCGCGTCATTCGCAACCATCGCCGTGCTGCTTATTTTGCCGATGAATCTGAATACGAAAATCTTACAATTAAACCCCTAGGTCTAAATACGCGATATACTCAAGACTATTTAATTGAAGCTGCAAAACAATCTTGGGATAAAGCTCTCGAATTGGGCGAAAAGCATGGCTACCGCAATGCTCAAGTTACCGTTATTGCTCCTACCGGCACCATCGGTTTGATTATGGACTGCGATACAACGGGCATCGAACCTGATTTCGCTATCGTAAAATATAAAAAATTAGCCGGTGGCGGTTATTTCAAAATTGTTAATCAATCGGTACAAAAAGCCCTCGTTAAGCTCGGATACAGCGATAAACAAATCGAAGATATTGAGAAATACAGCAAAGGGCACGGCACTTTGGTCGGATGCCCCTCAATTAATTATAAATCACTGCTCAATAAAGGATTTACTGACGAAAAATTAAGAGAAATAGACAAATTACTCGATAATGTTTTCCACATAAAATTTGCTTTCAATAAATGGACTCTCGGCGAAGATTTTTGCCACAAGCTCGGCTTTAATGAAAAACTGCTCAACTCTCCGAATTTCGATATGCTCAAAGAACTCGGCTTTACAAAAGAAGAAATCGAAAGAGCCAACGACTACGTTTGTGGCACGATGATGCTCGAAGGAGCACCACATCTGAAAGAAAGCCATTTGCCCATTTTCGACACTGCCGGCAAATGCGGCAAAAACGGTAAACGTTTTATTCCGTATATGGCTCATGTTCGTATGCTCGCCGGTGTGCAGCCATTTGTCTCGGGAGCTATATCGAAAACAGTCAATATGCCCGCCGAAGCTTCCGTCGAAGAAATTGGCAATGTTTATATGGAATCTTGGAAACTTATGCTCAAAGCTATTGCTGTCTATCGCGATGGCTCTAAACTTTCACAACCGCTTTCTTCTGCTCACGACGAAGGGCTCGACGAAGTTGTTATGCTTGGTGACGAAAATACACTCGACGAAACAAAAGGTCCGAAAGAAGTCCAACAGCAAATCGTTGACAACCTCGAAAGACGCGGTCAAAGGAAAAAACTTCCGAAGAAAAGACACGGGCATATCCGCGAAGCTTATGTCGGCGGTCACAAAGTTTATCTACGTACCGGAGAATACGAAGATGGCTCACTCGGCGAAATCTTTATTGATATGTACAAGGAAGGGGCTTCTTACAAAGGATTGCTTAACTGTTTTGCCGTCCTTGCCTCAAAAGCATTGCAATACGGTGTGCCGCTCGATGAACTTGTCGATTCTTTTACTTTTACCAGATTCGAACCCGCAGGTTATGTTGAAGGACACGAAGCTATCCGTTCGGCTACTTCGATTCTCGATTATGTCTTTCGCTCTATTGGATACGACTATCTGCATATAACCGATTTTGTTCATGTTAAAGCTGTTGATGAAATTAATGGTACCAACAAAAACGACATTGAGAATTTGGAAGAAAATAACAAAAAGAATGAAGACAACAAAAATGGTACTTCACAGAAAAAAGAAATAATCGTGGACGACATTAAAAAAGAACTACTTCCCGTACCGACACCGACTAATGGAGAAATTAAAGGAAACGGTACATCTGTCCAATTCAGCGAATCTCACGCCGCAAAACAAATCGGTTATACAGGTGAACAATGTTCTGCTTGCGGCTCTATGAGAGTGATACGCAACGGCTCTTGCACTGTCTGTGAAGACTGTGGTTCTACTACCGGTTGCTCATAAAATATCTAAAATTGACAATTCGAGGACTGTCCTTCGCAGGGCAGTCCTTTATCTTTATATTCAGCATAAAATTGTTTTTTTTTTTTATTAGTATTTATTATATTGCAACTTCAAAAAGATTTTTTTACAATACAAATAGTTTGAATGTTAATAAATAAATGGCTTGTATATTGGTTTTTGAGCCGGCACGACAGTATAAAAAATATAAATGGAAATGAAAGCAAAGAAAAAATGAGGGAATTAATAAGGTATTGGCACAGTTTATGTTCAAAGCGAATTGAATTATTATAGACTATTAATGATGATTTTTTTAAATAATTTTTTTAAATAATTTTTTTAACAAACAGATAGGTTTTTTTATATGAAAAAGCTTTTCTTACTTATGCTCGTTGCAGTAACAATGCTGCT
>DYLP01000023.1 GCA_020722005.1 Melioribacter roseus
AGATATTATTTCTATGTTTGTCAAAACAAACTTTTCTCTAATGACAAATCCGGGTTTATTTATAAACGTGTAATTATGTGGATTAGTTAGCTGTTTCGAGATAAGGTTCGATTTTTGACATCAGATGGTATTTAGGAACGGCGCCTATAACAGCATCGACCATTTTTCCATTTTTGAAAATTCCAAGTGTTGGAATACTCATAATTCCGTATTGGGAAGCCACGCCATAATTTTCGTCGGTATTTACTTTAACAACCTTCAACTTACCGTTCAATTCATTTGCAATTTCTTCTACAACCGGCGCAACCATTCTGCATGGTCCACACCACGGCGCCCAGAAATCTACCAGCACGGGCACATCCGATTGCAAAACTTCTGTATGAAAATTAAAATCTGTACCTTCAACAATATTCTTCATAGATATAACTCCATTTTTTTATTTGTTCGAAGAAGTTAGATGATTCAATCACTCGAAGGATTCAGGATTTCTATAATTTTTGGGTGAAGCAAAGAATTAGATGCTACTATGCTATTACCTTTCATCGGGTCGTTTCCATAGAAATCGGATATTTTTCCGCCGGCTCCTTTTATCACAGGAATTAATGCCGCCAGGTCCCATTTACTCATCATCGGATCAATCATAATATCTGCATAGCCCTGAGCCAGCAGTGAATATCCGTAACAATCACCCCAGGTACGATAAAGCTTAACCATCTTTGTTAATTTTTCAAATCCAGCTGAGTTTCTATACTTAGCAACATTATTATGGTCGGTCGTCAACAAAATTGTTTCGGATATCGTATCGTTCAATTTTATTTTGATAGTTTTACCGTTGCATTCAGCGCTGAGATTATCGCCTATAATAAATTCATTCAGGATTGGATGATTGATGGCACCTAAAATTGGTTCACCATTTTTCAAAAGAGCTATCAATGTACCGAACAGCGGAACACCACATATAAAACTTTTAGTGCCGTCAATCGGGTCTAATATCCATATGTATTCAGCATTCGAATTAAATTCACCGAATTCTTCACCAAGGATGCCATGATCCGGGAATTCTTTCATAATAAGTTGGCGCATTTTTTCTTCGCTCTTTTTGTCTGCAATCGTCACGGGTGTTTCATCTTCTTTGGATTCAATTTTAATATCCGTTTTGTAATATTGTTTGATAATAGCAGCTGTTTCGTCGGCTAATAGCTTCACAAATTTTTTTAGAAAAGAAAACCCTTCCATTTTATACCCTGTTTTTTGTATCAAGAAAGTTATAAAGTTGTTATTTTACGAGTTAAAATTTAATGAATTTATGCCCATCTACAAATACAACGACAAATCATTACACGAAGCGGCGGAACTGATTAAAAATGGTGAACTGGTCGCTTTTCCCACAGAAACAGTTTACGGACTCGGAGCCGATGGGCTAAATCCAGTTGCTGTGGCGAAAATATTCGAAAAGAAAAACAGACCTTCATTTAATCCTCTTATACTCCATATAGCCGATAAAACATCGTTAAAAAATTACGTTTATTATGACGAGCCTATTATTGACAAATTAATCGATGAATTCTGGCCCGGACCACTTACGCTTGTTCTGCCTAAAAAAGAATCAGTTCCTGATATAGTCACTTCAGGAAACGATACAGTTGCAATCAGAATGCCTAACAATGAAATAGCGCTGAAACTTATACGATTAAGTCAGCGTCCTATAGCAGCCCCAAGTGCAAACAGGTTCGGACATTTGAGTCCCACCGACGCAGAACACGTTAAAAAATCACTGGGAGATGATCTATTTATACTCGATGGGGGAAAATGTGTCGTAGGTATTGAATCCACAATTATTGGTTACAAAAACGGAAAATTCTTACTTTTCAGACCCGGTGGAATTCCAGTAGATGATATTGAAAAGATTACAGGACGTCTTACCATCAACGATAAGAACGATTCAGCACCGGAATCGCCAGGTCAATTGCCTTTTCATTACTCACCCGAAATACCGCTTTTCATTATAAACAAATCTCTTTTATCCAATAAGGGTTTTCTTAATTCGCTTAAAAATAAAAAAGTAGGTTTGCTTCTGTTCAAAGACGATATAATTGTAACTAAATTAATGTTATCCAATTATTCAAAAAAAATATTGAGTGTCTCTGGCAATATGGCAGAAGCCGCGGCAAATTTCTTTAAATTCCTCCACGATTTCGAAAAAGAAAAAGTCGACCTTATACTGGCAGAGACAGTCGAACCCGAGGGATTAGGACTGGCAATTATGGATAGACTAAAACGAGCAGCCAAACGTTATAAACTATAGATTTATTTTTACAACTTAATTTATTATATTTTATCAGACATTTGGCTATCCTAATGCATAAAAAAAAGTCATCGGAAGTGCCCATTCTTAATTACATCAGCAATGCAGATTTAATGCTGCATACAATCAATTCGGTTCAGGAATCAATCACAATTACTGATTTAGAAGATCGTTTAGTTTTTGTGAACAAAGCTTTTACAAGAATTTACGGTTACGAGCCGGAAGAAGTTATCGGAAAGAGAACCGATTTCCTTCGTTCGAATAAAAATGACCCTGAACTGATCAATGCTATTCATCCTTCCACTCTTCAGGGAGGCTGGCGTGGCAGAATTATCAATAAACGAAAAGATGGCTCTGAGTTTACAATTGAGTTGAGTACCTCTATCGTTAAGGATGAAAATGGTAATCCGGTAGCTTATGTTGGTATAGCGCGTGATTTGACTCAATTAATTGAGACTGAGGAGAAACTGAGAGATGCAGAAAGTAAATTCAGGGAACTTTTCCTGGAACTTCAAGATGTCGTTTACGAAAGCACAATCGACGGTAAATTCGTTGACTTAAATCCCGCCGGCTTCGAATTCTTCGGAATTAATTCATACGATATGCTCAAAAAAATTGATATTCTTAAAGATATTTACATTGACCCTAATGAAAGGCATGAATTCCAGAAAAGATTGGAGAAGTACGGATTTGTAAAAGATTTCGAACTACGAATCAGAAAACTTGATGGTAGAATTGCCACAGTTCTGGAGACGTCAACTGCTGTCAAAGACAAAGATGGTAAAATTATTGGTTATCGTGGAATACTCCGCGATATTACAGAATCTAAGAGGCAGGAAGCCAAACTAAAAGATCTGGTATTACAACTTGAAGCAGTTAATAAACAATTAAAAGAATCGGAAGAAGAATTAAGAAATCAGATTATCACAAAAGATAAATTCTTTTCGATTATTGCCCACGATCTTCGTAGCCCATTCAGTGCCCTGCTCAGTTTCTCGGAATTTTTGCGAGACGACATTAATGACTTAACACGCGACGAGATTGTAATGTTTGCCGACAAAATAAACGAAGCGGCTCGAAACGTTTTTGCCCTTCTGGAAAATCTTTTACAATGGTCGCGTATTCAGACCGGCAAAATCCACTACGAACCACATGAGTTTAAGCTACGGGAAAGAGCCGAACGGGTTATTTCACTTTTATCAAACAATGCCGGAAACAAGGATCTATTCATCATCAACGAAATTCCGACCGATGCAATTGTATTTGCAGACGAAGATATGATCTCGTCGGTGCTCCAGAATCTTATATCGAACGCAATTAAATTTACACGACCCGGCGGAAAAATTACATTAAAAGCTGAAAAGGAAGATAGTTTCTATAAAGTTTCTGTAATCGATACAGGCGTTGGCATCAAAGAAGAAGACCTTCCCAAGTTGTTTCGTGTTGATATTCAGCACACCACATACGGTACAAACGAAGAAAAAGGGAGCGGACTCGGCTTAGTTATATGCAAAGAAATGATCGAAAAAAACGGCGGTACGATATCCGTCGAAAGCCGCGTGGGGGAAGGAACTACATTTGCTTTTACCTTACCTGCCACCAATCCAGTTTAATTATGCAGAATAAATTTTGCCGACAACTATCCAATTTATAAATTTATATCGAAGTTAAAAGAGAGACGCAAATGCAAAAAGAATTAATCTTAGGAAAAATTGAACAGGCGGCTAAAATTTTAAATGAGAAAAATATCGATATGTGGATGACTTACGTCAGAGAAACAGGGAACATAAAAGACCCGATGCTCGACATGATTGTTGGTACAAACGCCACCTGGCAATCGGCATTTATTATTACAAAACACGGCGACACCCATGCAATTATTGGTTCACTCGAACAGGAAAATATGAAGAGCATTGGTACATATAAAAATATTCATCCCTATCTGAAAACCATAAAAGAAAAATTTCTTGAAGTAATTGAATCGATAAAACCGAACAAGATCGCCTTAAATTATTCGGTTAATTCCAGTCTTGCCGATGGATTGACGCACGGATTGTATCTTGATTTATTGGAACAATTCAAAGGGACTGATTATCCAGATAAATTCGTTTCTTCGGAAGATATTGTTGCAGCCTTACGCGGCAGGAAGTCGCCGTCGGAAATTAGATTGATTAAGCAAGCAATATCCGAAACGCTTAAAATATTCGACGAAGTAACTAAATTTCTTAAACCCGGAATTACCGAAAAACAAGTAGCAAAATTCGTACAGCAGATCGTTAAAGAAAGAGGTTACGATTTAGCATGGGACAGCAAATATTGCCCTTCGGTATTTACTGGTCCCGATACAGCTGGAGCTCACTCTGGTCCAACCGAAAGAGTCATCGAGCCCGGACATATAATCAATATGGATTTCGGAATTAAAATTGACGGATTTTGTTCCGACCTACAGCGTACGTGGTATGTTCTCAGACCTGGTGAAGATGCTCCTCCGGATGAAGTGGTCAAAGGATTTAACGTAATTGTCGAATCAATTACAAAAGCAGCTCAGGAATTAAAACCAGGGAAAGAAGGCTGGGAAATAGACCAGATTGCAAGAAATTACATTCAAATCAACGGATACGACGAATTCCCGCATGGACTTGGTCATCAAGTGGGCAGAGCAGTTCACGACGGTGGCGCTTTGCTTGGACCAAAATGGGAAAGATATGGAAACCTGCCAATGCTGAAAGTTGAAGAAGGTAATGTATTCACAATCGAGCCGAGACTAACTGTTGATAAATATGGCATTGCCACAGTGGAAGAAATGGTATTGGTAAATTCTGAAGGGTGTGAATTTTTGTCCGAACGCCAGAAAGAATTGATAATAATAAGAAGCTAATAAGCTGCAAGATACTCGTCCAATTTATTAAGACAGGAAATATACTTGATATCGTTATAACCGGTAAGATTTTTAATATCTTTACCGGCAAGCGCCTGCCCACCGATTATAATTTCCTGTGTTGGGTATTTCGTCTTTATCATCGACACTAATTTTGTCAGGCGTGGAATATTCATATAAAAATTGACAGAAAGACCAACCACATCCGGCTGTTTTTTCCCGATTAAACGAATAATCTCACTAAGAGGCGTAGAAGAACCCAGGAATGTCGAATTCCATCCGTTAATTTCGAAATAGCCTGCAACCATTTTTGCTCCGAGTTCATGATATTCTTTATCGATACACGCTATAATAACACTTTTGTCTTTCTTGCCTTTGCATTTCGAGACTTCAATCGACCAATCGATAAGAGCTTCTGTAATTTTCGTAGCAATATGCTCGTCGGCTATTGAACATCTCTCTCTTTCCCACATCTGGCCGATTCGATACATGGACCTTTGAAACAATCCAAGATAAATTTCCTTGATGCTTTCGCCTTCTGCGAGCAATTCTTCAACTATACTTTTGCACGTGGCTTTATCACCTTCAAGTAGTGAATCCAAATATTGGTAATAAATACCTTCGGTAATCATTATACCATAATTGTTAGAATAACAATTAAACGACGTGGATGATAAAAAAATTCAAAACGGGGTTAAGAATTTTTATCGCGGCTGTTAATTAGAAATGCAAGTCTGTACGATGTATACGCAAAAAAAGGCGCCGAGAAGACGTCCACCGTATAATGTACATGCTGAATTAATATACAAAGTGCTACAAGAATAGTAACCACAAAAAATATCCTCTTTAATTTTTTATTTGTGGTAACCAGAAAAAAGAGGAAAATTGTAGCAGTATGTCCCGAGAAAAAGAGATCTTTTAAGAATGTCCTCCGATTACCGAAGAATTCGACAAAGGGGTCTTTCAAAGGAATAATTGTATGAATTGCTTCCAGCGGCAGCAGATAAATGGAAATGAGACGGAAAAGTGCAACAAAACTGTAGGATTGAATTGCAAGTAAAAAAATTTCTGGATGAAAACTCAGCCAGACAAGCATCACAAGAATTGAAATGTAGAGCAGAATGAATGTAATCCAGGTAACATCTACAGGCATAAATAGAGTCAATATTGGATCGTAAATTTCAACTCCTGGGCGCTTTTCGTTATAAACGAGAAATCTTGCCAGACTTAAAAGAACCGTAATCAATATTGCCATCGAAAGGAAAAACCTGTTTCTAAAGCTTTTGTTGAGTAGCTTGGGTTGCCAGATGTTTTTTAGTTCTCTCGATATCGACAATATTACCTCTCAAATATGCAAAGGCAAAAATAAGAAAAATTTCTCATAACAGATTACAATTTTCTTGCCGATACGAGCGGCTTCTTGAAAACAGTTTTCACTCCCCCCTCGTCAATTATTTCTATTAATAGGATGTAAATTCCAGCTCGCAGTGGTTTTAAATTATCATCGAGACCATCGTATACAATTACGGTTTCAGGACCTACGGGACGACTCTCTTCGATAGTTTTAACACTTCTTCCTTTGCTGTCGAAAATGCGGATTCTTACCAATCCTATTTTATTTTTCTGTTTGATTGTAATTGTAGTAAAATCTTCAAATCCGTCGTTATCCGGCGAGAATGGGTTTGGATAAATTGTTATTGCCTCTTCAGCTGTGATTCCTGATGTATATATAGAATTAATTCTGCCTGGGGTCGCTCCATTCGGATCGACCGATGTTCTCCAGTTGTTTCGATCCGTCGACGAGAATAAAGGGTTAATTCGTTCAATCGATTTGTTTTTTGTGTTATTTATTAAGGGACTGTGCCATTCAGGATTATAAAACAGAGAATCAATAGTATTACCATAAAAATCGACAAGTATGATTTCGGCTCCAGAATTTGGCAAACTGAAAGATTTATCGACGAAAAGTTTTGCTTCAGTTTTATAGTAATCTGTTAATGCAGAATCATTCCCTATCAGAAAATATTGGCGAGGTAAAATCAATGTAAGTTCATTCACAATGCGAAGATTATTATGTCCTCCGACTGATAAACCACCAATCTGAAGCGTATCATCCGAGTTATTAAAAAATTCAATGAACTCGGAATTAATTTCATCAGGCTCGTACATTATTTCATTGATCACAATTTTTTGTTCCTCTATATGTGGCAAATTGGATACCGAATTTTCTTTAGAAGGCGTAGAACCCTCGGGCGATAGTGACAATGCCCAATTAACCGAATCGCAGCCGCTTGAATTCGGTGATATCTTTTCGAGCGATACACCTTTTTTATAGCCCCACCCGGACTTATAAAATAAACTGTCTATTCGATTGTCGTATGAATCACAAATAACAATACCGTCTTCAGAATTATTTAACAACGGGAATTCCGGAAGCAGAATTACATCTCTGGAGTACTCGTTTTTATCGGCTGCTCTTACAACTTTATATTGAAAAGGCGCGATGTATAGATCTTCATTAATTATAATTCTTTTGCCTGGTTCGGGAATTACATCCGCAATACTCCACCCTTTTAAATTAATTTCATTTTCAGTTGTGTTGTATATCTCAATCCACTCAGGTTCATTCTCACTCGGATTATACATAATTTCGTTAATCACAATTGCACCCTTTTTATAGCCGAACGTTAATTTTGCTTTCCGTTCGTTGTCGTTTATATTTTCATCGTACAAGTAAATAATTTTAACCAGTAAATCGAAATTGTCTTTGGTGAGATATCTTTCGCTGGTACAAACAGTAATAGTATCAAACGGCGATAATCGGTCATAGACAAATCTTTCCAATAATTCGTATACCCCGTTTTTTGCCACAAGCATCTCGACAATAAAATTGTTTGCGTCTTCTGTACCCTTATTAATCACATCGCAACAAATTCTCAAAAGGTCGTTAGATTCTGCATACTCCTCTTCGAAGTAGATGTTTCCTACTGCAAGGTCGTGCCTATTCAAACTAACGCTGTTTTTTCTACCAGGTGTTGACTCTGAAGTCTCCAATGAAAAACACCAATTTAACGTATCGTTACTTGCTAAATCGAAGCTGCGTCTCTCATACGAAACGCCTACTTTTTTAACGCCCTCAGGGTGATAGAAGACTGAATCAATTATAATACCCCTCACATCTTTTATTACAACTGCATCGCTGTCGTTATTTAATACTGGCAAGTCTGCAATCTTAATTCGTATATCCCGATCATAATATTCATAAAAAGAAGAATCGGAAGCTATAACCAAATAATCGTGCGGATTAACAAAAGAGCTATCTATTTCAGAGACGGTAACATTTGTAAACCTGTCATTGATTGTAAATTCATTTAGGTAAATCACATTTTCAGAATTATTATATAATTCAATCCATTCGGGCATTTCGTCACGAGGATAAAACATAATTTCGTTGACCAGTAGAGAAGTCGGTAAATATCCTGGAATTATTTCAATGCTTTGTTTATTGTTTGTTGTATCCTCGTCATATTCCGACTTGAATAATATTTCCAGATTCACAGGACTCGATATTCGGAATAGAGTATCGAATCTCACGATATTTTCTGTGTCAATGGTCAGCATTTCATTTTTTATTTCTTCTTTTAGGCCATTCGACAACATATAAATTATTAGATTGCCGGAGAGTGGATGTATTCCTCGATTATTTAGGACAATGGACAAACTGATGGTTTCTCCTGCGAGCGGTTTATCTGGAAAGTAGTAAACACAGTCTATTATCACGTCGTAATTTTTAATTGCATTAGAATTTTTTTTGCCCGGAGTAGAACCGCTTACAGCAAGTGATTCCAACCAATTCAAAGAATCGACACCGTTTTCATCGGCGCTTATTCTTTCGATCGATTTTCCGTTTTTACCTCCCCATTCAGAATGATAATAAACCGAATCAATTGTTCTTCCAAGCGAATCGTTGAGTACAAGCCCGTAGCCGTTGTTCCTCAAGTAATGAAAGTCCGCTAAAATAATTCTTAAATCGGTATAAATTTCCATTATCGATGAATCGTTGCTGGTGAGAATATAATTTCCGGAATCGATAAAATAATCTTCGTTTGACAAATTGAAATGCTCGTCTCCGACGATCAATTTCATTTTTTTCAAATTAATTTTTTCTAATGAATTGTTATAAATTTCAATCCACTCAGGTACTGGTGGATTTGGTGCATACATAATTTCGTTAATAACCAGGTCGTTTTTATTAAGTAATTTATCAACGTAGTCAATCGAAAAGAACATCGTGTCATTATCGTTAAATTGGTCTTGGTCGTTTGATACTGTGCAATAATATTTTTTCGTTCCAACTTTACCTTCCTCGATTACAAAAATGCAATTTCTTGATTCGTCGGTTTGTATAAATTCTTGAGTACAGTAATCAAGCATTTCATTTTCTTCGTCAAATATTTTTACAATGCACTTCTCTATTGCCGAAAGTCCGATGTTTTTAATTCTTACTTCACTTTCAGTAATCTCATTAATTATCTGAATAGGATTTTTCACAATAACAGTGTCGACTTCAATATCGTACATTTTGTGCGACAATGAATTAATCCTTCCCGGCGTGCCCTGTGTCTTGCTCGATGTTGCCCTCCAATTAGTCAACTGATTTGTCGGCGAATCGACGCTGATTCTTTCAAGCGATTTTCCAGAAACGCCTCCAAATTCATTCGTATAGGAAACGCTATCGATAATATTTTGATATTTATCTTTTAAGATAACATCGTCGCCGCCGTTATTTAACCTAGGAAGATTTGTTATCAAGACATCGAATTCATGTTTATAATATTTTGTTAGTGATGAATCCCCTGTAATTACGATATACGACTCAGGATAAAAATAGCGATCAGCTTCAGTCAATAATATCGAAGTTTTACTATCAGCAACATACCATCCTTTTATATTCAGAGTATCCTCGCTTCTGTTAAAAATTTCTATCCATTCTGGCTCTTCGTCAGCCGGTGCGTACATGATTTCATTAATTACAATATCGTTATAATCTGCCTCTGGCTTAAAAATTTTTATTTCGATTTCGGCACTGTCATTCGGACTTATTTCATCGTAGTCACTTATGAGAAACACTATTATTTTATATATTCCTTCTAAGGAAAATTCGTGGTTAAAATTAATATTTAATGTGTCCCCAGAAAAAAGATTTGAGTAAGTTTCGTTAAATATTTCAGTAGTATCCGAGCCGTCTACTGATGCCAGCACTTTTACACTAAATTCATTCGACTCTTTTAAGCCATAATTGAAAATTTTTATTGTAAAACCTATACTTTTATTTATCAATTGTTCGGTATCCGTTACAGACAGTCGCACAATGCCGAGATCGTAATTCACAGGGGAGACCGAATTTTTTCTGCCAGGCGTGCCTCCGAATACTGATGAATTTTTCCATCCGAGATTTTCGTCCGCACTTACCAATTCATCTGAATACCCCGCTGCATTATCCGCAGTATAAATATAACTGTCGATAACATTCCCGTTCTTATCGACAAGAGTAACCTCTCTGTTCGAAGAATTCGACATACCCGAACTACCGAAGGCATTGTCGTCGATTGTCATTACGATAACAGTATCTGGGATCACATTCATATAAGCGCCAGAAACAAAATCGTAATCACCCTCGAGAATAACGGCATAACTTCGTGGAGGAAGCAGACTTCCGTTTTTTAACGGCAATAAATAATCTGCCGAGGAGGTGTGATATTTTATTCCGAATTCGGTTAAATCAATTGTTTCTGAAAATGATTTGTTGAATAATTCAATGAATTCTCCGTTGCTTTCTGAAGGACTGAACATTACTTCATTCAGTATCAGATTCTGTGCTATAATATTAGTAACAACGGGAAAAAGAAATGCGAATAAAATTTTCCATTGTTTCATTGCCCTGCTATTTGCTAATGCCCTGCCTGAAAAATAAACAATCCTCAATTAATTTCACAACAAAATGAGAAATAATTATATTGCAAGTAGCCATAATTAACAGGAACAAAAATATGAAAGGACTTCTTCGGGTTACCGTTTTATTTTATTTAATCTTTATTTACACTTCTAATTGTTTTTCACAAGCCGACTCTACATTTTACAAAATTTACAAATTGGGAATTGATGATAATCGTGTTATGGAGCATCAACATTATCTTTGCAATGTATTCGGAGGCAGGATAACTGGCTCGCACGCATACACAGAGGCTGCATTGTGGGCGCTGGACAAATTCAAAGAATAGGGATTAGAAGCCTATCTTGACGAAGTTGGAGAAGTATCTGTAGGATTCAACAGAGGTCCATGGTTCGGAAAAATGGTTGAGCCATCCAGTAAAAATCTTACGTTCGGAAAACCGTCGTACACAGCTTCAACGAGAGGCGCTCAGGAAGGATATGCAATTTATTTATCCGATTCCATTATTATTAACAGCTCGAATCTAAAAGAGATAGCCGGAGGGAAATGGGTGCTGATCGACGGTGTGAATAATGGCTGGGCACGCGATAAAGATTCTATTACGATAATTACCAAAAGACTGACGAATGCCGGCGCATTAGGAACTATACAGAAGTCGCCCTCCCCGTTGAGACTCCTTGAATCCCGCTGCGTTAATTCCTGGGAAAATCTACCTACTTTACCCGACATAAAATTACTTGCCGATGAATATGACGAAATATTTAATTTAATAAGAGAAAATAGGTCTGTTAAACTTCAGTTCGACATTAGAAATCATTTTTATCGTGGACCGATAAAATATCATAACGTAATTGGGATATTGAAAGGCAGGGAGAAACCCGACGAATATGTAATACTTGGAGCGCATCTCGATTCCTACGACGGCGCAACCGGTGCAATCGACAATGGTTCGGGCGTAGCAAGAATGATGGAAGCAATTAGATTATTGAGTGCCTCAGGCGCAAAGCCGAAACGTTCAATAATGATACAGTTATACGCAGCTGAGGAAAGAGGTCTGGTCGGTTCCAAATCGTGGATCGAAAGGAACAAATCATTGCTCGATAAAATTTCTATAATGTTCAACAATGACGGAGGTACAAATCCTCTTGTTGCTTTAGGATTACCCGAATCGATAATCAAGCAGGTCGAGGGTGTACTAAGTCCCATAAAACAACTTCAACTTGAATATCCATTTGAACTGGATACAATAGCAAGATTCAAACGTGCTGGCAGAGGAGGCACAGACAGTCATTCTTTTGTAATGAATAACATTCCTGCACCATGGCTTATTCTCAAAGGACCTCACGTTTACAGACGAACATGGCACTCAATTTTCGATACTTACAACGAAGTAATTCCATCGGCTCAAAAACACTCTTCGTTAATTATTGCCCTCGCCGCTTATCAAATAGCTAACATGGATTCTTTAATTTCACGTCAGGGTGCGTTTCTTCCAGATGGATTATACGCCGAATTAACGACCAACAAAGGGAGAATATTAATAAACCTCGACTACAAGCGAGCTCCTTTAACTGTTACTAATTTTGTGAGTCTGGCAGAAGGCACAATCAAAAATTCCGTATTACCCGATGGCGTTCCTTTTTTTAATGGCTCTATATGGCATCGCGTTGTACCCGGTCACGTTATACAGGCAGGCAAAGCTGTTACCGGAGCCGAAGGACCCGGTTATGAATTTCCCAATGAAATTAGTCACGAATTACATCACAACAAAGCCGGTATGGTTGGCATGGCTAATGCCGGTCCTCACACAAACGGCAGCCAGTTTTATATTACACTCGCAGATAGGTCATACCTCGACGGCAATTACACTTTATTTGGCGAAGTTGTCGAAGGCTTAAATGTTGTCTTTAATATTGCAGAAGGTGACACCATCAAACGCATAGAAATTGTCAGAATTGGAGAAGAAGCCAATAATTTCAGACCAACAACAGAATCTTTCAGGGAACTTGTCGAGCAGGCACGAAAAAGAGTGGAGGAAGAAAAGAAATTAAAAAAGAAACTTGAAGAAGAAAAAATCAATAAATTATTTCCCGGAATAAAAATATACAATGATGGTTCAGGACATTTAATAATTCAAAAGGGAAGCAACGATAATATCAGCGCACCTGCAAAAATCAAGGTAAAGTATTCAGGGTACCATTTTATAAACAAAACTAAATTTTTTTCCGACGAGCTCGGATTTCCAGAGAATACTGTCAATGCCGAAGAATTCGTTTTCATACCAGGGAAAACGAACATTAATTCAGGATTGAACAAATATATTCCGCTGATGAAAAAAGGAGAAAAGAGAATTATAATTTTACCCCCGGATATGGCATACGGTATTTATGGATATTACGGAAGAAACATTGTTAACGGCAAAAGATTTGTAATTCCGCCTGAATCAACTCTGGTCTACGAAATTGAAGTTATCGAAAAGCAATAAAAAAAGACAGGGTGACTAAAATTAATTATTCAACAATAAATTCGTAAATAATTTGTGAAATTTACGGCTTATATATTAAAAAACATTTCTTTTTTTAGTCACCCTATTTAAATTTATTTCAGATAATTATTAACGGCTCGAGCAACTCTTCTACCTTGATTAAATGCTCGGACAACAAGTGAAGCGCCTGAAACCGAATCTCCTGCAGCGAAAAATTTATTTTCACTTGTCATTAAATTTTTATCTACAACCAGATTGCCGCGCTCGTCTGTTTTAATATTCAGGTCATTTACCAGCTTTCCATGTTCAACGTGGAGGAATCCCATAGCAAGCAAAACAAGGTCGGCGTCGAGTTCAAGAACCTCGCCTGGGAGTTCCTCAAAAGAAGCCCTGCCATACTTATCCGGTTCGTTCCATTTTAATTTGCTGAATTTAATTTTATTAACTCTTCCGTCTATACCCAAAAATTCTTTAGCCGAAAGCGACCAGAGCCGCTCACAGCCTTCTTCGTGAGACGTGGACGTATAAAGAATTCTTGGCCATGTTGGCCATGCATTATATGGAGTCCTTTCTTTTGGAGGTTGAGGAAGGATTTCCACTTGCGTAATTGATTTTGCACCCTGACGACGCGCCGTTCCAACACAATCAGAACCAGTATCGCCTCCACCAATAACCACTACATTTTTATCTTTTGCAGTAATCCGTTTTTCTTCGGGTATGTTATCACCTGCATTAATTTTATTTTGCAGAGTCAAATACTCGATTGCAAAATGGATTCCTTTTAAATCTCTTCCAGGAATATTAAGGTCACGCGGCACTGTTGAACCTGCAGCAATAATAATTGCATCGAAAGTTCTTTTCAGATAATAAGCCGAAATATCGATTCCGACATTTACTTCAGTTTCGAAGATAACCCCTTCTGCTTTCATCTGCTCAATGCGTCTATCAATTACCCATTTCTCAAGCTTAAAGTCAGGAATTCCGTATCTCAACAGACCTCCTATTCGATCACTTTTTTCGAATACAACTACATTATGCCCGGCGCGTACAAGTTGCTGAGCCGCTGTAAGTCCCGCCGGTCCCGACCCAATAATGGCAACTTTTTTCCCGGTTTTATAAGGTGGTAGTTGAGGTTGTATCCAGCCTTCTTTCCAGCCCTTTTCGACTATTTCAAGCTCAATATGTTTTATTGTTACGGGCTCGGTATTAATCGACAATGTACATGCCTTTTCGCAAGGGGCAGGGCATACCCTACCGGTAAATTCAGGGAAATTGATTGTCGAATGGAGTAAATCTAATGCTTTTTTCCAGTGACCTTTGTAGACCATGTCGTTCCAATCCGGAATACGATTATTTACCGGGCAGCCGTAAGAATGACAATATGGAATTCCGCAATCCATACAACGTGCTGCCTGCTTGGTAATCTTATCATCAGGCAATAGGATTTCGAATTCCTTGAAATTTTTTATTCTCTCCTCAGGAGGTAATTTTTGAGGATTTTCTCTATTATATTCCAGAAATCCAGTTGCTTTAGCCATCGTAAACCTCCTCGGTTGCTGCTACAGTTTCAACGTCTGCATGTTCGCTTAATTTCATTCTTTCGAGTACTTTTCTGTATTCAATTGGAATGACTTTAACAAAAAGCGGAAGACTCGATTCCCATCTCTCCAGTATCATTTTAGCCCTTGGACTGTTAGTAAAATAATAATGTTTTTCAATCAATGACCTCAGAAATAGTATATCATTTTTATCCCACACACTTTCCAGATCAACCATATCGAGATTACATTTGGTATCGAAGAGTTGTGTTTCGTCATAAACAAACGCAATACCTCCGCTCATACCGGCTGCAAAGTTTTTACCTGCCGAGCCGATACAAACAATTGTACCGCCTGTCATATATTCACAACCGTGATCTCCGATACCTTCGACCACAGCAGTAGCGCCGCTGTTTCTAATTGCAAATCGTTCGCCTGCTTTACCGTTAATAAAGACTTCACCGCCGGTTGCGCCATAGAGTGCAACGTTTCCACAAATAACATTATCGTGAGGTGCAAATGCAGCATTCACTGGTGGGACAACGATTATCCTTCCGCCTGCCATTCCTTTTCCCATATAATCGTTTACGTCGCCTTCGAGTTTGAATGTCATTCCCGGAGATAAAAACGCACCAAAGCTCTGTCCTGCCGAACCTTTGAAATTAATTTTAATAGTATCTTCAGGTAGTCCCTTAGCTCCATGTTTCTTCACAACATATCCGCTCAATCTTGCTCCAACAGTTCTGTGAATATTTCTAATCGGCAATTCCAGTTCAACCGGAGTCTTATCCTCAATTGCCGGTTTCAATTTATCGATAAACTCTTCGTCATAAACTTCAACTTGATTGGGCATATTTACCATACAGCATTTACCGGCAGTTTCGACCATCGAATTGAATAGAGGACTCAGGTCAAATTTTTGGGCTTTCCACAGGTCTGGTGGAGGATTGAACTCGAGCAATTCTGAATGCCCTACCATTTCGTCGACTGTTCTGAATCCCAGTTCAGCCATAACTTCTCTGAAATCCTGGGCAAGGAATCTAAAGAATCGTTCGATATATTCAGGCTTACCTGAAAATCGAGCTCTGAGAACGGGATCCTGAGTAGCTACACCAACCGAACACGTATTTAAATGGCATTTTCTAAGCATTACACAACCAATAGTAATCAGTACAGAGGTTGCAAATCCGTATTCTTCTGCGCCCAGCAGTGTTGCAACGGCAAGGTCTCTACCGGTTTTTATTTGACCATCAACCTGAACTATTATCTTATCTCTGAGTTTATTATGAATTAGCGTCTGATGAGTTTCTGCCAGACCAATTTCCCACGGAATTCCTGTATGCTTAATTGAAGTCAAAGGCGAAGCGCCTGTGCCTCCTTCGTAGCCTGAAATCAGAACAATATCCGCCTTGGCTTTGGCAACGCCAGAAGCCACAGTTCCGACACCGGATTCCGAAACAAGTTTTACAGATACTTTTGCATCCGGATTAATACATTTTAAATCGTATATCAATTGAGCTAAGTCCTCAATCGAATAGATGTCGTGATGTGGAGGGGGAGAAATTAGTGTAACGCCAGGAGTTGTGTGACGGACTCTGGCAATTTCCGGAGTAACTTTATGACCCGGCAATTGCCCTCCTTCGCCGGGTTTAGCTCCCTGAGCGATTTTAATCTGTAATTCTTCGGCACTAAGTAAATATTCGGGCGTAACGCCGAATCTTCCAGAAGCTACTTGTTTAACTTTTGAACGAGCAGTATCGCCGTTTGCATCGACTTTATTCCTATCCATATCCTCACCACCTTCACCCGAATTACTTCTGGCTCCTATTCTATTAACCGCAATGGCAATTGTTTCGTGTGCTTCTTTGCTAATAGAGCCGAAGGACATTGCCGATACTACAAATCTTTTTATTATACTTTCTACAGGTTCAACTTCGTCTATCGGGATGGGATTTCTCTTTTTAAATCGCAACATTTTTCTGATTGCAATCGGACTGTTTTCGCCTTCGTTGACAATTTTAGTAAACTCTTTGAACACTTCGTAGTCATTTGTTCTTGTCGCCAGTTGAAGTTTTGAAATAGAGTCGTGATTCCAGAAATGTTTTTCGCCGTTAAGTCGAATCGAATATTCACCTCCGGCTGAAAGAAGACTTTCAGGCATACCTTTTTCTGGAAAGCCGGCGCTGTGTCTCATTAATGCTTCTTTTTGTATATCTTCAAGGTCAATACCACCAAGACGATTGATGGTGCCTGTAAAATATTTATCTACCAATTTTTGACTCAATCCGATTGCCTCGAATGTCTGGGCTGCGTAGTAACTGTGAAGTGTAGATATTCCCAGACGACTCATTGTCTTAAGCAAGCCTTTCTTCACAGCTATAATGTATGAATCGATTGCCACTTCGGGTTTCAGATATTGTTCCAGGAAATTATTCTCGGCAAGATACCTGACAGTGTTTAATGCGAGATATGGACAGATGGCATCGACACCGTAGCTAATCAAAAGAGCATAATTCATCACTTCTCTTACTTCCCCGGATTCGACGATTATACTGGTTTTAGTTCTTAAGCCGTTTTGAATCAGATAATGATGTAAACCCGACGCAGCAAGAAGCGAGGGAATCGGAACTCTTTTTTCATCTACATTCTTATCGGTCAAAACAATAACCGTAGTACCATTTTTAATATTTTCTGCGGCTGTTTCAAATATTTTGTTCAATGCATTCTCGAGAGCGTTGTCGCCTCCGTTTTTATCGAAGAGAATATCGAGATAACTTACTTTTATGCTTGGATGATTTGCATGTTCAATTTTTTTCAAATCATCCGGGGTAAGGACGGGATGTGAAAATTTAAATCCTCTGAAATTTTCTGGACTCTCCTCGAGGAGATTGCCTTCTCCGCCGACGAAACTTTCGAGCGACATAACAAGCTCTTCCCTCAGCGGGTCGATAGCTGGATTTGTAACCTGAGCAAATCTCTGTTTGAAATAATAGAATAACAAATTCGGTCTGTTCGACAAAATAGCCAGAGGCGTATCGTTGCCCATTGAGCCGACAGGCTCCTGGCTGCGTGAAGCCATTGGGGATATTATTAACTTCAATTCCTCTTCGGTGTAGCCGAATACGTGTTGTTTTCTGATAAGTGATTCTTCGCTTTCTACTTCAGGAATACTTGATGGAGTAAAAAGTCCTCTTAAAGTAATTATATTTTCTTTAATCCATCTTCTGTACGGTTTTTGTCTCGAAATTTTTGCTTTTATTTCTTTGTCGGGTACAACTCTGCTTTGCTTAAAGTCCGCCAGTAGCATTTTGCCAGGGGAGAGTCTGCTTCTTTTAATTATTTTTTCGGGTGGAAATTCGATAACACCGCTTTCGGATGCCAGTACTACCATCCCATCATTTGTAATCGAATAACGCGCCGGCCGCAATCCATTTCTGTCCAGTATACCGCCAAGAAATCTCGAATCTGTAAATACAATTGCAGCAGGTCCATCCCACGGTTCCATGATTGCCGAGTGAAAATCATAAAATGCTCTTTTATCCTCGCTCATTTGGATTTTAGGACCGTAGGCTTCGGGAACCATCATCATCATTGCATGAGGTATCGAGCGTCCACCCATAACGAGCAATTCAAGAACGTTATCGAAGATTGCCGAGTCGCTTCCGCTTTCGACTATGATCGGTTTTATTTTTTCAATATCGTCACCGAACAATTCGGACTTGAGAGTAAATTCTCTGGCTTTCATTCGATTAATGTTGCCGCTCAAAGTATTAATTTCACCGTTATGAGCGATAAATCTAAACGGTTGAGCCAGATTCCAGGTCGGTTGTGTATTGGTACTGTACCTCTGATGAATCACCCCGAATTTCGACTTAAATCTTTCGTCCGACAAATCAGGATAAAAGCGGGGCAACTGATTTGCAGTCAAAAGTCCTTTATAAACAATCCTGTTCGAAGAAAAACTTGCAACATAAAATTGCGATGTATCTTCGGGCAATGCTTCTATTTCTTTTTCCACCTGTCTTCTAATAACGTAAAGCTTCCTTTCGAATGCCAAGTGGCTTATCTTTCCGCGATGGACAAAAATCTGAACAATACGTGGCTCTGTTGATTTTGCCAGTTCTCCAATAACTCCATCTTCAATCGGCACATCACGCCAGCCAAGAATATCGCATCCTTCTTCGAGAACATATTTCTCGAAAATCTTTTTGCATTTTTCAGCCAGAGCAGGATCTGCTGGGAGGAAAACCATACCAACTGCATAACTTTCAAGGTTGGGCAATTTAATTCCGATTGAAGAAGTTTCATCACGGAAAAATTGGTCGGGGATGTCAATCATAATTCCAGCGCCATCGCCTGTTGATTTATCGCCGCCAAGTGCGCCGCGGTGCTCCAGATTAACAAGTATTTTAATTGCTTCTTCCACAACTTTATGCGTCGGAATTCCATCCAGCTTTGCTAAAAAACCGACACCGCAATTGTCACTTTCAAATTTCGGGTCGTATAAAGCGTTCTTCCTCAATCGTCCATCTGCTCTATATAAATAATTATTCCCCATCTGTCTCTCCTTATGTCTCTCAAACTTATTGTTATTGTTATTTTTGGAAAGGTTATTTTTCTATTAATAAACGGAGACTACGGCATTAACGCCGTAACATGCGTATGCTGCTGATCGCAGTAATAAAATACAACGGGATGATTTCTTCTGCGTACCGGATTTTATCTCTGCCGTTTTGATTTAATTCATTAAGTCTGTTTTTCATTTTAAATCTCTTTAAAAAACTAATTCTAGTACACAGAACCGGGTAGGTTCTTATAAGATTACGGCAGCTTTTGGCTTGCTTTATAATTTTATGCAAATGTAATGAATGAAAATGGGAATTTCAATCCTTTTTTAAAATTTTTTTGTTCTTTCCCTAAATTTTTAAGTTACTCAGATATTTCCACATTAACTTAAGAAAGCCACATAGCATTTAGGACGCAATAATAAAAAAGAAGAAGTAAAAAACATTAAACATGATTTACAAAAACATTGCTATATTTCCGAATGAAAAACAAAAGAACTCTCTAATGATAGAGCCGGAAATAAATATCGGAATTCTGAGCGCCAACGAAATTCGTTTCGACCTTTACGGAGAATTCAAAAGTAATTTAGGAACCAGAAAATGCAGCGGAGATTATAAAGCCTCTCTCGAAGGGGGAAAAATAGTGGTTTACAAAAGCAACAATAAAGTGGGCGAATCCGAAGAAATCATTTTCACTCCTAATGACATTGATATCGAATCATTTGTTCTTTACGATGTTGTTATAGGAAAGAATTTCCACTGGGAGAAAAAAGAAAAGCAGCGCTTCCGTGGAACGCTTCGATTGTTTATAGAAGAAGGTAATATTACCGCTGTTAATATTATTCCACTTGAAGAATATCTAACAAGTGTAATCGCCTCAGAAATGAACGCCAATAGCTCTCCCGAATTACTCAAGGCACATGCTGTCATTTCGCGCAGCTGGATTTTATCCCAGTTAGAGAAGAAAAAAGAAACCACCCGGCACGTCAACGAATTGATTTCAGATGATGAAATCATAAGATGGTACGACTCGACCACCCATAATAATTACGATTTTTGTTCGGACGACCATTGCCAGCGCTATCAGGGAATTACCAGAATTATTAACGAAAACGTTTATAGCGCCATAGAGAGCACCAGAGGGATAGTATTGATATACGACGGCAAAGTGTGCGACACACGGTATTCTAAATGTTGCGGCGGAATCACCGAGTCGTTCGAAAACGTTTGGGAACCGATAAGAGTTCGATATCTTGTATCAATCACAGATTACAAATTCGAAATCGATGGCATCCAATACGACCTTACAAAAGAACAAAATGCCGAAAAGTGGATTAACATTTCGCCCCATGCTTTTTGCAACACGACTGATCCCAAAATAATTCAACAGATATTGAACGATTACGACAGGGAAACTGATTTTTTTAGATGGGAGGTTGAATATTCTCAGGACGAACTTTCTTCAATTATAAAAGAAAAAAGCGGAATCGACTTTGGTCATATAATCGATCTGCAACCAGTCGAACGAGGGTATTCCGGAAGAATAATTAAGTTAAAAATAAGAGGTACAAAAAAAACATTGACCGTCGGCAAAGAACTCGAAATAAGAAAATGGCTTTCGCCGACTCATCTTTACAGTTCAGCATTTTCTGTTTATAAAGAAAACATTAAAGATAATATGCCGGCTAAGTTTATTCTCAAAGGAGCAGGATGGGGACATGGCGTGGGCTTATGCCAGATTGGCGCCGCAACGATGTCGAATATCGGATACCATTTTGACGAAATTCTTTTGCATTATTTTAAGGGAGCTAAAATCAAAAAGATTTATTGATGAAAATACTTAAAACTTGCTTTTCAAATAGCTGGGGTGGACTCGAAATTTATTCATTGACTACAATTCAAAAACTTAATGAAAGAGGAATAGACACTACTCTTTTATCACTTACCCAGGCACCAATTATTCAGGAAGCCAGAACACATCATATTAATACTGAAACAATTGATAATGCAGCTTACTTAAACCCATCTGGCATTAAAAAAATAATCACTTTACTCAAAAAAGAAAATTTCGACCTAATTCACTGTGCAACTTCAAAAGACTTATGGCTGGTTGTACCGGCGCTGAAACTTACAAAATTAAACACTCCCCTTTTAATGACAAAACATATGGGTTCGTACATAGTAAAAAAAGATATCCTTCATCGATTTATCTATAGACGGGTCAACATTGCAATTGCGATCAGCAACGTGATAGCAAAGAATCTGATCGACACCACTCCTTTAAAACCAGAAAAAATTAAATTACTCCACAACGGAATCGACACGAAATCTTTCGACCCTGCAAAGCACGACAGGAATAAAGTGCGTTCCGAATTCGGAATTAATGACGACGAGTTATTAATCGGCATGACAGCGCGTTTTAGTCCGGGCAAAGGACATGAAGAATTTATTGCCGCTGCAAAAATATTATGTAATGATTATAACAATCTCAAATTCATCATAGTTGGGAAAGCCAGTCGCGGCGAAGATGAATACGAAAATAAAATAAGAGAAGCAGCACACCAAGCGGGCATATTCGACAAAATTATTTTTACCGGATTCAGAAAAGATATTTCGGACATCCTTGCTGCAATGGATATTTTTGTATTCCCCTCTCATGCAGAAGCTTTCGGTATTGCACTCATCGAAGCATTCAGCATGGC
Organism: Melioribacter roseus; assembly: GCA_020722005.1. Lineage (GTDB taxonomy): Bacteria > Bacteroidota > Ignavibacteria > Ignavibacteriales > Melioribacteraceae > Melioribacter > Melioribacter roseus_A. The sequence continues at coordinate 22,427 of DYLP01000023.1, forward strand.
TAAACCAAATGTTTGTTCTGCTTCAGACGGCGTTCTCGATATTGCTATCGACTGTCAAACTTCGTTGCTCTTTAATAAACAGTCTGCCGAAAACCTTGCCATTAAATTGAAAAGATTGATTGACGATAGAAACTTGAGAGAAAAACTCGGCAAAAATGCCCGGCTTAGAGCAGTGGAACATTTCGATATCGAAATTTTTACTGACAGGTTGATTTCAATTTATAAGGAAACATTGAACGAAAAATGACTTTTCTCAATCCCGCCATATTGATTGGACTACTGGCTGCTGGAATTCCGGTTATAATTCATTTTCTCAATTTAAAAAAACTGAAAAAAGTTGAATTCAGTACGCTAAATTTTTTGAAAGAACTCCAGAAAAGCAAAATAAGAAAAATTAAGTTCCGTCAATGGTTGCTGTTATTAATTAGAGTAATAATAATAATGTTTTTAGTTTTAGCATTTGCTCGTCCTACAATCAAGGGAACTATAGCCGAGTCAGGAACGATTTCGTCAATCTTCATATTCGACGATTCCTACAGTATGTCTCTTCTAACACCGCAGGGTTCACTGTTTAATATTTCCAAAAAATTCTCCAAGGAAATCTTCTCGTCATTTTCGTCAAAAGATCGAATTGCTGTAATGACTGCCACTGCGTATGCCAATAAAATTAATTTCGTGTCACCTACCGAAGCGCTGAAATTAGTCGATGAGTTGAATGTTTCTGCTAAGTCAGTAAAACTCAACGATGCCCTGTCTAATGCGGTTAATAAACTGAAAAGTGAAACTTCGGTAAATAAAGAAATATTCGTCTTCTCGGATTTTCAGAAATCGTCTTTTAAACTTCCTAATGAATCTCTCGACGAGAAAATTAAGATATACGCAATCACTCTTGGCGGGAAAAATTCAAATAACCTGTCAGTCGACACTATTTATTCCGAAAATCAAATTTTCGAATTAAACAAATCCGTAAGTTTTCTTGCTGCAGTTAAAAATCATTCAGAATCTCAAGCTGTTGATAGAATTGCTTCTTTATACATAAACGGAAGAAGAGCGGCTCAAAAAGGTTTTTCAATTGCTCCGAAAGAAAGAACAATCCTTAATTTCGAAACGGTATTAATTGATACGGGAATAATAAATGTGCAGGTAACGCTTGAAGACGACGATATTCTTTTTGACAACGAGAGGAACCTCGCTTTTTACGTTCCAGGTAAAATTAGAGTTCTGATCTTGTCCGAAAAAAAAGAAGACAGTTATTTCCTTAGTACCGCATTGTCAACTTCTCTTACCAATAAAAATCAAACGGTAATTTTAGATGAAATGCCGTACGCTGCTTTAACTTCCATCGACTTAAAGAAGTACAACACGATAATTTCAATTGGTGCACCCGAAGTATCTCAATACGGATTATTCTCCGATTATGTTTATGAAGGCGGCAATCTTGTTCTTTTCCCTTCATCTTTTGAAAAAATGGAGAACCACGAAAAGTTTTGTAGTTCTCTCGGTATAAGAGGCAAAGGATTTCAAAGAATTTTCAATTCGGTTCATTATACCGGTAATATAAATTATGAACATCCGCTAATTACCGACTTGTTCGAAAACAAAGAAAAGGTAGAGATCGATTCGCCAGAATTTTACAGGTATTTTAGATTGAACGGATTTTATGAAGGGGAGGTAATTATTGCGATGGATGACGGCTCGCCCTTCGTTGCAGAAATAAAAAAAGGTGCAGGAAATATTTTTTTATTTAACGTCGCACCGGTCACTAATTGGAGCAACTTACCACTCAAATCGATATTTGCACCGTTAATTAATCGAATCGCAAGATTCGGGTCTAACTTCAATACAGACGAAGAATTCAGAACAGGCGAAAGAATCATTATCGATTTATCAGGGATTACTGTACCCATTATAAAAGTAGAAAAACCAGACAACACCGTAACATATTTGAATAAAAACGAAAGTCCCAATCAAGATATAATATCGTATGACGATACCAACCTACCGGGTTTATATAAATTTTATGCAGATACACGATTGATAAAATACGCAGTTGTCAATACTGACCCACTTGAATCGACGCCTAATTACTATACCGACGAGGAATTAAAGACTGCAGCTGGTTTTATTACCATAAACTCAAATTCATTCAAAAAGGAAAATATTATTCAACTAAGATACGGCAGCGAGCTATGGAAATATTTTGTTATTTTAGTAATATTACTGGCGATAATCGAAACATTTTTGTCGAAAAGTAATAAAAGAGAAGTAATTGAACTGGAGAAAGAAAGCTAAAAAGCATTTATGATTGAACTTAAAAATACGCCGCGTGAAAGAGCAATTTTAATCGCACTGCCAATTGGGGGTTATTCAAAAGATCAAGTTGAAGAACATCTGGACGAACTGGAATTGCTTGCCTTGACTGCGGGAGCTGAAACGGTTTTTAAAATCCTTCAGGACAGAGTTAAACCCGACCCGGCATATTTCATCGGCAAGGGGAAAGCAGAAGAAATAGCACAATTAATCGAATTGAACGACATACAGGTTGTTATTTTCGACAACGACCTTAATCCCACACAGCTACGCAATCTTGAGAAACTATTCAATCGTAAGATTTTAGATAGAAGCGGATTGATACTCGATATTTTTGCACTTCACGCAAAAACGAGAGAAGCCAAAACTCAGGTTGAACTGGCTCAGCTCGAATATATGCTGCCGAGACTTACGAGGGCATGGACTCACCTTTCGAAGCAATACGGCGGAATCGGAACGAAAGGACCGGGCGAAACACAGATCGAAACAGACCGTCGTTTAATTCGTAGACGGATATCAAAATTGAAAGAAAACCTTCGTAAGATCGAATCCCAGCAAATTGTAAAAAGCTCGGCGCGCAAAAAATTAATTAATGCAACACTTGTAGGATATACAAACGCAGGGAAATCCACACTGCTGAATCTTTTAACAAATGCCAGTGTGCTGGCAGAAAATAAATTATTTGCCACACTCGACTCCACAACGCGAATTTTAAACTTAGACAGAAACAAACAAATTCTCTTGAGCGATACTGTCGGTTTTATAAGAAAACTTCCTGCACACCTCGTTGCTTCTTTCAAGACTACTCTTAATGTGGTCAGTGAAGCCGATGTGATATTGCATGTGATCGACGCTTCGCACACTTTCTTTGAAGATCACATTAAAACTGTCGAAGATACTTTACGCCAGCTCAATTGCGATAAAAAACTACAGTTGAAAATATTCAATAAAATCGACGCTCTGAAAGAACGGGACATTATAAATTACATAATTGCAAATTATCCGGACAGTTATTTAATTTCAGCACAGCGTGGTATCGGCATTCAAAAATTGAAATCAGCACTGATTAACATCTACGAACAAAACTTCGTTGAAGGCGAACTGAGAATTAGCCACAATCAATCGAAGGAAATATCGAAAGTTTATGAAATAGCAGAAGTACTCGACACACTCTACGAAGACGAATTTGTCTTGTTGAAATACAGAACCAATAAGACTAACGAAAGTCAAATTAAAAAACTAATCCAGCACAATTAAATATTTTTATGAAAATTATAATTGACGGCAAATCCCTCACTCTTAATCAAATCGACAATTTTCTGCATAATAATTGTAAAATCGAAATATCAAAAGAAGCGGTTAAAAGGATTACCCGCGCCAGCAAACTTGTTGACGAATGGGTTAAAAAAGGGGAAACTATTTATGGTGTTACTACCGGCTTTGGTGGTTTTTCGAATGTTAGAATTGATAAAAAAGACATCGGCAAACTTCAGGAAAATTTAATTCTAAGTCACACGGCGGGAGTGGGAAATCTTTTGCCTTCATTTATCGTTAGGCTGATGATGCTTTTAAGAATTAACGCCCTTGCTTCAGGTCATTCCGGTATCCGCTTGCAGACGTTACAGTTACTAATCGATATGTTGAATAACAACATTCTGCCATTGATTCCTTCGCAGGGTTCCGTAGGTTCAAGTGGCGACCTTGCACCTCTGGCTCATATGGTTCTTGCCATGCTTGGCAAAGGCAGAGTTGAAATAAACGATTCGCCGCTCGACGAAAATAAATACCATAAAAAAATTATGAGCGCACGCTCCGCATTGAAAAAGTTCGGATTAAAACCAGTTCAACTTAATGCCAAAGAAGGATTGGCTTTAATCAACGGTACTCAGATGATGACGGCATATGCTGCTTACATATCTATCGAGGCAAACAAACTTGTTAAAATTGCCGATATTGCCGGTGCATTATCAAACGAGGCATTGCGAGGCACAGATTCAGCGTACGATTTAAGGATACACAGACTCAGACCGTACAAAGGTCAAATAGATTCAGCAAGTAATCTGCAGAAATTGTTAAAAGGCAGTCAAATAAGAGCGTCGCATAAATACAACGACCCACGTGTTCAAGATGCTTATTCACTACGATGTATACCGCAGGTACACGGCGCTTCGCGAGACGCAATTAATTTTATATCGCGTCAGGTCGAAACAGAATTAAATTCAGTTACGGACAATCCTTTGATTTTCCCTGATAAAAAAGATTACATAAGTGGCGGCAATTTTCATGGACAACCGATAGCACTGGCAATGGATTTTATGGCAATAGCATTGTCGGAGCTGGCAAGCATCTCCGAAAGACGCACTGACAGAATATTAAACGGCTCGTTGGAAAAATTACCTAAATTTCTTGCGCATCAAGGCGGGTTGAATTCCGGTTACATGCTCGTTCAATACACAGCAGCTGCACTGGTTTCGGAAAATAAAGTTCTGGCTCATCCTGCAAGCGTCGATTCGATTCCAACTTCTGCTCTAAAGGAAGACCATAATTCGATGGGCTCAATTTCTTCTCGCAAATGTTACGATGTGCTTCAAAATACTACAATCGTGCTCGCCTTAGAATTGCTCACTGCTGCTCAGGCAATCGAATACCATAAACCGTTAAAATGTGGGCTGGGCACTCAGGTTGCTTACGAAATAATTAGGAAAGCAGTTCCACCTCTCAAGAAAGACAGGCTTTTGAAAGATGATATAGACAGGGTAATTAGACTTGTTAAAGAAGGGACAATTCTGAAGAGCGTGGAGAATAAAATTAAACTTAATTAACGCGTTTATCTTTCCTGCCTTCTTTATAAATACTTTCCCTACCCAACCGTTCTTTTTTGTCTATCCATTTGTCGAGTTTGACAACCAGAAGTCCAAAGATGGCAAGTCCTGCAATAATTAGAACTGTAACAAGTATAAAAATAACTGTATAAAGACTCATCAATCCCTCGAAACAGTAAAACTTTTTTCGATGCTTGCTGATTTTTGAGTGTTGTCATCATGAACATTAATAACAATTCTATAAGGTCCTTCGGAAAAAGTTGAGTCGATTTGAAATTGTGATTCGACCTGTAAATATTCAATTTTTTCTTCGGAAGATTTATTAACAAGCCCTTCGTCAATATATTCTAATTTCTTATTATCAGGCGTAATCAAGTCGACAGTGTAAGAAAGCCGTGCAACGTAAGCGTTGCCTGAACTTTCCTGACCGAATCCTCTAACTATGCATGTAGCATTTATTTCCCATCCATTATCGATTAAAAAAGCAAAAACTTCTGCATCGGTAAGCTTAAAATCCTCTGAGTTCTGGCAAGCAAATAAAATAAGGGCGAGGGCGAGAATCATCGATAATTTTTTCATAGTCCATTCTTAAATTTTCAGCAATCTAAATAATCGCTCTACTAAATTCAACCACACAAATCTTTTATTATGATATATTGGTATATTTCATTTTTCAAATAATCAGGACCGCTGACTATTGGACAGCATAAGTAGATTCCTCCCCGTATTTGAAGCTCTATTCGTTACTTTTCTATGGTCTACATCATACATTATAATTAAGTGGGGACTGGAAGATATTTCACCTTTATTTTTTGCGGGACTGAGATATTCTCTGGCATTCATAATTTTTCTTCCGTTCATTTTAAGAAAAAATCAAATCAACGGCTTAAAGCAATTAACCATTAAAGATTTTATGAAGTTGATTCTTTTAGGATTTGTATTCTACTTCGTAACGCAGGGAACACAATTTATTGGACTTTCTTTACTATCGTCGGTTGCTGTAAGTTTACTGTTGAACTTTACACCTCTGCTCGTACTTGCAATGGGCATAATATTTTTAAATGAAAAACCGACTAAAAAACAGATTGCGGGAATAGCGATATTTCTTGCCGGTACTTCGATTTATTTTCTTCCGGTGGATTTCACCGGCGCACAGCTCGCAGGATTGGTAGTGATGATAGTGGGAGTTGCTGCAAATGCTTTGTCGGCGGTTCTCGGAAGGAACTTAAATCGCAGCTGTAAACTCGATCCATTGATAGTTACATTTGTCAGTATGGGCTTCGGTTCGTTTCTACTTCTCATTACAGCAAATATTTTCGAAGAATTTCCTGTAATTAGTCTCAAAAACTGGATTTATATTTTATGGCTCGCAGGAATCAATACTGCACTTGCATTTACACTCTGGAACAAAACATTGCAAGTGCTAACTGCAGTAGAATCGAGCATCATAAACAATACGATGTTAATTCAAATTGCCATACTGTCGTTTATATTTCTAAATGAAAATTTGAGTGCAAAAGAAATTGTCGGACTGGGAATAGCTGTCTTTGGAGCTGTTTTGGTACAGAAGAGAGGAGAAAAAAGAAAGGCTGTCCTTGAAAACAGAGAGGACAGCCATTGATAGCATTAATTCTTCTTCTTGAAATCTTCCATGAATTGGACAAGGTCTTCAACGCCTTTTTTGGGGAATGCATTGTAGATAGATGCTCTAATGCCGCCGACGCTACGATGTCCTTTCAATCCCTCAAAACCTTTCGTTCTTGCTTCTTCGATAAATTTCTTTTCGAGTTCTTCACTTGCTAGACGGAAAGTTACATTCATCAAAGATCTATCTTCTTTTACAACTGTACCTTTATAATATCCATCACTTAAGTCAATTGCATCATATAAAATTTGTGCTTTTTCCTTGTTGCGTTTATACATTTCATCCAATCCTCCCATATTCAATAACCACTTAAATACTAGCCCAGCTACATAAACTCCGAAAGTAGGAGGCGTATTGTAGAGCGAATTATTTTCTGCATGTACCCGGTAATTCAGATAAGTGTGTAAATCGTCTGATGATCTTTCCAAAAGATCCTTCCGAATTATTACAACTACGACTCCTGAAGGTCCTATATTTTTTTGTGCTCCTGCATAGATTAGTCCGTATTTGTTTACGTCAATTTTTTTGTGAAGGATATCTGAGGAAGCGTCGCATACAAGCGGAACACCGTTGGTCTCAGGTTCTGTTTTCCATTGAGTACCATAGATAGTATTATTCGATGTAAAATGGACATAAGATGCATCCGGGTCGAGTTTTAATTCGGATTGTTTCGGTAGTCTGTTAAAATTATCGCTCTCGGTACTTGCAGCAATATTTACCGTACCGACTCTTTTAGCTTCTTTCATAGCTTTCTTAGCCCACGAACCTGTAATAATATAGTCAGCTTTGTTTTTCGGGGGCATCAAATTCAGCGGCACCATCGAAAAGTGTAGCGTGGCTCCGCCTTGAAGGAACAAGACAGCGTAGTTATCGTTAATATCAAGTAATTTTCTCAAATCGGCTTCGGCTTCTTTAATTACCTGGTCAAAAATTTTACCACGGTGACTCATTTCCATTATACTCATACCGCTGCCTTTATAAGAATAGAGTTCCTTCTGAGCTTCGAGTAAAACTTCTTCCGGTAATACGGCAGGACCTGCATTGAAGTTATAAATTCTCTTTTCCATACTTTACTCCTTTATATTAATTTAGTTAGAAATAGTCACTAATAAGATGAACCAACAAACCGTCTCTTAGTTTTGGTTCGAACCAGGTCGATTTCGGAGGCATAATTTCGCCTGCCTCTGAAATATTGATCAAATCTTCTATTGATACTGGATACAATGAAAATGCCACCTCTGCAGTGCCTGAATCGACCAGACGTACAAGTTCTTCCGTCCCCCTTATACCTCCAATAAAATCGATATTTGTATCTGTACGCGGGTCTTCAATACCCAGCACGGGATGCAATAAGTAATTTTGAAGGATGCTTACATCCAGATTATCACCTAATGTATTACCTGGTTTTACATTTCCATTTGGTTTTAAGCTATACCATTTTTTCTCTATATACATGCAATAACTTCTATTTGCAGATGGGAGGGGATTGTTGGTTTCTTCGATGTCAAAATTATTTTTTAGTTTCTCCATGAATTCATTCTTAGACATATTTAATTTGTGAACGACTCTGTTGTATGGCAGGATTTTCAATTGTTCAGCTGGAAAGAGAACAGCCAGGAAAAAGTTGTATTCTTCATCACCTTTATGAGAAGGATTTTTTTCCATCATGTATTTACATGCTCTTACAGCGCTTGCAGCTCTGTGATGTCCATCAGCAATATAAAGCGAATCCACCTGTTTCATTGCTTCAACAATAACATCAACCAGATTATCGGGCACAATCCAGATCGTATGTTTCACGCCATCAACAGCTTTAAAATCATAAATGGGTCTTTCAGTTTGAATTATCTGGTTTACTTTATCATTTATCACGTCTACGCCTTTGTAGGTAAGAAATACAGGTCCTGTTTGAGCTTTTGTGGTAATTATATGATTCGTGCGGTCGTCTTCTTTAACTTTTCTCGTCTTTTCATGTTTTTTTATTAAATTGTTTTCATATTCTTCCACAGAAAAAGTGGCAGCCAGACCAATCTGGGCATTACTTTCCCTGATTAATCGATATACGTAAATATGAGGATTATTATCCTGCAATAGAGGAGCTTCGTTTTTAAGACGTTCAAGGTTGTCTTTTGCTCGAGCATAAACTTCACTTGAATAAACATCAATATCAGCCGGCATTTCAATTTCGGCGCGTGTAACTCTTAAAAAACTCAATGGATTTCCTTTTGCAAGTTCGGCAGCTTCTTCCCTGCTTACAACGTCATACGGTAAACTTGCCACCAGATGAGCTACTTTTTCGTGCGGTCTTAAAGCCTTAAAAGGACGAATGAGAGCCATAGTTTCCCCTACTTTATAAATCAAAAAAATTATAAAAAGAAAAATAGTATATAATAGTATTATTTTAAAACTTAATGCCAACTAAACATATTATTATTCTGCACAATATTTGCATACATTTTTAAGTAGTTCACACGATTATTTCTCTTTTCATGATTCAGGAAGTACAGCAAGCAGTTAATATATCCTGCTTGCAGATTGAATATCTTCGGTTTCTTTTTCGTTGTGAGGATATAAAAAATTATCTCTTCATTTTTCTACCTTTGTACTTGTCTAACTCATACAATTTTCTGTTCCAAACGACCTTCATTTTCCGCCGTATGCAAGAATTTTTTACAAATATCGTCACCCTTTTCGTTAATCTGTCCATCAAATGCTTTGATTAATGCACAATGAACGCATGCTGTTCTTCCTTTTTTGAAATCTTTCTTTACCAGTGAAATGAAATTAAGCTTGAAGCTGTAAGTTGAACTCATTAAAAAAGTGTGCACGATTTTTGATGTATTTTTCGCTGCTTTCATTCAAAACCTTTATCAAGATAATGCACAAGATTTAAAGTAATCTGTATTCTTTTTATTTTCTTTTATTCTAAATTTTCTTAACATTAAAGTGACGTTATTTGATTAAAGGCTACACGAGAAAGGGAAACCGAGTGGAAACACAAATTAAATATTTTACTGTAGCAGAAGCCAACAGGACACTACCGCTTGTAAAAAGAATTGTACGGGATATCATCAACACGGCATACGAAATAAGGTCAAAGTCGGACTTGTTAGGCGGTAACTATCAGGGCAATCCGGATATTCTTAAAATGAGTTCCCAAATAAACGGATATATTAAAGAACTCGAAGAAATTGGTTGTTTATACAAGGATTGGAATTTTCAGATTGGATTGGTTGACTTTCCTGCAATTATAAACGACAGGGAAGTTTATCTCTGCTGGAGGAGTGACGAAGAGGAAATTAAATATTATCACGAATTAACAAATGGATATTCGGACAGAAAGCCTATTCCGCCCGAATACCTTTGAAATAATTATTTCTTTTCTTCTTCAATTCTATAAGAATGCGTAATTTCTACTGACTTTTGCAACATTGCCGTTACACTACAATAAGTTTTTTGCGACAGTTCAATTGCTCTTTCGACTGCTTCTTTTGGTATATCTTTTCCGTAAAAAACATATTCGAGATGAATTTTAGTAAAAACCTGAGGGTGAGTTTCTTGAGTATCCGCTTTAATATTCACTTCGAAGGCGTCGAACTTTACTCGCTTCTTTTTCAATATTACAGCTACATCACTTGCCGTACACCCTCCGAGCGAAATTAAAATAAGTTCCTTTGGACGAATTGCCGCATCGCTTCCTCCAAATTGTTCGGGTCCGTCCATTGTTACCCAATGATTCGAATCCGTCTTGCCTAAAAACGTTACCCCCTCCACATATTTGACTAAAGCAGTTTTATTTGCCATCCATTCCTCTATTTTTTTATTTAATTTTTTCTGTAAAGTAAGATGAACAATAATCAATTCGGTTTCACTTTCTGAAAAGATATAGAATTAACGAAATGATTAAGCTGAGAATTATTGAAGTAGCCAACGGGAAATAAATTGTATAATTTTTTCCTTTGATTGTAATATCGCCGGGTAATTTCCCGATATAAGGGATTTTACCGAAGAAGATTAATAAAAGACCAATGGCTAGCAAAGCAACACCGCCTATAACAAGAATTTTCCCGAGCGTATGAAACTCATTCATCGACTTCCTCACTTTTCAAATATTTCTTAAACAAATTTAGCGTTAGCCGTTTTCACCGGCAAGTCGGGCAATCTGTAGAAGATAGAATTTCAGTTTATCCTGGTCTTTTGGGGAGAGAGCCTGTTCTTCAATTTTAATTATTCTTTCAACTTCTTTTAAAGCGCGAATAATATTAATCGGTACTTCGACCATTTCCTGCGAGATGGCGGCGAGATATTCAACGGCAGCAGAAAGAAATTGTTGCATATTGTCGTCAAAAGACGACTTTGTAAATTGAGGCACCGCTTTTATTTTTTTAGGCGAAAAGAGATATTCTTTGTATGAGGAACTCGACGATAGAGTGTAGAATGCAATAGCAAGTTCGACAAAACTGGCAACGCGTTGGTAAACCGGTTCTTCGAGCAAATCCCAGATTTTCTGACGCCACATTCTGATTTCTTCAGGAATTTTCAAAAGGTATTGCATTTCCTTCAACCATTTATCGTCAACGTTTCCTTTAATGTCTTTCATTATCTCTTCGAGGTTCGTATTGAACAAATTCTTTTGCAGCAGTACAGCGACATCGGGTCTGAGCGTGGGTAATAAATCCGGAATGAAACAATTGCCTTCAAAGAATTCTGAAACTTCCAGCCCGTGTCTTCTTAAGAGTTCTTTCTGGAAACAGCTTAGATAATTCTGCATCGAGTCGATATCCTCACGCAATGCAATCAATGCCGAATTGCCAGCAGGAAAAGCTTTTTCCATTTTGCTCAAATATTTAAGGTCGACGTCGTGATAAATTCTGAGTGTTTGAAGCATTTCATAAACGGGAAGTTTAGGAAGAACCCGTTCAGATATCAAGTACATCGGTTCACCTTCGGTAAATTCGCGCTGCGAAAAGTTGTTGAGTGCCCGGAATAATCCTGTAGTCAATTGATTAATACCGAGGATGACGCTTTGCGATTGATTATGCGAAATGGCGCGTAATAGACTTCCGTATTTAGAGAATGGAATTGTACCGGCAATTTTTTCGAGTATTTTTTGTCCTGCACCTTCGCCAATGCCCTGTCCAGGACGCTCAGTGGGACGGTCGCGTAGCGGTGGTGTAGTCCTTCCAATAAAATATGAGATTAGATGAATACCAACAACGTCTTCATCTCTGCCGTACAAAATCTGGCGAAAATTTTCACGGTGCAAATTCAGGAATTCGTTGAAGATTTCGTCTTTCTTGCCGACAGTAAGTCTTTCAAGTTCCTGCAAGCCTCTCGTTTTAAATTGAAGTCTGGTTTCAGACAAAGGTTCGCCGGCTCTTTGAATTTCTTTTTCGTTGAATTCCTGAGCTTCTTTAATATGATAAAGAAGCTGTGCTCTTTGGAAAGTTGATATATATCTGAGTTTTTCGGAAATATTGCTCTGAAAAGTTCTCAGGTCGCCTCCTGCAAAAACACCCAGCAAAGGAGTGGTTGCATACTGGGTACTTTTTCGAGTCGATTCAGCCAGATACTTATTAAATCGGTTCTGCGATAAATATGAATCGATGAACAATTCCTTGCCAGCAACTTCCGAATAATACCCGCCCTGACGTTGCATTGGCTCGCCGCTGCCCATTTTCATGCGCACTCGTCCAATTAAATTATTCGCTGCCAGCCACGTCATTAATTCGTACTTCGCTTCCCTGTAAAGATTCATACCCATTGCCTGTCCAACCTGCTGACTTAAATCTGAACCTGCAACAAATATTTCTGTAATAATTTCATTAAAACGTTCTGCAGTATCCTGATTGATTCTTCTGCTCTGGAAGGAATATTCCCAAATTTTGTCGAGATAATTTTTAATATTACTTACGGAGTCGAGGTCTTCGAACAAGGGTACCAGCCATACTGCGGGCAGACCAAGATCATTGTTTTCTCTTAAAATTTCTTCTCGCTTCGACCTCATTTTACGGTCAAGCGATATTAAAGCCTCAGGTTTTGTGGTCATGCTCACCTGCAAGGCCAGAACCATTCCAGGATTCCCGTACCTTGCGGCTATTTCATTAATTTCGTTTATGTTATGCACCGTCGTGTCGATGGCAAATTGATCCTGCGCTGTAATTAATTTTTGATGGATACGAGGCGTTACAACGAACCTTCTCAATAAGTCCCTGTACATCATGACTTCAAGAAGTAACCGTTTATCCGAAAGGTTTTTAATTATTTCCGGAATATGACTGTGCAAAGTTTTTCGTAATCTCTTGTTCAAATCGAAATAATATTCTAAAGTATTCCTTCTTCTTATTCTAAGTTCGAGCATTTTTCTTTCAAGACGGTCGTTATGGTGCCACAAACGCGTCAGCGGGTCCTGAGCAATATGAAGTTTCATACCGAGTTTTCTCAATTTGCTCGGTTGTAAATTAAATGGAAGTGTGCCGCGGTATCTTTTTTCGAGCTGATGCGTAAGTTGAGTAATCTGGTTTAAGAGAGCTGTAAACCGCTTGTTCCGTTGAGGGAGTTTTTCCAATTCTTTTATAAGATATTCATCAAGCTCAAGCGAATGATTATTTCCGATCAGCATTTCCAATATTCTTGCCTGACGCACAATATTCTCAATTAATACAAAAGCCACCAGACTGTGCCCCTGGCCCGAAGGTCGATTACTGCCGTCCCAATCGCCCCAGAAAGATAGAAATGTTTCGAACTGACAGTCGGAATAAAGGGAAATAAAATTCTCGGCTGATATTATCGTCTTCAAATCGAGTATCAATTCATGAGGTTCTTCGTTCGATATAATGGCAACGTTTAATCCCAGATATTCTTTAACAAGCTCCTCTTTCAATTTTTCCAGCTCATTATTTGAGGGTATGATTCCTCTCAAAAGATTTTCGATTATGCGCTCGGCAATTATATCAGTTTTAATCGAATACATTTGAGTGGGATGAACAGTTCTGTCGAACATTCTGCTACGGAAAGCTTCCTTGCGCCTTTCGAGTGAATCTTTATAAAATTCGCGTTCCAGAATTGATTCGAGTTGTTTTTGATTGCCCGAAAGAATATATCCAGCATATTCGTTTACATACGATTGAAGCTCTTCAAACTTGTTTTGATAGATGGACAACTTATAAGGTATAAATTCATCTAGAAATTTCTTTTTATTAAACGAATAGTCCCCTCCACCATTCATTCTATTGAGATAACCAGTAAAGATATGTTCAATGTTTTCGAGAATATGTTTTTCAAGTACTTTCCAGTAATTCGAATAATCTACAAGAACAACTTTTTTCTTTAGATTAATTTGCTTTACTTTTAATTGACGCTTGTTATAGTTTGCAGATTCTTCGGCAATCATTCTATTGAGATCGATTAGAACACGTCGTGTTTTCCTTGCAAGTACTTCGGCACCGTCCGAACCACCGAGCGTTAGTCTGAAAGATTTTCTTCCTGTTTCAAAACCTTTTTCTGTACGTGCAAAAGTAGAAAGTGGAATCAACCCTATTCCCTGTCGTGCCAGTCCTGAAGCAAGCCAATCGAGCGACAAGCCAGCCGGCAGATTTTCAATAATCATTTGAGGATACATGCTTCCGACAGGTGGTTTTATTTTTATATTGAATCTGTTCCTTTCGGCAGGAAGGCTTTCGGCGGCTTCCTCCAATGCTTTGCTTCTGTCGTAAAATATCCTGTTCCGTAATTTATGATATGCTCTGACGTCTTCAACTTTGTTACGATAAAGTAGATACGAAATGTAAATTGCAGAAACGTTATCACGAAAAGTATCAATTATACTTTGAAATTTATTTCGTAATTCGGGAAGTCTTATTTCGACAACCGATAGACGCGCCCCTGCAAACGAATCGGTCTTCGACATCGAATGAATTGTAATTAAATACTTTCCTTTTTCACTCGTAAGATAACCTTCTTCAACTAGTTCTATGCATAACTGACGCAGAGTATCGACTTTTTCCAGACCAACAAATGGTTTAACATTTTGATACGACAAATCGTCGACGACCTTAATTTCCCTTTCGAGCAGCCACTTGAGCAGTTCTTTCAAATCGTTTCTATCGAAAATTTGTCCCGTAGCATTATGGGGGTTGTTTAAAACCACCGCACCATATTTTTTCCAGCCGGCATCTTTCGACAATTTATTCTGAACTGCATCTATAATTGCTTTAATATCAATTTGAAAATCATCTGTTAATGGAACGGTACATACTTCGGGAAAACAATGTTCATAAGTCCAGCTCAGATCGAGTATAATAGCTTCTCTGATGCCACAGTGGAATCCGAGTATACTGAGCGCCGTTCTTGACGAGCCGCTTACAACCAGTGAATCTTCAAGTTTATACTCCGGATGATGATTAATAAATGCGCTGAGGTAAGACGTCTTAAGGTCTTTTATCCAATCGTCATTGTTGAAATTATCGACCATTTCATCGTACAACTCTACTGCGTTGTACGAAGCAAATCTGTCGTAACTAATTTTCGAAGAAAATCTTTTATGTTTACCGGTATGCGAACTGAATTCTTCTATGATCCTGTTAATCTTCTTTTCGACCTCCCTTCCCTTCAATTCGACAATATTACCGATAATTTTTTCGGCGGTTCTGGCAAAACCTGAAAGTGGTTCCAGTCCAAGCCTAACAGATTCGCCTTCAATTTCAGCATCAACCTTGATGTCAAGCGGTTCCTTTTCTTCCTCGATACCCTTCTTCAGCAGATAATTCAACAGAGTAATTTCCGTCGAAGAGGGTGTTCCCTTTAGTTTGAAATGTACATTTTCCAGAACTTTTATAAATTCGTGGTTGCCCGCAATGAATACCAGCGAAAAGCCTTTCAGCCTGTTTGAAAAAGCCGATGGAGTTATAAAACGAAGGACTCTGTTCATCATTTTGGCTTCACGCGCCAGCGAAAGGTGATTCGGTGCATTATTTATTTCAACAAAAAAGAGAGGATATTCTAAGCTAAGATTCCTCAAATGTCTTCTTGTCACTTCATTTGTAATTTTGCCCAGTATAAGAAATTTCGGTGCATTTTCGTTATTCAATATACTATTCAATTGAGGCAGTAAAGCCTCTTCTACATTTCCAAGATTATGAAATCGTACACCTTCATATTTTTTTAAATGTTCAGGTATTTCACAGTCGAACAGAAGAATATCTGCCGGTAGATTGACCATAAATTCGGAAACGGAATGAAAAAAAACGCGTAATGTCTCGGGAATACCGTTTGAAGCCAGTATTATTTCCCTCTTACCCGATTTAGCACCTGTATCGTAAGAAAGAGGTTCTTGTTGTTTATGTGAAAGCCAATCATTAAAAAATTCAATTATAAATTCGGGTTTAGATTTAATGTATCCACCGCGCGGCGAATATGGTGCTGCCCTTTTTATTAATTCGGCTATCAATTCAACTTTTGGAGCGTCTTCATTTGACAAATCTAATTCACGGCAGAAAGCTTGAGGGTTATCTATCGATAAGCTATCGTCGAGCAGATCAATACCCATTGCCAATCGCATAAAAATAGAGTAAAGCCGTTCATCCTGAACTGGATTTCCGATATGGAAATTTACTCTTTCGTGAACTGGTACCGAAGAAGCGGCAGTTGATTCGCTAATTTCCGAAATTTTTGCCGCTTTAATTGGCTTCAGTTCAAAAAGTAACAGCGGGTCTTTTGAAATCATTATTATAGCTATTCGGTTTTTCTTTCACTGTTTTTCTTTCTACTTTCCGTTAAATTATGGAGCAAGTTCTGGAATAGAACGGAAAGCTCGGAGCCTTGTGGTAAATCGGCAGATGACAGAGATACAACCGTACGAGCATTTTTAAGTGTTTGACTTGCTTCTGCAAGACGAGCAGCTTGAGGAGTAAGAAGCAACAGTTCGGGATTATTCTTGAG
Organism: Melioribacter roseus; assembly: GCA_020722005.1. Taxonomy (GTDB): domain Bacteria; phylum Bacteroidota; class Ignavibacteria; order Ignavibacteriales; family Melioribacteraceae; genus Melioribacter; species Melioribacter roseus_A. Next base: position 39,143 of record DYLP01000023.1, read on the forward strand.
TAATTCCAGCTCTTTCGACTCGAATTCGAGTTGCATTTGTTTTCTTTTTAGTTCTTCTTGAACACGTTTTTCGGCTATTGCAGCTTCTTTCTCGATCTCCTTGTTTTTCAGTTCATATTTTTTCATTTCGAGTTGATTTTCCAACAAAGCAATTTCTTCTTCAGCTTTGAATTTAGCTTTAGCAGCAGCTATACGAGCTTTCTGATTTAACTCTTCGGTTTGTTCTAAAATACGTGCAGATTCCTGCTGCTTAATGGCGTCGGCTATTTTCGTATCAAGGATTTCAATCAATTGAATAAAAATCGATACGATTTCCAGACCAAATTTATCTTTACTTATATCCGTATTTTTATTCAGAAATTGATAAATCTTCTCTCCGCTCAATTCCTCTATTTCATACTTTTCGGTTAATTCTCTCACCCAGCTTTCAATCAATATTTCGAGTTCCTTAGTAGCTTTCTCTACAGCTCTGGTATTCCATCCGCCGATTTTGATCAATTTATGAATATTCTCGAACGATAGAACTACACTGAAGGTCATTCTAATTTTTATATCAAGATTTCCTTTAGCCGTCGAATCAATGTTTAATTGTACCGAATGAATTGTTCGAGGAAGCACCAGACACAAATGACGGGGATAAAATCTACCTTTTTTCAGTATGATTTTTCCATCCGATTCATACAAAACTAACTGGTCGGGTTTCCGCAATCGGTATTCATAAAGCAGAAACAGGATTATCACTAATATTATTATTATTATTGCTGGCCACATATTTTTCTCCCGATAATTCTGAAAATCTTTAGCTGTTTTTGTTTTGTTTTTATCCTTTTCCGATTTTCTAAAACGTTACACATACAGCTCTAAAATGGGATTAGCAAGAAGGCAAACAGACATAAAATTGCTGCTTAATGTAATATTTTTTTTGAAATTATGTAAGTTCTCTTGCAAAAAAATTTGTATTAGCTGCCTTTAAACTTAAAAATTAAGCCTAAAATCTCGTCAAACAGTTTTTTGGAAAATATTTTTTACAATTGACAAATAATTTATA
>DYLP01000002.1 GCA_020722005.1 Melioribacter roseus
GATATTATTTCTATGTTTGTCAAAACAAACTTTTCTCTAATGACAAATCTGGGTTAATTGGACGCCAAAGGGTATCCCTACAATTGTTATGCAGAGCAATAAACCAGCTATTAAATACTCAAAAAATAGAACAATTCCACCTCCAATAACAATCCACAAAAGATTTCCGAGCAATCGCATCGATTTTATGTCCCGATTTATTGGATTGTTAGACGTAGAGAGAGGAATTTTGTTTTGAAGTGAAATAAAAATTGGTGGAGGTGCGGGGAGTCGAACCCCGGTCCGAAGCTACGTTTCAGTGAACGTCTACACACATAGTCTGTTTAAGTTTTGTCTCGTTTCGATCGGATTAACAGACAAATCCTCTCGAAACCAGTCCGTTAAAAATTCGCCTTGCCTGCACGGACACTCGACTTGGCTATCGCACCTGAGCGACGTTCTTTCAAATCCCGGTGCGAGAGAACTTGAAGAACGGCTACCATATTTTAATTAGGCAGCTAAAGCGTAATTATATTCGCCATTTACTTTTTTTACCGTCGTTTTACGTGTCTACGGTAACACGGTGTGCAGTTCAAAGAACCTATAGCTCCGTCGAAGCCAATATCACCCCCATAAATTATTTTTTCCAGATAATTTCTGGGGTGCCATTAATTTGATTACAATATCGAGCTAATACAAATAACAAATCAGAAAGGCGATTCAAATATACTAAAACATTCTTCTCAATTTCAACTGTTTTCATTAAAGCCGCTACTTCCCTTTCTGCTCTTCTACAAACTGTCCTGGCATAATGCAATAAAGCTGCAGATTTACTGCCTCCGGGTAAAATGAAATTTTTCAATACTGGCAGTCGCTCATCAAACCTGTCAATTAATCTTTCGAGGCGCTCCGACCTTGTCATTTCGAACCTATCAATTTTAACATTTGAATCAACGGGAGTTGCCAGGTCTGAACCCATTTCAAACAATTCAACCTGTATACTGCGTAAAACTTCGACAAGTTCCGGGTTCTCAATTTCTGTTATTGCCAGTCCTAATATAGAATTCAACTCGTCCACTGTTCCGTAGGCATTCAGTCGCTGGTCATCTTTAAATACTTTTTTACCCCCAAGTAAGTATGTTGTACCATTATCGCCAATTTTAGTATAAATCTTCATCTGTCAATCAATGTTCCTCAGTTCAATTTCAATTTCTTCCCCTTCATGATTAATATAAAGAGGAGTGTCGTTTAAATATTTTTTCTTAATTACAGCGAGCCCATAAAATTTACCTCCTACATTTATGCCGCTTGTTACAATTCCAGCTAATTCGCCAGCATTGTAAACTTCATATGATTTTTCGGCAATTTCCGTTCCAATTTTTATACCGACCAGTTTTTTTTGAACCTTATCATAAGTATCGAGTCGGGCTATGACTTCTTGACCAATATAACACCCTTTTGTAAAACTAATTTCACCAGTTAGTCCCACTTCATGCGGATTAAAATCCATTGTTACTTCATTCCTGCCAACTATACCATGTAAAATGCAATAATATTTAAATGCATCTTCACTGACAAAGCCGAAGTCGAATGCACTTTTATTTGCATGGAGATATTCACAAAATTGTTTGTACTGATTTGACTTTATTACAATCTTATATAAAGTATTTCCTTTTTCAACATTTCTAAACAATACTGTATCGAATCCAGATGTCTGTGTAATAATTAAATTGTTGTCATCAATTGAAAGAAATTCTTGTCCAAATATAAGTGATAAATAGGAAGTGCTTTGCTCGCCGGTAACCGTAATTATTTTATAGTCCGAAGTAACGTCGTTGGTTTTAATGTCTTCAGTAATAATATACTTGTTTATCCAGCTCAACAGCTTTTTGTCCGGATCAGGCTGTCCAATCAGCCAGAAAAAATCTGTAAGATAAAGTATTACAGTCCGATCAATGATCCTTCCTTTATCATTCAAAAAAAGCGTATTAATTTTTTTGCCAGGTATTAAGTCCTTAAGGTTGTTAGTGGAAATTCTATGTATAAAATCGAGAGTGTCTTTCCCTTCCACCTTAATAATATTTTCCTCAAGGCTTACGGCTGCAGCGCCATAGCATAGTAATTTATATTCCTCGTTGATATTTTTTGTTAAATTATTATTCGTCCCAATAAACATACACGACCGTTTCTTTTTAATAAATTAGTCAATATTTACGGAACCAGCGCGGATTTACCTTAGTAACGTAAAGTTGTTTATTTTCGTTCCAGTAGAACGGTATCGAATCCAGAACACGAATTTTGAGCGAGTCTTCGATAAATCGGTATTCATAATAATCGGGATATTTATCATTATTAATGTTTGCGAGTGTTCTTTTATGAACAATACCCACGTAGGTTTCGAGCAGGTGTGGAGGCTTACGCCAGCCATCTATCAGGAAAAAATTATATTTCCTGTGTCCCGAAATAATTCCGTCCTCATAAAAGAGCTCGACATATTTAATATTCTTAGGTTTCCAGGTTTTGATAGACATTTTGCTGAAGCCACCGTGTATTGGTACTTCAGCTTCCCATATTTTTTCGAAATTGTTGTCGTTGCATTCGAATAAGGTCAAATAAAAGAACGCCGTACCTAGTTTAGTACTATCGAGGTTGATAAAACTCGATTCGTATCCCTGTACGTTTTTCCTTTCGACAAATCTTTCGGATTCTTTGGAACGTACGATCAGAGTCAAAATAAAATTTCCGCCGTCCTTAAAATAAATGACTGCCGGTTTTGGTATTCCGTATATTGTTGCTGGCTCATTTTGAAGTATATATGTGCCGGGCGGATAATTTTCCATAACGTATTCACCAAGCGCTATAGTATCGCACGGAAATCTGTTTTCGGCTCTTTCTTTTTCTACTTCGAGATTATATTCTCTTATTTCTTTTTCTTTACTGGATGAGGTTGCAGCATCTCCACCTTCTTTTTGCTCGGAAGTGCACGCAGAAATTAATGATAGCGAGAGAATCAAAAATTTAACTAATTTTATCACCCTTTTAATTCCGAAAAATCTTTCAAAAAGTAAGCTGAAGCAATCATCCCATTTTTCAAATTATCGAGGACTAAGTGTTCATTCGGTGAATGGATGTTGTCTGTATCGAGTCCCAATCCCATTAAAATTGCAGGGGCTTTTAAATGATTCATGAACTCGACTACAATTGGAATCGAACCACCTTCACGAGTAAAGACGGCTTTTTTACCGAAAGCCTTCGAAACTGCCTTAGCCGCTATTTGAACTGTCGGGTCTTCGAGCGGCACTACAACAGGATAGCCGTAATGAATCATCTTTACGTTTACTTTAACTCCTTCGTGTGCCAGGCTTTTGATATAGCCGGTGAAATCTGCCGCTATTTTTTTAGGATTCTGATTCGCTACAAGTCGCATGCTGATCTTTGCAGACGCTCTCGATGGAATAATTGTTTTTGCCCCTTCGCCCGTAAATCCGCCGACAATTCCGTTACAATCGAGAGTTGGTCGAACCCATAAACGTTCCAGAGTTGTGAACCCTTTTTCGCCATAGAGAGTTTTAACTCCCAATTCCCTTGCAAACTTTGCATCGGAAAATTTCAGGCGTTTGAAATTTTCTTTTTCAGCTTCACTTAATTTCATTACATCTTTATAAAAATTCGGGACTGTAACTCGTCCGTTTTTATCGTGCAATTTTGAAATTATTTTTGCCAGTTCGTTTATTGGATTGACAACAGCTCCGCCGAAACTTCCGGAGTGAAGGTCGGCTTTAGGTCCTGTCAATTCAACTTCCATATAAAGAAGTCCTCGCAAACCGTATGTGATAGTTGGTACTCCCGGAGCGTACATACTTGTATCGGAAATTAATATGGCATCGCATGATAGAAGTTCTTTATGTTTCATAATAAATTTCGATAAACTGCCACTGCCGATTTCCTCTTCGCCTTCGATTAAAAATTTTACATTAACGGGCGGTGCGCCATAGTTTTTAAAAAAAGCTTCTACACTTTTTATATGAGCAAATTGTTGACCTTTATTATCGTTTGCTCCCCTCCCCCATAATTTTCCATTTTCAATCTTCGGTTCGAACGGCGGAAAAGACCATTTTTCAACTGGATCGACCGGCTGCACGTCGTAATGACCATAGATAAGAACGGTTGGTTTATCCGGAGCACCGACCCATTGACCATAGACGATTGGATGCTTTTCCGTACTGAATACCTCGACGTTTGTCAAACCGATATTTCTCAGTTTGTTTGCCAGAAATTCAGCACATTTCACCATATCTTTACTATGTTCTGATGATGTGCTGATGCTCGGAATACGCAGGTATTCTTTTAGTTCTTCCAAAGAATTTTCAAAATTCGTATTCAGATAATTGATTACATTGTCCACGACTCCTCCGGTAGTTTCTTTTAGGTACTCAAAGCCCATTATCTTTTGAATTCAAATTTAACTTACATAACTGCAGGATTCAAGTAAATTAGTAGATAAAAAATTTTTATTCTGCCTTTATTTATTGGTAAATTTGAATGTCTATAAATTTATAACAAATGATATTAACAAAATACATATTAAAAAACCATCTGGCTCCTTTTCTGTTTTCGGTATTTTCACTCATCGGCATCTTTTTATTGCAGTTCCTTATGAAATTTGCTGATCGATTAGTTGGTAAAGGATTGGGGCTCTGGATTATTATAAAATTGATAGTTTACAACCTTGCCTGGATGATTGTACTTGTTATACCGATGTCTGTTCTGGTTGCAACTTTAATGGCATTCGGAGGAATGGCACAAAATAACGAAGTTGCCGTCTTGAAAGCCACCGGCATGAGTCTCTACAGAATGATACTGCCGCCACTTGGCGCTTCGGTTTTATTGGCTCTATTTCTAATCTATTTCAATAACAATATCTATCCTGATGCAAATCATGCTGCCAGAATTTTAATGGAGGATATATCACGTCAAAAACCGACACTATCTTTGGTACCTGGAGTGTTTTCACAGGACGTCCCCAACTATTCAATTCTTGCACGTCAAATCGACCAGGGAAACAACATATTGAAAGACATTACAATTTACGACTATTCGACTCCACCATCTATTAATTTGGTTACTGCGAAAAAAGGTATCATTTATCTTTCGCCAAATCAGAAAAAATTGATAATGGATTTAGAGCTGGGTGAAATACACGAATTTAATAATAGCAACTGGAATGAATATAGACGACTCCGTTTTAACAAACATAAAATTGCTATGCCTGCTGAACAATTTACATTTGAGCAATCGACACCAGGCGGTCCACGCGGCGACCGTGAACTTGGCGCACCGCAAATGTTGTTAATTGTCGATAGCCTCCAAAAAACAAGGGGAAAATTCCTGTCCGAACTAAACAATACACTTTCTAAAATTACTGTTAATGAAACTCTTAGGGTCACCGAAAAGGAAAACGAAAAGATATATGACAGAGTTAAACGAAAATTAATCAATCATAAAAATATATTGAGTAACATTCTAATTCGACTTGAATACAATAAAAAGGAGATTAATCGCTATTGGGTTGAAATTCATAAAAAGTATGCCTTACCTTTCGCCTGCATAGTATTTATACTAATCGGGGCACCGCTCGGTACAATGACACGAAAAGGTGGCTTCGGAATGGCTGCAGGAATCAGTCTTGTATTTTTTCTAATTTACTGGACATTTTTAATAGGCGGAGAAAAACTTTCCGACCGTGGCTTACTCTCACCCTTCTGGGGCATCTGGAGCGCAAATATTTTGTTGGGAATTTTAGGAATTGTACTTACAATTAAAAGCGCAAGAGAACGTATTGAACTGAAATTCGACTTCATTAGTAAAGTAATACCTAAATCCTGGAAATTTAATACGGATGAAAATGAAAATTCTCGACCGCTATCTGATTAAACAATTTTTACAATCCGTATTATTTGGATTGATCACTTTCACGGTGATTTTCGTAATCATCGATATGATGGAAAAACTCGGCGATTTTATCGACCAGAATGTCGATGCAAGTATGATAATGGAATACTACATCGTTTTCATGCCTGAAATAATAAGACTAATGACACCAGTTGCAGTTCTACTGGCAAGTTTATTTACTGCAGGTAAAATGTCGAACCAAAACGAATTGACTGCAATTAAAGCAGCCGGCATCAGCATCTACCGTTTTATGACCCCGTTTATTATTACCTCATTTTTTATATCGATTCTATTGATATATTTCGGAGGCTACATTGTCCCGATGGCAAACAAACACAAAGTTTATATTGAACAAACTTATCTTAAAAAAGGAATAGTCTATTTTGGAAGCAATATATACTTTCAGGATACTAAGAACAGAATAGTGACGATTAATCTTTATGATATTGCAAACGACCAGGCTAATCAGGTTAGCATTCAGGAATTCTCATCCAACGACAACACTAAAATCTTAAGAAGATACGATGCATTCAGAATGAAATACGACAGCCTTAAAAATCAATGGATATTGTATAATGGAGTCGAACGGGATTTCGGCGACACAACGGAAAGTATGTCACGATTTGCAGTAAAAGAATTTCCTGGACTGAATTTTAAGCCTGAGGATGTAATTAAAAAACAGCGTAAACCGGAAGAAATGTCGCTCGTAGAGTTAAAAAATTTTGGAGACGAACAAAAGCGTACGGGCAACAATCCAACTGCAATTGAAATTGAATATCAATCGAGAATTTCGTTTTCATTTTCGTGCATTGTCGTCGTACTGTTTGGTTTACCAATTTCGGCAAATAAAAGAAGAGGAGGTCTGGCGCTCCAGTTCGGGATTAATTTGTTGATTACATTTATTTATCTTGTTTTCATGAAAGTAAGTCAGGCATTTGGTAAGAACGGAATGTTGGATCCGTTTTTAACGGCATGGTTTGCAAATTTCGTATTTTTGATTGCCGCAATATTTAATTTGAGATACGTTTCGAAGTAATCCATTATTTAGTGGTCAGCTCAAAAATTCCATCCCAATCTGCAGGTGGTGGATTGGTAATATAAAATTCGCAACGTTCTGCATAAACTCGTGATGGATAATCTTTCAGTTCATCAAACGTTCGTCTGAAGTAATCACAAGCAGCTTCAAAATTGCGCATTTTATATAAGCTTAGACCCTGGAAATAAAAATCGAGTTTTTCCAGTGCTTCCTTTGCAGCAACGTCATCTTTTGTACTGATCAGTTCATAAATTTTAGTTGGTACCATTTTACCTTTTACTCTGATTAGGTCGAGTTCCCTTGCAAGGAAATGTTCTTTAATCAATTCATAAGTCGAGGCGCTTATCATAATATTAGTGCCGTAGGCTTTATTGGCGCTTTCAAGTCTCGACGCCAGATTGACGTTATCGCCCAGCACAGTGTAATCGAACCTCTTCACGCCTCCAATATTGCCCACAATTGCTTCGCCTGTATTGATGCCAATTCTAATATAAATTGGTGTTTCTCCAGCAGCCATCCAATTCTCTCTGAGTTCAACGAGACGTTTTTGCATTTTTAAAGCGGCATGACAAGCCAGCAGAGCATGCTCTTTTATTTCAATCGGGGCTCCCCAGAAAGCCATGATTGCATCACCTAAATACTTGTCGACAGTACCCTTATGTTCAATGATAATTTCACTCATTTCATTAAGGAATTCATTAATGTATCCAACCAGCTCTTCGGGCTTCCTTTTTTCGGAGAACGACGTAAAATTGGCAATATCACTAAACATTATCGTAATTTCTTTCCTTTCACCACCAAGTCTCAATTTCGATGGATTCTTTAACAACTCCGTTACAATCTCCTTGCTTACATACTGGCTGAACATATTTTTTATAACAAGATTTTGCTTACGCTCGCTAATAAAATTATACGCTGTCGACGTAAAATAAGACAATACCACCGCAAGCGAGTAATTTACTACCGGCACAACAAGATGATAATCGATAAACAAAATAACGGCGCCCCTGTAGATTAAGTATATGCAACAGACAATCGCTGTAATATTTAATACTTCTATGACAATACTATTTTTCAGTTTGATATTTCTTACAGCATTGGTAAGAATAAAAGTAAGAAAAGAAAGAATTGTGGTAAGAATGAAAATTATAGAAGATGACTGTTTGTATAAAAAATCTTTCCATAAAATATTTTGAATTACATTTGCATGGAATTCGATACCATAGAGGATGTTACTTCCTGTCTTGCCTTCCGAAAATGCAACCGGCAGCAGGTCCCTATCTTCTGGCATGGTCGAGCCAATAATTACGATTTTATCTTTGAATATTCCTGAATGAAGCAATCCGATATCCGGGTCGTCCCATGTATTAATTTCCATGCCGAGCAACTGTTCATCTGATGTTTCATAATCCTTATCATCAAGCACATCAATTAAATTAACTCTTTTGAAAGTTGCATCACCTCCGTAAAAATTGATAAGCATACTTTCATTGTCCCATTTAGGAATTCTGACATCGTTCAGAATAAAATAATCGGCATTATCTTTAACCAGATAATTGTTTTTCAGACTTTTGAACTTGTTGATAATAGCAAAGCTGAAACTGGGAAAAGACTTTCCAATTACGGCAGAACGAACGTAAGGAAAGTACCTGCGATAAATACCATCGTTATCGGACGGCACCTGTACAATTCCGCTCGAACTATCAACACTAAAGAATATATTGTCTAAGTTGTAATTTGTACTGGAGATAAAACTTTTTCCCGCCTGCAATTTGCTTTCGTTCGATATGTCGATTTTTCCGGCTAGCACAACTTTTCCTGAACGCCTGATCGATAAAGACATTAGCGAGTCGTTCTTCGACGAATATGAATCCGCATTAGAAAAATTGATATCGATACCGATTGCTTTTACGCCTGCTTGAGAGAGATTATCGATGACATGCGAAAAAATGGATCGTGGCCAGGGCCATCTCCTTTGACTTTCCGGTACCTGGTCGTAAGTATTTTGATTTATTTCAAGAAGAATTACATCCGAACTATCTTTGATATCGAGAGCACCTCTTTCTTGGAATCGTTTATCGATAAGGCGCAGTTCAAGATCCTTCAAAGGTGAAATTTGAAATGGCGACACATTCGTAATCAAAAAGGATAAAATTGCAGAAAGAAATACAATTATAATCCCGCTTAATAAATCTTTCTCTTTTTTTATTTCCATTTAGAAATTCAATCTTGCATATAATCCAGCAATTGAATTAGTATATTTCCCCGGATAATGGAAAAATCGCGCCTGTAAGCCAAGGAAAAGATTAGCAATCAAATTATAATCTGCCAGAAGTTCCACATAATGTCTTTTATAATCCCCGAAACTTGGATTGTAAGAAAATGTAATTTGCAATCGATCTTCTATCATTTTATAATTTACACGCCCGAGTAACGAAACGTAATCGTAAGAAGTACTTTGCAGTTCTGTCGAGTTAAATAGTACTTGTATCATTGAAGTTAAATTACGGTTCCAGAAACTGTTGACCGAAAGAGAAATTGAATTATAAGTAAGATCATTATTAAACAACGTTTCATCTTCCCTCTTTTGATTTACAAGAGTAAAAGAAACCGAGTTGCGAACATACCAATTAAAATTATACGACACACCAAGTGAAATTCTGTTCGTCCTGTCTTTAATCATATAATTGTTGTAGAGAGTATCGTAAATATCGATGCCGTTATTTTTTTTGTAGACGCTATACGATAAAGTAATTTTCGGAAAATTAATCCTTGGGAAATACGATATCGAAGATGAAATATTATCAAAATTTGTGGTGGCAATTTTTGTATTCTGTAGATTGTCCTCCAGTTTTTCGAGCCCAAAGGAAATAAACAATTGATTATCCAGGAGACGGAGACGGTCGCTTATATTAAATCCTTTTATATCTGTCCTTAAATAATTCTGTCCAAACGATTGGAAATCGTTGCCACGATAAATATAGGCGGCTTTCAAAGTATTGTAAAAATAATTTATGTTTAAGTTGGTTTCAGCCGCAAACGAAGCTAATTCTTGAGGGTTAAGAGGACCCAGGTATTCGTTAACCGTTATAAAATTTCCGAGTAAATCGCGTATAGTTCTTATTTGATCGGGATCGATATCGATTGATTTCCCTTCTCCAAATACCGAATCAATTCTGGCATCGTCAATTTCTCCTGCCGAAATATCATTATTATTCATACTGAATGCTGCCTGGGAATTGAAGACTATATTTTTGTTATCGAGATCAAACGTCAGATCTGTGCCAAAGACTGCATTTTCTTTTGGCCTTGCTCCAAACTCAATCGAACCCGGATCGTCTTTGCCGTGCAAATAAGAAAAACCCAGTTGAAAATTCTCGCCACTGCCAAATGATGGTCTGAGTGAAAATATTTCTCTTTTGTAAGTTCCCAGTTCCACTTTGCCATATGGATTGCCATACTTGAGTTCGTCTATCAGAATTATATTAGAGCCTAAAGGAGCATTTTCCTTTTGATATGTTTCAATTAGTTTACCTTCAATGCCACGCGAAATTTCACCAAACGAGCTTTGTATATTGAAAAAACCCAATTTAATTTCGCCGCTCATTCCACGCACTCTCTTGCCGTTTAATATTAGCGATGGAAATCTGGGATACGTGTCGCCCAAATGAAATTCAAAGACATCGCCCGCAGCTATTTTAAGCAGATAACGATTGTAAGGTTGTAGATAACTTTTTTCTTCCGAAGTTACATAAAGCTGTCCGTCTATACTCAAGAAACTGTATGACGCATTTAAAGTTGCGTTAATATTGGAATACTGTGTGCTCGATTCGCTCACGTTTTCAGTTCTCGTTTCGGCTCGTATATTTCCTCTGAATTTAAATTGATTTTCCAGTTGCTCCATTCTCGCTGTTGAAACTACCTGAACTGAGCGAGATAATGTATGATAAATGTTACCATCTTTGTTGTATACTTCAACTTTCAGAACATAATTACCTGGTTCTATTTTTATATTTGACGAGCTCAAAATAATAAGCTCCCCGGCAATAAGTGATTTAGAACTGACGTCCTCATTATTTAATAATATCCTGGTCCTCTTTATATCAACTGTCTCAGGAGCTTTTATGAAAGATAAACTTAGCAGAAAATTATCTGGAGTTAATTTTTCTGCAGGCGCGGGACTTAGAATTAAAATCTCTTTGTCTTTTTCAGATGGCGCTTGAACTGCTATTTGAATGGGAGGGGTGCCATTAAGTACTCCCTCCGGATAAGTCTCAGTAGAACCGTCTTTCAGATATATAACAATATAATATTCGATGTATGGGCTTTGTACAGATTCGCCGACAATATTGGCAGATGCAGTATTACCCTTCATCTCCATCTCTTTAATGCTATATTCATCTTTACCGAACTGTCTGAAAGCAATTTCCATAGAGGAAATATTTTCAATTGATGTAAGAGTAGCAGTAATATTTAAAGGTGAATTTTCGATAGCTTTACTGACCTGCACATCTAAGATATAATTACTGACCTGAGCATAAATCAAGCTCGCCAATAAACACAAAGCAATGATATATTTTTTACACATAAATATACCTTGTAATAAATTTTTATTCTTCCGGAGCATAATACTCAATCTCAATTGTACCTTCTTCAGTTTCAATATAAATTTTCTTTAACGTTGCTTGTTTGGACATATTGATTTTATTCAGGTCTTCTTGATTTTGATTGCGGAATTGGAAATTGCCATCCGATGTAATAACAACCGTATTCCCTTCATTCAATTGTCCGGTACCACCCTGAGGACCTCGAAAAGACAGGTCTGCCATTCCAGATTCTAAAGACATGGTAAAAGTGCTGTCCTCGTCGAATTCGAGGAATCCATTCGTGCCTCGTATAGATGCAACGACCGTAGGAGTAGTAAAACGAAATTCTTCTCCCTCGGCTTGCTTATTTACGTCGAAGCCGATCATCCCTCTTTGAATAAAAGCATCCTTGTTTAATTTACGCCCTTCCGATGTTCCGTAAATATGGAGTATTGAATTTTCTCGCACTCGTAGGATTCCCGAACCGTCTTTGAATAGAACAACAGCCAGGGACTTCGTACCTGTTCTCAGTTCGTTTCCGTCTGAAAGGGGCAAACCAATTTTTGCTTCCTGCCAATCAGATTCTTTTTCGGTCAAGCGAAATGTTACGTTATTAAATACTTTTTTAATTAGAGCAATAATTTCCTTTGTGTCGTCGGCAGGCTTCCGAAGATTGTCTACTTCTCCACTCTTAAATCCAAGGAGAAGCGGAACAATTAATAAAATAAAAACTTTCCTCTTCATTGCATTCACCTGTTATTAAACTCTACTGAAATTATAGATCGTTCATTTTGATCAAGATAATCGAGAATAGCATTCAAATCGCTGAAGTCAAGTTGAGTTCCCTCGCTGTCGAAAATCTTAACCTTTTCGGGACTAATCTCGCCGTTGAGAAGTTTATTTACTAATTCCGGGCTTATCTTGTTCTGAAGAAAATTTGCCAATCGCAAGATTACTGGATTGACCACACGCATACTTTCAGTTTCGCCGCCAGCTGTAGAAGAAGTTCTAAAAACTCTCGGTTTACTTCTCAAAAATAAAACTTCACCAGCTCCTTCAATCTTTGCAGCTACCGAAACGACCACATTAGTATCCGGAAGAACTTCCCTTCCCAGGTAATTAGTAAGATTTATTTGTGTAGTATTTGCGTCGACTTCAAGATTATCCACCAGTGGATTACCCGAATTAAGAGCGTCTTCGGCGGAAGATTCATCATTCTTATAATTAGCCTTAACTATGTAACTACTTGCGCCGATTGATTTGTCCCATGTTATTATTATGTTTCCAACATCGACTTCCTCGGATTCGAGAGGCGAGGTGATTTCAGGTGCAGTGGTATTAAGAAATGTAAAAGTTCTTTCCTCTTCATCCTGAGCACCTGAATTTATGTCCTGTACTTTCAAAACTACCCTGAAAATACCTCTTGGTTTTCCAATATTGACAATATCGGAAATAATATTAGAATTCAGTTCGGATTCTTTATAAATTAAATCGCCATTATCCAGTTCGTCGTTATAAAAACTTCTGGATAAAAAAGGATTTGTTTTGAAGTATACAACCCGTACAAAGCTGGAATTCTCGTCTTTTTTCCATTCAACAAATCCTTCAACAATTACTTCAACATTTTCGGGGAAGATTGATACTCTCATAATACGAGGTTGATTAGCGATATTTTTATCTTGCATGAATGCCGCGAGGTCTATCGTGCTGAGGTCTTGAAAAATATCCAGTTGAATTGAAATCCCTTGCTGTGCATTTAAACTTGTAAGTAGCAGAAAAACCAAAAGGGTGATTCTTTTCATTGCAGCTCCGATTTATTTTATCAGCCCTAATTGAAGACGATAGAAATTTAACTAAATATTATGATTTCCTCAATCAGAATTTCAGAGCTGTGACCCCGGCGCTGCTTTAATTTATTTTGTTTTCCTTATCGGGATTTATAAAACCGTATTGAGGCGAAGAGTGAGCGTCGATTCGTATTTCACCAAAGCGTGCTTCAAATTTTTCGATATTGTCTTTGAGAGCACGCATCAGCATTTTTGCATGCTGTGGTGTTGTAATAATTCTGGCAAGAACTTTTGCTTTCGGTACACCTGGCACCACTCTGGTAAAGTCGATAACAAATTCGGCGGGAGAATGTGTTATTATTGCAAGGTTCGAATAGATGCCTTCGGCTTCTTTTTCACCCAATTCAATGTTTATTTGTTGAGCTTTTATTTCGTTCTGTTCCATTGCCGCTCCTGTTTTATAGGGAAGTTTATATTGCGAGGGAAAAACCGGGGGAGAACCAATTCCCCCGGCTTTAAAGAATTATTTTCTCAATTGATCCGCTTTATTGAATGCCTCTACCGATTTTTCTTCGTTACCAAGATTAGCGTGAACTTTGCCCAATAGTTCCCATATAGCTGCTTCATTGGGATTTACTTCCAGATATTTTTCAAGATAAGGGATAGCAGCCTGGAATTTTTCTTTATACTTGGTTTCGTCTATTTTCACGTTTTCATTTTGCTCCATTTCCTCGCGTATCTGTGCACCCCAACGAATATATGTAACAGCCAGGTTGTAAATGGCATTTGTGTACTGAGGGTCGAGTTCTATCGCCTTTTTGAAATGTTTTTCTGCGCCTTCAAAATCATTGGCATTCAAAAGCAGTACTCCTAAGTTGTACTGATAGAATTTATTTTCGGGATCTTTTTCAACGCCTTTTTTGAAGGCTTCGAGTGCTACGTCGAGCTTATTTGCCGAAATATAGGCATTCGATAGTCTCAATAAAACTTCGTTGTCATCCGGGAACAAATCTCTTCCTTTTTCGAGTACAGAAATAGCCTTGTCAAAATATTCGTATGCTTTAACGCTATCCTGTTCATTTTTTGATTCGCGATAAGTATCGATTAATGTATTACCTTTTTCCGTATAGATTTGTCCTAGCATCGAAAAAGCTTCTGCAGAATTTCTAAGTGAAGTTAATTTTTCAAGTGGTTCAATTGCATCGTCAATTTTATTCATATTCAAATAAGTATACACAAGATTAATGTAGCCTACCGACGAATCTGGTTGACACAATATCGAGTTTTTAAATTGTCCTGCAGCCTGTTCGTAAAAGATTTGCACTGTATCCTTAGAGGCGGTATTGCTAGCTTTATTGAATAAATTTACGCCTTTGTTGAAGCTCGTAGCCCAGTAATATTTTTTAGAATCTTCAATCTGACTCTTAAACTTATCACTGATGGATAAAGATTTATCGAAAGCATTTAACATTTCGGAAATGTTACCTTCTTCACCGTAAATATATCCAAGAAGATACCATCCTTCGTCACTATTTGGATTTTTGGCAATATCTTTCTGAAGTGCTTCTTTAGCCTTTTCATATTGTTTTTGATTAATATAAAGCTTTGCACCTGTTAATTCTGCCGAAGCACACTGAAATGCCGTGATCCCCAAAGCCATACCCAAAATACTTAAAAATATAAGCGCTTTTTTCATTGATACTCCTGAATTTTATCTAAAATAATACATCGAAAAATAACCAATTTAGGATTCCTAAGTCAAGATTTTTTTCAATCCTCCATTTTAAGGATACCACAATTAAGCTATCCGTTACCGTTTCACTAAATGTCAAATTGATTTTAGAGTGTTAAAAGGATATTTTTAAAAATAAAAGAGGAAATAATGAAAACAGAAGAAATTATCAGAAACGTGCCCAAAGTAATGCTTCACGACCATCTCGACGGTGGTTTGAGACCTCAAACAATAATCGAACTGGCAAAACAAATTGGATATAAAAAATTACCTACAACCGACGCCGGTGAACTGGCTGAATGGTTTCACAGAGGCGCAAATAAAGGCAACCTCGTCGAATACCTTCAGGGTTTTGAGCATACGTGTGCAGTTATGCAGACAAAGGAAGCTCTCAAAAGGGTAGCTTATGAAATGATGGAAGATATGAAAAACGACGGTATTTACTACGTCGAAACACGATTTGCACCCGTCTTCCATACGCAAAAAGGTCTTTATTACGAGGACATTCTCGATGCTGTTCTTGAAGGTCTGGAAGAAGGCAAAAGGGATTTCGGAGTTGGTTATGGATTGATTTTATGTGGAATGAGGAATATGAAGAATACACTCGAGATAGCCGAGCTGGCTGTAAATTATAGAAATCAAGGCGTGGTAGGATTTGACCTTGCCGGCGAAGAAGGCGGATATCCTCCCAAAAAACATCTCGACGCATTTCAGTACATTAAACAAAAAAATTTCAATATCACAATTCACGCAGGTGAAGCTTTTGGAAAAGAATCGATATGGCAGGCAATTCAAATTTGTGGGGCTCACAGGATTGGACACGCAACACGACTCGTCGAAGATATTGTGTTCGATAAGGACGGCAACGTGGTTCAATTGGGTGAACTCGCTCAATATATACTCGACACAAGACTACCTCTGGAAATCTGCCTTTTGAGCAACGTCCACACCGGCGCAGTCGACAAACTCGAAAATCATCCTTTTATCAAACTGTTCCGTGAAAAATTCAGAGTCTTCTTAAATACGGATGACCGCCTGATGAGCAACACTACTCTTACCAAAGAATATACAATTGCAAGCGAGCTGTTTGGTCTTAATCTGGACGATATCGAAAAACTCAACATAAATGCGATGAAATCATCCTTTATTCCATACAAGGAACGATTATATTATATTTACAATGTCATTAAACCAGGTTTTCAAAAAATGAGAGAAAAACTACTATCATTAAAGGTATAATTATGGCTAAACCACTATTTAAAAATTACTCTTATGAATTCGATAAGAACGAAAAAAAATTATTAACAACTTTTTGTAAAACAATTGTGAAACAAATGTCGACAGACGAGAGGTTTTACACCGAAATTAAAACATTTAACTCATTGCTTCAAAAATTAGAAAGTGACGTCACTCCCATCAAACTGACAAAAGAAGAAAAGACAAAACTAGTATTCCGACTTAAAGAAAATGAAAAGCATTTAGAAAAGCAGATTAAAAACGCGGGTTTCATTAAAAGATTGTTTTTCAAACCTCTCTACAAACAATATAAAAACATAATAGAGACACATTTTAATGACTAAACAAATAGTTAAAGCACCGACAGGCACAAAATTAACCTGCAAAGGTTGGATTCAGGAAGCAGCCCTGCGCATGCTTATGAACAACCTGGATCCTGAAGTTGCAGAACGACCCGCAGACCTGATAGTCTACGGAGGCTCTGGTAAAGCTGCCCGTAACTGGGAAAGCTTTGATGCCATTGTAAGGTCTCTGAAAGAATTAAACAACGACGAAACATTGTTAATTCAATCGGGCAAACCTGTTGCTATTTTTAAAACTCATGAAAATGCACCGCGTATTATTATATCGAATTCAATGCTTGTTCCTGATTGGGCAACCTGGGATGAATTCCGGCGACTTGAAAGTCTGGGACTTACAATGTACGGTCAAATGACAGCAGGTAGCTGGATTTACATTGGCACTCAGGGAATACTACAAGGTACATATGAAACTTTTGCAGCTTGCGCCGATAAGTATTTTAACGGTTCATTATCCGGTAAATTTTTGTTGACTGCAGGACTTGGTGGAATGGGCGGAGCTCAGCCTTTAGCCGCTACTATGAACGGTGCTGCATTTCTGGGAATCGAAGTTGATCCTTCCAGAATTAAAAAACGCCTCGATACAGGCTATATCGATATAATGACTTACGACTTAAACGAAGCACTTAAACTTGTTCTCGATGCCAAAGAAAAAAAAGAAGCACTTTCGGTTGGACTGGTTGGTAATGCCGGCGAAATACTGCCACAAATTCTAAAAAGAAATATCATTCCAGATATTGTGACAGACCAAACATCTGCACACGACACTCTCAATGGCTACGTCCCGATGGGGATGAGTCTTGAAGAAGCTTTGAGTCTTAGAAAACAAAATCCAGAAAAATATATTTCACTGGCAAAGCAAACAATTGTAGTACATGTAAAAGCCCTGCTCGAATTTCAAAAGAGAGGCGCAGTTGCGTTTGATTACGGTAACAATATTCGTGGCGAAGCAAAAGAAAATGGCGTGGAGAATGCATTCGATATTCCGGGATTCGTACCAGAATACATAAGGCCTCTATTCTGCGATGGGAAAGGACCCTTCAGATGGGTAGCGCTAAGTGGCGATCCCGAAGATATTTTTGTTACCGATAATGCTGTCATTGAAGCACTACCGGACAATAAAAAACTTGTACGATGGATTGAAATGGCGGGCAAAAAAGTTCACTTTCAAGGATTGCCTGCACGTATCTGCTGGCTCGGTTACGGTGTAAGAGCTAAAATAGGGAAAATATTCAATCAGCTCGTAGCCAGTAAAAAAGTAAAAGCTCCAATTGTCATCGGAAGAGACCATCTAGATTGTGGTTCGGTAGCTTCTCCGAATCGGGAAACCGAAGGCATGAAAGACGGAAGCGATGCAATTGCAGATTGGCCAATTCTTAATGCTTTGTTAAACGCCATCGGAGGCGCCAGCTGGGTATCAGTTCATCACGGTGGTGGCGTCGGGATTGGCAAATCGATTCATGCCGGGATGGTTATCGTAGCCGATGGCACACCGTCAGCTGAAGAAAGACTCGAACGCGTATTAACCTACGATCCCGGTATGGGTATCGTCCGCCATGCTGACGCAGGATATGAAAGAGCCATTGACAACGCTTTGAAATTCAATATAAATATACCAATGATCAATAAATAACAATTATTAACAAATACAGGATAAATTAAAATGAAAGTATTAATAGCCGACAAATTTCCTGAACAGTATATTAAAAAACTGGAAGAAGCCGGTATTGAAGTTATCTATAATCCTAATCTAGGTGAAAAAGATTTGCCAGAAGCTGCTCAAGAAGTTGATTGTTTAGTTGTACGTTCAACCATCGTCAGCGCCGAGACAATAGAGAAATCGAAGAATTTAAATTTAATTGTACGTGCAGGTGCCGGAGTAAATAATATTAATATACCGGCTGCAAACAAAAAAGGTATATATGTCGCTAATTGCCCGGGTAAAAATGCAATCGCCGTGGCTGAGCTTGCCATCGGATTAATGATTGCTTGCGACAGACATATACCAAATAATGTTATTGATTTCAGGAATGGTAAGTGGAACAAGGCTGAATACTCCAAAGCGAAAGGACTTCACGGCAGAACTCTTGCTATCGTAGGATACGGACATATTGGGAAAGAAGTTGCTAAACGCGCTCAGGCGCTTGGTATGAATATCTATGCAAAGGATATTTCGAGAATTGAAGGTTACGGTGTTAAAGACTTTTCCGAATTCGACAAAGTTCTGCCGATTGCAGATGTAGTATCAGTTCACCTTCCTTCAACTCCAGAAACCAAAGGACTTTTTAACGAAAAGATGTTTAATATGATGAAAGATGGGGCAATATTTATTAATACTTCCCGTGCCGATGTCGTAGACGAAGAAGCATTAATCAAGGCAGTAAAAGAAAAAAACTTGCGCGTTGGACTGGACGTTTTCAAAGACGAACCGGAAGACAAAAAAGGAAATGTTTCTTCAAGACTTCAGGGACTCGAAAATGTTTATGTTACTCATCATATCGGTGCATCAACAGAACAGGCACAAAACGCAGTTGCAGAAGAAACTGTTAATATCATCCTTGATTATATTAGAAGTGGAGTAATTGCTCACTGGGTCAACAAAGCAAAAGCTCCCGATACACACTATCAACTCGTCGTTAAACATTATGATAAACCTGGCGTGCTTGCTTCGGTACTCGGTATAATTAAAGACGGCGATATCAACATAGAGGAAATTGAAAATATTATCTTCGATGGTGGACTGGTTGCTTGCTGTACCATGAAACTTAAAGCTCCCCTAAGTAATGATATGCTCGAGAAAATTAGACAAAATCCAAATGTAATTACTTACTCGCACGTAATGCTCGATTAATACAAAAAAGCTGCCTTCACAGGGGCAGCTTTTTATTATTCAGAACCAATCAAATAAATTTTATGTCAATCATATCGTCGATTATTCCGTGATAATATACAAGTTTAATTAGTTCCTGAATAGCTTCTGTTTCGTTGGGCGTTAGTTCATAATAAATCGAGTTAAAATTGTCAGTTAGAAAATTTCTTGTATCTTCGCTCAAGCCTAATTCACTTAAAATGTTGTCTATATTGTCTTCAATCAATGTGTCGATTTTCTTAAATGAATTATTGAACGATTCGAGATTGTATCTGTTTTCTGAAACCAGCAGATAATTAACATACGGCAGATTCAACAGATCGGAAATTTCATCTGCCAGACTAAGTCCTTTTTTGAATTTATAGTCAATAAAATTTTCATCCCCGGCAATTAGGTAATCAAGTTGAGGAGTTAATTTTGGAGAAGTTTCAAGAATTATTTCAGGGTCAACTGAATAACGTTCTTCAAAGAGAATCTTCGAAATTAGCGCTTCGTTGACGGAAACGTCCCCTCGAAGATAAATTTTATCGATTGTTCTTTCACCCTTTACAAAATAGAGATAGGCTGCCGACAATAGACCATCAAAAGAGATTCCAATTTTCGAAGAAACGAAAATTTCTTTATTGTTGATTAATTCCAGTGATGGGATGAGACCAATACTCTCTTTATCGTTCAACAAATTTCTTACTACTAAGGACGAAGGAGAAGGTATAATACTATAATTCTGCTTTACTGTAGGTTCATTGGTGAAAATCTGAATAAAGATATTATCTGGTACATACAAATTCATGGCATATATAAAAAAAGCCGCATCTTAGAGCGGCTTTTTATTATTTATCATTTTTGTTTTTAATTTTTGCGGCTTTACCCGATAGATTTCGCAGGTAATAGAGCTTGGCACGCCTTACTCTACCCTGACGAATAACTTCAATTTTGGCAATTTTAGGTGAATTGAAGGCGAAAATTCTTTCGACTCCCACACCGCTTGAAATTTTACGAACTGTAAAAGTTTTTGCTAGACCTGAACCACGAATGTTAATGACGTCGCCTTCGAAAGGTTGGATTCTTTCTTTATCACCTTCAATAACTCTTACGTGAACTTTAATATGATCGCCACTTCTGAATTCGGGGATATCGGTGCGCATCTGTTCAGCTGTCAGTTCTTTTATCTTATCCATTGTTACTCCAAATTATTTATTTTTTTCCATTTTTCTGTTAAAATTTTCGATTGCTCTTCTTTCCACATTTTAATTTTTTTTTCGTTACCTGATCGTAACACTTCCGGGACCTCCATTCCTTTATAGACCGCTGGACGAGTATAATAGGGCGCTTCAATAATGTCACCGTCCATGAGAGAATCGTTCAATGCCGATTCGCTGTCGTTGAGTACTCCCGGAATTAATCGAACGACTGAATCAATTATTATTAGAGCTGCAATTTCTCCGCCGGTCAGAATATAATTACCTACCGAAATTTCGTCGGTAGCAAATTTTTGTCGTACGCGGTCGTCGATTCCTTTGTAGTGACCAGCAATTATCATAATATTTTTTGCCAGCGAAAATTGATTGGCAAGTTTCTGGTTGTAAAACATACCACCGGGAGTCGGGAATATAACATGGTCGTATTTACGCTGGTCTTTTAATTTTTCAATACATTCAAAGAACGGTTCCGGTTTAAGAAGCATTCCGGGTCCACCACCAAAGGGTTTATCGTCTATCTGCTTATGCTTGTCGTAAGCATAATCCCGTAAATTATGAACGTAGAGCTCAACTTTTTTTCTTTCCTGCGCTCGCCTTAGTATACTCGTATTTAAAGGGCTCGTAAAAAAATCGGGCACAGCCGATATAACGTCAATCCTCATTGTCATAGAGCAAATCGCTGTCGTCTGTTAAGTCGAGTCTTTTTTTTAAGGCATCAAAACTTTTAATATAATTTTTGATTGCCGGAAGAAGGATTTCTTTTCCGTTATTGTCTTTAATAACGTAGACGTCATTAGATTTAAGAACCCAAACGTCTTCAATGGTACCGATAAAAAGACCCGCGCGGTAGACTTTACTACCAATCAAATCGTGGATGAAGTAAGAAAACTCGTCAAGTTCGACTTTGTTTTCTTCATCCACATATAATCTTTTTCCAATAAACAAAGCCGCATCCTCTGCCGTGTCGAAACCTTTTATTTTCAGCAAGACACGGTCATCCTCAACCACACTGTCTTCGACTTCAAAACGTTTAACATTACCAAAAAACTCCGTATAAACATAATCGAGGTCGAAGAATCTCTCAATAAAATCGGAATAGGAATCTACCACAAAAAATCCTTGCTCACCTGCAACGGATTTTACAACAGCAATTAAGATTAAGTCATTTACCGAAGGATTTAGCATCCTGCAGCAAACGATTAATCTAAGATTTTTAATATTGCACGTTTACCTTCTTTAGCAGCAATAGCTGTTAGCAATGTACGCATTGCTTGAGCAGTTTTTCCCTGTTTTCCGATTACCTTACCGACGTCGTCAGCACCGACTTTAAGAGTAAGTTCAATGGTTTTTTCGTCGGGAGTGGATTCTTCCAGATGTACAGTATCGGGATTATCCACAAGGTGTTTTGCGATAAATTCAATAAATTCCTTCATGAGAGTACCTATAATATTGTAAATAACGGGTACCTAATTTAGAGTACCTGTTTCCAAAATTATCGGATTCAGGCTTCTTCGGAAGCAGTACCCTGTGCTTCCTGTGAATCTTTAGACTTTACTTCATCCGACTGTTTTTCTTCTTTTTTAGTTTTGTCTGCTTTCTTGCTAAGTTTAGCTTCCAGATTAGCTTGTTTCATTTTTTTCCATTCTTCGAGTTTTACCTCTATTTCCTCCTCAGACAAGCCTTTTTTTTGTAGTTGTCTTTTCAAGAAAATACCCTGAGCAGAAAGTAGATTTCGTACCGTTGTAGTTGGTTGAGCACCTACATTTAGCCAGTGGAGAGCGCGTTCTTCTTTTATTACAACTGCAGCCGGTTCTGATTTGGGATTATACGTTCCAATTGCTTCAATAAATTTACCGTCTCTTGGTGACCTCGAATCGGCAGCTACAACTTTATAGATTGGCTGCT
This sequence comes from Melioribacter roseus, assembly GCA_020722005.1. GTDB lineage: Bacteria > Bacteroidota > Ignavibacteria > Ignavibacteriales > Melioribacteraceae > Melioribacter > Melioribacter roseus_A. The sequence continues at coordinate 22,641 of DYLP01000002.1, forward strand.
TCTTTTTTCCCATTCGTTTCAGTCTTAATTTAACCGCCAATTTATTTATTCCTCCTTTATGTTTAATTTAATCCAAATTTTTTCAAATTCAACATCCCCCTTCCACCACCTTGTTTATTGATCATCTTGATCATTTTCTGCATTTCATTAAATTGCTTAATAAGCCGATTGACATCCTGAATCGTATTGCCACTACCCCGTGCAATTCTTTTACGACGACTACCATTAAGAATTTTGGGATTTCTACGTTCTTCTTTTGTCATCGATTGAATAATCGCTTCCACTTTTATCAATTGTTTATCGTCAATGTCGACATTTTTAATTGCCGAACCGACGCCGGGTATCATTGAAATAATCGATTTTAAAGAACCCATTTTTTTTAGCATCTTAATTTGTTTCAAAAAATCGTCGAAGTCAAACTTATTTGACAATATTTTTTTTTGTAGTTCTTCGGCTTCCTTTTCGTCGACCTGTTTTTGAGCTTTTTCGACGAGAGAAATAATATCGCCTTTCCCGAGAATTCTGGAAGCCAGCCTATCGGGATAAAAGACTTCGATCGAATCGAGTTTTTCGCCAGTACTTACAAATTTAACCGGACGATCGACAACTGAGCGAATTGAAAGGACACAACCGCCTCGCGAATCGCCGTCCAGCTTTGTAATTACAATACCGTCAAAATCAACTTTTTCATGGAAAGCTTTTGCAGAATTAACAGCATCCTGGCCGGTCATCGAATCGACAACGAACAAAGTTTCGGTCGGATTAACTTTTGCTTTGATTGCAGCGGCTTCTTGCATCATTTCTTCGTCGATATGCAGCCTACCTGCAGTGTCGATAATCACGGTATTGAGTTTATTCTGTCTGGCATATTCAATAGCCTCTTCGGCAATTTTTACCGGCTCCATACAGCTGTCAATTGAAAAGACTGGAACATCGATCTGTTTACCAAGTATTTTCAATTGATTAACAGCCGCAGGCCGATAAACGTCGGCAGCAACTAAAAGAACATCTCGCTTTTTGCTTTTTAATAAACCTGCCAATTTGGCGCTGAAAGTAGTTTTACCACAACCCTGAAGTCCAATGAGCATAATGGTTGTAATACCGGAGGAATTTAATTTAATATCCGCCCCGTTGCTGCCAAGTAGCCTGGTTAATTCGTCATAAATAATTTTTGTAATAAGCTGACCTGGAGTAATGGAAGTAATAACTTCTTTTCCAAGTGCTTTAACCTTGACATCTTCAATAAATTGCTTTGCAACTTTATAATTTACATCAGCATCCAAAAGAACACGACGAATTTCCCGTAGAGTTTCGGAAATATTTTCTTCGCTTAACCTTCCCTGTCCCGTTACTTTCTTGAGTATCCGTTCAAATTTTTCTGTCAGTTCTTCGAACATAGTTAATCAACTCTCGTTAAGATAATAAAAAGGCGATGAATATCAAACTATTTCAGTTCCGGCTTCTATTCTAACGGGTTTATCCTTCTTTAAGTGCATTGGCCCCGGATACAATTTCAATTATCTCTCGCGTAATAGTTGCCTGTCTTTCCTTATTATACGTTATCTGCAAGTTTCTAATCAATTCTTTGGCATTTTCAGTAGCCATATCCATTGCTGTCATTCTGGCGCCCAATTCTGCAGCATACGATTCGAGCAGCACTTTCCACATTTGGGAATTGAGATGCTTGGGAAGCAATGAATTGATTATGCCAGTTTTATCCGGTTCGTATATATATTCAGCAACGTTCACTTCTTGATTTTCTTCAACAAATGGTACTATGGGTAATAATTGTTCTACAACTGTTTTTTGTTGAATTATCGACCTGAACTCGTTGTAAATAACAACAACTCTATCAATTTGCCCGTTAATAAATTTATGCGTCAATTCTTTGACCAAGCCGGAAGCAAATTCAAATTTTAAGCGAGAAAAAATTCCGGGGTGTGCACCAGCCACTTTGTAATTCCGTGAATTAAAGTAATCGAGCCCTTTTTTGCCAACGCAATAAAGTTCTAATTTGTCATCGTCATAATATCTTTTGTAATCGTTATGAATTAATTCTTCAGCTGTACGGATAACGTTCATGTTAAAACTGCCGCAAAGCCCTCTATCGGAAGTAACAATAACAAAGGCAACGCTTTCTACTTTGCGTTCAGTTAAAAACGTGTGGCTGAAATTCTTTTCGATATTTAAGAGGTGCGACAACACTTCGGAAATTTTACGCGAATAAGGACGAGCATTAATAATATTTTCCTGTGCCCGGCGTAATCGTGCCGCTGCTACCATTTTCATAGCTTTGGTTATTTGCTGCGTGCTCTTTACTCCAACAATTCTTCTTTTTATGTCCCTAAGTGTTGCCATTATTTATAATCAGGATTTATTGAATTTTTGTAAAAATTCTTCGGCTGCTTTTTTAAGCAGTTCAATAGTGTCTTCTTTAAGTTCTTTTGTAGAACGGATGTTTTCATAAATTTGTGGATATTTCAACTCCACATATTCATGAAATTCTTTTTCATATCTTTTTACGTCTTTTACTTCTATTGTTTCAAGGTAATCGTTCGTTCCGATAAAAACACTGACAATTTGTTTTTCGACGGGTATCGGTGTATACTGAGCTTGTTTAAGTAATTCAACGAGGCGTGCACCTTTAGCCAGCGTTTTTTGAGTAGCCTTATCGAGGTCTGAACCGAATTTTGCAAATGCTTCCAGTTCACGATACTGCGCTAAATCGAGCTTGAGTGTACCTGCAACTTTTTTCATAGCTTTGATTTGCGCATTGCCACCCACACGGGAAACCGATATACCCACGTTTATTGCTGGACGTACACCAGCATTAAACAAATTTGGTTCGAGATAAATCTGACCGTCTGTAATCGAAATTACGTTTGTAGGAATGTACGCCGAAACGTCTCCCTGCTGTGTTTCGATAACAGGTAATGCCGTCAAGCTTCCGCCGCCAAGGTCTTCACTGAGTTTGGAAGCGCGTTCGAGCAGGCGTGAGTGAAGATAAAAAACGTCGCCAGGATATGCTTCACGTCCCGGAGGTCTTCTCAAAAGAAGCGAAAGTTCTCTGTATGCTGCTGCTTGCTTCGATAAGTCGTCATAAATTACAAGTGCATGACGACCAGAATCTCTAAAATATTCTCCCAGTGCAGTTCCTGCATACGGTGCAATATATTGCAAGGGAGCAGGAGCTGAAGCCGGAGCGGAAACTACAGTTGTATATTCCATGGCTCCGTTTTCTTCGAGTTTAGCCACTACCTGTGCAACTGTGGAATTTTTCTGCCCGATTGCAACGTAAATACAATAAACGGGTTTTATACCGTATTTCTTTGCTTCTTCGGTATGAGTATATTTTTGATTAATAATTGTATCGATAGCAATGGCAGTTTTACCAGTCTGACGATCACCGATAATTAACTCTCTCTGTCCACGTCCAATTGGAATCATCGAGTCGATAGCCGTTATACCAGTTTGAAGCGGTTCTTTAACCGGTTGACGGTAAATTACGCCGAGTGCTTTCCTTTCAATTGGTGCATATTTTTCGAATTGAATGGCGCCTTTGCCGTCGAGTGGCTGACCTAGCGGGTCAACTACTCTGCCCAGAAGTTTATCACCAACGGGAAACGAAGCAACACGTTTGGTTCTTTTAACAGTATCGCCTTCTTTAATTAAGCTCGATTCGCCGAAGAGAACACAACCAACGCTGTCCTCTTCGAGGTTTAGCACCATTCCAATAACATTATTTGGAAATTCCACCAATTCACTTGCCATTACTTTCGACAATCCATAAATACGTGCAATACCGTCACCCACCTGCAATACTGTTCCGACGTCATAAACTTCAACTTCGTTGTCGTAGCCGGCAAGTTGTTTTCTTAAAATTGCCGATATTTCGTCAGGTCTGATTTCTACCATTTTTCTTTCCTAATTGTTCGATAAACTAATATCTTCAGATAATTTATTTCTTAGGCGTCCCAGTTGACTCTTTACAGAAGCATCAATAATCGTATCTCCGTATTGAGCCTGAAAACCACCCAATATTTTTTCATCCACATTGTAAGTAGGAATAATTTGTTTTCTGGTAACTTTCTCAAGATTTTTTTTCAATTCATCCTTTAATTCTTCAGGAATATCCACCGCAGTAGTTACCCGTGTTCTGAGAATACCTTTTCTTTCATCATAAAGAGAAAGGAATTCGCGCATAATTTCTTTGAGAATATCCTGTCTGTTTTTTTCGAGAATAAAATCGATAAAATCGACAACAACTTTAGAAATTTTGTTTTCGAAAATCGAATGTAGAATTGCTTTCTTATCGGAATGTTTGACTACCGGATTTTTCAGAATAGCTCTAAGCTCTCTGGAAGCTTCCAGCGTATTAAAAACAACATCGACATTCGAAGCTACTTCGTCGAGCAAAGCCTCGTCGCCTTTTGCTTTTTCGATCAATAATCCGAAAAGCGAATTAGCATAACGATATGCAACTCTGTATACACTCATATCAATTCTTAGAAAGGTCTTCCAGATACTTGGTAATAATTTTCATTTGTTTTTCTTTATCGAGATTTTCTCTCAAAATTTTTTCTGCTGCCGAAACTGCTATATCTGCCACCTGGTCTTTTAATTTGGAAAATGCTTCGGCATTTTTACGTTCGATTTCCTGTGTAGCTTCCTCGATCATTCTCCTGGATTGTTGTTTGCTGTCTTCGAGAATTTGTTCACGTAACTTATCGGCATACTGCCGACCCTGTTCAATAATTTTTTGAGCTTCAGCTTCGGATTTTTTGAGGTTTTCTTTATTTTGCTCGAAGAGCTCTTCAGCTTCAACTCTTGCCTTTTCAGCTTTTTCAAGAGATTCTCGTATTAAATTTTCCCTTTCATTTAAGGAATTAAGAATCGGTTTCCAGGCTATCTTCTTCAAAATTACCAGCAGCAAAGCTACAGTAACGAGCGTCCAGATTATTAGTCCGGGATTAACGTCAAGGGGACTACCCGGAGCCTCGCCTGTGCTGAATAGAAGCAAAGCAAATATTTTCCCAAGTATCATTATAATGAGTCCTTAAATAAAAGAGTCAAAAATTATTTCAATGCCAGAAGAATACAAATAACCAGAGCAAAGAGCGAAATACCTTCGATTAATGCTGCAGCAATAATCATAGAAGTTCTGATATCACCTGCAGCTTCTGGTTGACGACCGCTGGCTTCCATGGCTGAACTGGCTAATTTACCGATGCCAAAGGCGCCGCCAATAACTGTCAATGCTGCTCCGAAGCCGGCTGCTAAATATGCGAAATCCATTTAATTCCTCCTTTAATAATCTGTTATTAATTAATGTTCTTGATGATATGCCATCCCGATAAACAGGGAAGATAGCATTGTAAAAATGTATGCCTGTATTAATGCAACCAAAATTTCCAGCAAATAGATAAAAAGAGCAAATGAAACCGATACAGGCACAACGATATATGTTTTAAGAATAAATATCAAACCCAGCAGAGCCAATATAACAATATGCCCGGCTGTCATATTTGCAAAAAGACGAATTGCCAGTGCAAATGGCTTTGTAAAGAGTCCCAATATTTCAACTACAAACATAATAGGTATTAACCAGAACGGTATACCGTGCGGGATAAGTCCTTTGAAATATCCAAAAAATCCGTTTTTAATCATACCGCCAATCTGAATGACAAGAAAAGACATTGTCGCCAAAGTAGCCGTAACAGCAATATTACTCGTTGCTGTGGCGGCATAGGGTACAAGTCCCAGAAAATTACACGTGAGAATAAAGAAAAAGACTGTTAAAAGATATGGCAAAAATCTCTCGTAGCCGTTGCCGATCGTAGGACGAGCAATTTCGTCACGGACAAAAACGACCAGGACTTCCATCATATTAGAAATTCCGTGCGGCACTTTCGATTTGCGGTATGCTTTCGAAACCTTCCAAAAGATCAAAATCAGCAACAATGCGGCTAACCACATAAATACAACATGTTTGGTAATCGACAGGTCAATTCCAAAAAGATGAATTTCCGGTAGATGAATAACACCAAAGGGCTCAAAATCGAGTTCTCTCGAATCGAGTATATGATGCATTATCCAACCGGAATCATTTCCTCCAGATTCCGCCGCTTTTAAAGAGTCTGTTACTGCAGAGGTATTATACCACATATTGAATCATTTGCCTTTTGTTGCATCCGCTTTTGCCTTTAGGGCTTTTATTTCTACTACCAAAAACAAAATATACCATATAAAGAATGCAAATATAAACCCATATTTATCAATTTTCAAGAATTTTAAAGAAAGAAAAATTAGAAGCAAAACCAGAATCATCCTTAAACCCATACCTCCCAGGTTATAAAGGAGAAAAATTTTATTCCCTTTTTCTGTTGATTTTTTATATAAGATTGAAAAGACAATAAAATTTATAAAAACTATGCCGCTGGGCACCATTATAGAGATAAACAGACCTGAATTTATGATATTTGTCATGAATATTACGAGAACTATTAAATTCAAAATCAGATATAGCATTAATATATTTTTAGTCGAACTAATCATTTTTTTTCTTATTTAAATTCATAACAGCTTTAATAAAATTGTAAATACCTGCAAATCCTCCGAAAAACGAAAAAATTATCGTTAACCAGGGATGTAAATCAAATTTATTGTCGAGCCATCTGCCCAGAAAGAACATTAATATTATCGTAGCAGCAAGTTGTGTACCCAAACCGAGATATGGACCGACATTTTTGTAAGTTTCAGTAAGTTTAGACCCTGTGTTATTTATCTTCTTCATTAGATATCTTCGATGCATCCATACTGCTATTGCCGTCGAAAACTGCACCTTCTTCTACAATTAAAATTCTAGATATAATATCACCTTTGACAACCGCTTTCGATTCGAGGCGCAATTTTTCGGCAGCAATAATTTTACCTTCTACTTTGCCGTTTGTAATTACATTACGTGCTTTAATTTCTCCAATAACTTGAGCCTGCTCACCCATTGTCAAATTTCCGTTGACAGAAAGGTTCCCCTTTACTATTCCATCAATTCTTACGTTTCCTTCGCTGTTAATATTACCTTCAATTTTTACACCATTACTAATTATGCTTACTTCTTCTTCATTAATTTCTTTTTTCAATGCCATATTAAACTCCTATTTAATTAGAATATATTGCTCGGGGTCGACGGGTTTGCCTTTAAACCACAATTCAAAGTGGAGGTGTGGTCCAGTGGTTTCCGTACCCGAATTGCCACTCAGAGCGATTAGTTCGCCAGCCAGAACATAATCCGGTGGCTTCTTCAAGAGCTCAGCACAATGTTTGTATATCGAAATATAATTGTCATCATGTTGAATAATGATTGTATATCCGTAGTCAATTGTATAGTCGGCAAAGAGAACCAGTCCACCGGCAGCAGCATAAATCGGAGTACCTTCTTTAACTCCCAGATCGAGTCCCATATGTCCCTCGGCAGGATTAAATTTTTTTGTGATAATACCTCTGACAGGCGTAAAAAAAAAGATTGGTTTGCCAGTTTCCTTGTTTTGTTTAGATAATTTATAATACAATAACGAAATCGCTTTCAGAATATTCCCACCAGGCTCAATTCGCTTTTTAATATTCTTTTGAAGTGAGTCGTAAAGGGCTCGTGTAGAATCGGAAGAATTTGAGTTTGCCAGCCTTACTGCATATTTTAATTTTTCATTGGTGGAAGCAATTTTCTCGAGTTGTGAAGTCAATAAGTTTACTTTCCCCTGCAGTTCGTTTATTTTTTCACGTTGAAGTTTCAGCTCTTGATTGTCTAGTACAAACATAAAATTCTTGATTGGCGTGACTGAAAGTATGAAAATTAGAATGAACCATTCAACTACAGTATAAATAAAGACATAGGCGCTTGCACGGAGTAGACTCAACTTATAAGTTTTTGTACCTGAGTCGGGAATATTTGGGGTAAGGAGGAAAAATATTTTTTTGATTTTTTTTAAGTCAAGCCAGTTCATCAATAAATTCCGTGATAGACAGCATTAAAATAATAATTTAGTTTGATTTTTGCTTTCGAATTAGCAGGCGTTCCAATTCATGAATAATAATGTCCGGCTCGAGCAGATATCCGCAATCGAATGATTTAATAGGACATGACTTATGTCCATGAATACCGCACGGTTTGCATTCGAGCCCGTCGTAAGAAACAACCGAGCTGAAACGTGAGTATGGATAAAAACCGAAATCTGGAACTGTAGAACAATAAACATCAATAACAGGCGTATCCGTTGCCATAGCCATATGCACAGGAGCGCTGTCGTTTGAAATTAGCGCATTGCTATTCATCAACAAAGCCACGCTTTCAATTACCGTCAATTTTCCCGCCAAAGAAATTAATTCTGTCTTACCGTAGTTTTTACTCAAATTTTCGCACAGAGATATATCATCCGGACCACCAACTAAAATTACGAAATAATCCCTTTCAATTAACTTTTTTATTACTTCGTCATAGCGTGGATATCTTTTGGTAGGCCATACAGAACCTGGGGCTATGCATATAACTTTCTTTTCCGAAGATGGCAAAAGAGATTTAACTTTTATAAATACTTTTTCTTCTATTATAAATTCTGGAAATATTTTCCATGAATTCTCTTCATCCTGCCCGGTAAGTCTCAGATTTCTTTGCACCTCGTGACTGAAATTATTGTACTCTGCGCGATAATTATAAACCCAACTCATTGCAGCTTTATCAAATCCTGCTCTGAACTCTATTCCGGACATTAATGAAATGAGAGAAGAACGGAAAGAACGGTGGGGAGAATAAAGTCGTGTATATTTTTTGCTTCGTATTTCTTTAATAATACTGGACAAAGCTCTCAGCGACTTATTCTTTCTTTTATCGTATAAAATAAGATCGTTCACATAAGGCGAGTTTTCAAATATTTCTTTTGATTGAGGAATCGTAAGAACGTCAATAAGGCTTTCGGGAAAAGAATCTTTTAATTTCTGAATCAGCGGGAGCGTAAGGATTGCGTCGCCCAGAAAAGCAGTTTGTACAACCAGTATTTTCTCACGCTTGTTCAATATTTCCATATTTTATGCATCCAGAAATACTGGGAAGGATATTTCCTCACATAGCTTTCAAGAAAAGAAATATATTCTTGTGTTATAGCTATTAATTTTTCTTCGTAAGTGCCCGGTAGCTCATCGTAATTTATTGTATTGACGTAGATTTTATATTTGAAATCAGGCTGACGAACAGCCACCAAAAGCAGAATATCGCAACCCGTTTTGAGTGCGAAAGCTGCGGCGCCTGTATTCAACGCCGTCGGCACACCGAAGAAATTGAAACGTGGTGCATTAGCAGGTCCTCTCTGGTCGCCGGCTATGCCTACAACTTCACCATTTTTAAGTGCACTGAATATTTGTTTAACAGATACACCTAAGGGAATAACCCTTACATTTCCGCGCCTACGTGTACGCTCCAACCATTTTGTTATGTATATATTTCTCTGAGGTTTAACCAGAATATTATAGACAGCTGGAATATTAACAGCTAATGCCGACATTATAACTTCCCAATTGCCGAAGTGGCCGGAAAGTAATATTGTCCCTTTTTCACTGTTAATTATCTCTTCAATAAGCGCCTTATTTTCAAAAATAATTTCTTTCTTGATTTCTGAATCTTCAAGAGAAGGCAAAATCATCAATTCGGAAAATGTAATCGACATATTAACATAATTTTGCCTGGCAATTTTATGAATTTCTCTTTTAGATTTTTCCGGGAAAGCTTTTCTTAAATTATTTAGTACGGTAGACTTTCGAATTGGAATTAAATAATAGAATAAAAAGCCAATGATACGTGCTAATTTTCTGGTACGCTTAAGACCGATTTTATTAAAAAGCGTTACCAGACTTCTGAAGAGGAAATATTCGATTTTGTTTTTGTCGGGCATTCTTATTGAGTGGTTTTTAATCTGTATTGCCAGTTGTCGTCTCGCACTTCGCCTCGTTTGTCGGAATGGAGAAGTTCGTAATTTCCAAAGCCCGTCACATCCCCGAATATAAAAGTAACGCCTCCTTCAATTTGATTATAGAACCAGACTTCGTAAGGTTTCATATTCGATTGATTAGGATATCTGTCGCGCTGGTCGGGTTCGCCGTAGACCAAATAAACCCGTCCGCGGTCGGTTAAATATCCAGGTCGTGAATAGTAGCTGAAATTTTGATTTACATATTCGACCCGGCGCATGTAATCTTCCTTAAATTCATTTATAGGAGTCGAGGGGTCGGAGTCCCTTCTCTGCCAGAACGTATAAAGAAATTCACGTTTGCCGTTGAGAGAATCAAGCTTTTTATACTGACTAATTTCATTACCTGAAGCAATATATTTTATCTGGTCGAACATTTTATCGCAGTCTTCAGAAGTCATTATGGCAAACTCGCTTCCGGCAAAACCTCTATTAATTCTGTAATTAGTAGCCGTATCAACGAAATCGGGATTATAATAATAAAATCTTTTTGAAGATATATATCCTTCATTAGTGCTGTTATTTACCAAACTCAATTTAAGTGAATAAGAATCTGTAGGTAATTTTGATAAATTAAAGAATCCGATATCTACTGTAGGCTTGTCGTTTTGAGCGATTTTCCTAGATTGCCCACCAACTTTATTGCCAATGCCGTTAAAAAGTTCTTTGTAAAGAGTAAAATCGGCGTTCGTATCTTCGAGTTTCAAGTTGTATAATTCTACATAATAAAAAAGTACTGGCATATTGTTACTGAAAATCATGGAGGGATTTGGAATTACTTCAAGTGTATTTTTATAGAAAATTGAATTTGGATTAGCACCTTCTCTTTTAATATTAGTAGCAATCTGTATATCACTCAAAGCATATTTACCTTCTTTGATTGGGATTGCTTCAATTACTTCATTTATTTCTTTCGATAGCGAAGGATTATTCGAGTCGTAAGCTTTGATATACAGAGAATACTTCCCTTCTGGAATGACCAAACCAACTACTCCGGTATACGACTTCAAATTGTTAGTAGTGTCAATAGTATTAGCGATTTTCCAATCTTTCTTAAAAAACAAAGTATCGGCAGTTAAATTCTTAATTTCGATATGAACAATTGCTTCGATTTTCAAGTCATTAGAAACGGTCATTTTGGAGGGCATTAAATCGTAGTAGAATTCTATATAAACCGAAGATGTGTCGTATTTGAATCGTGCGTAATCAAATTCGAAAGCAAGTTCGTCCTGAGCAATAATTTTTATAGTAGAGAAGATAAAAAGAATAAAAAACAATTTTTTCATTATAGAATAACTCCACCAATAATTTTGACGATACATATTTAACGAAATGAAAAAAGAGAATCAAATATTAACGATAGATTTAAAAAGCAGGAAGCCCTCTCTTCGAGGGCTTCCTGCCTAAATATATACAATCAGATCACAGTCCTAAAGTTACCGTAAATACATGATTGTCGTTGAAGAACTTCATCTGTCTGAAAGCGTAATCGAGTTTTAAGCCGAGACCGCCAAGGTTATAGTTGATACCAAAACCCGCAGTCAAGCCAAAAGTATTGCTGTCGCTGTCGAGCTCGGGCATAAACATATAACCGCCGCGAATGAAGAACAGATCGTTATAAGCGTATTCAGCACCAAATCTGTATTCATCGCCATAGAAGTTGCTGTTCTGGAAAACGCCGTTTACGATCAGAGAATTTGTCTCGTTAAACTGATAATTGTAACCTAATGCTAATTCCAGAGTTGAAGGTAACTCGAATGACGCAGCATCGATTTTGTAATACTGAGTTGGTCTGGAAAGGTCGGTCGAAATAGCTTTAACGTTAAGACCGCTGCCATCGTAATCCATTTGAGGACCAAGGTTCTTGAGCACTACTGCAAAGCTCAAGCCGTCGATATTTCCGAGGTTTTTGTAAGATATACCGAGGTTGAAAGCAATGCCGGTAGCAGAAACGAGGTCTATTTTTTCGGATACGATATTAGTGGTAAGACCGACCGAGATACGATCGCTCAGCATACGAGCATAAGTCATACCGACAGTAATGAAAGAAGGACTGAATGTTTGACCTGTACCGTCGGGATTTTGAACAGTAGTGACTGGAATATCGCCAACAGCAATTGATTTAATCGAGAATGCAAGAGCACCAATTCCTTCGATATTAGTAGAAACTGCGCCGTACTCTACATTAATGTCGGCAAAATAGTTCATGTGTGAAAAGAGAGCATAAGTATTGTAATCACCTCTGGCTAAGTTTGCCGGATTCCAGTAGAGTGCTTCTACACCTGTTGCATCAACCAGAGTGGCTCCAGCCATCGACACACCGCGTGCACCGACAGGAACCAGAAGCTGAGTTGCTCCGGCAGTTCCATTACGACTACCACCGCCTGCAAAGAGGCTGCCTGCGGTGAATAGTGTCAATAGTACTAATGTTATTAAATTTATTTTTTTCATTTTCAATCTCCTTCAATTTTTTAGAATCGATCAAGAATTTGCTGTTCTTGAATTATAGCGACTTTGAGTATCTTCGTTTTTCCTAAATCCGGCATATCGATATGTACTATGTACAATCCGCTTGCAACCGGAAGGTCACTTTCATTGTTGAGATCCCATCTGAAGAATTGATCAGGCGTATCTTTATGGAGTGTTCTAACCAGTTGACCAGCAAGATTAAAAATGCGAATTGTAGCTTTCTGTGGTAAGTGGTTGAAAGTTACAAAACGCTGGTATTTGTTGATTTCCTGCGGATTGACTCCATAGTACGGATTCGGGAACACATTTACATCTTCAACGTCTTTCTTTGCCAGTTCGGGATCGTTTACAACTGAAGGAGCCTTGAAAGTATATTTATCTTCAGCAGAAATAGGTTTATTATAGTTAATTCTGATAACCGTTCCTGCTGGTGGCATTTGTCCGTCACCGTCGAATTCACAGACGATAAATCTACCAATCGGATAAACAAAACCGCCATGGAAGTCGGCATTGTAATCACCGGCATTGGGGTCAGTATCGAATGCATAATTGTATGTTGCACCAGGACCACCAGACTGGACGCACGAGTTTTCAAATTGCTTATAACCAACGTCTCCAGGTGTTCTATCCTTTGGATCCATCCAGTAGACCCAGTCCGAAGCGGGATAACCGAAATATGGATCTTCGCCAGTTGCCCATCCCCATTGGTCTGCTGTTGCAACATTGCTTAAAACAAATGGAATCATTCTAAAGTCATCCGATGGGTCATCAGGTGTTCCAATGCCAATATTCCAGAGCTCAAATGGAACCTTTGCTATCTTGTCATCTTCAAATGCATAAACAGCGTAGCCGCCATTTTCAGTAAATCTAAATTCGTAGTCATATGGTGAAGCATAGTTTACATATCGATATAAGGCATTGATGGTACCAGTATTTCCAGTGCTAACATAATATCTATCACCGCCTGAAGAATTAAGACTATGCCATACTTTGTTGCCTTTATATGGTGCACCGGCAGCATCGTATTTTGAAGGATCAAGTGGAGCACCTGCATAAGCAACTTCAACCATACCGTCCCCTTCACCTGGACCTTTTATCATTGCAGGGGCGTCCTGTACTCCTACCTGAATTCCATCTACAATGATAAACTCGTTATCGTCGCCGAAATGGGTTTGATTTGCAAGAACTGTTTGCCCATTTTTCAGAACATTCCATGTTTTGTTGCCTTCTGCGTCAGTATTAAATGTAACTGTGTAGTCAGCACCTGTTAATTTTGTAGGATCTACTACAATCGGTGTTACTACACCGTCACTCAAACCTGCAGAGTGTGTTACATCGAGAACCTGTCCTGTTACGCCTTCATAACGGACACCAGGTTTTGGAGTCTGAGGTACTACTTCGATAACACTCATTGGATTTTCGAGGACTCTCGGAGCTGCTTCTGGATCAGGATTATAAGCATATGAAGTGACTGCAAAGTAATATTTACTGCCATTATTTAAAGGTAATCCACCTTTAAATACATCGTTTTTAATGCTAATATATCTCTTTATTCCTGCGTCGCTACCAAATTTAACAACACGGTCGAGAACGATACCTGAAGTAGCATCAAATTCTTTATCGGTAATCTTAAGTACGCCGTCTACAATGTCATAAGTAGCAATTAAGCGAGCTTCGCTTGCCTGTGCTGTTTCGGTTGGTAATTGATATACACAGTATCCCTGGAATTCAAATCCACCTTTCGAGTAAGTTTCTGTAGCATTTACTTTTGCAGGGTCGCTGCCCCAAGATAATATAATTTCTTCATCCATTTCAGCCACATTTACTACTGGAGCTGGAGGTGGTGTAGGAACGTTAAAGAAGTTGTCGTAAGCTAATTGTGCCTGCAGATCGTAGAATTTTAACAACTGAACAGCTCCTAATCTATCGACACCTTCAATTGCACCAGCAGCAATTTCTGCAACTACAACTTCCTGAGTATCGCCATAAGCCATTTCGAATGGACCCGATACAGAACCGATACGACGATCTCCTGGTGGATGGAGCATACCATCCAGCCAACCAGTTCCAGTTATAGGATCACCGGCTAATGTAAATTTCGTTGGCTGTCCGGTTGTAGGGTCAATAAAAGGATCGCCAGTGGTTGATACTCTTCCTCTAAACAGATTATACCACTGTAATGTACCTGTTTCATAAAGACCCTGGTCGGGATCGCTATAGACGTTGTCGCCGTTAATGAAGAAATAGAAAGCAGTCATGGGCAAATTCTTTTTGCCCTGGATATATTTTCCTTTGAAGATAGCTGAATCTTCAGCTTCACCATTAACAATTGGTCCCTGGAAGAAGTCGAAACCAACTGCTGGTGGTGGAAGAGGATTATAAACAGCATCTGTAGCATTAGCATTAAAAGCAAATCCTAAACTTAAAGTTGTATCGCACCCTGCAAAGTCATCGCCTGCATCACCTACGTCAGGGTCTGACCACATAGAAACATACATTTCGGTGAAAGGTTTTTGTTCAGGATTTTTATTGATAATAATATATTTACGGAAAAACATGTTACCGAGGGCACCAGTTGCTTTATAGCCCCAAATAGTAACCTGTTCTTCAATTCCCATTGGAAGAGAACCATACATAAAGTCAGTTTGAGCGGGATCTAAATCATTAGATACGAACCAGATTGTTTGGTCAGCTCCCGGAACTCCAGGTATATCTACAGCAGGATTATATTGCCCGTCGCCATTTACATCTTCGAAAGGAGCGCCCTGGCTTGCAGGCCATTCGTTCCAGTCTTTTTCATACTGTGCTCTGATAGCTTCGATTGTAGGTCCATCACCATCAGCCAGTTCAGCACTTAAATCGCCATCCTTATAATCTCTTCTTACACGATAAATTCTTACATCCGGGTCAGCTGGATTAGCAGGTGTACCGTCTGGCAATATTCTACCTGGCACAGTTCCCTGACGATAGACCGAGCCACCAACACGGAATTGATCGTCTACTTTACCACCCCAAAGGAAGCCCGACTGGAATACCGCTGTTCTGTTACTTCCTTTTGGAAAAACCAATCCTGAATTACCGTTTTGATTGATATCGGATTCGCCGTCGTTTTTAATCCAAGTAGAGATATTATTGATATTGAACTTTGTATAAACAGGTTCACCTAACGCTTTGTAAAGAGAATTGGCTTTCTTTTCGCCTCCTCCCCTGGCAAAGGTTAGCGCGGTAAACGCCAACAACATCAGCGTTAAGTTAATTAGATTAATTAATTTTTTATTCATGTTTTACTCCTCTTTTTTTCAAACTTTATGATTAGTATTCCAATCTAACACCTAATCTAATCTGACGAGGTGGTCCGTACATTAAATTAGTAGCCGCACCTGGCACTCCGCCATAACCTTCCTGATAATCAACATTAATAGCTTTGTATAAGTCAATATATTTCTCGCCATATGTTGCAATCAACTGTTGTGATAATTCTGGATTATAAACCACACCGTCATCTTCGGGAGAACCTGTTCTCAGGAATACGTTGCGAATATTAAGATTATCAAAGAGATTAATTACGTATACATATACGTTCAGCGAGAGTTTATCCATCAATTTGAAAGTCTTATCAATTCTCAAATCTACCTGAAATTCTCCCGGTGTATTTGAGCTATTCAAAGCTTCGAGAGGTTGACGGAAACGTGCGTCAGTTTCGGCATTCAAAGTACCAATACCACGTGTAAAAGGATGACCACTATTAAACATAGCAAGCACCGAAACTCCGAAATCGTGCAATAATGCTGGACCGTCGTTTGGACCAAAACGATAATCAACATTTATATTGCCTCTCAATGCTTGATTGTAGGAGAGAGGACTGATATATTTCGGGACAAAGATTGTAACACCATCAAGAGGAGCGCCAACAATACCGCTATTAGCGTATGGATTCGAGCCCGTACCACGCGCATCCTGGAACGACAACGATGCATTCATTGCCAATCTTTCATATCTTCTCATATTAAGAGTAATTTCGACGCCTTTAGTTGTTGCATAATCTCCGTTGGTCAGCACATTGTAATTCTGGAATGCAGAATTTCTGTCAACTTTTTGATTTGTAAACTGGATCTGGTCTTTAATATCTTTATAGTAACCTGTTATATCGATTGACATGAAATCCGTCAACTGCTGCGTAAATCCTAATTCATACTGCGTGGTTCTTGTAGGTCTCAAATTGAATCCTGCAGGCACTGAAATAAAGAATCCGCCTTTTATCTCGAATCCAATTCTGTATAATCCACGATATGCAGTATTCAATGCCGGTTGCTGAATAAATTTACCGAACTGAGCGTGGAATACAGTTTTATCGGTTACCGGGAAAGAGAAACCTAACCGAGGACTTACCGCGCTGAAAGTTGGCACTTTTTCCCAGCCTGCTTCATATAATTCACCCGTCGTAGGATTAATACCCAAATCGGGTTTAGTAGGATCAACAAGTTTGAGATTATCGATATCAATATAATCGAACCTTAAGCCAGCATTGATTACAAGGTCTTCGTATTCGATTCTATCCTGAATATAAGCAGCTGCAAAAACTGGTTTGTGTGGAGCATCAAAAAATCCATCGTCCACTTTGTTTCCAAATACATCATATCCGTAGTTATTAACGCCGCGTGTAATTAAGAGCTGACGTTTGTATGCATTTAACGAAGCTTCCGTTCCATCATAATTAGAAGAATTAATAAACTGATCGACTGATGCAGCAAGTCCCACCTGCGAAACCGTACCAAGCGTCCAGTTTCTTAAAGTATATGTTTGGTATTCACCACCTACTTTAAAAGAATGATTTTTACCGACTAAAAATGAAAGTGATGCATTAAGTGATATTCCCTGTCTGTCATTTTGTCCGTAACCAATCGGAACTGTACCGTCTCTAACGAAATCGAATCCATAGATATTTGCATAAGTTGGACTTACATATCTACCGATTACTCCATTGTCGATATCTTTGGGTGTTCTTGGAATTGTCCATCCGGCTTCTGCATTAGCAACGCTATCACCATAAATCCAGATATTCGAGCCAAGCCCTGGAGTGTATTGTTCATAATTGGAGAAGTAGTATCCTGCAGATACTTCATAATACATAGAAGGAGTCAGCACATGTGTAATTTTCAAATTGAGTGCACCATCACTCGATTCATATTTGCCACGTCTTGTTTGGAGCAAATCCTGTATTGCAGTGTAAGCAGATGTAGCACCATTCTGAGTTGTGTAAGTTCCAGACAATCTTATAATGACTGGTTTTAAGTCGAAATTAAGTGTACCTGTATAAGTAATAAATTCTCTCTGTTGTCCTTTCAGAGGTCCAGCCGGATAATAGAAGTTAATAGTATCATTGGAAACCGGGTCGCTTATTTCGCCCAGGTTCATACCGGGCCATGGTTGCGGCTGGCCATCTCTATCGTATCTGTAGTTTACATTAGTAAAGAATTTAACTCTCTCAGAAAAGAGAGGACCGCTTAATGTAGCGCTTTGTTCGTTGTAGCCCCACCAGTAAGCACCAAGGCGTTTTTCGCCGTCGAAAGCGTCGCTTTTGCTCTTAAATGTTACATTGTCTGTAATATATTCATAGCTGGCTTTCAATTGCGGTCCGCCGGTTTTGAACTGTTGGCGAATAATGCCGGCATTTGCTCCACCGAATTCTGCTGTATAACCACCAGCCTGAACCTGAATTTCTTCCAGAGCGTCCTGCGAAATAGTAACACCCCTTCTACCTGTAATTGGATTCTTGATAGAAACACCTTCCAGATAATATCCGACTTCGTCGTTACGACCGCCACGGATATAAATATCCCCGTTTTGCAGCGTAACTCCTGCTGTCAGTGCAATAATGTTGTTTACTCCGCGTACAGGTAAAGCTTCTATATCTTCGCTGGAAGTAACACGAATAGCATTTGTGTTATCCTTTTGTATTAGCGGTTTTTGAGCCACAATTTCAACAGTGCCAACTTGAATATCTTCGCTAGGTAGCTCGAAATTGAGTTCAGTAGTAAGATCGGCACTAACACGAACATTTGAAATTGTTATTGTTTGATAACCCAGATATGAAGTTCTTACCTCATAGACACCGGGTTCAAGGTTAATTAGCAGATATTCACCGTTAGCATCCGTAGCTGCACCAATCGTGGTCCCCATAACAATCACATTGGCACCAATCAACGGCTCTCCGGTTTGCATATCTACTACTTTTCCTTTAATCCTACCCCTTGTTCCCGCCATTAGTAGCGCAGGAATAAGAGTAAGAAATAGCAAAAAGTATAAAATTCTTCGATGCATACTCTACTCCTTAATTTGTTGGTTTATAAAAGAATGGATATCTGAAAGGTATACGGTAAACATCACTTGCAATAGCTACCTCCTAATTTTGTGAGTAAAAGGAATTTATTTTTTTAAAGCCCTAGAAAAGAATTAATCACTTAATAGCTCCTTTTTGCTTTGCTTCATATTAAGCATTATTAATATAAAAGAATAACTTTATTTTTGTCAAGCTAAATATGAAGTATTTTCGAAAATTATCTTTCAACTTTACAAATTTCACCTCATCTACCCTACAATTTAAAACTCATTTTTATTTTTCAATTTCAAAAAAACATGCAGATACTTTTTCTTTATTACTTTATAAGAAATTTTAAAAATGTTCTCTTAATAATTTAGTTTAGTTATCCCAAAAGTTTGCCCACTTTTTCTACAAAAACACTTTTAGGCACTGCTCCAATAATGGTGTCTACAACTTTGCCATTTTTAAGGAAGAGTACAGTAGGAATACTTCGAACGCCATATTTAATTGCCGTCTGTTGATTTTCGTCGACATCGAGTTTGCCTACTTTAATTTTTCCATCATATTCCTCGGCAAGCTCTACTATTATGGGTGCAATCATTCGGCAGGGACCACACCATGCAGCCCAGAAATCAACTATTACAGGTATATTTGATTTCAAAGCCTCGGCTCCGAAATTTTCGTCCGTAAATGTAAATGGTTTCATGACCACTCCTTTTATAATTTACCATTTTTCTTGAGAACATAACGAGCTATAATGCCCTTTTGGATTTCGTTTGTACCTTCGAAAATTCTGTTAATTCTTGAATCACGATAAAATCTTTCAATTGGCAATTCGCGCGAATACCCCATACCACCATGAATCTGAACAGCATAATCGGCAATTTTATCGAGCGATTCTGAACAAAATAATTTTACGATAGCAGATTGATGAGAAATATCTTTCTTAAGGTCGTAATCGACTGCCGTACGATAGACCATCGATTCCATTGCGTAAATCAGAGATGCCATTTCCGAAAGCATAAATTGAATTGCCTGGAAATTTGCAATCGTGGTATCGAATTGTTTACGCTGTTTTGCATAACGAGTCGATAGTTCAAGAAGTTCCTTCGAAGCTCCCAGACAAGCAGCGCCCAAGCCGAGTCTGCCAGCGTCCAGCGTTTTCATTGCAAGTATGAAACCTCTCCCTTCCTGTCCTACCATATTTTCTTTTGGAATTCTGACATTGTCGAATGTAATCGGATTGGTCGTGCTGCCTTTAATGCCCATTTTCTTTTCTGGAGGACCTGCGGAAAATCCCGGCCGGTCTGTTTCAACTATAAATGCCGTAATTCCCTTTTCCGTTCTTGCAAAGACGGAGACTATATCGGCAATTCCTCCGTTGGTAATCCAGAGTTTTTCACCATTAATCACCCATTCATCGCCGTCGGGATGTGCGCGTGTTTTCAGATTAAAAGAATCGGAACCTGCTTGAGCTTCGGTTAAACAAAAAGCGGCTATCTTCTCTCCTTTTGCAAGCGGAACTAGATATTTTTGTTTTTGTTCTTCGTTTCCTCCGAGATAAATTACATTAGCACCAATCGATTGATGAGCACCAATAAAAGTTGCGGTCGACATGCAGCCTCGCGCAATTTCTTCCTGCATAATACAATATCCAACTTCGCCGAAACCGCCCCCTCCGTATTCTTCAGGGAACGATACACCGAGTAGACCTAATTCTCCCAATTTCTTGATGAGGTTTTCGGGAATTTTTTCTTCGGTATCGATTTTTGCAGCAATCGGTTTGATTTCGTTATCGACAAAATCCCTTACCATGCTGCGGAGCATATTCTGCTCTTCAGTAAAGGCGAATTCATTCATTTTTACGTCCTGTATCTATTTAGGAAGGCTCAATTTATCGCCGATATCGATATAATTTACTATGTATTCGCCACCATCGACGCCGATTACGTTGCCCGAAATCCAGTCGCACTTTTCATCACATAAAGCAACGATCGCCTTGGCTACATCTTCGGGCGTTGTGAGACGTTTTTGAGGATTTTTATTTTCAGCCAGATAGAGCATTTTATCGAAGTTTGGAATCTTATTCCCTGCAGGAGTGTTGGTTACACCTGCCATTATTGCATTACATGCCACTTTCATACTGCCGAGTTCAACCGTCAATTGTCTGATATGAGATTCAAGTGCAGCCTTTGCTGCCGAAACAGCCCCGTAATTCGGAATTACTGTATGTGACCCAGCGCTGGTCAATGCAAAGATGCGTCCCCGTTCGGCAAGCAAATTTCGGAATACCAAACCTTGCGTCCAGTAAACCAGAGAATGCGCCATAACATCGAGAGTCATGCTCATTTGAGCCGGGGTTATACACTCGGATGGATTCAAAGCGATATAAGGCTTCAGAGTGCCGAAAGCCAAAGAGTGAATCAACACGTGGACTTTATCGCTCTCCTTATCGGAAATAAAACGTTCTTTGATTTCGTCGAGTGTATCGTTAATTTTTATATGGTCTGCAGCGTTAATATTAAAAAATACTGCTTGTTGTCCTTCTTTTTCTATTTTCTTAATAATTTTATGAACATTCGGCATTGTTACCTGGCGGTCTAGATGAATGCCGAATATGTTATAACCGGCTTTAGCCAGTTCAACTGCAGAAGCACCGCCAAAGCCGCTCGAAGCGCCCAATATTAAAGCCCACTTCTTTTTCATTTACCTTCACCTAATTGTTAAATGTGCTGCAAACTTAAGAAAATGAAAAAACAATTCAAATCTTTCGTAATAAATAAATTTTTATTATGATGTTATATAAATAATGTTGTCGTTTCCCAAAAGTTTTTTCAGCTCTTCGACCAACTCGTCTTTTAATTCGACCTGGTAATCGATCGTATAATCGTTATGATTACCGTTGTCTTTTATTCTGATGATTACGGGGATGTTGCCATTGTATTTATCAAAAATGTTATGCAGTTTATCCACAGTTGCTTCGTCGTGCAGTTTTGAGTTCAAAATTATTCCGAGTCGTTTAGTTAATTTATTTTTTGCTTCAGCAAGGGCGTAAACTTCCTCCACCTTAAGTTTAACTGTGTCTCCGCTGCTTTCGGCTTTCCCAATAATAATAACCGTCGATTCGGATTCGATTAAATTGCCGAATTCCTTAAAAGCTTTTGAGAACATAATACATTCGCAACTACCGTAATAGTCGTCTAACGTGAAGAAAGCCATGGGGTTGCCATTCTTGTCGGTTTTGATATTTACATTTGTAACTACTCCGCACGCTTTTACGATATCGTTCGTAATTGAATCGGGCTCGGCATCGAGATGGAAAGTTGCAAACGACCTGTACTCGATATCATATTTATTAAGGGGATGGTCGCTCAGATAAAAACCGAGCACCTGTCGTTCTTTGGAGAGCCTTTCTTTACTGTCCCACGGTTCGACATCGGACAATTGAGGTTCTTCATAAGTAAAATCTTCAGAGGCATCTGCAAATAAGCTGTTTGAATGCAACTCGCGCGCAGCTTTAATTTTAGCACCAATTTCGATAGCTTCTTCGATCGCTGCAAAATACTGTGAGCGAGTTCCTCCAAGAGAATCAAATGCTCCAGCCAGTACCAGTCCTTCTATTGCTCTTTTATTAACTATTCGCGTATCAACGTGTGAGCAAAAATCATAGATACTTGTAAAATCTCTGCCGAGACTTTCATGTGCTCTTTTAATTTCTTCAACCGCCTGGATACCTACGTTTTTAATTGCCGCCATACCAAAAATTATTTTCTTGTTCCTCACCTGAAAATTAACCGTAGGATGATTTATATCCGGTGACATTACTTCGACACCCAGTTTCCGGCAATCATCGAGTAATATTGTTATTTTATCTGTGCTGTCGAATTTATTTGAAAGGTTAGCTGCTAAAAATTCTTCGAGAAAATGAGCTTTCAAATAAGCCGTTTGGTAAGCCACAACACTGTATGCAACCGCATGGCTTTTATTAAATCCGTAATTGGCAAATTTGTCGATAGCTTCAAAAATTTCTTCTGCAATTTTTTTATCGATATTATTATTGACGGCACCTTTAATAAATTTATCGCGCTGTTCTTTCATTGCCTCGAGGTCTTTTTTACCCATTGCCCTGCGCAAAAGATCTGCCTCGGCAAGACTCATGCCTGCAACTTTATTTGCTATCTGAATTACCTGTTCCTGATAGACAATTATTCCATAGGTTTCTTTAAGAATTGGTTCGAGCACGGGATGAAGATAAGTAATTTCTTTCCTGCCATGTTTTCTGTCGATAAAATCGTCGATATAATCCATCGGACCCGGACGATAAAGAGCATTCATTGCGGCTAAGTCTTTGATGCTATTCGGTTTAAGTTTACGCAAGTACTCTCTCATCGGAGCCGATTCAAATTGAAAGACCGCCGTTGTTTGCCCTTTACCAAAAAGCTCAAAAGTTTTTTCGTCGTCTATCGGGATATTCTCGATGTCGATATCAATACCGCGGTTTTGTTTTACGAGGTCAATTGTATCTCTTATGATCGACAATGTATCGAGACCGAGGAAGTCCATTTTTAGAAGTCCAGACTCTTCGAGGTCTTTCATATTGAATTGAGTTACAGTGGCAGTTTCTCCCTGCTCGCCGTAGATTGCAAGCGGCACATAATCGCTAACCTCGCCAGGCGTAATTACAACGCCGGCTGCATGTTTCGAGGCGTTACGATTCATTCCTTCAAGTATTCTTGCATGCTTGATCAATTCCTGCATCATCGGGTCGGTAGTCTTGTTGAGCCATTGTAATTCGGGCACTTCTTTCAAAGCCTGGTCAATAGTGTAAACTTTACCGAATTTCGAGGGAATATATTTTGTGATATTGTCTACCTGAGGAATTGGAATCCTAAGAACACGCGCAACATCTCTGATGACCTGCTTGGAAGATAAACGGTTGAAGGTTATAATCTGCGCTACCGAATTTTCGCCGTATTTTTCTTTGACATAATTAATAACCTCACCTCGCTTATCGTCGGCAAAGTCGACATCGATATCAGGCATCGACCTCCTTTCTGGATTGAGAAATCGTTCGAACAAAAGATCATATTCCAACGGATTAACATTCGTTATACCAAGAACGTAAGCAACAAGACTGCCGGCTGCACTTCCTCTGCCCGGACCAACAGGAATCCCTCTTTTCCTGGAAGCGTTTATAAAATCCTGAACGATTAAAAAATAACCCGCATAACCCATTTTAATAATTACGTCGAGTTCATATTTCATCCTATCTTCAATTTCTCTGGTAACCTTCTTAAATCGTCTATGCAGACCTTCATAAGCCAACTGAGTTAAATACTCCTCGAGCGTTTTAGCCTTTGAATCGTCAGGTATTGGAAAGACCGGATAATGATGGCCTTTGAATTCGAGTTTAAGATTTATCTTTTCTTCGATTTCGAGCGTATTCTCGATTGCACCTTTATATTTGCCCAAAACTTTTTTCATCTCGTCGACGGATTTGAAATAAATTTGGTCGGTGCCATATCTTAATTCTTCATAATTCGAATTGCCCGATTTATCGCCGAGCAGTATAAGGATATTATGAGATATTGCGTGTTCTTTTTCAATGTAGTGAGTATCGTTAGTTGCAACCAACTTAATGCCGAGTTCATTTGCTAATTTTGGCATGCCTTCCAGAATTGGTTTTTCGATATCCATCCCGTGATTTTGAATTTCGAGATAAAAATCCTCGCCGAATAATTCCTTAAGTTTAATAGCAGTTTCTCTGGCTTTATCCCATTCGTTATTGATGAGTGGAGTCGAAATTGGACCTGCGGGACATGCCGAAGTACAAATCAAGCCATCTTTATATTTGCTTAAAATTTCCCAATCGATTCGTGGTTTATAATAAAATCCTTCTGTATGACCAATCGTGGAAATTTTCATAAGGTTTTTATAACCGACGTCATTTTTGGAGAGCAATATAAGATGGTTATAATGCTTCGAACGTTTTCTGCCGTCGACTGCATCAACCTTTTTGTCGAAACGACTTTTTTCAAAATCGACGTAAGCCTCCATTCCAATAATTGGTTTGATTCCAGCTTTAATTGCTTTTTTATAAAACTGGAGTACACCGTACATCACGCCGTGGTCTGTCAAAGCTACGGCATGCATATTATTTTTAACTGCCGCATTAATTAAATCCTCAACTGTGCAGGCTCCGTCCTGTAAGCTGTAATGAGAATGATTGTGAAGATGTATAAAATCCGACATTAAAAACTTCTCCTTATTTGCTGCCCGTGTGACCGAAACCGCCTTCGCCGCGAGTGCTGGCATTGAGTTGATCAGTTTCAAGAATTTCGGCGCAATAAACCTTTGATATTACCATTTGTGCTATCCGATCACCTCGGTTTATAACAAAATCCGAATCACCAAAATTGAAAAGAATAACTTTAATTTCACCTCTGTAATCCGAGTCGATTGTGCCGGGTGAATTTAGAACCCCGATACCGTGTTTTGCTGCCAACCCGCTGCGCGGTCGTATCTGAACTTCATAACCTGAAGGAATTTCGATTCGTAAATTGGTCGGCACAAGTACCACTTTTCCCTTTTCAATTACGATTTTATCTTCTACGGCAGCTCTTAGATCGAGTCCACTGCTTCCCGAAGTTGCATAAGCGGGCAATTCTATATCATTAAATTTTTTGTCTATTCTTTGAATTTTAATTTGAATTTTTTCCACTACAGTTCCGCAATTAATTGAGTAGTTTATGCTAAACCCGAGAGAGATTAACGACAAAGGTACAAAAATTAAAAGAAATATTTAGGGGGAATTTATTCTCTTTTAACAAGTCGTTTAGTCAAAGAGGACAATTCATTTATATCGATAATTTTTGTTATAAACAAAATAGTCATAAACGCAAATAGAATAAGAATTTTCATTTGGAAGTTAAGAATACCCTGATAATAGAATATGTAATAAGCAACAGAGATTGCAAGAATCAACAACAGTAATTTTGAAATTTTTCCGTATTCGTACTTTATGCGGTATACTTTTTGGGAAAAATAAAAGAGAGTAAGAGCCATTGTAATATAACTAAAGAGAGTAGCCAGAGCTGCCCCCATAATTCCTAAAAAAGGTATCAACAGAAAATTCGAGGCAATATTGACAGCCGCACCGCTTCCAGTCACTATCGGAAAATATTTTGTTTTTTCTTCGATGTAGAGTCCTGCCTGAAAATTGACATACATCCCATTAAAAATATATGCCAGCAAAATTATCGGAACGATTACCAGTCCACTCCAGTATTTATAGCCGATGAGACTTACACCATCCCAGAAACGAATTGTGGCAATATCATCAATAAATAACGACAAAATAATCCACAGCAGGGATGAAGCAATTAAAAATAGAGTCAATACTTTGGAAAATATTTCCTTAGCATTTTTTTCTTTCGAGTTGACCAATAAAAAAGGCTGCCAGGCAAACTGGAACATTTGCACAATCAGCATCATAAAGATTCCGAGTTTATAATTAGCTTGATAGATACCAAGCGTTTTCTCGTCTGTCAATGCCAGTACAATCGGCCGATCAACCACCTGAACCAGCGTGGCAGCCATACTTGCTGGCAGATATGGTATGGCAAATTTCAACATTAACTTCAGATACCTTGAATCGACCCGAAGTTCAAAATTTCTGTAGATATCGGGCGTTAATACAATAAAAGAAAAAGCTGAGGCCGCCAGATTTGCCATGAATATTGCTTCAATATCCATCTTTAATTTGAGGACAAGGACGAGATTCAGCAATATGTTTAACGAAATGTTGCCAAGTTTAATAAAAGTGAATTTGAGTGACTTGCGCTGTAGACGTAAATTTGCAAACGGCACTATAGCCAGTGTATCGAAAAGTATAATCAATATCAGATAATTATAGAGATGTTCATAAGTATGAGGAATTTCCATCAGCCTTATCATGCCGTCCTTCCCTAAATAAAGAAGCGCAGAGAGAATTAGCGTAGTAAAAGTGAGAAATAAATAAGCGGTGGAATATGTAATTTCTTTGTCTTTTTCATCCGCTGCAGAATTATATTTCATAAATGCAGCGTCCATTCCGTAAATGAACACCACGTTCAAAAATGCAATGTACGCATATATGTTCGAATAGATTCCAACATCCTGCGGTTCGAAAACATTCGTGTAAAACGGTACGAGAAGAAAATTCAGAAATCTCCCTATAATCGTACTTATGCCGTAGATGACTGTATCTTTTGTTAATTCTTTTATTTTATCGAACATAACTATTTGAAAATAATCGTTAAAAAATTACGAAAAATTATTCATATTAACTTCGTTTGGAATGGGGATAGTTTGTAGTTCTTAGTTCTTTGTTCGTGGTTCTTTGTTCTTGGTTTTTGGGTTCTTTGTCTTGGGATTGTGGAGGAGTTAAAGTAATTTGACTTTTTTAGTTTGATCAGAGTGTGTGAAATTTACGCTTGTTTTTTCTACGCATAAAATCGAAAAGCACTATTTGTGTAGCCATTAGAAATATTTTTTTAATGCGTCTACGTAAATTTTGGGAGGGCGTACTGCCTTTTTTGTATCGGTTTTAATGAAGACATGAATTGTGTAACCTTTTGCAATGAGCGTTCCATCATCTTTACGTTTAATTTCATATTCAATATGCACACGAGGTGAATTAAGTTCATTTAGCGATGCTGTTATTTGAAGTATATCATCATACAAAGCAGGCAAAATGTACTGAATTTTTGCTTCGATAAGTGGTAGTTGATAACCGTTTTTTTCCACTTCCGAATACGCCAGTCCTGTTGAACGGAGAAGTTCAGTTCTACCTACTTCAAAATATTCTAGGTACTTGCCGTTATAGACAAATTGCATTTTGTCGGTGTCGGCATATCTTACTCTGATTTCAGTTGTAAAAGAGATCATCTGCAATAGCTGTAGTTAATCAAGAATTATTCTTTATAAACTCCCATTTTGCCGAACTTTTCCAGTCTGTACTGAATTAATTTATCTGTTTTAATTTTTAACAGGTTATTTAATTCTTCAATCAGAATTGATTTAAGAATATCAGCCATTTTTTGAGGATCTTTATGAGCGCCTCCGAGAGGTTCTGGAATTATCCTGTCGATAATTCCCTGTTCAAGAAGATCATCAGCAGTTAATTTAAGCGCTTCAGCTGCCTGTTCCTTAAAATCCCAGCTGCGCCACAAAATACTGGAACATGATTCCGGACTGATAACCGAGTACCATGTATTTTGCAGCATTAAAATCCTGTCGCCTACACCGATACCGAGAGCGCCTCCGCTGGCGCCTTCTCCGATAATAACTACAATGATAGGCACTTTAAGACGGCTCATTTCGAGCAAATTTCTTGCAATCGCTTCTGCCTGCCCTCTCTGTTCGGCTTCTAATCCGGGATACGCACCAGGTGTATCGAGCATAGTAATAACCGGCTTGTTAAATTTTTCGGCAAGCTTCATCAGTCGAAGTGCTTTGCGGTATCCTTCGGGGTTTGGCATACCAAAATTACGGTAGAGATTCGATTTTGTGTCTCGCCCTTTTTGATGACCTATTATCATGACTTTCAACTCGTCGAGTTTTGCAAAACCGCCGACAATTGCTTTGTCGTCTTTGAAAAGCCGGTCGCCATGCAATTCCACAAAATCTTTAGTCATCATATAAATGTAATCGAGAGTCGAAGGTCTTTCAGGGTGGCGTGCCAGTTGAACTTTCTGCCAGCGTGTCAGGTTTTGATAAATATTTTTTTTCAGTTCTTCAACCTTTTCTTCTAATTTTTTTATTTCACCCGATATATCGAGTTGCCCTTCATATTTTTTCATTTCTTCGATTTTATTTTCCAATTCCACAATTGGCTTTTCGAAATCGAGTGTATTCTTTGCCATTATTACTCCGTCCTTAATATCATTTTGGAAAATGTCCTGCCCAGTATTTCCAGGTCGAGCCAGATATTCTGATTTTTAGCATAAAACACGTCAATGCTCTTTAATTCAACTTCGTCATCGAGATTAATACTTTCAACATACCAGAACCCCGTCAATCCGAGCTTGCCGACATAGAGGTCGCCGTAATACGATTTATTTTTAGGACCAACGAAACTTTTCCTTCCTCTGAGCACCAGAGGAATTTGCAAAACAAATTTACTAAAATCTCCCCTTGAGCTTTTCCCCTTCCGGAATTTTTCGGTTAAATATATAAAAGGATATATTAATAGCAAAATGAAGATTAAACTCAAAATTTTATCGAATATCAGTTTGGTAATGCGATGTCCAAAAGAAGAAATGTTATAATTTATTTTTAATAGTGGCAAATCATCGAGCATCGTTACAGAAGATTTACCCACAAGATAATCGAGTTCTTTGCCGGAAACCATAAAATCGACATTTAATCCCTGGGATTCCGAGACTGCAAAAAATATCTGGTCATAATTAATTTCGTCCGATGAAAAGATTACCTTTTCTATTTTAAGTTCGGAAATTATTTTCCGTAAATTATCGAGCGACCCAATCACTTTATAACCACCTATTTCTTCACCAATTTTTTTTCTATCTGTTGAAATTAATCCCTTAACTTGATATAAAGAAATGATATTCGATTTTAATTTGGAAGCGAGTTCTGCGGCTTTGGTGGGCGAAGCAACTATAAGAGTTTTTGCTTTGCGCGATTCACTTACCAGTCCCAATCCTGTAGAGACTTTAAAAATAATACGCCACAGGGAAAACGTAATAAAAGAGAATCCGTAAGTTATCAGTACCACTGCACGACTGAATGCGAATTGCTTGAAGAAATAGGTAAATGCGGAAAGTATAATCAATCCGTAAAAAAGGGCAATTAAACTTCTTAGAACCGAAAGCGCATTTTTTTTGTAAGCACCTACTGCAGATGAAATAAATATTTGCAACAATGCCGGGATAAAATAGAACCACGGTTTGGCATAATCGGGAAATCCGAGCCAGTGCTCGTCGGCATAAATTTTTTCCGCAAGATAGACAGCACCGCTCATTAAAATAAAATCAAACAGGATGCTTACCAGAACAAGTTTATATACATTGGCAAAGGCAATCAATTTGCGGAAGAAAATGGCTAACCTCAATATTCCCTGTACGATAATCGAGGAAGATAAATGTTTCTTGACGAAGAGATGCATTGCATCATAAAAATATTTAGTTTCGTCGATGTTGCTCCTTTTTGTGCTTTCGCCTTTGTAATGGAATATTTCAGTAGAGTGAACGTAATAAACTTTATAGCCTGCCTGTTGAGTTCGGTAGCAGAGGTCAAGGTCTTCTCCGTACATAAAGAACTGAGGGTCGAATCCGCCTATTTTTTCATATACTTCACGGCGCATCATCATAAAAGCGCCACTCACAGCATCAACTTCGTATGTTTGATTTTCGTCCAGATAAGTGAGGTTATATCTTGCGAACAATTTACTTTTGGGTAAGAGGCTGCTAAGTCCCATCACTTTTGTAAAAGACGTCCAGGGACCCGGGAAGCTGCGTCGGCAAGCAAGCTGCAGCGTACCATCCGGATTCAATACTTTACATCCGGCAATTCCGGCATCAGGATGATTTTCGAAAAAGTTAATCATTTCCCTGAATGTATCCTCTTTGACGATAGTGTCCGGATTCAGTAAAAGAATAAATTTGCCGCGAGCTTTATCCAGAGCAATATTGTTCGCAGCACCGAAGCCAATGTTCTTTTCGTTGGCAATTAAAACGACATCCGGAAATTTGGTTCTAATGGCTTCGAGACTTCCATCTTCAGAAGCATTATCGACCACAATCACTTCAATATTAAGATTATTCGAAGCTTTCCTGATCGATTCCAACAGGTTGAGAAGAAATTCCTTAACGTTATAATTTACTATGATTATCGAAAGATCAATCATTTTACTTGTTCAGTCCGAATAAACTTTGAAAGCGTAGTTTCCAGACCATAAATACGGCTTCGCGTACAATCTTGCGGGACATTTTGGAAGTACCCTGGATTCTTTCGACAAAAGTAATCGGAATTTCCGTAATCTTAAAATTTCTTTTCCATGCGTGAAAATTCATTTCAATCTGGAATGAATAACCGTTCGATTTAATTTTATCAAGGTTAATCGATTCGAGAACCTCGCGTCGAAAACATTTGAATCCTCCCGTTGCGTCTTTTACCGCCATAGAAGTTATAACTCTTGTATATATATTTGCAAAATAACTCAATAATAACCTACTGATGGGCCAGTTGATAACTCTAACACCGTTTATATAACGGCTACCAATGACGAGGTCGTAATCTTTAATCTTTTCGAGAAAATTCCCTATTTCATTTGGGTCGTGTGAAAAATCTGCGTCCATTTGGATAACCGCATCATATCCGTTACGAAGCATAAATTTGAAGCCTTCGACGTATGCAGTTCCCAACCCCGATTTTTTTTCTCTTTTAATCAGAAAAACCCTGCTATCCTTTTCAGAAAATTCTTTAACAAAATCCGCAGTTCCGTCGGGCGAATTATCGTCGACAACCAAAATATTTAATTCGGGATATTTTTCGAGAATATAAGGAATGAGCTTCCGGATATTATCGAGTTCATTATAAGTCGGTATTATAACAAGAGCTTTCATTATTAATTTTCTATTGTTATTCGTAATGACCTTTCCCAAACAAAACGACAAAGACGGTTCGCAGTATTATCTTAAAATCGAGTCGTAAACTCATATTTTCAATATAGAACAGATCATAGCGCAATTTGATCTTAACGTCTTCAATTGACTCGTCGTATTTATGTTTTACCTGCGCCCAGCCAGTCAGACCTGGACGTACTTTAAGTCTTCTCTTATACAAGGGAATCTCTCTGGAAAGTTTCTCAACAAAAAAAGGTCTTTCCGGTCGCGGACCCACAAAACTCATATCGCCTTTCAAAACATTAATAGCCTGTGGTATTTCGTCCAATCGAATTTTACGCAGAAATTTACCCACTCTGGTAATGCGAGGGTCACCTTTTGAAGACCAGACCGGACCGGTATGTTTTTCTGCATCTTTAATCATAGTTCGGAATTTAATAATCTTAAAAATCTTTCCGTTCATACCAACACGTTCTTGTTTATAGAAGACAGGACCTTCGCTATCGAGTTTAATTGCAATTGCCGCTAAAACTGTAACTGGCGAAGTAACTATGAGCAATAAAAGAGAAAATAGTATATCCATTACTCGTTTAATTTTCTTTTCCCATTCGGGCATTAATTCCGGCATTACGTCGATTAGCGGAGAGCCATAAAGTTGAAGTATTCTGGCTTGCCCGCTTATTATATCGTAGAGATCTGCCACCATTTTAATTTCCACATTTGTACTATCGCATTTGTCAATCACTTTTATTATCAATTCTTCGTCGTGTTTGTCCAGAGCAATAATAACATTACGGATTTCATTTTGTTCTATAATATTTTCAAGCTCGTCGATTGTGCCTTTGACGGAGATATTGTCGTGAGATTTACCTACATTTCCTTTATGAGTAGCGATAAAAGCAACGATATCCAGACCGAATTCAGGATGGCGTTTAATCGAATACAGAATTTCTTTTGCCTTATCGTTAAAACCGATAATGAGTGCATTCCTGCGGCCGATGCCATTTATCAGCAACCGGCGTTGGAGACTTCGCACAAATAATCTTCCCGAACCAACGAAGAATAAGAAAATCCCCCAGTAAAGGAGTATGAACAAACGAAATGAAGTTCTGCCATTCGTGGAATAATCGTCCATAACAATCAAAAAAAACAGGATAAAGATTCCCACAAAGGAAGCTTTAAAAAGAGTGGAAATTTCGTCGAAACGCGAAAGTGCAAACCACGTTCTGTACATTCCGACAAGAATAAAGATAAACAGCCAATAGATATAAACCGCAATCATGGGCAAGAAGAAGTCCGGCTGCGAAATCAGTTCGAACCAGCCGGTATTAACCCGCAGATAAAAGAAAAGGAACCAGGTCAGATTAATCGTAATAAAATCCGTAATGAGAAGAAGAATTTTTTCTGTTTTTTTATTCAAACTTTTCTCCGAAAGTAACTACAACTTACTCAATACTGTTTGCGCAATTTGTTCACCAATGGACAGCGACGCAGTTGCAGCCGGCGAAGGTGCATTGCATACATGCACAACTCTCTTGTCTTCCAGAACATAAAAATCGTCGAGCAGTCCGCCGTTTCGACTGCACGCCTGAGCTCTTACGCCTGCACCGCCCGGGATTAAATCGTCGTCGGTGATTGCTGGCATTAATTTCTTTAATTCCTTTACAAACGCTCTTTTGCTATAAGAGCGATAAAACTCACCCAGTCCTACTTTCCAATACTTAAATGCAATTTTATAAAATCCGTGCCACGAAAAAATATCAAAACTATCTTTAAGATTAAAATCGAATTTCGAATAACCTTCTCTTTTGAAACTGAGCACCGCATTTGGGCCGGCTTCCAGCTCGCCATTAATCATACGCGTGAAATGAACTCCCAGAAACGGGAATGACGGATTCGGTACCGGATAAATAAGCCCATTGACGGCAGATTGATTTTTTACTTTATAATATTCTCCACGAAAAGGAATGATACGTACATCCAATCGTGGATGCGTCATTTTTGCAACCCTGTCCGAATGCAACCCTGCGCATGAGGCTACCACCTTAGAAATATAAGTTGCTTTATCGGTAATCACCTCACAATAATCAGTATTAATTTTAATATCCTTAACGCCATTACCCAGTTCGATATTGCCGTCGAGTTCGAGTATTCTGTCGAGATAAGCCGCCGCCACTTTCTTAAAATCGATAATTCCCGTTTGAGGCACATAAATTGCTCTGATGCCGGTTATATTGGGTTCTATCTTTTTAATCTCATCGCCTTCGATAATTTTCAGTCCGGTTAATCCATTTTCGATACCTCTGTTATAAATATTATCGAGTAATGGAATTTGTTCAGATGTAACGGCGACAATAATTTTGCCGGTTAGTTTATATTCGATATTATGTTTGTCGCAAAAATCGAGCAGTAAGTGGTATCCACGTCTGCAATTCAGAGCTTTGAGACTGCCGGGTTTATAATAGATTCCGGAATGAATTACTCCGCTATTATTACCCGTTTGATGGGCTGCAATACGGGTTTCCTTTTCGATCAGAAGGATTTTCAAATTCGGATTGAATTCCAGAATTTTTAATCCTGTAGCCAGACCTACAATACCGGAGCCTATGATTATAATATCGTACATAAATTTATTGATTTAAGATCCGTTTATAAATTTTCATATATTTTTCTGTCATAATATCCAATCCGAATTTTGACTTCAACGATAAATTATATCTGGCGATCTCTTCTTTATTTTCCTTTATATATAATAATTTCTCCATAAATTCATTCAAATTATTCAACTTATAGAGCTGTCTTACATCATTATTTATAATTTCGGAGTTGCCGCCCACATCTGTAGTAAGTATCGGCAATCCTGCGAAAAGAGCTTCCAATAAACTTATAGAGAGTCCTTCGTATCTCGAAGGAAGAACAAAAAGGTCGAAAGCTTTTATGTATTTGTATGATTCTTTAATAGCTCCCACAAGAAAGAAATCTTTTTCAAGACCCATATTTTGAATTTTCTTTTTGTATTCTTGACGAAAAAGTCCGTCTCCGATTATGATAATTTTTAACGTTGGTATATTTTTTTTAATTTCAGAAAAGTTCTCAATTAAAAAATCATAATTCTTTGGATATGAGAGTCTTCCCGTAGAGCCGATAATGAAACACTCCTCAAAATTATACTTGCAGAGTTCACCGAAGAATTCAATTGCTTGCTCTCTAGGTAAATACTCCAGCTCCTCTTCTGCAAGACCATTATAAATTACTTCGCCCGAACTAACTATTTTATGACGAATCGCTTCCTTAAAATTAATTTCGCTTACGAATATAGATGCATCCAATAAGCCCGATAATGCTTTGAAATAATATTTTGTAAAAAACTTAAATAATCGATGAGATTGATAATTTTTATCCAGCAAAGAGAGTCCATGAAAAGTAAAAACTATTTTAGGTTTGTACTTCAAAAAAAAAGTTGATATTGTAGAGAGCAAAGTATTGGTACTATTGAGGTGGATTATCTGAAATTTGTACTTTTTTAAGAGTCGATAAATATCATAAACAAAATAGAGAGCATTAAAAAGGTTGACATCACGTTTTAGAGATTTTAGATAATAATATTGGATATTATGCTTTTCTAATTCGTCGAAAAGATATCCCCCTTCGCCAGCGGCAACTGTAACATCTACTCCTTTTTTTTTTAATTCTTTTGCGAGATTTAAAACAAATACCTGAGCCCCGCCAATTTCGGATTTTGTAATTACAAGAAGAACTTTCATGATTTCATATCATTTATTATGGTATAAAATTTATGTGTTACTTTATTGATATTAAATTTTTCCGCCTGTTCTAAAGCTCTTTTTTTCATAATTAAATATTTCTCGTTATCATTGATAAACAAAATTATTTTATCGACAAAAGCGTCAACATCGTATGGGTCGAATGTAAAGCCTCCTTCTCCGACCACCTCTGGCAAAGAGGAAGTATCCGAAGTTAAAACCGGTAGTCCGCATTTCATTGCTTCGAGGGGAGGTATCCCAAAGCCTTCGTAAAATGAAGGAAAAAGAAATAAGAATGCTTTGTTATACAGAAAGTTCAGTTCTTCATCATTAACATGATTTACAATAATTATTTTATCTTTTCTCTTTTCCAATTCACCTTTTATGTCGTTATAACCGTAATTTGGTTTTCCAACAATTACCAACGGTAACTTATAACCTTTATTCCACAAATTATCGATAATATTTATCAAGCCAATAATATTCTTTCTTTTCTCAATTGCACCGACGTACAGTAAATATTTCTCTGGCAACTCAATTTTAATTTTTTGTTCAATTTTAAAATTAGATATCGGATAAAAACATTCATTTGCAGTATTGTAAGTTACCTCAATTTTATTTTCGGGAATATTAAAAAGCCGAATAATATCTCTTTTTGAATGTTCCGAAACTGTTAAAACCTTATCCGCTACTTTAAGACTGCGAGGAAGTACAGTACTCAGATAAGTTCTATAACTAAAAGAATAATACTCTTTAAAAATAAATGGGATAACATCATGAATTACTGTAACATATTTAATGTTATCAATTCTTTTATAAGGTAAAATAATGTTTGGAGAAATAAAAAAGTTAATATTATATTTTTTTAGCAACTTTGGTATAATGATATTCATCCAGAATGGAGAAAATAATTTATATGGAAGACTGGAAGTGTACTTAATTATTTTGTAAAAGTTATTGTCTACATTATTCAAGTCTTTGGTAGTAAATAAATAATATTCGTTACTTTTATCAATCTGAGGAAGTTTTATTAATATATTCTGCAGGTAACGACCTGTACCGGTCAGTCCTCTGTTAAGTACCCTGCAATCAATAGCGATTTTCATATGAGTTATTTTATTATATATAAAGTTGTAGTGTATAATACTATTATATCAAATATATAAAACAGCCAGCTTAACATAGGATTAAAAAAAGAAAATAAAATAACCATAACAAAAATACCATACAATGTAACTGAATTTAAATTCGGATTTGTTCGCAACCGATAGTAAACGAATGAAGTTACAAATCCGAATAAATAAGGTAATATTAATATTCCAAACACATAAAAATCTCTAAAATTAACAAAGAACATACCATAGGTGTTATAATTATAATTTATCAAATAAGGATTGTCTATATAATTAATATATTCGTGCAACCAATGTTTTATACCACTTATAGCGAACAAAAAATCGAATGACGATAATCCATATGTAAATTCTTTCAACTTCGTAGTTGCATATGCATAATTCTCCAAATTCATAGCTATGTACATATATGGTTCAGTGAAAATAGAATATTTCGCACTGTATTTCATTTGAGATACTTGATGAAAATATTGTAGTATCAAATTTCCAGCTCTTAGAGAAAGAATTAGATAAGATATGCCCGCTATAAATATTATTATAACAAAGAAGGTTTTAAAATTGAATTTATTTGTTCCATAATATAGAAGCACAATGGATAGAATTATGGTTATAAACACTCCGAAACGTTGCAACAAAAAAAGGAAAGTTATTAATGTTACCAGAAACAACAAAAATAATAGTGATTTCTTATAGTACTGTTTTTTAATCAAAATAATGTAAGCGATAACAAAATATAAAATTAATGGAGCTAAATGTATCAGCAAGCCAACACCAAAAAGACTCCAGCGAGTTCTTGCTTCATTAGGATATTTTGTAAAAAGAGGGACAAATCCGACATATAAATAAATCACAAGGTATGAGAAAACATATATAATGAACAATATTATAATTACACGCACAAGTTTAATTTCGTTTATGTTGCTACTAATGAAATTAGCTCTTATAGTTTTTAACGACATCATATCTTTGTCAAAAAAAATTACATATACCGTAAATATGCCAGCCAGTACAGAGAGAACCGGGATTAAAAGATAGACCCAACTAATTATAGGCCAATCAAATTGCAATCGGCTCAATTTAAGATGTGTAACTCCGATTGCCAACAGCCATACCATCAAGAATAACTTCCCTGGGGATAAAAGATCCGTTGTTTTCGATAAAGAAACCATCAAAATAAATACTAGTATAATCAATAACGAAAAACTTATTACATTCATACTTCCATCGCAAATTATTTATAAACTGAAATAAGAGCTTTTTCCTCCTTAGTTAAAAAGATATAGTAACCAAATACTGTTAAATATATTAAGTAGATGAAAATGTGAGCTAATATCGTCTTTATAAAAAATACAGCAAGCCCAAATAAAATAATTGAAAACAAAAAATAGACATTTTGTTTATTTAAATACCATTTCTTGCATATATCATAGCTAAAGAAAAAATATGTTATTAGAATCAGTGAATTAGTTATAAAGCCTGTCCATACAACACCCAACACGCCATATTTTTGTATGAATATTATATTTATCAGAACACTAATTATTGTTACCAAAATAACTGTGTAAGCCCTTATATGTTGTTTGTTTGAAGTAGTAAGTAATAAACCCAAAGGTTCTACCATAAATCTTATTACTATTACGAAAACGTAGTACTTTAGCACATCAGCAGAAACATGATATTGACTATTGGCATATACAATATCAATTATATTTTGTGAATTAAAATAAACTAATAAAGCAGCGGGGAAAATAATGATCATTAATAATTTATTTAATAAGCTTGAGTATCTTTCCCATGTTAATTTATTTTCTTTATTCAGCCTTGACAATGCAGGCAATAAAGCATTATTAATAATTTCTGGGATAATCAGCAAAATAACCAATAATTTAAAGGCGGCTTGAAATATTCCAACAGATTTTTCGCCTATAATATATGCCAACAATATTGTATCAATATTATAGTACAAATAATTGAATATATAATGCGTTCCAAATATACTTACTTTACTTCTGTATTTTTTAAGAACATCAAAATCAAATATGATTCTAATTTTGCTAATAAATTTTAATGATTTTTGGATGGCCAATAACAGCACAATATATCTAAACGTCACCAAGGAGAGAGCAACATATTTAATATCAAATTTGAAAAAGTTTAGAAGAGCTATAACGATAATTACAAGAAGGTTATATATAAAAGTTATTTTTGTTTCTATTTCTAATTTTTCTAAAGCTCGAAAAAAAGCAAATAAGTAATTTATAAACGATGTAGCGATTAAGTAGAAATTTAAAATTAAAAGCAACTGAAAAGCTAAATCACTTAGATTTACAACAAGAGCATATATAAACAGCAATAAGGATGCTAACCCAATAAAAACAAGCTTAATAGTTATAAGCTCATTAAAAATAACATTAATACTTTTAATATTTTTTGGTAAATCAGTAGTTAATAGAATATCAAGACCAAAATCTGCAAGATAAAGAAAGATAGTAACCACAGTAAAAGCGTATGTAAATTGCCCAAATATTTCCGGTCCGTAATAGCGTGCAATTGTCCAAAAAAGAAAAAAATTGGCAATAACACGAAAGGTTGTCGTTAAGAAAGAAAAAAAGGAATTTTTCTTTATACTTCTTTCTTTATTTATGTCTAAATTCTGCTTAGTCACACTCTTATATATCAAAATAGAAGTTTATAAATTTTCAAATGCTCTTTCGCAATATTTTCATAATTGTACAAAGACAAATCCCCATAATTTAAATTTCTACGTATCTCTTCGTTATTAGCATCAATTGTATGAAGTACACTTAAAAACGAGTCTTCAATCTTTAGTTTAAAAACTTTCATCTGATTATTGTGCCGTTGGTTTAATTCAATCGAAGTTGGAATATTCGATATAATTATTGGAACATTTTGACTCATAGCTTCTATAATCGGCATACCAAACCCTTCATAAATTGAAGGGAAAATAAATCCTCGACTGAATTTGTATAATGCCGGTATATCATAATCATCAACATAACCAAGACTTAGTATTCCATTTTCTTTATTGATTAACTTTTCAAATTCGCTTGATCCCCACCATTTATAGCCTCCCAACACAAGGAGAGTAGTTCTATCGATTATTCTTTCTTTTTTGGCTTTAATAAATGCCTTAAGCAAGAATTCGGTATTTTTTCTTTTCGATAAACTTCCTAGAAAAAAGTAGTAACTATACGGCTCTAAATTGTACTTCTTCAGTTGTTGCACTGATGGTTTAGCAGTTAAAAATAGATCTCTAATACCATCGTAAGCAACATATAACTTTTCTTCCCATCTACTTCCGAACATATTTAATAATTCGTTTCTCACAGAATTAGAAGGCGTAATTACTCCATCAGCTCTCTTTAACGCTTTTTTTATTGTATGTCTATTATAACTGATATATATAAAAGGAACAGTATCTGGATAAAGAAATACACCTAAATCGTGAATAGTTACAACTTTTTTACACCTGGAATTAATAAAGGGGACATAGTAATTTTGGAAGTGTATTATGTCAAATCTACGAAATGGATGTAGAGTGTTAATTAATGCATCAATAGCAAATTTTCTCGAGCCCTTCGGGAAATATTTCATTTTTGAATAATCTGTTATGGAACAATCAGCTATACGAGACAGGTGTTTATATAATAGTAATGCATGATAACCTATACCGGTAGGATACCTGTAGGTCGACATTCCTTCGTCAATGAGTATTCTCAGTTTATGCGACATTCAAGTTGTTATACTGGGTTTATTAATTTTGTTTCCTTTTAATCTTTAACCAGCTCGTTAATTCATCATACTTATGGGGATTTATAGATTTAATCTTATACAATAACTCGAGGAAAAATATAATAAAGATGCCGAGGATTACTGAGACAACAAAACTTACTGCTGCATAAATACTGCCCTTCGGTTTTGCTTTCCTGTCTGCAGGTCCGGCTTTATCGAGCATAAGAACACTTGGAGTATTGCGTACTTCTTCCACTTTTGCCTGTTCATATAAAGGCTGAATAAACTCTAATATTTTATACTGGATTTCCAGATTTCTGTAAATTTTCAAATATTGATTTCCCATTTCAGGGGCTTCCTTGAATGGGATTAATAATTTTACCTCTTTCTGAGAAGCATCCTTACCGGCGTTGAGCAAGTCAATCTTATTTTTAAGTTCATTTAATTCTATTTGAGTAGTATGAGTAAGAGGATGGTCTTTCCCATACATCTGTTTTACGACATTATATTCCATTTCTTTACGATACATATCAAGATAAATGTCAGACATCGATTTAACCGTAGCCTCAAGCTGTTCCGGTACGGCGATTACTCCGTATTTTTCCTGAAATTTTTGCATTTCTGTTTCCAGGTTTTTAATATCTTCCAGGTTTTGCAAATATCTTTTTTCAATAAATTCCCTATTTGCTTTGGCGCTTGTAACGCTTAACTGCGTATTGATTTCATTTAGTTTATCTACCATATAATTCGCTATATCGGCGGCTTTTTGCGGATCCTTGTCATACACTGTAATTGTCAGATTACCTTCTTCCTGAATTTCCAGGTCGAGATTTGATTGCCATTTTTTTACAACCTTTTCGTAGTAATCGTCTTCCATATTATATTCTTCGCGTAGTTTAAATCTTTTGATAATATCGTCAGTCAAAGTAGCGCTTCTAAGAATTGCAATGTACCGATCGGTTTCAGTGCTCCCTCCAGTCAAAGCAGCTAATCCTTTGCTGGCGGAAAATCCTTTTGCCAAACTCGATAATCCTGACAAAGTAGATAACAGGTCGTTTCTTTCAGCAGCCAATACAGATGCGGTCGACTTGTACCATTTGGGCGATAGCAATGCATAAGCTGTTGCACTTACAGTTATCATAAAAACAAACCAGAATAAAAATTTCCTGTACTTGACCAGTACCGTTAAAAATTCTATAAACGTTGTACCCACTAATTCTGTTTGCTGTTCGGATGATCGACTTATTTGATTCATAATTTTTCCGTTATTTATTTTACCCGTAAAATCAATATAACAATTGTAGCAATGCTGCCAATTAAACCCAGCACATTGCCGGTTCTCTCTACATAAAACCAGGTAGTACGTGGAATGTCTTTCGGCACGTAGATATAATCACCCGGTTCAATTTTGAGCTTGTCGATTTCTTTTGTTATCCAATTTTTTCCCCTGCCTTTAATAACTACTACATCGTCTTCATCTTTTGCAGTTTCGGCAAAACCGCCCGCTTTTTCGATGTAATATTTATAGTTCATATCGGGTACATACTTAAAATAACCTGCTCTGGCAACCTGCCCGAATACATAAACGTATTCGAATTTCGAAGGTATCAGAATTACATCGCCATCTTTTATTAAAAATTTTCCTTCGTCGGAGTCCTGCTCATTAATCTTTGTAAAATCTAACAGCGATTCACTTTCTAAAACTCGTAGCTGATTATCTATATTGAAGAAAAGAGTATCTTCTTCAGTTATATTCGCAAGACGCATCATCTCCAGTAATTTTTTCTTTTGCTCAAGTTGTAATCGTGTTTCGGGCTGGAGTAAATTATCACTTCTTTCAATAAAATCTCTGGATAGTCGATTTTTCCTCAAAATACTTTCCGGAACATTATTTCGAAGTATTTCAGCTCTATATAAATCTGCACTGGCAGTAAAACCTCCAGCTCGTTTAATAACTTCATTGAGAGGCAAACCTTCGGCAATTAAATAAATATATCCCGGTTTCTTTACTTCTCCCAATACCAGAGCTTTATAATCATGACGTTTATTTTCATCGAACAAAATTCTAATTCGATCTCCCCGATTGAGTTCAATATTTTCGGAAATATCGGTTTGAATAATTTCCTCTTTCAATCCATCCGCAGAAAGTCGATAAATTTCAGCTTTGTTGACATTTTCGTATGATTTATTTATTCCACCGGCAAACAAAATTGCATCCGATAATCGATCACCCTCTACATATTGAAACTTAGTCGGTTTGTTTACAGCTCCAGAAATGTCAATAAAATCTTTTTCTTCGTCATAATCGGGGAAAATAATAACATCGTCGTTTTTAAGATAGGGATTGTATTTAAAGTCCCCGGTCAATCTAAATTTCAACAAATCAATATTCATTTCACTCCCGTCTGCCCTCATTAATTTAATTCCCCGCAAAGGATAGCTCTCCAATTGTTTCCTTACGACATTAATTGTTTCAAGCTGTGTAAGCGAAGCTAGTGCCTCTCGTTGCGATTCTATAAAAAGATTCGTAATAAAATGATCGAGCCTTTGTACCGAAAAAGCGGTAAAAGAACCGTTTACAATAAAATTACCACCAACGGTAACTGTTATTGGCTGTGTCAATAAGTTTAACCTGTCATTTTGGTTCTTATTATTATCGCTTTGCTGAGCAGATATTAGTGATGATAATAGAAATAATTGAAGGACGAGATATCTTATGTTTATTCTCATTTTCCAATGCCGATTAATTTAATAATATTTTCTGGATATTGAACCAAAAAATAGAACTTTTACACAACCCAAACAAATATTTCTCAACCTAATATTCTCTTAGTATTTTTTCGTATGTGTTTATCAACTTTTCATAATAGAGAGTTCGATTAAATTTATTTTTTGCCGTTTGAAGTGCACCATTACACATATCGAGATACTTTTCTTCATCGAGATTGTAAGCTCCTATAATTGATGCGATCAGTGAATCGGCATCATTTGCCCGATAAAGAAAACCGTTTTTTCCATTTTCAACAATTTCAGGAATTCCACCCAAAGCAGGCGCAATTACTGGTCTACCAGCCGCAAAAGCTTCGATAACAGCATACGGATTATTTTCGTAAATCCTCGACGATATTACTACAAAATATGATTGTTTTATTACCTCTTTAATTTGCTTTCTCGAAAGATTACCTAAAAATGTTATATTCTTGCTGGATGTAGAACTTAATTTAGAAAGAAGTTTGCCTTCACCTGCTATGATTAATCTAAAAGATTTCAATTGCCCAAATGCGTCTACCAAAAAGTCAACTCCTTTGTTATATTCAATTCTTCCGATAAATAAAAAATCCTTCCTCAAAGCCTTTACAATCCTGTCTTCAATTTCATCAGTAAAATTGTAGAGTACTTCCGATTTATCTTCTAAATCGGGAAATACATTGAGAAATTTGTTTCTCGTAAAATTGCTCACAAAAATAAAGTAGTCGAAATACCTTCTGAAATTAAGAAACAGGTCACGGAAATAACTGTCGATTGCCAGTAAAATACTTCTTTTCAAACCTTCATTCGAGCAATTGTTCAAAATGCAATGGTAATATTTTCCTCCGGCGCATTTTTCACATATGCCGTTCTTTCTGTTATAGAATTCCCAGACGGGACACAAATATTTGAAACCATGTATCGTAGCGACAATCGGAATTTTGTTTCTTTTCAATACGGGCAAAATTGAAAAAGTTAGTCCGCCGTTGATATTATGAATGTGGGCGATATCTGACTTGAATTTGTCAATAAGTTTTTGAAGCGCAGATGCCGAATTAAACGAATAGAAAGAATCTAACGTTCTGAGTAATTTACTCTCATGACGAGACGGAAAGTATTGTAAAAATTCAGAACTGTAATTAGCTATCGATTTCAAACTAAATGGAATTGCGGTATGCCCTTTTTCATTGAGTAATTTTTCTGTTGATAAAAAGAGAGTTTCGACTCCTCCACAATAGTAATAATTTTTATTGCAGAGTAAAATTCTCATTTTTAAAAAAGATGGTTAGTCGAGACCGTACTGAGTTTTATAATATTCTTTGTATTCACCCGAAATCACCCTTTCCCACCAACTTTTATTTTTAATGTACCATTCAATTGTGTTATCCAGTGCGGTTTCGAAATCGAGTTTAGGTTTCCAGCCAAGTTCACTCTGGATTTTTGAAGAATCGATAGCATAACGGCGATCGTGTCCCGGTCTGTCTTTTACATATTCGATAAGCTCTTCTGATTTATTTAACTTTTTTAATATCAGTTTTACGATTTCGATATTCTTCATCTCCCTGCTTGCACCAATATTATATACTTCTCCTGCTCGTCCCTTTTCAAATACCATTTCGATAGCTCTATTGTGGTCAAACACATGGATCCAGTCTCTAACATTCAAACCGTCGCCATAAATCGGAAGTTTTTTATCATGAAGTGCGTTGATAATCATCAAAGGTATCAACTTTTCCGGGAATTGGTAAGGTCCGTAATTGTTAGAACATCTCGTGATTACTACCGGAAGTCCGTAAGTATGATGAAATGCAAGCGCCATCATGTCTGCAGAGGCTTTGCTCGACGAATATGGACTATTAGGTGACAATGGAGTCGATTCGGTAAACAATCCTTCGGTTCCCAAGCTGCCGTAAACTTCGTCTGTCGATACCTGCAAAAATTTTTCTACTCCGTATCGTCGCGC
Organism: Melioribacter roseus; assembly: GCA_020722005.1. Lineage (GTDB taxonomy): Bacteria > Bacteroidota > Ignavibacteria > Ignavibacteriales > Melioribacteraceae > Melioribacter > Melioribacter roseus_A. The sequence continues at coordinate 67,432 of DYLP01000002.1, forward strand.
TGCCTCCAGCAATACATTTGTGCCTATTACATTCGTTCTGTAAAAAACTTCCGAACCAAGTATGCTTCTGTCGACGTGTGACTCCGCCGCAAAATTGATAACATACTTGATATTGTATTTGGTAAACAGATAATCGACCAGTTCCCTGTTTGTAATGTCGCCTTTAACAAAAGCATAATTATTGTAGTCCTCGACCTGTTTTAGATTTTCCAGATTGCCGGCATAAGTCAATTTATCGAGGTTCACAACAAACCAATCATCATGTTCCGGCAACAGATTGTTAATAAAATTGCTTCCGATAAATCCGGCACCACCAGTTACAAGAATAGATTTAAAGCTCATATTTTACCCTCTCAATAAGAAAAGAAGCCGAGATAAATTCCCGTTTGAATAAAAAATGTATTTGAATTTAAGTCCGAAGGCACGCCTTCGATATTTTTATGGTTGTTAATTTCCCAATCGCCTCCAAAACCGAAACTATAGCCCGCTCCCAATCTGAAAGCAATAAATCGATTAAGGGGAATATCAAAATTTACCGTGGGTGCAATCAGATAAGAAGTTTTTGTCAACTTATCGCTTACTTCCTGAGTTTTATTGTTTACCTTTTGCCATAAATTTTCCCAGTTATAGTTCATGCTCGATTGATAGATTTCAATTTCGGTTGAAGTCATACCAATAATACCTCCAACAGAAATTGCAACACGATGCAAAGACGGGAACGTGTACTCGATGGTTAAGCCCCCCATTCCATAGCCGTATTTTACTTCCTTGTCGAACTCGCCTACTTTGCCTGATGTATTCATTGAACCACTCAGACCGATACCACCTATTCTTAGATTTTCAACAAACATTATGTAGGCATAGCCGCTACCGCCCCATGCAATCATTCCGCTTTTGGACAATTCGTTCAATCCGACATTTTTTATTTGTTCGTTCACAGGATCGACATTGGGAAATAAATATACGGGATTGATACCGCCGGCTAATCCGAAGCGTGCAACCCATCCGACTTCGGCATTCTCCTGTGCAAATATTAAGGAGAACGACATGATCATTAATACAAGTAGTCTTTTCATATTATTCTTTCTTAATTCTTTTTGTCAAAATAAGAAATTATCGGATAAACTTAAAAGCGGCGTGCTACTATTCTTTTCAAATCAGCTCGGCGAATAATTCAACTTAATATTTCAAATATGAAGAGTTTTTTTCTTAACTGAGGAATATAGAATAACAAGTATGCTTCTGCAGGTACGACAGGTGGAACACTTAAGAAATAATTCTATCTCATTGCAGAATTACGGATTGATAAAGAGTTTTATACGTGCTAATGGTTCATTAATTATATCGGTTCTGAAGGTATAATTTTGCACTTACGGTATATCAATATTAAAGAGGGCCGGATTAATTTTATTAGATTCCTCTCGTCACCACAACAAGGATAATCAAATCCGGCCCGGTATATTTTAGTCCATTATTTTTCTTAGGAACGAAGACGAATCTTCGTCGTCGTTGTTTTTGCTTTTGTTATCCTCGTTATTGTTTTTTATTTTGAACCCGGCTTGGATTTCTTCCATTTCCTTTTCGGGGAAGAGGTTCATATCTCCGCGAACTCTGGAAATGGTTGGTATATTCAGGTCCTGTTCCTCAATGTTTGTTTCGTTCAAAATGATTTTTTCTCTTGAAAATCCGCCGAACGAAGGAAAGGACTTTTTGTCTTTCCCGGAGACTTTACCTTCTTTTCTAAAACTACCAATACCGTTAGTATCGAGGTCGTCGCCGAACCCTGTAGCAATAACTGTATATGAAATATAATCGTTCATATCTTCTTTATTGACAATGCCGAAAATTACATTGGCTTCTTCGCCGGCGGCTTCGAAGATAATATTATTTCCCGCTTCAACTTCCTGCATCGTCATATTAGACGAGCCGGAAACATTGAGCAATATATTTTTAGCGCCTTTGATCGAAACACCTTCGAGCAGAGGTGACGATATTGCTTTTTGAGCCGCTTCGACTGCCCGGTTCTCGCCGCTCGCAATTCCACATCCCATTAATGCATGACCGCTATCGCGCATAACTGTCCGCACGTCGGCAAAGTCAACATTGATGATACCGGTCATTGTAATAATGTCTGCAATTCCACGTGTAGCTTCGTAGAGTATTTCATTTGGTTTGTCGAATGCAGCTCTTGCAGCCGTTGCTGTATCTATAATGCTAAGAATTCTGCTGTTTGGGATAACAATAAGACTGTCCACATATTGTTTTAGTTCTTTAATGCCGTCTTCAGCATTTTTCATTCTTTTTTTGCCTTCCCAGTTGAACGGTTTCGTTACAATGCCCACAACGAGAGCGCCCAGACTTTTGGCAATCGAAGCAACAATTGGAGCTCCTCCTGTACCGGTTCCACCGCCCATTCCTGCTGTTACGAATACCATATCGCTGCCATCGAGAATGCGTGTAATTTTTTCCCTGTCTTCTTCGGCAGCTTTTTTGCCAACATTGGGGTCAGCTCCCGCTCCAAGTCCGCGCGTAACGTTTGTACCGATTTGAATTTTATGATGAGCCAGGCTATTCTTTAGAACCTGAGCGTCTGTATTAATTGCCACGAATTCAACACCAGACAAACCTCGGTGAATCATACTGTCGATTGCATTGCAACCACCACCGCCGATTCCAACTACTTTCAGAACAGCAGACAAATTTTGTGTGTCTTCCCTGTCGAGAGTTACAAATTTGAGTCGTTCTTTTTTTCCGTCAGTATAGTCGGTCATAATTCCTCCTTGTTGTGGTATATTTATAAATTTTCAAAAAATTCCTGTATTTTTTTGAACAGATTTATTTTAATAGGATTTTTTTCTTTCCGTATATCTCTGGCATCAGAGAATTCGGTTACCGACTTACCAGGCATTCCTTTAATCAAACCAGCTGCAGTGGCAAATTCCGGACTTTCAATTTCGCCGGAAAGTCCTGTGCCTAAGTCCAGCGGCACACCAATTCTCGCGGGTAATCCAAAAACTTCTTCCGCCAGTTCTGTAGTTCCTTTAAGAAGTGAACCACCGCCTGTTAATACCACTCCAGCTTTAATTTTATTTTTCAATCCAGTCTGGCGCAATTCATTGTCAATCAGCATAAAAAGTTCACGCATTCTGACACTTATTATTTGTGTCAACAGGGTCAAAGGAATTTTTATATTGCCCCGTGCACCAACTCCTTTTATATAAATATCCTCGTCTTTAATGATTGCGCTTTCAAGTGCGTAACCGTATTCTTTTTTCAAATTTTCCGCGTCGGCAGTAACAATACCGAGAGTTTCCCGAATATCATTGGTAACCTGATTTCCCGCGACACCAATAACTTTCGTATGTTTAATCGATTTGCGATGAAACACAGCCAGGTCGGTTGTACCGCCACCAATATCGATTAATAAAACGCCGAGGTCTTTCTCGTTTTCTTCCAGAACGGATAAGCTCGAAGCAATCGGTTGTAGAATTAACTCTTTTATTTTATAACCAGCGCGTTCTACCGATTTTTTGATATTTTGAATAGCCGGCACTGAAGCCAGCACTACATGATTAACTGCCTCGAGCCTCGAGCCACACATTCCAATGGGGTCTTCGATTCCCCCCTGATAATCAACAAAGAATTCTTCCGGAATAATGTGTAGTATTTGTCTATCCGAAGGAATTCTTATTGTGTGTACATCGGATTTAAGACGATTCAAATCTTCTTCGGTAATTTCCCTCTCAGGATTGTTAATTGTCACGTAGTTACGATGTCTTAAGCTCGTTACGTGTTCGCCTGCAACTCCAACGTTGATTTCTTCAACGCTCAAACCGGCTCTGTTTATTGCGATATTCATTGCCTCACTTATTGCTTCGGCAGTCTTTGATATATTTGCAACAAGACCGCGATTCAACCCTTCCGAAGGAGCCACGCCGAATCCGAGTATGTTAATGTTATCTTCTGCATGCTCGGCTATAACTGCACATACTTTCGTAGTACCCAGATCGAGTCCGGCTATAATATTTCTTTTCATGTTTGGTCTTCTCCCGATATTAAACTATCTGCGGCTATGCCGAAATAAATATGATTATGATATCTCAAATCGATGTATTCAATTAAATTATTTGTTTCATTACCTTTCAGATAATTCCAGAGCGCATTGAAATGAACTATCTTTCTGGCTTCGTCATCCCTACCGAATACAACGGGATAATCGAACAACGAAAAAGTCATTACCACATCTCCCCCATTTCTCATGTCGACAACCGATACATTGCTATATAACTCGGGGTTGACGAGTTTTATCCCGCTCAATATTTTTGAGGCAGTCACCATATCATTATTTTTTTCCAAACTAAGAAACGGTTTTATTTTAGTTTCGAGATAAGGATTTGTAATAACAGGATAATCGACACGCTTAGTACCTTCCAGCAAAGGTACCACTTCAAGGTTATCCGTAATCAGATAATGCTTTTGATTGTCAATCAGTATCGCATCGAAATTCTTTTCATGCAGAACAATATTCACTTTACCGTTGCTTATAAGACTGACGTCCGCATATTTTACATAAGGATGTTTTTCAATCCGGTCTTTTATTATCTGCAATGTCAGTTCATTATAACTCCTTCTGTCCAGTAAATTCGCGAATCTCAAATACATTTCTTTTGAAAGGTGATTGTTTCCTTCAATAGTAATCAATTCGATTTTATAATTTTCTTTCCGGATAGTTGCCGCAAAATATCCGATAATTAAAATCAGCAGCAATAAGAATACTAAGCCCGCTATGTATTCTTTAGTTTTCATCTACCTTGTGATTTTAAGAATTCTACAAATTTTTCGCCGTATTTCCAGATGTCTCCGGCACCGAGTGTAATAATTATGTCGCCTTTTTTATAGATCGATTTTAGAATTTCCGGGATCTTGTTTTTATCGGCTTCGTAAATCACATTTTTATGGCCGAACTTTTTGGCAGCTTCGGCAATCAAGAGACCGGATACTCCTTCAATCGGTTTTTCTCTGGCAGGATAAACATCGGTACAAATAAAAACATCGGAATTCAGAAAAGACCTGCCGAATTCCAGATAAAAATCCCGCGTTCTCGAATAAAGATGAGGCTGGAAGACGGCAACAACTCTTCTTTTCCAGCCTTTGCGAATACCATCGAGAGTAACATTTATTTCAGTCGGATGATGCCCATAGTCGTCAACTACCATAACATCATTGTCGTACTTTTTTTCGAAGCGTCGATAAACACCCGTGAATTCACTCAATGCTTTTTTAATTGTATCAAACGACACTCCGAGTTCTTTTGCAATCGTAATTGCCACCAACGAATTCTTGACATTGTGAAGTCCGGGGACGTTTAAATGCACCCTGCCTAAGTTTTCTCCCTTATAAACGACGGTGTACTCAGATGAACTTTCTTTATGCGTTATATCTATCGCCTGTACGTCGGCTTGAGGCGAAAGCCCGTACGTAAAAATTTTTTTCTTTATTAATGGTATTATATCCTGCAAGGCTGGTTCATCGAGGCAGAGCACAACAAACCCAAAGAAAGGTACTTTATTTGCAAACTCGACAAATGCCGATTTAATGTCATCCAGATCTTTGTATGTATCGAGATGTTCTTTTTCGAGCGTAGTGATTGCGGCTATAACAGGTGTCAACATCAAAAAAGTTCTATCAAATTCGTCGGCTTCAACGACAATGAATTCACCATTACCCAGTCGTGCATTTGTACCTCCGAGACTGCTCAACTTTCCGCCGACTATAATCGTGGGGTCAATTCCAGCTTCTGTCAAAACTAAACCCACCATTGATGTAGTGGTCGTTTTACCATGAGTTCCCGCAATGCCGATGCCGTATTTCATTCTCATACATTCTGCGAGCATTTCCGAACGCTTAATCACGGGAATCTTTTTTTCGATTGCGGCGCTTACTTCCGGATTATCTTTATTCACTGCCGAAGAATAGACAACGACATCAGCTCCCTCGATATTTGCAGAGTTGTGTCCTTCGTAAATTTTAATTCCGAGAAATTCCAGTCTGTCCGTGATTTCCGTCTTGCTCAAGTCGGAACCGGTAATATTAAATCCTTGATTCAATAGTATTTCAGCTATGCCACTCATTCCAATTCCGCCGATGCCAACAAAGTGTACGTTTTTTACTGTTTTCATCATCATAAAGTCAGCTCCTTAATTAATCTGTTCTGCCAAACTGATTGCCTTTTGGGCTATCACTGAGGCAGCTTCAGGTTTTGAAAATGTTTTAATGGTGTCGGATAATTTTTTCAATTTTTCTTCGTCGTTGATTAATTCAATAATTTTGCTCTTCAATTCTGTTAATAAATTCTTGTCCTCAATAAGAACTGCGGCATTTGATTCGGCTAAGGCAAGAGCATTGTAATACTGATGATTTGCTGCCACATTTGGAGACGGTACAAGAATTGCGGCTTTACCGAGAGCCGACAGTTCGGCAATAGTTGTTGCTCCGGCTCTTGCAATAACTAAATCGGAAGCCGAATAAGCTGCCTGCATATCTTCGATAAATGGTAGAACTGTTATTTGTTTCGCATAATATTTTTTGTACTCGTCATAGTAAAGTTTTCCTGTCTGCCATATTAATTGCAAATCATTTTTTTCAAATAAATCAGAAATTCGTGCAATTGATTCATTGATCGATTTAGCACCCAGACTACCACCTATTATCAACACTGTTTTTTTAGCAGGGTCCAAACCAAATTTTTTTGCCGCTTCAGTTTTATCGATTCCAATCAAATCAATTCGTATAGGATTTCCGGTTACATAAATTTTCTCATTATGACGGAAATATTTTCTACTTTCCTCGAACGCAACATGAATTTCATCTGCCATTCTTTCTAGCAATCGATTGGTAATGCCTGGATAGCTATTTTGTTCGAGTAAAATAATTTTCGAACCAATTACAGAAGCTGCCCAGATAACAGGTCCAGATACATAAGCACCACATCCAATAGCAACGCGTGGTTTAAATTGCATCATAATCAGAAGAGATTGTAGAGATGAAATTACAAGTTTTACAGGGAACATTAGATTTCTTAAATCAAATTTTCGATAAAACCCACTTATCCAGATATCCCTGAATTCGAAACCGTATTGAGGAACAACTTTTGATTCTATTTTATTTTTGTTACCAAAGAAAACGATTTCAGACTCTGGCAGGATTTTTTTTATATGCTGTGCAACGGCGATGGCTGGATAAAGATGTCCGCCTGTGCCGCCGGCTGCAAATGCAAAACGATATGGATTCAATTTCTTCATCCTACTTGAGCCAGTTTTAATTTTTCCGTTTGCATCGTTTGATATGCAACGTTAATTATAATTCCTATCGATACACCCATAAAAACCACAGAGGTACCGCCAAAGCTGATGAATGGAAGCGTAATGCCTGTAGTTGGGAACAATCCGGTGACAACCGCTGCGTTGATAAAAGCGCTTATCAGAATATTGAAACCCAGTCCAAAGACGAGCAGCTGCCCAAATTTATCCTGTGCCTTTTTGGCTATAACTAGACATATAATAAAAAGTGCGAAGTATGCGAACAATATTAAAGCTGTTCCGATAAATCCTGTCTCCTCTCCTATGATTGAAAAAATAAAATCGCCATAAGATTCAGGTAAAAAGAGGTCGCTCTGTCGGCTGCGTCCGAATCCCAAGCCTTTCAGTCCACCGCTGCCGAGTGCAATCTTTGCTTGCATAACTTGAATATTTATATCGCTGCCTGTCATAAGACTATTTACATAATCGAAAAGGCGTTCACGAGAATGTTTATACAACATCACCGCCGAACCCACAAAGAAGATTCCAATTGACAGGATTCCCGAAATATGTCTGAAACTTGCACCACCTACATATAGCAAAACGAACGATGTAAAAGCAATGACCAAACTTGTACTTACGTTTGGTTGAAGAATAATCAATCCGCATACGAGCCCAATCCAAATTAGAGCGTAAACAAAACCTTTTCGGAAATGCGCAATCAATTCTCCTTTCCTTTCTATCAAAACCGATAAGTGAATAATCAACAAAATTTTTACTGCCTCAGAAGGTTGGAAACTAAAGAAGCCGAGGTCGAGCCACCTTGCTGCACCTTTAACTTTAGGAGCAAAAATCAATGTGGCAATCAATAAAACAATCCCAGATATCATCATATGTTTACTGTATTTACGATAAAGGTCATACGGCGTTAATGAAAACACGGCAATCGCAAACAGAGCCAGTATAACTTTTAAGATATGGGATTTGAACATCGAATAATTGTCGTTATACCTGGTCATGCTGTATGTACCGCTTGAGGTAAAGACCATGATTGCTCCGAGCAATACCAGAGCGATTACTATGATTATCAATATTTTTAATAGTGTTTTCATTTATTTCAGATTGTTTACCGCTTCTTTAAATACATTTCCTCTATGTTCATAATTGTCGAACATGTCGAAACTTGCGCACGCCGGCGATAAAAGAACGACCGAGCCCGGTTTGGCTTCTTTTCTTGCCGAAAGAACGCAGCTTTCCAATGATTGTTTGTATTCAGTAGCAACGATATCCTTAAAAAATTCATAAACTTTATTTGCTGAAGAACCGATTGCATATATTTTTTTAACTTTCTTTCCGACAAGATCTTTTATTTTATTGTAATCGTTACCTTTGTCCTTGCCTCCCAATATTAAATAGATCGGTTTATCGAAGCTGTTGAGTGCATACCAGACCGAGTCAACGTTTGTTGCTTTTGAATCGTTATAGTATTCCACGCCTGCAAATTCACGCACGAACTCGATACGATGTTCTACCCCCTGGAACGAAGAAAATGCACTTTTGATTTTTTTGTTTTCAATACCAACTTTTTTTGCAACAGTCAAAACCGCAAGCGCGTTCGATACATTGTGTGGACCTTTAATAAACAAGTCAGAAACTGCGCAAACCGATTCCCTGATTTCATCCGAATAGACCATCTTCCCTTCTTTTACATATGAACCTTTGAGTAATTCTTTTTGGAGCGAAAAGCCGTATTTATTCACATCCGTTGCGGGCATAAAATTGATAGTATTCGGATCATCTGCATTGTAGATCAAAAAATCTTCCGCAGTTTGATTTCTGGTAATATTCATTTTCGAGCGTGCGTATAGATTAAAATCATTATTATATCTATCCAGATGATCGGGCGTAATATTTAATATCACTGAAAATTTTGGTCTAAAATATTTTATATAATCAAGTTGAAAGCTGGATACTTCCACAACTACAAAATCATTTTCTCCAATCTCCGTAACGACATCTGATAAAGGGAAACCAATATTGCCGACGCAATATGTCTTAAAACCATTTTGACGTAAAGTATAGTCCATCAATGACGTCGTAGTAGTTTTTCCGTTTGTACCGGTAACCGCAATTGTTTTACCTTTATTGAACCAGCTTGCGAATTCGAGTTCACTGAATATTTCGATACCTTTTCTTTTTGCCTCGGCCAAAATGCCTGAATACGAAGGAACACCAGGACTTGTAACGATAAAGTCGCAATCGAAAATTCGTTCCGAATGTTTTTCCGTTTCGTAAGGAATATTTTCATACTCCAAAATCGAAATCGACTTAAGAATGGATTGCTTGCTTGCAGAATCGCTAACAAACGGCAGAGCCCCCATTTTTTTTGCAAGCTTTGCTGCAGCAACTCCGCTGCGTACAGCGCCAATTATCGATATTTTTTTCCCCTTAATTTCCATTACCTAATCTTGAACGATGTTAAACTTATTATTGCCAGTATAATTGTTATGATATAAAAGCGAACCACGATTTTTGGTTCAGCCCAGTTCAATTGCTCAAAATGATGATGCATTGGAGCCATTTTGAAAACTCGTCTGCCTTCGCCGTATTTTCTTTTGGTGTATTTGAAATAAAGTCTTTGTATAATAACCGAAATCGTCTCCGCAAAATAGATACCTCCAAGTATTGGTATCAAAAGGTCTTTCTTAATCACAATCATAAGTACACCAAACGCACCACCAAGTGCCAATGAACCTGTATCGCCCATAAAAATATCGGCGGGATAAAAATTGTACCATAAGAATCCGAGTCCTGCACCAATTAATGCAGCTATAAATACGGTCAACTCACCGCTACCGGGTAAATACATTATATTGAGATAATCTGCATAGATAACATTTCCCGTCACATAAGTGAGTATGGCAAGCGCAAGCATTACAATAATCATCGTACCGATTGCCAGTCCGTCGAGTCCGTCTGTTAAATTAACTGCATTCGAAGTTGCTGTAATAATAAAGACAACCCACGGTATATACAGATAAGAAAAATCCCAATTTAGATTTTTAAAGAACGGCAGAGTAGTTTGAGTATTATACTGTGCAAATTCCGGCAGATAGTAAACCGCTACGCCTACAATCAAACCAACAAAAACTTGTCCCATTAATTTGTATCGTGCAATCAATCCGGTCGGCAGTTTTCGCACCACTTTAAGATAATCATCGAGAAATCCGATTAAGCCGAGAATAATAGTGGCAAACAACGTAAGCAATATAAACCGGCTTTTAATATCGCTCCACAATAGAACCGGCACAATAACCGAAATCAGAATGATAATTCCGCCCATCGTAGGTGTGCCTGCTTTCTTTTTGTGAGTCTTCGGACCGTCGTCTCTTATCGGCTGATCAATCTGGCTTTCTTTTAATTTTCTTATAATTTTCGGGGCAATTAAAAACGATAATACAAGCGCCGTTATTGCCGACAAAGCCGACCTGAACGATAAGAACCGAAATACGTCGAAACCAGGCGGATTAAATATTTCGTTTATATAATCGAATAAGTAATAAAACATTATTCAAATCTCTCTTTAATGATTTTCACAAATTCTTCCATCTCCATCCCCCTCGAACCCTTTACGAGAATCACGGAATTTTTGAGTTCTTCGTACTTCAAGTAAATGGACAATTCTTCTCGATTTTTGAAATGGATGGTTTTTATTCCTCTTTTCTTTAACTCGTCGCTCATGTATTTCATATAACGACCAAGTGTAAGTACATAAAGATTTTTTTCGGGCTTAAATAATGCAGCAAGTTGTTTATGAATTTTTGCCGATTTTTCCCCCAGTTCATAAATGTCGCCAAGGACAAAAATCCTATTATTGTACCCTTTTATTTTCTTTACAAGTTTATAAGCAGCTTCAACAGAAGCAGGACTTGAGTTATAAGTATCGTCGATTAAAAATAATTCACGCATTTTTACGACGTTTAACCTGCCTTTTGCTGGAACAAGTTTTTGCGAAGCTGTTTCGAGTTCTTCTTCGTTGGCGCCAACATACAACGCAATTGCCGCCGCAGAAAGAAAATTGATAGCGTTTGCTTCGCCGTATAAAGAAAGTTTAAACTCTCTTTCCATCTCTTTGTAATTAATTTTTAGTTTTGTCCTGCCATCTTTATCATAGCCATTAATTTTACCTTTAACAATCGGTCTATTTCGAAAACCGTATGTAATTACGTTCTTGAAATTTTTTTTATTCTTATTAAGTAATGGATCGTCATTATTAATAAAAACCACACCTCCATTATTATCAACGGTATACAAGAGAGCTGCTTTTTCTTGGTAAACCATATCTCTGTTTTGTAAAAATTCGATATGAGAATCGCCAATATTTGTTATTAATGCAAAATCGGGTTCAGCAATTCTGGCGGTATATTCAATTTCACCGAAATGATTTGTGCCGTGTTCTAACACGATAAAATCTGTTTTTTCATTGCCCGATAAAAGAGTAAGCGGAACACCGATATGGTTGTTGTTATTTGCTTCTGTTTTGACCGTAATAAATTTCTCCGAAAGAATCGATGCCAGAATATCTTTGGTAGTGGTTTTTCCGGTGCTACCGGTAACGGAAATTACTCGTGCACAGATTTTTTTCCGCCACTTATTGGATAATTCGCCCAATGCTACAATTGTATCGGGTACTGAAACAATAGTAGTACGATAAGTATCAAAAGTGTTCGATTCGAATATCTTTTTAAGTTTTCTTTTATTAACGACGAGCGCACCAGCACCTTTTTTAACAGCTTCGCCTAAAAAATCGTGTCCATCAAATCGCTCGCCTTTAATTGCAACATAAATGCATTTGCTTTTTATTTTCCGGGTGTCAATCGAAACTGCACCTATTGGTTTATAATATTCCGGATTATAAATTTCAGCGCCTTTAAGTTCGAACAAGTCTTCCAGCGATATTTTTATTTTACCACTCATAAATTCAAGTATTTAATTGCAGTTTCTTTATCAGAAAAATGTTTTCTTACTCCGTTTATTTCCTGATAATTCTCGTGACCTTTGCCAGCGATGAGAATTACGGCATCCTCTTCGGACTTTTGTATTGCTTCCTTAATAGCTTTTTCACGGTTTTCAATGACGGTATAATTATCTTTTTGAATGCCTTGGACAATTTCGTGAATAATAGCCGAAGGATTCTCGGTACGAGGATTATCCGAAGTAACAAACACTTTATCGCTCATTTCGGAAGCAATTCTGCCCATTATTGGTCGTTTGGAGCGGTCGCGATCGCCGCCGCATCCAAATACTGTATAAACCGGTCGACTGTAACCCACGATATTTCTTATTGCTTTTAATGCCTGCATCAAAGAATCCGCAGTATGAGCATAATCGACAATCACCTTTTTTTCTCCTTCTGAGACCACCTCAAATCTTCCTGGAACCTGAGGAGAATTTTCGATTGCATTGATAACCTGTTCTATTTCGATCGATTCCAGAACTCCGACTGCAAATGCTGCTGCAGCATTGTAAGCGTTAAAATGTCCAATCAATTTTGTGTGTAATCTGTGTTCTTTATCTTTATATATGATGACAAAATCTGTCCCGTCCAGTGAATATCTTATATCCTTAATCATGAAATCAGCTTTTGGGGATGTTCCATAACTGGCTACTTTTGCTTTTGTATTTCGCACAATTTCATTTGAGCTCGGGTCGTCGGCATTAATAACAGCCCAGGCTTTATCTGGAAGCATATCAAACAAAATTTTTTTTGCTTTGAGATAGTTATCAAAAGTCAAATGATAATCCATGTGGTCGGAAGTAATATTTGTAAAAATGGCATAGTCGAAATCGAGAAAATCCACACGATGTAAGTCCAGCGCATGTGAAGAAACTTCCATCGAACAATATTTACAATCTGCTTTCACCATTCTATCGAGTAAATAATTAATTTCGTGTGATTGTGGAGTTGTTAGCATTGTTTTGAATTCTTCATCACCGATAAAATTCGCAATTGTTCCTATTAAGCCGGCATTGTAACCAGCAAACTTAAAAAGTGATTTGAGATAAAATGCCGTCGTGGTTTTTCCCTTAGTGCCTGTTACTCCAATTAATTTAATTTTTTTCGAAGGACTATTGTAAAATCTGTCGGAGAATTCTGCCAGTGCTTTTCTACTATCTTCAACCAATATTTTAACCGCATTGCAATGTTCGAAAATCTTATCGGGTACTGCTTCGGGATTTTGCAATACAACAGCCTGAACGCCTTTATTCAATGCATCCTGGATAAATTTATGCCCGTCGGTTTTAAAACCTTCGATTGCAAAAAAGAGCGTGTATTTGTCCACATTTCGGGAATCGATAGAGAGATTGTTGATTTCCTTTTCTTCGGCATTACCCGTTACCTGTATGACACGGACGTTATTTAATAGTTCGTTAAGTTTCATTTCAATTTAGATTCAGAACTTTTCTATTAATATTTAATTGACATTTAATATTGCATATCGAGCTGGAGGTAAGTTTTTCACCGGGCTCAATACTTTGCGAAACGACATATCCACTACCGTTAATTTTATATTTGATTCCGAGTCCATTCATTATCACTATGGCGTCGCGTAAATTCATTTTTCTTAAGTCTGGCATCACGCCCTTTTGAACATTAATTTTGCTCGGTCTATCAGGCAGCATCTTTTTTTCATTAGTTGGATTAAAAAATTTATCGTAATAATTTTCTTTTGTATTTACATCTTCGGCAATCAATTGTTCTATTAATTTCTTTTTCCTAACAATTTTCTTTCTTGTTGGTGCAAGCGATAAATCATATTCAAGAAGACGATTGGCAATATTTTTAAATACTGGGGCTGCAACCAGACCACCGTACTTTGCAATTTCAGGCGAATCGATCAAAATCAGGCACACAATCTGAGGATTTTCGGCAGGCAAATAGCCAATGAAAGACGAATTATACTTGCCTTTTACGTATTTACCGTTGACAAGCTTTTGCGAAGTTCCAGTCTTGCCACCAACATAAACGTAATCGAGTTGAGCGGCAGTAGCCGTACCTTTTTCTACAACTCCAATCATCATATCCCTGATTTTATGGGACACTTTTTCATCAATTACCCTTCTAATTTTTTTCGGTTCACTAATACTGACAACTTCTCCATTTGGATTCGTAATCTTTTCAACTACATAAGGTTTATAGAGAACACCGCCGTTTATCAGAGCACTGAATGCTGTGATCATTTGCAAAGGAGTAACTGAGAATTCATAACCGAACGACATGAATGCTTTGGACAGTTTTGAAAAATTTTTTGGCTTTTTCAAATAACCTTCTGCTTCGCCTGAAATTTCGATATAAGTAGGATTACCAAAACCGTAATTCCTCAGATAGCGATAAAAAAGTTCGTCCGATATACGAGTCGACAATTTCGCTATTCCAACATTACTCGATTGTTCAAGAACCTCTCTTACCGTAAGGACATCATGAGGATGAGTGTCCGTTATACTGGTTCTATAAAAAGTGATTTTTCCTCCTTCGACGTCAATTAGTTCGTTTTCTTTTGCAAGTTTTTCATTAAATAAAATCGAGAGAACAAAAGGTTTCATTGTCGAGCCCGGCTCATACGTGTCGGTAAGGGCTCTGTTCCTTCTTTCGGTGGCAGAGAAAAGATTGTAATTGGCAGGGTCGAAGTCAGGAACGTTTGCCAATGCCAGGATTGCACCGTTATTCGGGTTCATTATAATACCGACGCCTGACTCGCCGTTATATTTTTTCATTCCTGCAATAAGTTCTTCCTGCAGTATTTTTTGATAAGTTTTATTGATTGTCAACACCACATTATTTCCGGGAACGGGAGGAATTGAATGACTTTCATCAACAGAAATTATTTTACCCATCACATCTCGTTCAAATAAATACCTGCCGTCTTTACCGGCAAGGAACTCGTCATAAACTTTTTCGATGCCTTCTACACCTTTCAATTCTCTATTAACGTATCCAATAACGTGAGCCGCTAAATTTCCATAAGGATAAACTCGCGTGAAATCTTCCTCATAAAAGAAACCATCAATAATCAGTTTTTTCAGGTGGAGAGCTTTCGACATCAGCACTTTTCTTTCGATGCAAACGTTGCGCTTTCCGTTGCGAATTATTTTTTTGTAGTAAGATACAGGCTTGCCGAACGTTTTCGAAAAAACCTTAGATATAGTATCTATCTGGGATTCGTTAATCATTCTCGTATCAACAAAGAAAGAAACATTGTCGCGCGTAAATGACAGAACTTCGCCGTTACAGTCCTTAATAATACCTCTTTCGGCTCGAATAACTCTGGGTTTGTTCTGCTGGCGTTCCGCAACCAGAGTATAGTATTCATTTTTGAGTATTTGGATCGAAAAAAGTTTTGCCAGCAAAAGCAGAAAAAAGAGAAAAACAAATCCAGTAATAATTAAAGCTCTTGAATTAATCATATTTTTCTTGCAACATTTTTTCAAGCTGTTTTATCTGGTATTTATTCACATGAATTGTTTTAAGATTTTCAACCGGGCTTAGCATTCCGAGCGAATCTTTTGCGATTTTTATAATTCTTTCCTCAGAACTTAGTTTTTGAATTTCCACTGTACTCATCTCAATGCGATTCATTTTTTCGTTGAGCAATTCTGTCTTGTTAATTTTTTCACGTTTCATATTTTTGATTTCGTTTACCGTAGCAACGTGGAGAAAAATCAAAAAAGCTAAAGCAAATACAATAAAAAGAAAGCGTATTGTCGATGATTTGATCATACTAAATTCTCTCGGCTGCTCTTAATTTTGCGCTTCTTGCTCTGCGATTTTTCATAATCTCCTCTTCTGAGGGTACGAGCGGTTTGGTATTAATCAATTTTAACCGTGCCTCTTTATTACAAACACAAATTGGACTTTGAGGTGGACAGACGCACTCGAGGGTTTCATATTTAAACTTTTCTTTTACAATTCTATCCTCGAGTGAATGAAAACTAATTACTACAATCCTGCCCCCCTTTTTCATCAAGTCGATCGATTTGTTGAGGAAAACTTCGAGTTCTTCCAGCTCGTTATTTACATAAATACGTAATGCCTGAAATACACGCGCAAGAGTTTTGTTCAAAAATCTTTGTGGAGTTATATCGGCAATTATGTTTCTCAGCTGGCTTGAAGATTCGAATTTATTTTTTTTTCTGTACTCGACGATTTTTCTGGCAATTTGTCTGGATTTTCTTTCTTCGCCGTATTTAAAAATAATACTGGCTAATTCATCTTCGGGAGCGTTGTTCAGTAATTCAGCGGCTGTAATGCCTTCCGATTTATTCATCCTCAGATCAAGGGGCGAATCCTCTCTGAATGTAAAACCTTTGTCGGGGTCGTCGAGTTGCAGAGAAGATACCCCCAGATCTAAAAAGATGCCGTCAAACATTTCAATGAACTCAATCTTTGCTATAACATCAATATTTGTAAACGATGTATTGTAGACTATGTATCTCGACTCGTTTTCGAACAATTTTTTGCAATGGTTGAATGCATCAAAGTCTTTGTCGGTGGCAACGAGTCTACCTCTTTCGCTCAGTGAATTCAAAATTTTTTCTGCATGTCCACCGTAGCCAGCCGTCCCTTCAAAATAAGCGCCGTCTCTGTTCCATACCAATAACTCCACGCTCTCCTTCAGGAGAACCGGTTCGTGTCGATTCATTTTTTCTTATTCGACATTACCTGTTTAGCAATTTCAGCAAACGATAATCTATTTTCTTTCTTGTGCGCTTCGTAAATAGAAGGATTCCATATTTCGATTTTCTTATTCTGTCCGAGTATGAGTACGTCCTTTTCGATTTCAGCAAATTCGATTAGTTTTTTTGGAATCAACAGACGAGCTTGCGAATCGAGCTTATCTTCCGACGCGTACTCGAACAATAGTCTCTTAAAGATCGATTCTTCAGGGTCGAAATCGTCGAGTTGATTTATACGCGGCAATACTTCTTCGCGCCAATAGTCGAGCGGATATAAATCGATGCATTGCACTATTCCCCTTGTCATCACAAACGTTTCGTTGGCAGCTTCGTTTATATACTTTCGGTATTTGGATGGTATACTTACCCTACCCTTTGCATCCATCGAATATGTGAAGCTACCTATAAACATATTTCTCCACTTTTATACACTTTTTACCACTTGGGTGCAAAATAACTGTTTTTATGTGGGATTGTCAAGACATTTTTCGAAAAAAATTAGATTATCCACTTTTGTGTGATTGCGGATAATTGAGAGTTACTATGGGGAAAATCAGGGTAGTACTTAAATTGAAAAATAAATAAGGCAATAAAGATTGGAGCCATCTGGGGGACTTGAACCCCCGACCCGCGCATTACGAATGCGCTGCTCTACCAACTGAGCTAAGATGGCTTATAATAATGTTATCTTAATTTCTTTTTGTGACGATTTTTGCGTAGTCTTTTTTTACGTTTGTGCGTCGCCATTTTATGACGTTTTCTTTTTCTACCGCAAGGCATTTATATTCTCCTTTTAATGTGAATTAATCAATTCCTCTGCTTTTTTACCGATATTGTTATTCGGATCAATTTCAACTGCTTTACGCCACCACTCGATGGCTTCGTCGTGCTTACCCGATGTCAAACTCACGATGCCAAGATTGAGATGTGCTATCTGGTGTCTGGGTTGATATTTAAGAGCTTCTTTCATCCATTTTTCTGCTTCAGTATAATCCTGCATATCGTAATAACAAACTCCCATATCAACAAGCACATCGGCGTTCGACGAATCGAGTTTCAGATATTCTTTGTACCTTTCGATTGCTTTTTGTTTAAATCCCGCATCATTCAGCATATGGGCAAGCGTAAGAATTTTTTCCTTATCGTCTGGATTTGCTTTAAGTTCATTTTCAAGAGCATTAATTTGCTGTAGATTCGATAAGTCGACACCCTTATGAACATCTTCAAAACTTTGAGTTTCACTCTCTGCAATCTCGGGTTCGTTAAATACTCCGGAAGAATAAAGTATTACTCCTCCTACAGCAATGAGCAAAAGAACAATATATATAATTTTTTTAAAGCTGAGTTCTTTTCCGTTTAGCGAATTAGTTCCACTATTTATTACATTTTTAGACTTTCCCGTTTTAGTTCCGCAATATGGACAATAGACAAAATCTTTTTCAAGCTTTTTACCGCACGTTGCACAATTTTTCAAATCGTTATTCATTCGAATTCGCTTATTGTTTTTCTTTCATGCCTCTGTCGACTGCATCTTTAAAGTCCTTAGAAAATTTGAATACAGGAACATAATGTTCCTCTACAAATACCTGTTCGCCTGTTCTGGGATTGCGGGCATAACGGGGTTTTTTCTTTTTAACCTTGTAACTGCCGAATCCTCTGATTTCAATGCCGTTTCCTTCCTGAAGCGCCTGTATTACAGTATTAAGAAAACCTTCAATTATTGCTTCAGTTTCAAGCTTCGTCAGTCCAGTTCCGTTTGCAACCCTTTCTACAATATCTGCTTTAGTCATCTCGGCACCTTTAATGCTTTTTTTAGCACGGAAAAATATTAAATAATCCAATAAATTCCAATCCTAAAATGACTTATAGATATTACTTAACCCCATTTGTTTCATTGTGGCACACAAGTCTTAAATTAAGTCTCAATTTCTATAGGAAATCAGGTTTTTTACGCTTTTTCCTGATGGCACAGGAATTGTGTATTGAATTGCAAAACTAACAGAGAACGAAAGGAATTAGAAATGACACTGTTACCGATTATTTATACAAGTTTAATTTTCTTTCTCAGTCTGATGTTATTTGTGCTATTGGTCTCTTATATAACATTTAAATTGAGAAAACAAGAAAATCCTGCTATCGTCGAAGAAAGGGATAAATTAATTCAGAGACAATACAATCACCAGACTCCAGCTTTAGCAAAACAGTATTATCAACATTATTATGAAAAACCAAGTATTGCAGTCCATTTTGATGAAGTAAAGAAACACGAACGGAAAAGAAGCTCTTCAAAGCCTAGTCCTCGTAGGACTTCTACAAAAAAGCGCATTGAAATTGTTAACGAAAAATTTACTGATAAAAGCGCTTCCTATAACAATGTTTTCTTTAACTACTACGCAGACTAAAAATTATCCGTTTTAATTTAAGGAGTAATTTGTATATCTTAGGTTATGGAATTAATACCTATTATATACAAAATACTTCTGGTTGTTTTATTTCTTTCCCTATTAAGTATTGGAATATCATACTTAAAAAACAGAAATAATAAAACCAAAGAAACTAAAGGGACAAAAACGTATACAGTAAAAAAAACTCTCCCCCACCCACCTCCTAATCCAGCACCAAAGAGCGAGCCAACCAATAAAGAAGAAAAATTTTACAAGCCACTTGTAACCAATTCGGGCATGAAAGATAAGAATATGGACAATCCTCGCATTGAGATTATAAAAGACCTTAAATCAAAAGGGAAAAAATAATTTAATTTATATGTGCCTTTTATAATCTCCTTCTGGGAAAAGAACAAAATCAATTTAAAAACTGTTATAGCACAAATAGAGGAGAAAGTAATGCAGAGTAAAGAATTCAAGATTGAAGGGATGAGCTGCCAGCATTGTGTAATGGCAGTAAAGAAAGAACTTTCTTCGCTTGCTGTGGAATCAGCTGAAGTAGAAATTGGAAAAGCAAAAGTGATTTTTGACGAAACGAAAGTAACCGAAGAACAAATCATTAATGCGATTGAAGAAGCCGGATATAAAGTAATTGAAAACTGAGATGAAAAACTATAAGCTTCCCGTCGAAGGAATGACTTGCGCCAGTTGCGTTACCCGCGTAGAAAAAATAATTGGAAAATTCGATGGCATTAAAAATGTCAACGTTAATCTTGCGACTGAATCCGTCTCGTTTGAAACGGAAAAAGAAGTCGACTTAAATAAAATTGCGGAAGCAGTAAAAGAATATGGTTATGGATTGCGAATTGATGCTCTGAAAAATGAAAACAATACTGCAGAAAAAGAAACGGACAAATATTATTCGGAACTAAAAAAGGAATTTTACTTTGCGCTTGCTTTTACAATCCCGGTTTTCATAATAAGCATGATAATGGGGTACGACTTTTTTTATAAATCATTCCCGTTGAGCAAAACTCAAACCGAAAAGGTTCTTTTTCTTTTAACTACTCCGGTTATTTTCATATCGGGGAAACGATTTTACCAGTCATTCTGGAATAATCTCAAGCATTTTACATTCGATATGAATTCTTTAGTTGCTATCGGAACCGGTGCCGCTTACAGTTACAGTACAATTGCAATATTATTTCCTGAACTGTTCCATAAGCAACCACACGTCTATTTCGATACATCAGTTGTAATCATTACGTTAATTTTAATGGGGAAATTACTCGAGCATAACTCTAAACGGAAAACAAATACAGCCATACATAAACTACTCGAGTTACAATCCAGGACTGCGAGAATTCTGATTGACGGAGAAGAAAAAGAGGTTAATATCACAGATTTGAAGTCGGGCGATATTGTCGTAATCCGTCCAGGCGAAAAAATTCCTGCCGATGGAATAATAATCACAGGCACTTCATCGATTGACGAATCAATGATTACCGGCGAAAGCCTTCCAGTTGAAAAAACTGTTGGTTCTAAGGTAGTAGGAGGCACAATTAATAAATACGGGACGTTCAATTTCAAAGTCACTCAAACCGGCAATAACAGCGTCTTGGGCAAAATTATTCAAATGGTGGAAAGTGCCCAAGCAAGCAAACCACCAATACAAAAGCTCGTCGACAAGATTGCGGCTGTTTTTGTACCGGCAGTAATAATTGCTGCAGTGCTGACTTTTTTGGGATGGTATATTTTCTCTAACGACCATTCGATCAGCAGGGCTATGATTAACTTCGTCGCTGTACTGATTGTTGCCTGTCCTTGCGCTCTTGGACTGGCAACTCCCACAGCAATTATTGTAAGTTTAGGAAAAGGCGCCTCGAATGGGATATTAATCAAAGACAGCGAGAGCATTGAACTGGCACATAAATTATCCGTTATTATTTTTGACAAAACCGGCACAATTACCGAAGGCAAACCGACGGTCAAAGAAATTATTACTCTGAATAATTACACCAAAGAAGAACTTCTCCTTTATACAGCGTCGCTCGAAAAAAAGTCAGAACACCCAATTGCAAAAGCTATTACGGAATACACGAATAATGAAAATCCCTATGAGCCGCAAACTTTCATAAGTCTTACAGGTTTTGGCATTACGGGCATAGTTAACGACAGGTCAGTAACTGTTGGTAATCTTAAACTTTTGAAAGAATTTTCCATCACTACAAACAATGGCGAAAGTATTTACAATGAACTTTCACAAAAAGGGAATACAATTATATGTACTGCCGTTGAAGGAAAACTTGCGGGTTTTATAATTATTGAAGACAAAATAAAACCCGAAGCTCCTGAAGTGATTGCCACTCTGAAAAAAATGAATATTAAAACCGTTTTGTTAACCGGAGATAATAAAGCCACAGCTGAAAACATCGGCAGGATGACTGGGTTCGATGCGATACATGCAGAAGTGTTACCCGACCAGAAAGTTGAAATAGTGAAAAGATATCAGAACAAAGACGACAATAAAATCGTGGCTATGGTTGGCGACGGCATTAATGACGCTCCGGCACTGGCTCAGGCAAATTTAAGTATTGCAATCGGTACAGGTACAGATATTGCAATCGAAACATCTCAAATTACACTCACCGGAGGGAAACTAACAGGTGTCATTAAAGCAATTAACCTATCGCGCACTACGATTAAAACAATTAAACAAAATCTTTTCTGGGCGTTTATTTACAATACAGTACTGATACCTCTGGCTGCATTGGGTATGCTAAATCCGATGATTGCAGCTCTTGCAATGTCATTCAGTTCCGTCTCGGTCGTTACCAATTCACTCCGTTTGAAAAACCATGAGCTTGATTAATGCTCTACCATAAATTCATTCCTGACATAATTGAGTTTCATAATTAGTTCAAATTCTATAACTTGGATTTTTATTTATAATCAATTGAGGAATGTGGATGGAAAAGAATAGCAAAGCAGTTACTCCCGGGCAGACCTGGAAATTTCCAAAAGAATTCTGGCTTGCTAATTTTATGGAATTATGCGAACGTGCAGCCTACTACGGTTTTTTATAGTTCTAACACTTTACCTGACAGATATTGTCGGTTTTACAGATACAGAAACTGGCATTGTTGCAGGTATATTCTATGCACTGCTCTATTTCCTGCCTCCTTTTGCAGGTGCAATTTCTGATAAAATTGGTTTCAAGAAAGGTTTAATTCTCGCTTTCTCCCTTCTTACAATTGGATACTCTTTGTTGGGAGTTTATCATGAAAAATTCCAGTACTTTTTTTTCTATTTATTGTACTCGTTGGTGGTTCATTTATAAAACCTCTAATTACAGGTACTGTAGCCAAGACAACATCTGAAGAAACCCGAGCACGCGGCTATGCCCTCTTTTATTGGATTGTTAATATAGGTGCATTTAGCGGAAAAACTTTTGTTCCGTACGTAAGACAGGGTATTGGTCTGGAATACGTCAATTTCTTTTCTGCAGGGATGTCATTTCTTGCAATGCTTTTTGCTATTTTCTTTTATAATCAAAACGACGCATCGTATACCACAAAAACTATTAAAGATGTCATAAATTCGTTAAAAAAAATAATGACCTCACCCAGGTTATTATTATTAATATTAATTGTCAGCGGTTTCTGGACAATACAGCACCAGCTTTATGCAACTATGCCGAAGTATGTAATTCGTCTTTTAGGTGAAGATGCTCGTCCGGAGTGGCTGGCAAACGTGAATCCAGCTGTTGTCGTTTTATTTGTAGTTTTGATAACAAATTTAATGAAAAAGCAAAAGGCTGTTACATCGATGTTGGTTGGAATGCTTTTAATGCCTTTTTCGGCTCTAGTAATGTCAGGCAGCCAATGGCTGGAAGGAATTACAGGACCTTCGGTTTCTATACTGGGATTCTTGACAATGCATCCTCTAACTATTATGATGATAATCGGAATAGCAATCCAGGGACTGGCTGAATGTTTTATTTCTCCCCGATTTTTAGAATATTTCTCGCTTCAGGCGCCAAAAGGAGAAGAAGGAGTTTATCTCGGTTTCAGTCGTCTGCATTCTTTCTTATCGGCACTGGCAGGATTTACAATGTCTGGTTTTTTACTGGATACCTACTGTCCCGATCCCAAAACTCTGCCAGCGGGCATCAGCGCTGCTGAAAAAGCAGTTTATTATCAGGATGCTCACGTCATCTGGTATTATTTTGTGGGTATAGGTCTGATTGCAGCAATTGCGTTGTTTGTATTTAAAGTCGCTACCGAATAAATCGATGCAAAAGAAACCTCAGTCAGTCACTAAAAAAAACGTGTTTCTTTTCGCCGCAATAGACAACAAATTTTTTATGATAAGGGAACGAATGTTTGCCTTTTTTATTAGCACATATTATTCTTACGGGAATTTCTCCGCAAGGCTCTATTCGTTCCTTTATTGTTAACACATTGTTCAGCGTATCATAGTCAAATTTCTTCTTCATTTTGTTAATATAGACTACTGTTTTTGTTAAATCGATTCCGTATTTATCGGACAATTTAAAAGAAGCTTCTATCGTATCGTTTACACAACTTAGAGTTTCCGGCAAAAATGTAATTTGAGGAATGCTAGTCATAAAATATTTCGCAATTCCCCGGAAGATACCCCAGGCTTGTATTTTATTGAAAGTATCGTCGTTTAACCTAAGTATTTCAAGCCTGCTGGTATGAAAGCCGCACTCTACAAGTATGGCTGGAATTTTTGATTTGCGTAAAACATAAAAACCCTCGCCCGGATAAATAACATAATCAGAATAAGTACCGTCAAACGAACCGAGTCCTCCTGGATTTCCCATAACGTAGGATAAATCCCGCTGGATATATTTTGCAAGTCCGTTGTTACACGGCTCATATTCGTATTGACCTGGCAATGCATGATAAAACGTGGATGTATAATTTGTGTAATTATCGTCTGAACTTGAAGACGCATTGTGATGAATGCTTATGAATAATTCAGCCTGAGTTGAATCCGCCAGCTCAACTCTTTTCTGCAGGGGCACGGTAATATCCGACGTTCTCGACATGTATACTTCGGCTCCTGCCATCTCCAGATATTCCTTGAGATAGAGTGCAACTCGAAGGTTGACCTCCGCTTCAATTATTTTTCCATCACGACTTTTGTTTTTTCTATCTTCGCCACCGTGTCCCGGGTCGACAAATATTTTCCTACCTTTTAGAAATTCGGAATACTTTTTTATAGTCTTGCTCCTCACTGTATCTTCTTTCCAATCGGGTGGCGTTTCGTAGAATGGGAATTCTACAGCGGAACACCCCGATAGATAGATCACGGCAATTGCTATGAAAAGGACTTTATACATTTTCCACCTTTGAGTGCATAATGGCATTTCCTGCAATGATTCAAATTAGGATAATAATCAGACTTATTTATTTTATCGATTGTACTTCTGATTACGTCTCCAAATTGTTCCACTTCCTCTTTCGTTAATTCTTTTGTTACATTAATATCAGGATGCTTGATAAAAATTAGTCTCACCTCGAAACGATTTACCTCAGGATAAACTTTACTCAAAAGATAAGCATAGAACTTCAACTGAGGAAAATAATTTTCTGCTTTTGAATGAGTCTCATTTTCATCGACATTATCTGTTTTGTAATCGACGATTATCAATTTATTGTTTTCAAATATCAATTTGTCGATTATTCCGTAAAGATAATTTTTCTCATCCTGCGCATAGAACTCGGCTTCATTGTAATACGTATTAAATTTCTTTAATTCTTTGTATGTATTCGATGCGTAATATTTTTGAAGATCTGATAGTATATTTTTTTTCATACTTTCCGTTGATCCGACGGACATTTCCCTTTCCAATAAATCCGATACAGCTTTTTCGATGTCTTTATTATCGGTTTCTTTTTCGAGTATTGCATGAATTATTCTACCTTTGACATCGGCATAACCCGATAACTCATCGTCTTCTCTATCTTTGAATTCATACTCGAATTCTTTTTGTTTTACAATTTCAAAAGTGAGAGAATAGCCGAGCTCATAGATCAATTGATATTTAACCGGGCACTGATTAAAGATTGCAATTTTAGTCGCAGAAATTATTTCTTTTTCCGGTTCATCTTCAATCTCACCAATTAACGACCTTTTCTCGATGACGCTGCCTTTTGAACTTTCATAAATCGATTCTTGATACGATAAATTTCTACGCACAGGAATTTTTAGTTCCATTTTTTTGCTGTATACATCAATCTCCTTCGAATCGAGATTCATAAATTCAACTTCGTCATATAAATTAATTTCCTCAAGGTCATCGAAGTTTTCAATTTTCAAACCTTTCGACAGTAACTCCATAAAGGAATTTTTTTTGATATCATTTTTTGAAGAAGTGATAAAAAGATAATTTTTCGCTCTTGTCAACGCAACATAAAACAATCGTTTCATTTCAGCTATGTCTTTCTTTTGAACAATATAGTTATAAAGAGTTTCAATCGAATTCGATTTTTTCTCACCAGTAAAATCATGGTCCGGATACACCTTTGATATAATACCCAGTTGTTTATCAATACCGAGTCCACCGTATCCCCCGCTTGTTTCATTTGCCCCGAAGACAAAGATGGCTTTGTATTCAAGTCCTTTAGCCTGATGAATGGTAAGTAAATTCACCGCATTCTGATTTTTCGTTACAGCAGCCTGACTTTCATCTTCAAAATTTTCGATATAGTCTCTCAGTGCTTCTCTGAAATCGTAGAGGTTCGTAAAGTTTTTTATCATGAAATTTCTTGCAATTGCTATTAGTTTACTGAGATTAGCCAGTTGTTGTTCGGCGTCTCGTTTTGACGAGATTACAGCCCAGTAGCCAGTATCGAGCAATATCCTTCTTATCAGTGCATATGGTTTTTCATATGATGCCAATCGTATATGTTCGTCTAATAAACTCGCTGCCTGTTTATATTTTTCATCGGTTCTCGAAATGTTGATAAGTTTTTCATAAAATGAGTTTCCTTCCGTCATAGAAATTTCGAGCAATTCGGAATCTGAAATCGAATAAAAAGGTGAACGCAAAATACCAACTAAAGCTGCATCGTTTTCTCTGTTAATAATAAACGATAAATAATTAAACACGTCGCCTACAACCTGCTGTTGATAGAACCCTCTACCACCTACAATCGAATAAGGAATATCTCTTTTAATAAATTCAGTTTCCAACCGATCGAAAAGTTTTCTTTTTCTGCAAAGTATTCCAATATCGCCGGGATTTAACTTTTCATGGTTCAGTAATTCGTATATTTTGTCGGCTACCAGCATTTCTTCACTTATCTCTGCACCATCAGCAATAAGCAATTCAACTTTTCCATTCTCCGTCTCGGGGCGGGCGCAGATTAATTTGTCGTACGTAACTTCATTGAACAGGTTTCTGAGTTCTTCATTTTTGACTGAGAATAGATTCTCAAACAATTTGTTTACAAATAGAACAATCGGTGGCGACAATCTAAAACTGTGAGGCAAAGTAAGAACTGCCCCACTGTCCCTTTTCGATTCAATGACATTTCTGGTTTTGTTAAACACTTCGAGTTCTGCATTCCTGAACATGTAAATACTCTGTTTCTCGTCGCCGACGACAAACAAATTTCCGTGTTTCAAAAAATCGAGAATCGGCATGAAAATATTGTATTGCAATTCGTTTGTATCTTGATACTCATCAATCATTATGTATTTATAACGCCTCCTGAGATATTCCTTTGCAGATTCCAGATTCACAACTTTTTCTGTAAGGAGAAGTATATCTTCGAAATCAACGTAACCTCTTGCTTTTTTCTTATTGTTATACAATTCGATTACTTTCGCAACAAGCCGCACAAAGGCTTTCCCAAATTCGATTAATTTAACAGTCACGTTATCTTCCCATTCGCAATCGATGATATTATTAAAATCAGAAAGGAAGTTTTCAATGCTCTGGATTTCTTTTTGCACTGCTTCTCGTTCTTTATTGAGGTAACCCCTGTTGCTCAATTTTCTGGTTGAACTTGTTAAAATAATACTCTTCAGTTCCCTCAGGTTGGAGAATAGAGCAGGCAAATTTTCCAGTGTCAATTGTCTGCTTAAAATTATATCCACAGAAGATATTAGACTCGAAGAAGGATTTACTTCTTTAACTTTTCTATTTACCGTTTCGACTGCATTTAAAAATGGAGGCAAACTCTCGGCAAAGATTAATTTTAATACATGCTCATATATTTGCTTAAATATTGTTAGAATTTCATCAGTAGATTTTGCATAAAATTCTCTGAGGTTTTCAATAATTTTTCTCTTTGAAATCGACTGTTTGATGTTCGTGATGAGCTGGTACTTTCCGCCAAAAAACCTGATAAGAAATTTTAAGCTTTCCGATTCTTCAGGAATTTCAATCATATTTTTCAGAGCATCGTCTATACAAATTTCGAGAAAGTCGTCTGCTTCGTATTGTTCGATGGGTATAAAATTCGCATCGAGATTGGCTTCGGGTGCAAATTCACGAAGTATGTTCAGGCAAAAGGAGTGAATCGTTGAAATGTTTGCATTAACCAGCTGGCTCCGTAGAAATTCAATCTTTTTTCTTTTGGTAAAATCAGTTTCGTTTTTAATCCTCTCTTCTATTTCAATAGCTATCCGTTTCTGTAATTCACCCGCTGCTTTGTCAGTAAAAGTAATTGCCACAATATTTTCGATATCGATATTGCCGGCAAGATTCTCGTTGAGAAGGATATCGACATATCTTCTGGCAAATACGAAGGTTTTTCCAGCTCCGGCATTTGCTGTCAGCAAAATGTTTTTATCGTATCGAAGTGCTTTATCCTGATAGGGGGTTAATTTCTTCATGTTTTTGGTTTCATCAATTTTATTTTAAATACGGTACCTTCCTTTGAAGTTTTAGTCAATTCAATTGTGCCGCCGATGCTTTCAATGAAGCGACGAGAAAGCTTTAATCCCAAACCCATTCCTTGCTTTTTTGTAGTAAATTTTTCCTCGAAAATTTTACCAATAAATTCTTCTTCAATTCCTTCACCGTCGTCTTCAACCGTTATTTCATATTTATTATCAAATTCTTTGACGTCGACGATAATATTTTTCGCCTTAGCCTGAACGGAATTTCTGAACAGGTTAACAAATGTTCTCGTAAAGTGTTGTTCATCACCTTCAACAATAATTTGCTCAGACGATTTAATGAAATTTACATTAATCTTTTCCGATTGGAACAAATCGATTACCGAGTCAATTATTTTAACCAGATCTATTTTTGAAATATTTAGTCTTGGCATTCTTGCAAAGTTAGAAAACTCCGAGGCGATATTTGTAAGAAGTTCGATTTGGTTTATAACGGTATTGGTAACTTTATCGAAGATAGTATCGAATTTAGGCGATCTGTCTTTATAAGCAGCAATTAATTGCTGGACGGATAATTTAATAGGCGTCAATGGATTTTTAATTTCGTGAGCAACCTGTCGTGCCATTTCTTTCCATGCAGATTCTCTTTCCATCATTGCCAGTTCTTCCTGATTTTCTTTCAGACGCTGAACCATCATATTGAATCCTCTGGTCAAGTCGCCAATTTCTCCTGTATACTTTCCTTCGATTTTAATGCTGAGGTCGCCGCCAGACAACGACCTCGTTGCGTTTGTTAATTTAATTATCGGCTGAGATATTTGATTTGCAAGCAACGTACTCAATAAAATAAGCAAAATGGAACTTAGAGATAAAATACCAAACATGAATACGTCAAGTTCTATGTCCGACAACGGCAATGAGATGTCGTTAAAGAAATCATTTATTTCAAGAATATATTCTTCGTATTCGTTAACAATTTTTGCATAGAATGAATTATACTGAATTCCTTCAAAAAAATTCCTCAAAAATGTTATGTTTTTATCCCTCTTTTCGATTTCAGAATGTGCTTTATACTGAATCAGGGGAGGCATTAAACCCGACTTATAATAATAAGGCTGAGTGGAATAAAAATATTTTTCCTTTTTAAATACGGTAAAATTAACTGACAAATCGTGAGCGGCTTTTCCAAACAGCAATTCACTTTTAATCCGTCCCGAATAATTATCCAGATATTTTTTAATCTGAATTGAATACTCTTGAAGTCTTTTCTTAATCAATTCATTGTTTTTCACCTCGATAAGATTTTTGAGATAAACACTCGTAATCAATAGTGGTACAACTGAGACCACCAGAAATCCCGCAATCAATCTCGCCTTATAGCTTTCGAAAAGGCGCAAAGTTTTTTTGTAATTCAATACTGAGAGTATCAATATTATCATAAAGATAATAAACACATGTATAAAAAAGACTTTGAAAAAATCGGATATTTTCCACGATATATTTTTTTCTTCCTTACCTACACCGATGACCAATCCTGATATTTCGGTAATGTAAAAGAGGTATTCCTCGCCGTCAATATTTGCGGAAATCCACTCTTCTGAATTTTTTAATTTGGAAATTTGTCGGAGTCGATTTATAAAACTGTCGTCTGATTTTATTTTGTCGGTTGAGGATTTTAAAATTCCTCCATCCAGATAGACAACCACTAATCTATTGGGATCGATAACGTCCGAAATT
The DNA here is from genome assembly GCA_020722005.1 of Melioribacter roseus. Classification (GTDB taxonomy): domain Bacteria; phylum Bacteroidota; class Ignavibacteria; order Ignavibacteriales; family Melioribacteraceae; genus Melioribacter; species Melioribacter roseus_A. The sequence continues at coordinate 97,469 of DYLP01000002.1, forward strand.
AGTGAACGTTTTTTAACGAGAAATTTGGGCATAGCAGCGAAACTTAGATTCACTCGGTTGTATACAACTCCCACTTCGGCATAACCTGTTTTATAATTATTCTTAAACACGGGTGCTATTCCGCGAATTATCTTAGAATCTCCAAAAATGTTCGGGGTTTGGATTAAGACTACAGAATCGGTTTGTAGCGGTCTTGTATCGATTAACTGCTCAATATTATCATTCGTTAAATAACTACCAGAAGGTTTCCCGTCGACGTAAAAAAAACGGATGAACGACTGTACATTTTCGTTATAGAGAAGACTTTTGTTCCAGGCAAGAAATGCTCTGGCATTCATCCTGTTGCTGAACTCGTCATTCAACTCAGTATTCAATTGCTTCAATGTTTGCATCACCATAAACGAATAAATATTCTCGTCGTTACGAGTAAGTTCAATGGAAGTCGTTTTGAGCGATTCTTTTTCGAGCTCGGAATTATAATGTGTCAGTAAATTCACAACCAATATAGAGGCAAGCAAAGAATATAAGACAAAACGCTTAAGCTGACGTGGATTATTTTTTAATACGACATATGCCACCAGCACAAAAAGGGAAATGTATGTTGTTCTGATTTGAGGAGTGCCTTGAGGATTTTTTTGAAAATAATCGAACAGGAATCCAGCAATCTGTAAAAACAAAAAGATGCCCCCCAATAGTTTGTAGTAATTATTTTTCCCTTCGTATGGAAAAAAGCCGTATAGTAAAGAAAGCAACAAATACGAAAAAAGTATTGCTGAAAATCCGAGCATCAAAATATTAAGGTTCATTACAAGTATATAAGGCTCGGGTATTAAATTGAACTCCCTGAAATATCTTATCGACGAGTCAAAAACAACACTTCTAATCGATGCCCCAACTCCTCTTAACGTAAGAAGGAACAATAATGTGAAAATAATGAGAGCCACAAAAAATAATATCAGATTTTTGTTTGTGCTCGGCTTTTCACGAGTATGTTCTTCAAAGTAGTTACTTCCGATTATAATTAATATCGTACCTGCAATTGCGGTTATAAGAAACTCTGCCGGCGACCTAACAAATCCAAATGCAAAAGGTGAAGAAAAATTTGATGGGTCAGTCAATGCATTGTGATAATACGTCGAAGGAATTCCGAGCAGATAAATTATGACCCTGCCTCCTCCAATTGTCAATGTCCAGAATGCAAATCTTATAATCCTGTTTGAATTCCTTACATATCCAAACAAAATATAGATTGCGATAAAGAAACAAAGAACAATCAGAACTGACTGAATTGTGTAGATATTCTTTTTCAGGTTGTTAATTTCACTATCGAGCGTAGGATTTTCAATGATTACATTGCAGTGTAAATTGCCAATAGGCGATTTATATGCAAACGTTCGATATCTGCCATTCTGCAGCTTTGTGCTCGTATTCTTATAATCAATCGTTATATTTGTGCCCGCCTCGACCGACAACGAATCGGAAAAAGAGATTCTACTTTCTTCACCGTACAGATTATATTTTTGTTCGAGAATTTCAGACGTTAGTATGTAAAATCTATTTTTCTTATCAACCAGCGTATCGATGTAAGTTAAATAAATACGCAACCCGTCGTCGTAAAAAAAAGGCAGACCGGTTTTATACCTGACTGGTGTTTCAATATCGGCTTCTTTATTCCAGTATATTAAACTATCTTCTTCGTAAACAAAGACAATATAATTTGTTGAAAGTGAGTTTTCTCGCAGAAGCTGTGGTATTCTATTTTTAACATTATTATTAAATGAAATCAGGTGATCCACTTTTTTATCGAGAGCTTTAGCGACCAGTGTTTCTGCCTCTTTTAATTTTTCTTCTAAGCGGATTTTCCACATTTTCTTATCTATCAAATATGGAGCGGCAAAAGCCGAAATAAGCACTAGAACCAAAATAGTAATCAGAGAAATCCACTTAAGATTTGATTTTTTGAAAATGCCCTTCATAAAGGTCAATTAATAGTTATTTGTGAAATGCGCCACTGGTCGCCATACTTCTGAAGCGATATAAATACCATTGCACTTTTTCTAATTCCCCTGTAACTCATCCTCAGTGTGCCAGATGAAAATGGATTGATAGTGTCGATTACCAGATTATCAATCTTAAATGAAATGGGTCGATAAATACCAAAGAAATCTTTCAGTACGTAATAAGCCTGGTTGGCACTGAAATATCCACTCTTGCCGTTGAAAAGGCTAATAAAAGTTTTGTCAGCAAAATAATTTGAGAAGCGATCAATTGAACCCGTCGGCAAACCTTCCTCGATATTAGCAAAGATTCTGTTTATATCGGCATCTCTATTTTGAGGCAAAACTATGGTAGTCATAAAAAATAATATTGCGGTATGGAGCAATAGTTTCAAGGGTCTTCCAAATTTTGTGAACAAGCAAATCACAGTACAAAATATACCAAAAGAAAATAAAAAACACGGACGATAATTTTTCTAAAACTTTTTATGCCCTCCCCCAAAAGTTCGATAAATTAAAGTCCACGCAAAAATTATACTTCATTTCGCTGAAGAGAGAGGTTTTTCCGATCGATTGATCTCCTGTGTATTTTTAGTTGTCTGTTCCCTTCCACAGTTTGATAAGCCCAATCGAAAATCATTCGATCGCCTGTAATTGAACTAATCCTAACCTTTGCGTATCTGTTGTCCCATGTCCATATAACATATGTATGACCTGGAATTGCTTCCACATATTTAATATTATCTCCTTCGTTCATTGGCACCCAACCATCAATAGGAGCTAAGCTCACATCATAAATATCAATTGTCGGACCCATATCCTGAATATCTGTATCTTCCCAGATGTTCAAATAATAGATGCCTTCATATTTTTCAAAGAAGAAATCGGCTCCTTCGTTGTCGTATGGAACGACCGAATAATCACTGAAATCGTATCCTGAATTCGAAGGAGATATGTGTAAATCGAATATCGCCCTGTCAAATCCTTCGGGACGCGGAGTGTCGTAAACAACGTCGTAGCTCAGTTCGCTTTCATTATTGTTGTAATCGAATGCCGTAACAGCGTAGTAATACGTAATACCATTACGCGCACCATAGTCCACAAAATAATTGTCGTAAGTTGTACCTATCAATTCATACGTACCGTCGTATGAATAACTATAATAAACATTATATCCTGCAAGGTCTGGTTCTGTATTTCTCTGCCAGTAAATATCTACACGGTTATCGCCGGTAATTGTAGTTATATTTCGGGGAGGCATCGGGGGGATAGAATCGTATTCCCAATCGTTTAAGTTATTACATCCCGTTATCACTATCATCGCCAAAGCAGATATCAACTTTTTCATTTTAACCTCCGATTTTGAGATTTTAGTACAATCAGAGTGCCAGAATAAATAAAGGATTTCGCTCAATTCACGAAATCCTTTTTGAGAGATTGTGTTCAAAAATGTACAGAGTGAATAAATTAGAGGAAATCAGATATCAATAAATTTATCTTCGTAATACATTTTGCGTTTGTTGATTACCGCTACAGCTTTACCTGTCAGCAGTTTTTTGTCGAATGGTGAATTTTTTGATTTTGATTTGAACGTGGATACGTCAACTGTCCAGATTAAATCTGGATCGATGACCGTAAGATTTGCTTTTTCGCCTACTTTGAATTGTGGCACTGGTAGATTGAGAATTTTTCTGGGATTTATCGATAATTTTTCCACAATCTGTTCCATTGTAATCCGTTTCTTGTGTACCAATTCGCTCAGTGCAAGTCCCAATTCAGTTTCGAGCCCGATAATACCGTTTGGTGCATAGATAAATTCCATCTCTTTTTCTTCAATTGAATGAGGTGCATGGTCACTTGCGATGCAATCAATTGTTCCGTCTTTTAATCCTTCTATTATTGCTTCTACGTCTTCGGCTGTTCTCAATGGAGGATTCATTTTGAAATTTGTATCATAAGTTTTAAGCGATTCGTCTGTAAGAGTGAAATGATGCGGCGTAGCTTCTGCAGTAACATTGATGTTTCTCTTTTTTGCCCAACGGACCAGTTCAACCGCCCTTTTAGTGCTGATATGTGCTATATGAACTTTACCGCCTGTGTATTCAGCCATCAGAATATCCCTAATTACGATAATATCTTCTGAAACTGAAGGCAGTGGCGGAAGTCCGAGAATAGTAGAATTAATTCCTTCGTTCATTGCTCCACTGGAAAGAGATTCGTCTTCGCAATGTTCAATAATCGGAGCGTCGAACATTTTTGAATATTCGAGAGCGTTTTTCAGTACCGCTGCGGTTTTAATTGTAACACCATCATCCGAAAATCCTACTGCGCCGGCTCCATAGAGTTCAAACATCGGTGAAATTGCTTCGCCCTGTCTTTTCTTTGTTGCGGCAGCAATCGGATAGACTTCTACAAGGTGTTCTTTCGATTTTTCTTTGATGTAACGGACAATCTCTGCACTGTCGATATCCGGAGTTGTATTCGGCATGCAGGCAATTTCTGTAAAACCACCTGCAGCGGCTGCATTCGAACCGGTTTCAATTGTTTCTTCGTCTTCCCTGCCCGGCTCTCTCAAATGAACGTGCATGTCAAATAATCCAGGCACGCAGTATTTCCCTGCAAAATCATACACTGTCGACTTTTCATAATCTTCATCGGTAAGTTCACCAACTTTTCGTATTATACCATCTTCAATAAGAAGGTCCTTCTTTTCATGTAATTTTTGAGCTGGATTCAAAAGAGTAGCATCTTTTAATATAATTTTCATTATTCACCTGAATTAATTCATTGTTCCGAGTAAATAGAGTACAGCCATTCGTACTGCAACTCCGTTGGTTACCTGATCTAAAATGATTTGATAAGGACCGTCGGCAACTTCGGAAGTAAGCTCCACACCACGATTAATCGGTCCGGGATGGAGTATCAATATATTCTTATTGTTTTTTTCAAGTCTCTCAGAAGTAATGCCGTAAAAGTTATGATATTCCCTTACGGAAGGGATTCGGCTACCTGCGTCGCGTTCGAGTTGTATTCTCAATACGTTGAGAACGTCGTTGCTTTTGATCGCCTCGTCAATATTTTTGCATACTTTTACACCGAGCTCCTCAATTCCAACGGGAATCATTGTCGAGGGACCGCACACGGACACATTTGCACCCATAGTTTTCAATCCAAAGATATTCGACATTGCCACACGACTGTGAGCAACATCTCCAACTATGCAAATGTTCAAGCCTTTCAATGTACCGAACTTTTCTCTGATCGAATACATATCTAGCAAAGCTTGCGTAGGGTGCTCGTGAAGTCCGTCGCCAGCATTGATAATATTTGCCTTCGATATTCTTGTCAGGAAATAAGGAATACCAGCCGATTGATGTCTTACAACAATCATATCGACTTTCATAGCTTCGATATTGCGCACGGTATCTTTGAAGCTTTCTCCTTTTTTGGTACTGCTAGTTGAAGTTGAAAAATTCACAGTATCTGCAGAAAGGCGTTTTTGGGCAAGTTCAAAGGAAATGCGTGTTCGGGTTGAGTTCTCGTAAAAAAGATTAACTATTGTTTTGCCCTGGAGTGTGGGCACTTTTTTTATAGGGCGTTCCAGTACTTCCCTAAATGTAGTTGCCGTATCAAGTATTAGTTGTATATCTTCTTTTGGAACGCCATATAATCCAAGCAGGTGTCTGCTAGATAATGACATAAATTACTCACTCTTTGTTGTTGGGAGCATTAACTAAATAGATGGAATCTTCGCCATCTATTTCTTTTAGTTTTACTTTAATTTCTTCATTTATTGAGGTTGGTATATTTTTCCCCACAAAATCGGCTTTGATCGGCATTTCACGGTGTCCTCTATCGACAAGAACACAAAGCTGGATTGTGTTTGGTCTGCCGAGGTCCATAATTGCATCGAGCGCAGCACGAACAGTTCTGCCAGTATAAAGAACGTCGTCAATCAGAATAACATCTTTTTCGTTTATATCGAAAGTGATATTTGTAACCGACACTTCAGGTTGTTTCAGGCGCGTACGGAAATCGTCCCTGTACAATGTAATGTCGAGAACGCCGAATGGAGGTTCATAGTTATCGATTTCTTTTATTTTATTTTTGATTCTTTCGGCAATATATTCGCCTCTGGTTCGCATCCCAATTAATACTATATTTTTCGAACCTTTGTTTTTTTCAATTATTTCATGCGCAAGACGCGTGATTGTTCTGCGCAATCCTTCTTCGTCAACTATTTTTGCTTTTATGTCCATATAAAAAAAATCCTCGTTGACTTTCGTCGCCGAGGTCCTTTGTTTGGTTGTTAAGTGTTTATAAGTTTCATTCCTTTTTATCTCGCTGGATAAAATTAAAGGATTATTTTAGGAACAAACATAATATAATTGGAACAAAAAGTAAACAAACAGAGGTGTGTTGTTCAATATTTTTCGGGTTCTGTTATAATTTCGAAAAGATAGTTTTCTGATGCCATCAAATCTTTTATTGTGAGTCTTTCGGTCACAGTATCGATGGAATCCTGAATAATTCTCCAGAGTGAACGGAGGGAACAATCGATCGAATTCGTACAAAAATCCGCAGCTCCTGAATGCAACTGACAAAACGAGTCGTCATAGAGCCGCCCGCCCAGAGATTCGAGTACTTCTTTAACTTTTATTTCTTCTGGCGGGCGTGCCAGTGTATATCCGCCGGTTTGTCCTCGTTCAGCCACAAGGAAACCTCCAAGTCTCAACAATCGCAATATTTTACCTACGTTGTGGTGTGAAATCTTTTCGGCGTTTGCTATTTCAGGTATGGTTAAAGATTTACCGACGTGGTAAAATTTAGCAATTCTGAGCAATAATCGTAGACCGTATTCTTCCTGTGCGCTGAACTTCAATTTTCCACTCCTTAAGCCAGTGGTATTTTAGAACCGCACATTTTTGCAGTAACCAGTTTATCGTATTTTTCCTTCGGAATCGAAGGACCTTTGCTGGAGCAATGCTGTTCAAAAACTTTTGTCAATTCTTCCGCAATTTCCTCTGCATATTTGCCTTCGATACGATGGCGCGGCAGAAAATAAATTACCCCGCCATTTTTTATCAATGCCATTGAAGGAGAAGAAGGAGGATAATCTCCCAATATATTTTCACGTATAAAATCGACAGCATCTCTGTCCTGACCTGCAAAAGCAGTTACATATTTATCCGGTATGACCGAATGCTGAAGAGCTAAAGTAGCTGCTGGGCGAGCACTTCCGGCCGCGCAACCGCAAACAGAATTGATTACAAGAAAAACTGTTTTATCTGGATTACTCAAAAAGACTTCTTGAGCTTTTTGAGGCGTTAATAGTTCTTCGAAACCGACATAAGTAAGTTCATCTCTCATCGGTTGTACCGCTTCGGGATCATAAATCGGCGGTTTCTGATTTATATTAAACATAGCGTTCCTTTCTTTTTGATTATAAAAATCCGAGTTCAAGTTTTGCTTCCTCGCTCATTTTATCCATACTCCATGGTGGCTCCCAAACTAAGTCGATATAAACATCTTTAACATCTTTAATTTTCTTTACTTTTTCTTTAACTTCGATCGGAAGACTTTCAGCCACAGGGCAATGAGGCGAAGTAAGTGTCATTTTAATGTAAGTATTACCTTCGTCGTCAACACGCAAATCGTAAATCAAACCCAATTCCCATATATCGACGGGAATTTCGGGGTCGTAACATGTCTTTAATACCGCAATAACTTCCTGTTCCAGTTTTCCTTTGTCAATCATAGTTTACTCGAAAATTTTTTTTACTTTTAATAAACCTGCATAAAGTTTATCGATTTCTTCTTTAGTATTGTAGAATGCAAACGAAGCTCGCGCAGTTGCCGGTACACCGAACCGTTTCATTATTGGTTGCGTGCAGTGATGTCCGGTTCGTATAGCAATTCCGTCCGTGTCGATTATTGTTCCAATATCATACGGATGGATTCCGTCGATGACGAAGGAAATAACTGAGGCTTTTTCGCTGGCATTGCCAATAATTTTCAACCCTTCTATCTCCGAAAGGCGTTCGGTTGCATATTTTAAAAGCATGTCTTCGTAATTAGATAATTCTGTTCTGTCAAATTGATTTACATAGTCGATTGCAGCGCCAAGTCCAATACCGCCGGCAATATTCGGGGTTCCGGCTTCAAACTTTTTTGGAATATTCTCAAATGTGGTTTTTTCAAAAGTTACGGTTCTGATCATATCACCACCTCCCTGATACGGTGGCATCATTTCGAGAAATTCCGTTTTACCATAAAGTACACCAATGCCGGTAGGTCCAAAAACTTTGTGCCCGGAAAATACATAAAAGTCTGCGTCGAGCTCCTGTACGTCCACTTTCAAATGCGACATAGCCTGGGCACCGTCTACCAACACAGGAATATTTCTCGAATGAGCAATTTCGGTAATCTTTTTGATTGGATTAATAGTGCCGAGGGCATTCGAAATGTGAACTACCGAGACCAAACGGGTCTTATCCGTTATCATACTTTCAAAAGCTTCGAGGTCAAGTTCGCCTGCGTCGTTAATTGGTATAACCTTTAAATTTATTTTTTTGCGGTCCCTGATTAATTGCCAGGGTACAATATTCGAGTGATGCTCCATATTTGAGATAACGACTTCATCTCCTTCAGAAAAATATTTTGACCTACAGAGACTCGAAGCCACTAAATTTATTGCCTCCGTTGTACCTCTTACGAAAATAATTTCCGATGCGCTGATTGCGTTAATAAATTCCTTTACTTTCAAGCGCGCATTTTCGTATTGTTCCGTTGCCAGCTCGCTCAAGAAATAGAGACCTCTGTGAATATTCGCGTTGTCGTACGTGTAATAATTTGTTAGAGCGTCGATAACGTTTTGAGGCTTTTGAGTAGTCGCAGCATTATCCAGATAGACAAGAGGCTTATCGTTAACCAAACGTTTTAATATCGGGAAGTCGTTTCTGACTTCTTCGACGTTAAATTCTTTCTTTACGAGTTTATCTGTTTTCTGCACTGTATACCCGAATAAATTATAGTAATGTTAGTAACTGACTTCCTGTCTGTGCAATTCCTCAAAAATCAAATGATTAATTTGTTCTTTGAGTTCAACAATTTTAATTTCGTCACAAACATCAGCCGCGAAAGCTCGGATAAGAATCGATTTTGCCAGTTCTTCAGGAACTCCTCTCGAACGGATATAAAATTCAGCTTCCTCGTCGAGATGTCCGACAGTAGCTCCGTGAGTACATTTAACGTCGTCAGCAAATATTTCAAGTTGAGGTTTGCTATCGATACGCGCCTCTCCCGAAAGTAAGACGTTTTTGTTTTGCTGATACGCATTCGTTTTTTGTGCATCCCGCCGTACAATAATCTTTCCGTTGAAAACTCCACGCGCTTTGTCGTCGAGTATTCCTTTATACAACTCGTTGCTCATCGAATTCGGCTTTGCGTGGTCTACGAATGTATGATTGTCAATATGCTGGTTTTCTTTACCTAGATATAAACCATAATAATGAGTTTCGATATTTTCACCGTCGAGTTTCGAATTGATGTCGTTGCGTGTAAGTCTTCCGCCAAAATTAAGGTTATAATGGTTTAATACGCTTCGGTCTTTTTGAATTGCCTGAAACTTTTCAATATGGTAAGACGACAGGCTCTCTCTTTGTATCTTATAAATGTCAACTGAACTATCTTCTTCAAGATATAATTCAGTAATTGCGTCAGTAAAGTAAGAAGCTTTCGGGTTGCCGTAGTAATTGAAGACAATCGAAGTCCGAGAGTTCCGACCTACGACAATTAAATTTCTCGGAGCAATTAAGAGATTTTCTTCAGAATAGCCGTTAAGATATAGCACCTGCAATGGTTTGCTAAATTCGCTTTGCTCTTTTAAATATATTGCAACTCCGTCCTGCATGTAAATGCCGTTCAAAACATTAAAGAGATTATCGTCACTCGATATTTTTGCAAAATAATTTTCTACAATTTCTTTATGCGAGTCGATAAAAGAGTTGAGATTTTTAATGATAATTTTATCGCTATCTGCAGATATGTCGGATAATTCAGCTGCAAATTTGCCGTTAATGAATGTGATAAGATTGTAATCGAAATTGCCGAAGATGATATTTTTTACATCCTCTTTTGTTAAAGAAGTTTTATAATCTGTCGACACAGGATTAAATTTATTTTCCCTGGCAAACGATACGTCTGTGTATTTCCATTCTTCATTTTTAGTGGCTGGGAAATCGAGTTCTAAAAATTTTGCCAGCGAAGCCTGACGCACTTTTTTAAGCAATTCATGATTATGACCGTTCATCTGCTTTTCAAACAATTCGAAATTCTTCAGGTACCAGTCTTTTATATTTTCTTTTTTGGTTAATTCTTTCATTAAAATTCAACTCCTTTTATTAATTGGATTCGAGTTCGACTTCTTCGGGTTTGATCCAGTCGTAACCTCTTTCTTCAAGAAGAAGCGCCAGTTCTTTTCCTCCCGACTTGATTATCTTTCCTTTATAAAGAACATGGACGTAATCGGGAACGATATAGTCGAGAAGTCTTTGATAATGAGTAACCACAATTACGGCATTTTTATCGTTATGAAAAACGTTTACGCCGTTCGAAACTATTTTAAGCGCGTCGATGTCAAGTCCCGAATCTGTTTCGTCGAGAATTGCAAGTTTAGGATCGAGCATCAAAAGTTGAAATATTTCGTTCCTCTTTTTTTCGCCGCCAGAGAACCCAACGTTAACTGAACGACCGAGCAAATCATTGTCCATACCGAGAATTTTTGATTTCTCCTTCATCAAATTGAGAAATTCCTTTGGTGTCAGTTCTGGCAATCCCAAATGTTTTCTTTTTTCGTTGATTGCAGTTTTTAAAAATGTTGCGTTCGAAACTCCCGGAATTTCAATCGGATATTGAAAAGCCAGGAAGATGCCTTCTTTGGCTCTTTCGTCTGGTTCCATTTCGAGGAGGTTCTTGCCCTCGAAAATAATTTCACCTTCGGTTACTTCATAATTGGAATTCCCGGCTAAGATATTGGCAAGCGTACTTTTACCTGAACCGTTTGGACCCATTATAGCGTGAACTTCGCCGGCTTTAATTTCAAGGTCAATTCCTTTTAGAATTTCTTTCCCTTCTACTGTAGCATGTAAATTTTTTATTGTTAGCATTTTATATCCTTTATTTCCTGTTTTTGTTTATAACTGATTTTATCCTACGCTGCCTTCCAATGTAATGGCAAGCAATTTTTGAGCTTCGACGGCAAATTCCATCGGGAGCTCGTTAAATACTTCTTTACAGAATCCATTAACAATCATATTAATTGCGTCTTCTGTAGCAATTCCTCTTTGATTCAAATAAAAAATCTGGTCCTCGCCCACTTTTGAAGTGGTGGCTTCGTGTTCTACACGTGCCGTATCATTTTCGACTTCAATGTAAGGGAATGTATGCGCTCCGCATTTATCACCCATCAACAACGAATCGCACTGCGTGAAATTACGAGCGTTCGTAGCTTTTTTTCCTACCTTAACGAGTCCTCTGTAAGAATTGTTGCTTCGACCGGCAGATATTCCTTTTGAAACTATTGTACTGCGAGTATTCTTTCCTAAGTGAACCATTTTAGTACCGGTATCAGCCTGCTGAAAATTATTAGTTACAGCGACTGAGTAAAATTCGCCGATTGAATTTTCACCCTGCAAAATACAGCTTGGATATTTCCAGGTTATTGCCGAACCGGTTTCTACCTGCGTCCAGGAGATTTTTGAATTCACTCCACGACAAGCACCGCGCTTTGTTACAAAATTGTAGATGCCACCTTTTCCTTCTTTATCACCGGGATACCAGTTTTGAACCGTTGAATATTTAATTTCCGCATTGTCGAGTGCAATCAATTCGACAACGGCTGCATGTAATTGATTGTTATCCCTAATAGGAGCGGTGCATCCTTCGAGATAGCTGACGTACGAACCTTCGTCGGCAATAATCAACGTGCGTTCGAACTGACCAGTTTCCTGAGCATTTATTCTAAAATAAGTTGAAAGTTCCATTGGGCAACGGACGCCTTTCGGTATGTAAACGAAAGAACCGTCGCTGAAAACTGCCGAGTTCAACGCTGCATAAAAATTATCCGTGTATGGTACTACAGAACCAAGATATTTTTTCACTAAATCGGGATGCTCTTTTATTGCCTCCGAAATCGAACAAAAGATGATTCCTTTTTCTTTCAAAGTTTCCTTGAAAGTAGTTGCCACAGACACCGAATCAAAAACCGCATCGACTGCCACACCAGCAAGGGCTTTTTGCTCTTCCAGTGGTATGCCGAGTTTTTCGAATGTTTTAAGCAATTCAGGGTCGACTTCGTCGAGACTGCTATACTGCGGTTTTTTCTTGGGTGCGGCATAATAACTTATATCCTGAAAATCGACGGGGGCGTACTTAACGTTTGGCCATTTGGGTTCTTCCATTTTAAGCCAATAACGATAAGCTTTCAAGCGCCATTCGGTCATCCATTCAGGCTCCCCTTTCTTTTCAGAAATCATCCTGATAATATCTTCGTTCAAACCTTTGGGCGCAACCTCCGATTCGATTTCGGAAACAAATCCCCATTTATATTCTTCTTTTGTCAGGTCTTCAATTATTTTCATATCCTCAGATAATTCTTCAACTGCACCTAAGTTCTTTTTTTCTTCGTTACTCATAATTTTACCTTTATTATTAAAAAGTTATGTGAAACATATTCAATCTTGATAAAATTGTCAAGATTCAATAGCACTAACATCTTTTATTATGATTGAGTTCATTATTTTTTGTTATTTTTAACAAAAAAAAGGAGAAACCTACATGAAAGAAAGAATCGAAATAATTGAAGGAGACATAACAAAACTCAAGGTTGACGCCATTGTAAATGCCGCTAACAGGAGTTTATTGGGCGGAGGCGGAGTTGACGGCGCAATTCATCGTGCGGCTGGTCCAGGACTGTTGGAAGAATGCAGAAAACTTGGCGGATGCGAGACCGGGCAAGCTAAAATTACCAAAGGTTACAATCTGCCTGCAAAATTTGTAATTCATACAGTCGGTCCCATCTGGTCTGGCGGTAATCATAACGAAGACAAGCTTTTAAGTGATTGTTATCTGAATTCACTTAAATTGGCTGCCGGCAACAAAATCAGAACGATTGCTTTTCCTTCAATCAGTACGGGTGCTTATCGATTCCCATTTGAGAGAGCTACAAGATTAGCTATTCAAACCACTCTCGACTTTTTGAACAATAACCAGATACCCGAAAAAGTAATTTTCTGCTGTTTTGGCAAAGAGGCTTACGAAAAATATCTCGAAATATTTAACGAATTATGCAAGGAATAAAAGAGCTACTCCCGCCACGGCTATAAACGCTCCTATTACAGAAAGCATCGGTATTTCTTCTTTATAATAAAATTTAACCATTGGAAGCATAATAATGGGAGGCGTAGCCATCAGTGTGGAAGCAATTCCGACCTGAGTATACGAAATTGCAATCAAACTAAATGTAATTCCGAGATAAGGACCGAAAACAGAACCCGCCAGCATATAGGACTGGGCTTTTTTATCACCGATAAATTTATAAAACGGATTCGGAGTTCGATTGATTATTACAAACACTGGATAGATAAAAATAATCGATGCAGCAATTCGTATAGAAGTTGCTACAAAACCATTTAAGTCGGCTTCATTAAATGCAAGTTTGGCAAAAATAAGTCCTCCCGCCTGTCCCACCGCTCCCATAAATGCATAAAAGATTCCTCTGTAGTCGGGTTTAACTTTATTATCTTTCCGTTGCAGGACAACAATTGCAATTCCCGCGATGGTAATAATCATGCCCAGAACTTGGATAGGAAGAATAATTTCTCCCAGAAAAATATATGCAAGGATTGCCGATAGTGCAGGCACGAGCGCCATTATAAGCATACTAATTCGCGCCCCGATATATTGAAACGCTTTGAACAAAAAAGTATCTCCTATTACCAATCCTATAAAACCGCTCATACCGAGATTGAAAATTTGATTGGCACTCATTTTTATATCAAAGCCAAACACGACAATCGTAATAACGAGCAATAGAAAGGCAATTACGAGTCGTGAAATATTTACATGAAACGAACCAACTCGCACCGACGCCTCGGTGAATGCAATTGAAGTTCCCGACCATAACAATGCAGTAACAAGAGCGGCTAATTCACCCAGCATTCTGATTCTCCTTCGTTATAGCTTCAAATTTTTTTCTCAAAAGCTCCCAAACGTATTCAGTTTGTAAAGCTTCCATTGCACATCTTTCGTCATCGTCTGTATAACTTTCGAGAACAAGTGGCGATTTGATATTGAGATGAATATCGCCGTAAGCGCCCCAATCAACAGGATCGGAAGATGCAAGTAATGCAACAACAGGCGTGCCTGCGGCTACAGCCACATTCATCGGACCGGTGCAATTCGAAAAGAAGAGCGTCGATTTTTTAATTACCGCCGCAAGTTTACCGATGGTATCCGTTGCCTTAGAAATGACGGCTCCTTTTCCAATTTCATCAGCCACGAATTTAACTAGCTCTTCTTCCCCTTTTCCCCACGTCAAAAGTACCCTGCCGTTATATTTATTTATAAATCGTTTCCCTATTTCAGCGAATCGTTCCGGCAGCCAAGTTCTTACGGGACGGCTTGCACCTGGATGAATGCAAAGAATTGGCTGATTTTTTTCAAACGATTCGTCGAATATTTTGCCCGCAAATTCTTCATCTTCCGGCGATACTGAAACAATCGGTTTGTCTGTAATATTCTTACAACCGGCAGCTTTAACAATATCGAGATTTCGATGTATTTCGTGATATCGCCCTTTGGGATGAGGAATGAAATCGGTATATAGATTTTTCATACTTTCGGGACCACTGCCGGCTCTTCTCGTTGCACCGCTCAAGTATGCAATTAATGCCGCACGTTCTGAAGTCCAACGAAGATTCAATGCCAGGTCATATTTTCGTCTTCTCAATTTGAATATAGTTGCGATTTGTTTTAGCAGCGAATCTTTTACTTTGTTCCTTTCCGTATTTACGATAATGTGATCGTCGACTATAAATCCTGCCGGTATAATTTGCGTCATCAATTTATTTGTCAACAGCGTAATCCTTGCCTCGGGAAAACTCTCTCTAACCGAACGAATTGCAGGAGTAGAAGCAATTAGGTCGCCGAGTGCTCCCCATTTAATAATCAGTATATTCACGATCTTTCTCCGACCAATTCAACTATTTTTTCAAAAACCGTTTCAACGTCGATACCACCAAGGTAAGATTTTTCACCGTCATTAATTCTTCTGCCGACAATGAAATTGTGATTTACATCGTCATAAAAATTCCAGTAATCGAGATTATCTTCCGGAAGGAGCGACAGTACTTTTGTTCCAAGAGCAATTCCGAGATGTCGTGTTCCTGTATCGTTATCAAATAAGAGTTCGGATTTTTTAATAAGCGCTGCGCTTTTTGATATGCTCTCGGATTTATAGACTAACAGTTTTCCATCGTTAAAATTCTTAGAAATAATGTTGCTATAATCCTCGTCCTGAGGACCGGCAAGAATTAGTATTTTACGATTTAACTTTGTCAGCAGCATTTCAATCAGTCTTATATAATTTTCAATGTGCCATACCTTGCTTTTTTCGCTCGCTCCAGGATGAATTGTAATAAATCCACCGCCGTCCGGAAGATTATTTTTATCGATAAATTTTTCTGCCCATAAAACGTCTTCTTCAGACACGAAAAATTCCGTCTTATTCGATTTAACTTTTTTATTGCCGTACTCAACAATTTTATTGTAATAATCGATATAACTAATCGAATCCTCTTCGACGTCTATTTTTTTGTTGATAAGAAACGCAAGATTTTGTTTTTTCGGTGCTATTCTTACAGGTGCGCCGGAGAAATAAGCCCACAATGTGATTCTGTCGCCGGGATGGAGCATTATAAAAATATCGGGTTTTTCTTTTCTGAGTTTCCTGATGAAGTCAATTCCTTTTTTCAATTCTCTCAAACCTTTTTTATGCTTCAAGCCGGCATCGAACGGGATAACTCTGTCGATATACGGAAAATCATCGAATGCCTCTTTATATTCTTTTCTTGCAATGAGATATAATTCCGAGTCCGGATATTCTTCTTTAAGGAATCTGATGGCAGGAGTCGATACGATTAAATCGCCGAGATATTTAGTATTGACAACGATTATTTTTAGACGACGATTCATTGATATTAAAAAGCGGGACTGCTCCCTCTAAACGAGAGCAGTCCTTAAATTATTCCGCAGTATAGTTAATTGCAGCGATACCGGGGAAAATGGCAGTGGTATCGAGTTCCTCTTCGATTCTGAGAAGTTGATTATATTTTGCGATTCTGTCGGTTCTGCTGGCAGAGCCGGTTTTAATTTGACCGGTATTTGTGGCAACCGCAATATCTGCAATCGTAGTATCTTCTGTTTCGCCCGAACGATGGCTTACGACTGCAGTATAACCAGCTTTCTTAGCCATTTCGATGGCTTCGAGAGTTTCGGTCAAAGTGCCGATTTGATTTACTTTAATGAGGATCGAGTTTGCTACTCCCAGTTCAATTCCTTTAGCAAGGAATTCGGTATTCGTAACGAAAAGGTCGTCTCCCACAAGCTGAATCTTATCGCCCAATTTATCTGTCATCAATTTCCAGCCATCCCAGTCGAATTCACCCATTCCATCTTCGATTGAAATGATTGGATATTTGCTTACCCAGTTAGCCCAATAGTCGACCATTTTTTCAGGTGACATATAAGATTTATCCGACTTAAAGAAATAGTAGGCTTTTTTGTCGTTATCCCACATTTCACTTGCTGCAGGGTCGAGAGCAATAAAGATATCTTTACCGGCTTTGTATCCTGCTTTTTCGATTGCTTCGAGAATCACTTCAATAGCTTCTTCGTTTGATTTCAGATTTGGAGCAAAACCGCCTTCGTCTCCGACGGCAGTGTTATAACCTTTTGCTTTAAGAACCGATTTCAGGCTATGGAAAGTTTCGGCGCCCATTCTTAATGCTTCTGCGAATGTGGGAGCTCCGACCGGCATTACCATAAATTCTTGAAAATCGACGTTATTGTCGGCATGTTTTCCGCCATTGAGGATGTTCATCATCGGAACTGGAAGAGTGCGAGCGTTAGTTCCTCCGATATAACGATAGAGAGGCAGTCCCAGTGCTTCGGCAGCTGCTTTGGCGCAAGCCAATGAAACGCCTAAGATTGCATTTGCACCGAGTTCGGATTTTGTCGGGGTGCCATCTAATTCGCACAAAAAATTATCAATAGCAACCTGTTCTGCCGCATCCCAGTCGATCAATTCGTCGGCAATTCTGTTGTTGATATTTTCAACAGCTTTTTTGACGCCTTTGCCCAGATAGCGAGATTTATCGCCATCGCGTAATTCAACTGCTTCATTCTCACCCGTCGATGCACCACTTGGAACTGCAGCACGCCCTACAACACCGCATTCGAGAGCTACTTCTACTTCTACTGTCGGATTTCCTCTTGAATCGAGTATTTCGCGTCCCCAAACATCAACTATGTTTGTCATCTTTTTTCTCCTGATAAATTAATGGATAATATGGTTACAAAAATAATTAAAACAGACATCTAAATTCAATTTCTTTGAAAAAACGAGGCAATAATTTTATATTTATTAGCAAAATTTTGATATACTTCTTAAAAAATGCGCCCGTAGCTCAATGGATAGAGCACGTGACTTCGGATCACGCGGTTGAGGGTTCGAATCCTTCCGGGCGTACAAATTTTTTAGAAGAACATATTTTTATCCGAAATTCTCTCTTTCAAAAAACCTATCGTAGATAAAAGTATTGTTTCTATCAGTCCGTATTTCATTTGGTAATTAGCATTAATATAGTTCAATTCATTATTTACTCAAAGCACAGGTACCTGCGAGAGTACGAATTTTAGAAAAGTTGAAAATGAGTTTTGTTTATTCTTTCGTCGGCTACCTGTTTTCAACTTTCATGGTCTATCAAACGGTGCATAGCATCTGAGCAATGGCGCTTTGCATGTAAAACTGGGAAATGGTGATTTTGAAGTTTCTCAAGAATTTGTACTTTATTTTTTTATTAAACCCAGAATTGTCATTAGGAAAAATCATTTTGAGGTACAAAAGGCCAGCTA
>DYLP01000024.1 GCA_020722005.1 Melioribacter roseus
TCTTTTATCAATTTTTAATAAACTTAATCAATTTCTAATGACAATTTTGGGATAATTTTATCTTTCCTGCGTTTTGTACCACTAATTTTATTATTTCAGTTTTGCCCTACATAACTTTCTTATGCCGTAAGTTATTCGGTAAAAGTTTTTCCTCCTGAAGCAGTTTATTTTTCTGAGAGTAAAAACAGATTTATTCTTGACCATTTGTCTCATCAATGATTTTATCCTGACAATATTTTTGCTATAATTACGGATTAAAATTTATTCCATATGAAATTTTTAAGAAGATTATACGATTGGGTGCTTCATTGGTCGGAAACTCGGTACGGAGCGGCTGCATTATTTGTGCTGGCATTTGCTGAGGCTTCTTTTTTCCCGATTCCACCCGATGCATTATTGATTGCGCTGGTACTCGGTTCAAGAGATAAGGCTTTCCGTTTTGCCTTAATTTGTACAGTAGCTTCTGTATTCGGCGCTGCAGCGGGATTCGGATTAGGTCATTATTTATGGTGGGATTCGACCGATAATTTTTCTGCTTTAGCCAATTTCTTTTTTGCCAATGTTCCTGGCTTTACAAAAGAATTATTTTTTAACGTGCGCGCTCTTTATAACGAATGGAATTTCTGGATAATTTTTACCGCTGGCTTTACACCCATACCTTATAAAGTATTTACAATTTCAGGTGGTGCTTTCGATATCAACTTTCTTCTTTTCATTATTGCCTCTGTGGCAGGTAGAGGACTTCGTTTCTTTCTGGTTGCAGGACTTATATGGAAATTCGGCGAACAAATTAGAACATTTATCGACAGGTACTTCAATACACTGGCTATTCTATTTACAGTATTGTTAGTTGGTGGATTTGTAGCAATCAAATATCTTATTTAATCTGCGAGTATCTTCCCGTCGACAACGGGAGTTACACAAATTAAAGGATTGTCAGGAACACCAAAATAGTCAAATATTTCTTCGTAGAGTTTGTAGTGATATCCCTTGGATTCGAGTCGTGAAAATTTTCTATATGAAATAAAATTTCCTCTATCACTTACAGGCGCTTCGAAATTGATTGCACGTGCATAGTCGCTCCGCGCTTGCCGCTTCAAAAAATTTATTTTTTCGGTATCCGTACCCTCCGCTTCATATGAAATTGCCCTGAAACCGACAACGTTTTTATTTTGGATTTCAACATAAATATTTAATATCAATTCTTTCATAATGAACAGGCTGCCCTTCAATTAAATGCGGGCAGCCCCTTGTAATATATTATTTTTTATTTGGACCGACCATATTTTCGGGTCTTACATATTTGTCAAATTCCTCTGCGGTTAACAATCCCAATTCAATGGCAGACTGTTTCAGGGTTTTGTTTTCAGCGTAAGCCTTTTTAGCTACCTTAGCAGCATTGTCGTATCCAATAACAGGATTAAGAGCGGTTACAAGCATAAGAGAATTATTCAGATGTTTGTTGATGACTTCATGATTCGGTTTTATTCCAACGACACTATTATCCGTAAAACTCTCGCATGCGTCTGCTAATAGACGAATCGATTGTAATATATTGAAGGCAATTACGGGCATAAAGACGTTGAGTTCAAAATTACCGCTTGCACCAGCAAAGTTGATTGTTACATCGTTTCCAAATACTTGTGTGCATACCATTGTCATTGCTTCTGATTGAGTCGGATTCACTTTGCCTGGCATAATTGAACTTCCAGGCTCGTTAGCAGGTAAAATAATTTCACCAATTCCGCAACGAGGTCCCGAACCGAGCCATCGAACGTCGTTTGCAATCTTCATAAAAGAAGCTGCTATCGTCTTCAAAACACCGCTGAATTCAACCAGAGCATCTTTACCTGCCATTGCTTCGAATTTATTAGGAGCAGTACGGAAAGGTTTTCCAGTAAGCTCTGAAATTTTTTGTGCAGCTTTAACAGCATAATCTGGATGTGCATTTAAGCCCGTACCAACTGCCGTCCCTCCGAGAGGTATTTCATAAAGCCGCTTCAAGGCGTCGTTAATTCTTGCTAATCCATTGGTTAATTGTTGTGCATAACCCGAGAATTCCTGCCCGAGCGTTAATGGAGTGGCATCCATTAAATGTGTCCTTCCAATCTTAATTATCGAAGCAAACTCTTTCGATTTTTCCTCTAAGGCATCTCTTAATTTTGTTAACATCGGAATTAAACGGCGATGAACTTCTTCAACTGCGGCAATATGAATAGCAGTAGGGAAAACATCGTTTGTGGATTGGGACTTGTTTACATCGTCATTTGGATGAATTGGCGTTTTACTACCGAGCTTACCACCAGCAATTTCAATCGCGCGATTCGATATAACTTCGTTTACATTCATATTGGTCTGCGTCCCGCTTCCGGTTTGCCACACCACCAACGGAAAATGGTCGTTTAATTTCCCTTCGATGACTTCGTCGGCAGCTTTAATTATTAATTCTTTTTTATCGTTGGGTAAAAGACCCAGTTCATTGTTAGTTAATGCGGCGGCTTTTTTTACAATTGCGAGCGCTCGAATTAATTCGAATGGAAATCGTTCGCCCCCAATTTTAAAGTTTTGTAACGACCTTGCTGTCTGCGCTCCATAGTATTTGTCTGCCGGGACTTTAATTTCTCCCATGCTGTCAGATTCAATTCTGTAATCCATTTTCAACTCCTATGAGATTTTAAAATATGTACAACAAATTAATGGAATGTTCAAATTATTGCAATTGGTCATAAAAAGTTATTGAGCGAGAGGAAGTCGACGGGCACCGACAAATCTTTTTTTATAATAAGTTTCGTCAAGAGAAGAGACTGTAACACCTAAAGTTCTACTTGAATGGATAAATTCCCTGTTCCCGAGATAAATTCCTACATGGCCGGGATATGCTCGTCTCGAAGTATTGAAAAATACAAGGTCACCAAGTTTCAATTCATTTTCATCTACACTTATACCTGTAGTGAATTGTTCCCTGACCGTGCGCGGTAAGTCAACCGAGAAAGCACTCAGTACCTGTTTTGTAAATGCCGAGCAATCAATACCCCTATCGGAGTTACCACCGTATTTATAAGGGGCATCAATATATTTTACTACTTCGAGAAGTAATTTTTCTCTGAAAGAAAGCGGCACTTCTGAGCTTATCGATGTTCTATAATCATCGACAAACTCCTGTACGTCTACTGAATTAATCTCTTCTGGTAATTCGTCGAATTCATTTATTTCATTGTTAGGAACAGGTGTGTTAATACTGACTGAATCTATTGTTGAATCCTCTTCGGAAGTGAATCTTGTAACTTTACTTACTTCTTCTTTTTTCTCTGTCGATTTATTGTATCTTACAGAAGAAGATGTGGAAGAACATCCAGTCGTCATAATAGATAAGATGAGAAAAAGAGATATAACTATTTTTTCTGACATTCGATTCTTATCCCAGATATGCTCTTAAGTTTTTACTCCTGGATGCATGTCTGAGACGGCGAATTGCCTTTTCCTTAATTTGACGGACTCTTTCACGTGTAAGATTAAACTTTTCGCCTATTTCTTCAAGAGTAAGAGAATGTTCGCCGTTTAGTCCAAAATAAAGTTTTATAACTTCAGCTTCTCTATCGGTCAATGTTGAAAGCGCTCTTTCAATTTCTTTTTTCAGAGATTCCGACATTAAGGTTTGATCGGGTGAAGGTACTTCATCATTTGGCAATACGTCGAGCAGACTATTTTCTTCGCCTTGATTGAAAGGAGCATCCATCGATATATGTCTGCCGGCATTTTTAATAGCGTCGGCTACCTCCGTAACATCCATATTCAATTGTTCAGCCAGTTCTTCGGCGTTTGGTTCCCTTTCGAATTCCTGAACCAGGTTGCTGTATGCTTTACCAATTTTATTTAGAGCACCCACCCTATTGAGCGGAAGTCGTACAATTCTCGATTGTTCGGCAAGCGCCTGTAGAATCGATTGACGAATCCACCAGACTGCATATGAAATAAATTTAAAACCACGGGTTTCATCGAAACGCTTGGCTGCTTTAATCAATCCCAGATTACCTTCGTTAATCAAATCACCAAGTGACAAACCTTGATTTTGATATTGCTTTGCAACCGAAACGACAAATCGCAGATTTGCTTTGACCAGTTTTTCCAGAGCTTTCTGGTCGCCTTTTTTTATTTTAATTGCAAGTTCAATTTCTTCTTCCGGCGTAAGCAATTCAACTTTACCAATTTCTTGCAGGTATTTGTCGAGAGAAAGACTTTCACGGTTTGTAAATTGTTTTGTGATTTTCAAGGTTCCTCTCCTCTATCTATTTATCAGTATTAATAAAATCCACAATACCTACAATCGAAGCGTCGACAGGAGCCATTTCTACATCGAGCGGAATAACGGCTTCGCTTGCGGTTACGTAAAAAATAATTTCACCCGGACCGGCGCCCACAGTATCGAGTGCAATAATTGGACTGCTGATACTTTCAAGATTGTAGTTAACAGGTTGAACCAGTTGCATTTTATAGCCTGTAACGGCGTCGTATTTTCTTGTTGCCCATATTGTTCCAATTACTTTACCCAGGTGCATAGAAAGAATACCTACTTATTATCGCTAATTGCGACGTCAAGTTTATCGACAATAGCCATTATAACGGCGTCGACCGGCTTGTTCTTTGTAAAAGTTGTTTGTCGTGCCGAACTGCCCTGAGCTACTAAAACAGTTTCGCCGATACCCGCACCCACCGAATCGACAGCTATGACCGTTGACGTTTTCGGTGTTAAGTCGAGATTTAATTCACGGACAATCAGAAATTTTGCGCCCACCAGATTCTCGTCCTTTCGTGTTGACCAAACTGTTCCAATTACTTTCCCGAGTAGCAGAACTACCTCCCTGTTTTAATTTTTGCAGCGTCTATTATTTCAATACCGGAATTCGAATACTTTTCTATCTGTCTTGTGACCAAAGGCAATTTGTTGTTTAATGCCACAGAACAAATTAAAGCTTCGCGAACGCCCGCAACTTTATTAAAAAATTTTGAAATGTTCAAACTATATCTTGAATTTAAGCCGAGCACTTTCAATGCCGAGAGCAGACGTTTTACAGCTTCTTCACGTGTACGATTGTATGAATTGAAAAAGAGTTCAGCCGAATTTATTACCGTAGTAAAACAGACACCTCGTTTCATTAGAATTTCCAGTATAGAATCCTCACTTGAATCGGTCTCAAGATATTCTATCAAAATATCAGTATCGATTAAATAATGCTCTTTTTTATCATTCATGTTCATACCAAACAAATTCCTTCCCGAAATTTTCCTTTTTCAAACTTCCCTTCGCACTTAAAAAATCATAAACTGTGGAAAAAGGAATTCCCTGAATTTTTTGCACACTGTCAAAGAGCTCTTCTGAATAACCTTCGAGTATTGCAAATTTTCTTGCATCGTAAAATATTGAAATAAAAAATTCGGTTATCTTTTTATCATTAATTTGCTTAATGGCATCCTCTGGTAATGTTATCGTATTGTCTTTATTAAGTTGTGCTGGACATGAAATTATTTCCGTTAAATTATCTTTATTCATACAAAAAACTTTTTCCTTTCAAATCGTTGTTAACTTTGAAATAATGGGCTATAGTTTGGGCAACGTCCGCAAATGTATTTCTAATTCCGAGATTGCGTGCTGTTTCATCTTTTGAATAAAAAAGTAAAGGAACAAACTCTCTGCTGTGGTCAGTACTCGGAGTAGTAGGGTCGTTTCCGTGATCGGCAGTTATCACTAATCGATCGCTGGCATCGAGTTGGTTTAAGAGCAACGGTAAAAATTCGTCGAATTCTTTCAGAGCACCTGCAAAACCATACGGATCGTTACGGTGACCATAATAGACATCAAAGTCGACCAGATTTACAAAAATAAACGAAGATTTGGCATTTGAACTCACCTGCAGTAGCCGCTCCATTCCTTCAGAATTTGATCTGGTCTTGTACCCGGTTTTTATTCCCCTGTAATTAAACAAGTCGTTAATTTTACCAATAGCAATCGTATCGATTTTATTATAATATAAGTAATCGAGAATTGTATGCCCGAAAGGATCTAAAGAAAAATCTTTTCTATTTGTCGTTCGTGTAAATTTTCCCGGTGTACCGATAAAAGGACGAGCAATGACACGCGCAACTGCATCTTTGCCTGTCAATACATTTTTTCTTGCAATTTCGCAGATTTTATAAAGTCTATTCAAGGGTATTACTTCTTCGTGCGCTGCAATTTGAAAGACGGAATCTGCGGATGTATAAACTATCGGGAATGAAGTTCTTAAATGTTCCTCTCCTAATCTTTCGATAATCTCCGTACCCGAAGCCGGGATGTTACCGAGTACTCCTTCGACTTCAGTTTCTTCGATAAATTTATTAATAATAGATTGAGGAAACCCATCTGGATAGAGAGGAAATTCTTTGTCAATATGGAGTCCACCCAATTCCCAGTGACCTGTTGTTGAATCTTTACCGATGGATACTTCCATCATTTTGCCGAAAGAAGCTAACGGTGAATCGACCGGCTCGAGCCCTTTGATCGAAGCGATATTACCCAGACCGAGCTTCTGGAGATTGGGTAAATTTAAGCCGCCCACATATTCAGCCATGTTTGATAGAGTATTGCTGCCCTGGTCGCCATATCTTGAGGCATCTGGCAGTTCCCCGATACCTACTCCGTCTAAAACTATTACAATAAAATTTTTCACAAATTGTCACAAACTTTTAACCGTGTTCCCTCCTTTTTCGAGGGCTTTATTGAGCGCCAACTCGGCATTTGACAATATTTCATCGACGTCCGTCTTATTTGTTGTGGAAGCAACTCCCACCGAGATTGTAAAAGTTGTCTGTTTCGAAACTACCGATATTGGTTTACGTGCAACTTTAATACGAAGTTTCTCAGCCCAAAGGAAAACGTCTTTAGGTGCCGTATTGAAAAAGTAGACGGCAAAAACCCTTTCACTTAAACGACCTATTAAATTCATAGGCGTCATCTCATCACGGATCATTTGGGAAATAGCCTTCAAGACTTTTGGGAATGGATTACCGTCAAAGAGCGAATCTTCTTCAATGAAATCATCGATTTTAATAAGAGCCAGAGCACCAGGCAATGCAAGTTCTTTGCTACGAACCAGATCAATCGTTAAACGTTCTATAAATGACTGATAATTTAGTACTTTGGTTTCTACATCGTGAGCAAGTAAATTTTTCAATACGTTAATCGATGCGTGAGAATACAGGATAAAGGCAAAAATTTTAGTAGCATTCTTGACAAAAGTAACTTCACTGTTGGAATAATAATTTTTTTTGAGGCTCTCGAAACACAATACTCCGTAGTTCTGATCGTCGTAGATAAGCGGTATAGCCAAGAAAGAGCCGTCGAAGCTTACATCCTCATTCTTGTTAAATCGTGGCAGGTCGATTTGAGTAGTGTCGTCAATTTTAACCGGGATAGAACTCATAATCGATTTCCCAACCAGTGTATCCTTGAGTTCCACTTCAAGATTTTCTCCAACGTATTTCAAAGAGGTTTTATTGACAATACGCGAAGTCTTAAATTTTTGTTCGAGTGGATTATAAAGAACAAACGTAAAGACATCCCAATCGAGCAATTTTTCGATTGTTCTGTCGAGCATTTCAAAAATGTCTTTTTCCGATTCGAATTTTCTGTCTTTCTCCAGAATTTCAGTCAAGGCTTTAAGCCGCTGTTCGGCTTGCGATTCAGAAAATTTGTCTTCAAATAGCGATATGATAATTGAGATGACTCTAACAATTTTACCAAGAGAATAAATTTGTTCAATACCGAAAGCGTCTTTAACCTTTGCATCGAGTATGAGCAGACCAGTCAAATTTTTTCCATAAAAGAGGGGCACGCCTACAAAACTCTTAATACCCTGTGGAACATTGTAATAACGGATAACGTCAGGTTCTGCATTAGATGAAATGTCGTTCAATAATTCAGGTTCTTCATTTTGAATTATCTTTCCTAAAATATCGTCTTCGAGATCGAACTTTTGACGCGTTATTGCAGAAGAACTCGACACATAACGTTCGAGCGTCAGACGTTGTCGTTTTTTGTTGTACCAGAAAAATGCTGCCGTGTGAGCCCAAAAGGCGTCTTTTAATACGCTTAATATTTTTTCGAGAAGAAAACCGAATTGCTCGTCGTGGCTAACGTCTTTCGGAAGTTCTTCCAGTACAATCTTCTGAAAATTTTCTTTGAAATCGGTTGGTTTGAAAATTTCACGGTTACCTTTATTCGGGAAATAGGCATTCATATTTTCCGCTGTCAACACTTCGATATTTTTGACAGTCGACACAATCTTAAATTCCTCGCCCTCATCTGTCTGATAACCGTGTTTTGCCTCGGGCGTTTCCTCTGTTTTTGAAGAGGGAATGGGTTCATCGTGCTTTTCGTCAACCCCTTCTCGCGTGTTATCACGAAGAAAAATTATAAATCCGATATATATTACCAGAATTAAACTGGTAATTATTCTCGTTAAAAAATCATCGGTAAGAAAAAGGATGGTTAAAAGGATGGGTATTAACATAAAAGTCAGTATTCTTTTTCTGTACTTCGACGATTTACCCATCTCTTAACTCAGAATTTTTACAATTTTGATTCAATAATAATAAAGTTTTCTGAAATTTTCATAACAAGTAGAGAGAAGTAAGAAGTTTTATTATTTCTTTTTTGCCGGTATGTTTAACAGCTGAAAAGATGAAAGCGTTTGTCCCGAAGATGATTTCAGGAAATATTTCTTTAATAGTCTTCTTTGCAACCGCAATTTCAGATTGTTTCAGTTTATCCACTTTGTTCATTATCAAAAAATAGGGTAACTTTTTGGAATGAATAAATTCTTTGAGCATTAAATCGAGCTGTTGAGGTTTATGACGGGCATCAATCAAATGGAAAACAGTCGAAATATTTTTATTAATGTCGAAGAAATTAATGATGAGGTTTTCCCAGTAATTTTTCTCGCTTTTAGATACTTTAGCATAACCGAAACCTGGCAAATCTACGATGTAGAATTTTCTTTCTACGAGATAATAGTTAATCGAACGTGTTTTACCAGGAGTTGAACTTGTTCGTGCTACTTTCAAAGGATAAAACAAAGTATTGATAAAAGATGATTTGCCCACATTAGATCTTCCGCAAAGCACCACAGAGGGCAAGTTGTTTTTCGGTATTTCATTTATGTTGAAAGCCGAAGTAACAAATTCAATTTTTTTCATAAGGTCGAAAATGATTTAAAAAAGAAACGTCCGGAAACCATTGAGAAATCCGGACGCATCTAAAATTCGAAAAGAGAATCGACTAATTTTCTTCTTTCTTTTCTTCCGAAGAAGTTTGTTCACCGGCTTCAGCTTTGGGTTCCTGGTTAACTTCGGATTGTGGTTCAGCTTTTTTTACTTCTTCTTCAGTTTTAACTTCTTCAGCTTTTTGTTCTTCTGCTTTTGTCTTATTTTCGGTTTTCTTTTTCGTAGATTTTTCTTTAACAACATCACTGTAGTCAACCAATTCGATATAAGCTAATTCTGCACCGTCTCCTTTACGCTGCCCCAGTTTGATAATTCTTGTATAACCGCCTGGCCTTTCGCCAATTTTATTAACAATTGAGGTAAAGAGTTCTTTTACAACTTCTTTATCTTTTATATCGGCAGCGACATATCTACGATTTGCAACCGAGTCGACCTTAGCTTTTGTAATAATTGGCTCTACAAAAGTGCGCAACTCTTTAGCTTTTGCCAGAGTAGTTTTAATCTTTTTATGTTTCAGCAGTGAAGTGGCTAAATTTCTCAAAGTAGCCAGTCTGTGTTCCGAAGTTCTTTTTAATTTTCTTCCTTTAACTCTGTGTCTCATTATCGAACCTTCACAGTTTTAGTGATTATTTTTTATCGGTTTTATCTGACAGATATTTATCGACATCCATACCAAAATGGAGTCCGTAATTATCAACTATTTCTTTCAATTCTGCCAACGATTTGCGACCAAAATTTCTGAAACGGAGCATTTCGTTTTCATCGCGGCGTACTAAATCGCCGAGTGTTTTGATATTGGCAGTTTTGAGGCAATTATGAGACCTGACACTTAGTTCAAGGTCATCAACACTTGTTGAAAGAATTTTTCTCAATCTTTCTGCTTCTTCATCTCTTTCGGTTTCTTCTTTTACTTCTTCAGGTTCAGTTTCAAAATTAATGAACATCTGAATGTGGTCTCTTAGAATCTTGCCCGAAGTTGAAAGCGCTTCTTCGGGAGTGATGGATCCATCGGTAGTAATTTCGAGAGTAAGTTTTTCATAGTCGTTACGTTCGCCAATGCGAACATTTTCGACGTCGTATTTAACATTTACAATAGGAGTATAAATCGAGTCGAGGGGGATTGTACCGATTGTCATATCGGGAGTTTTCTGTTCCTGTGCAGGCACATAACCTTTCCCGATGCCGAAACGAAGTTCAATATTTAGCTTAGCATCTTTATTTAAGTGAGCGATATGTAAATTTGGATTCAGAATTTCAACTTCGGGGCATGCATTTTGAATATCTTTCGCTTTGAAGTCGCCTTCACCGGATATAGAGACATTACAGCTTGTTACTTTTTTATCGAGAAGTCTCATACGCACTTTTTTGAGATTCAGGATAATTTCGGTAACATCCTCCTGAACACCTGGAATAGTAGAGAATTCATGAAGTACGCCTTCAATTTTAATGGCAGTAATCGCAGCTCCTGGAAGTGAGGATAATAATACCCTTCTCAACGAATTACCTAATGTAACGCCAAATCCTCTCTCTAAAGGTTGAATAGTAAATCTTCCGAATGTAGCACTTTTCGAGGATTCTTCTTGTACTACGCCATCGGGCATTTTAATTAACGGATAGCTCATTTAATATATCCTCTATTATTATAAAATTACTTAGAATACAATTCGACAATTAATTGTTCGTTGGCATTCAATGGAATATCTTCTCTTTCGGGGATATTCATAAAAGTACCCGAGAGGGAAGCTTTATCGATGGAAAGCCAATTATATGCATTATCTTTAGTTCTTCTGAGCGAGTTGTGAATAATGTCAAGTTTTTTGCTCTTTTCTCTGACTGCAACGACATCTCCGGGTAAGAGCAAATATGAAGGGATATCGACAATTTTGCCGTTAACGGTAAAATGCCTGTGAAGTACTAATTGTCGTGCTGCCTTTCTCGAAGGTGCAAAACCGAGTCGATAAATAACGTTGTCCAGACGTCTTTCGAGCAATTTAACAAGGTTGGCACCTGTAATTCCTTTTTGACGTGTTGCTCTGAAGAAATAGAGTTTGAATTGTGTTTCCTGCAATCCGTAAATACGTTTTACTTTTTGTTTTTCTCTTAACTGAACGCCATACTCGGAAAATTTGGCTCTGCGTGTTAAGCCGTGCTGACCCGGAATATAATTTTTCTTTTCGAGTGGGCAGTGTTCGGAATGACATTTAGAACCTTTAAGAAATAGTTTTTGTCTTTCTCTTCTGCATAATTTGCAACTTGGACCAGTATATCTTGCCATCTAAATTTTCTCCTGTTATACTCTTCTACGTTTTGGTGGTCTGCATCCGTTGTGCGGAATCGGAGTAATATCCTTAATCGAAAGGATTTCCAGTCCTGCAGTGCTTAGAGCTCTTATGGCTGCTTCCCTGCCTGCACCTGGACCTTTAATTAAAACGTCAACTTTGCGTAGACCTAAGTCGTGAGCTTCTTTAGCAGCAGCTTCTGCGGTAACCTGAGCAGCAAAGGGAGTATTTTTTCTGGAGCCTTTGAAACCGTTTTTACCGGCAGAAGACCATGAAATTGTATTGCCATAAATATCTGTTATTGTAACAATCACGTTATTGAACGAAGCTTTAATGTGAGCTACTCCGACCGAATCAACGTGAACTTTCTTTTTAGTCTTTTTTCCTGCCTTAGCCAATTTGAATCTCCGTAATTAATTATTACTTCTTAGCCGGTGTTTTCTTCTTTCCGGCTACTGTTTTTCTTTTACCTTTTCTGGTTCTTGCATTTGTTCTTGTTCTTTGTCCTCTTACAGGTAAACCACGACGATGCCTCAAACCGCGATAGCAACCGATATCCATCAAACGTTTGATATTTTGCTGAACTTCGCTTCTGAGAGCACCTTCAACTTTATAGTCGGAAGTCATGATTGCACGAATCTTTGCAATTTCTTCTTCGGACAGTTCAGCAATTTTCTTCTCGGGATCGATGCCTGCTTTGGACAATATATCCAAGGCGGTCCTACGACCTATACCATAAATATAGGTTAATCCAATAAACGATTTTTTTTGTTTCGGTAAATCAATTCCAGCTATACGAGCCAAATCTCTTCCTCCTATCCTTGTCTTTGTTTATGTTTAGGATTTTTGCAAATAACCCGAACAACACCCTTTCTTTTTATGATTTTACAATGTTCGCACATTTTTTTTACAGATGATCTTACCTTCATAATAGCTCCATTTATTTATATCTGTATGTTATTCTTCCTTTATTAAGGTCGTAGGGAGATAATTCAACTGCTACTTTATCTCCCACCAGAATTTTAATAAAATGCATTCTCATTTTACCGGAAATATGCGCAAGGATTTCATGCCCATTGTCAAGTCTAACCTTGAAATGAGCATTTGGTAACGTTTCAGTTACTACTCCATCAATCTTTATTGCTCCTTGTTTAGCCATATAATTAGCATCTTGTTAATATTTCCGGTTTACCGTCAATTATTGCAATGGTATGCTCGAAATGAGCCGACGGCTTACCATCCATTGTTTTTACAGTCCATCCATCTTCTTCTACGAAGACTTTGTGAGTTCCCAAATTAATCATCGGTTCAATTGCCAGCGTCATACCATTCTTCAAAATTGCACCGCTTCCCTTTTTGCCATAATTAGGGATTTGTGGATCTTCGTGCAAATGCTTTCCAACGCCGTGTCCACATAAATCACGCACTACCGAGTATCCAAAACTTTCAACGTACGACTGCACTGCATATCCGATATCACCAATTCTGTTTCCGGGACGCGCTTCTTCAATAGCCAGATAGAGCGATTTTTCTGTTACTTCCATCAACTTCTTTTTTTCGTCGGATATGTTTCCCACAGCAACAGTCAACGCTGCATCTCCGTAATAACCGTTCTTTTCTACACCGACGTCGATAGAAATTATTTCACCTTCCTTAAGAACTCTGTTGCCCGGAATTCCGTGAACAACCTCGTCATCAATCGAAGAACAAATTGAGCCAGGAAAATCGAACGACCCGACTTGCGAATAACCTTTAAATGCCGCACGAGCATTATTGCTGAGTATGTAATCTTCAGCCATTTTATCGAGCTCGAGCGTTGTTACACCCGGCTTAACATAATTTTTCAGTAATTGAAGAACCTCTGCAACTATCTGAGAACTTTCTCTTATATAATCAATTTCTTTTCTGGTCTTTATTATAATCACGATTCACTACAAAAAATATTAAAATCTTCTGCCTCTTATTTTACCGGACTTCATAAAACCATCGTAATGACGCATCAATAGATGCGACTCGATTTGTTGAAGTGTATCGAGTGCCACACCAACAATAATCAACAAACTGGTTCCTCCAAAGAACGATGCAAAACTTCCCGATACACCGAATTTTGCGACAAATGCCGGCAGTATTGCCACGATGGCAAGGAAGATTGAACCAGGTAAAGTTATTTTAGTCAATATATTATCAATAAATTCGGCGGTTTGCTTGCCAGGTCGTATACCTGGAATAAAGCCGCCCTGTTTTTTCATATTTTCTGCTACTTCCTGTGGATTAAATGCAATCGCTGTATAAAAATAGGTGAAGAAGACAATCATCAAAGCATAAATAAAAGAATAAGTAAACGACTGATAATTAAAGTAGCCAGCAATTGACGCAATAAATTCGTTATTCGGGAAGAAGGAAAATAGTGTGCTTGGAATAAACATAATCGACTGCGCAAAAATTATCGGCATTACACCTGCAGTGTTTACTCTTAAAGGAATATATTGAGTAACACCTCCATAAACTTTTCTTCCAACGACTCTTTTTGCGTACTGCACTGGAATTCTTCTTGTACCCTGAGTAACGAGTATTACACCTGAAATTACAAGTAACATGAAAGCAATGATAACAATTTCGATTACGAGATTACGCTGACCTGCTGCCAGTAATCTGTACTCGTCAAGTATGGCATAAGGGAACCTGTCAATAATACCAATAAATATTATTAGAGAAATACCGTTGCCAATTCCTTTGTCTGTAATTTGTTCACCGAGCCACATAATGAATATTGTGCCGGTAACAAGGAATACAATGGTTGAGAATGTCCAGCCAATCCCTCTAATTTCTTCGGGGACAACAGGCATTCCGTTAAAATTCATATTGAGAAGATGGATCGTTACACCCCAAGCCTGAAAAGCAGAAATAATAACTGTTCCGTAACGTGTCCATTGAGTAATTTTCTTTCTGCCTTCTTCTCCTTCTCTTTGGAGCTTTTGAATGTATGGAACAACTGCTCCAGCCAATTGGAGAATAATGGAAGCTGAAATATAGGGCATAATC
The DNA here is from genome assembly GCA_020722005.1 of Melioribacter roseus. Lineage (GTDB taxonomy): Bacteria > Bacteroidota > Ignavibacteria > Ignavibacteriales > Melioribacteraceae > Melioribacter > Melioribacter roseus_A. The sequence continues at coordinate 14,580 of DYLP01000024.1, forward strand.
CCCAAAGCGAATAGGGCGGCATTTCTGAATGCACCACCGACAAACAAGTCGTATAACCCGAACAAATTGTCGGAAGTGGAATTTGACATAGCCGAGCTGAGCAAGTGAGAATCGATACCCGGCAATGTAATGTGAGCTCCTATTCTTACAATCACAAGCAGAGCCAAAGTATAAAGAATTCTTTGCCTCAGCTCGTGAATCTTAAATATGTTCCGGAATGTTTCTTGAAAAGTTGCCATTAAGCTTTAATCTCTTTTATGGTTCCACCGACTGATTCAATTTTTTGTTTAGCCGAAGCGCTAAAAGCATGGGCTTCAATATTTATTTTGGATTTTATTTCACCGCTGCCCAAAATTTTATATGGAGCAGCAGCTTTTGAAATCAAACCATTTTGATATAAAACCGAAGGAGTAATAACCTCTCCTGAAATCTTATTTTCGTCAACCAATTTTTGAATTCGGTCGAGATTAACAACCTGATAAGTCAATTTAAAAGGACTCTTGAAGCCACGTTTAGGCACTCTGCGCTGCAAAGGCATCTGGCCACCTTCGAACCAGATTTTAAATTTAGCACCCGACCTCGAACGTTGCCCATTCATACCGCGCGTAGCGGTTCCACCGTGTCCACTACCTTCGCCTCTTCCAATTCTTTTTTCCCTTTTATTTGAACCTTTCGCAGGTTTTAAATTACTTAAGATATCCATGTATCACCCTGTTAATCTTCTATTTCTTCTACTTTTACTAAATGAGATACTTTTCTTACCATGCCTCTTATTTGAGGAGTATCGTTATGAATTACCTGATAATTTGGTCTTCCTAAACCGAGAGCTTCAATAGTAAGCTTTTGTGGTTTCGGACGATCAATAATGCTTCGTATTTGTGTAATTTTTAATTTCTTTGCCATGTCAACCTCACTCTGCACTGAACAACTCGTTAAGATTCATACCTCTTTTGAAAGCTACCGAGCGAGCATCCCATAAATTCAACAAAGCAGCCAGCGTAGCTTTAACCTGATTATGCGGATTAGACGAACCCAGAGATTTTGTCAAGACATCCTGAACACCTGCGGCTTCGAGGACGGCTCTCACGCCACCACCAGCAATAAGTCCCGTACCGGGAGATGCTGGTTTAATGAGGACTTTTCCCGCTCCAAATTTACCGATAATTTCATGTGGTACTGTTCCCTTTATAACAGGTACTTTATATACATTTTTCTTAGCGTCCTCGATACCTTTTGAGATAGCATCTGTAACTTCATTTGCTTTACCCAGGCCAACTCCTACATGACCATTGCCGTCGCCAACCACAACAATGGCATTAAAACTAAAGCGACGACCACCTTTAACGACTTTGGCAACTCTGTTAATATGAACTATTTTTTCTTTTAAGTTTTCCAGTCCGCTTACTTTTTTCGATTTGAAGTTCAATTTTCACTCCTTTTGAATTACCTTATTTTATTGCTGCCGGAGGAGGATTCGAACCTCCACATACGGCTCCAAAGGCCGCTGTCCTACCTTTAGACGATCCGGCAATCCCATTAGAATTTCAAACCACCTTCGCGTGCGCCTTCCGCAACCGCTTTTACTTTGCCATGATAGGGATAGCCGTTTCGGTCAAATACAGCTGCAGTAATTCCCTTTTCGGTTGCTATCTTTGCAAGCAACTTCCCGACAATTCTTCCCTTCTCTATTTTTCCTTTTACTCCTTTCAATTCCTCAGCGATCTCCTTCGAAAGTGTCGAAGCTGCAGCTAATGTGGTACCTGTAGTGTCATCTATTAATTGAGCATATATATGATTGAGACTCTTGAATACGCTCAAACGAGGACGCTCAGGAGTTCCGTGTATTTTCTTTCTGATTCTAACGTGTTTTCTTAATCTTCTTGTAGTGTCTTTTAAAAACATTTTTCACGACCTCCTAATTATTTGCCGGCTGTTTTGCCTGCCTTTCTTAATATAACTTCGTTTGAATATTTAATACCTTTGCCTTTATACGGTTCGGGTTTTCTGAAAGATCTAATTTTAGCTGCTACAAGTCCCACAAGTTCTTTATCGCTTCCAGAAATTTTCAATTGATTAGGAGTTACAACATCGATTTTAATTCCTTCGGGTGGAATAAAGAAAATTGGATGCGAATAACCGAGAGTCAATAAAATTCCACTGCCTTTTGCTTCGGCACGATAACCAACACCTACTATTTCGAGTGTTTTCGAAAATCCTTGGGTAACTCCCAAAACCATATTATTAATCAACGACCTGGTTAGACCGTGAAGCGCTCTGTTTTGTTTCTCGTCGTTAGGTCGTGTAACCAGAATTTCTTCTTTTGTAACTTCGACATTAATATTCGGGTGAATCTCCATCTGGAGTTCGCCGAGTTTGCCTTTAATTTTCAATAGATTACCATTTTTCGTAACGGTAACGTCTTTAATTGGAATCGGTTTTTTGCCTATTCGTGACACTTTTTGACCTCTCAATTATTACCAAACTTGGCAGATTAGTTCACCGCCGACTGATTCTTTACGTGCTTGTTTATCCGTCATTAAACCTTTTGACGTTGATATAATCGATATTCCCAATCCATTCATAATTTTTGGGATTTCATCTTTGCCGGCATAGATACGAAGACCCGGCTTACTGACTTTCTTCAAGCCAGTTATTGAAGGAATTCCGTTAATGTATTGAAGATGAATACGCAAAATGTTCTGTTTATTATCTTCGATTACATTATAGTCTCTAATGTATTTGTTAGCCTTTAATATTTCTGCCAATCCTTCTTTCAACCTCGACGAAGGAATATCGACGTATTTTTTTCTGGCTTTAATTGCATTTCGTATTCTTGTTAAAAAATCTGCAATCGGGTCGGTTGTCAACATTACTTTATTCTCCTTCTATTACCAACTTGATTTCTTTAGACCGGGAATTTCGCCTCTCAATGCCATTTCCCTGAGGACGAGACGGGAAATTCCGAATTTTCTGTAATATCCTCTGGGACGCCCGCTTATCATACAGCGATTGTGCGCTCTAGTCGGAGAAGAATTACGTGGCAACAGTTGCAATGCCTCGTAATCACCTTTCTCTTTCAATTCTTTTCTTTTTTGAGCGTATTTTTCTCTTAATTTTGCTTTTTTAATTTCACGTGCTAATAAGCTTTTTCTTGCCATGATTTCCCTTTAATTATTTTCTTTTTTTCTAAACGGCATTCCAAATGCACTTAACAATTCATAAGCTTCTTTGTCTGTTTTAGCGGTCGTTACAAAAGTAATATCCATACCCAGTACTCTGTTCACTTTGTCGATATTAATTTCTGGAAAGATGATTTGTTCTTTAATCCCGAGCGTATAATTACCTCTTCCATCAAAGGATTTATCGGAAATGCCTCGAAAGTCCCTTACGCGCGGTAGTGCAATTGTAATCAATCTATCGAGGAACTCGTACATTATTTCTCTGCGCAGTGTAACTTTAGCGCCAATTTTCATACCTTCTCTGAGTTTGAAGTTCGAAATTGACTTTCTGGCAGTTCTGATTGAAGCTTTCTGGCCTGTAATAGTTTCAAGGTCCTTTACTGCTTCTTCAAGAATTTTAGGATCCTGAACAGCCTGACCTACACCCATATTTACAATAATTTTTGCCAGACGAGGAACCTGCATAATGTTCTTATAGCCGAACTGCTGCATCAATTTCGGAGCAATCTCTTTTATATATTTTTCTTTGAGTCGAGCCGGAATTTTTTCTTCAACAACCGTTTCCTTTTCAGCACCGGCCTTGGCAGCTTTTTTAACTGCTTTTTCCTGTTTTTCAGTTTTTTGTTTTGCCATCTTAAATATCAATCCTTTTTGACATTTGACTTATCGAGTTATTATCTTAGCATTTCGCCGCTTTTTTTACTAATTCTAACGCTTTTTTTCTTACCAGTTTTTTCATCAATAATGATTTTAGCTCCTATACGCGACGGTTCACTTGTTTTAGGGTCAATAATCATTACATTAGAAGCATTAATAGGAGCTTCTTTTTCAATAATTCCACCCTGTGGGTTTTTTTGAGAAGGTTTTGTATGCCGCTTTTGTAAATTGACACCTTCCACAATCACCCGATTTTTAGCAGGAAAAACTTTCAGAATTTTACCAGTTTTTCCTTTGTAGTTACCTGTTATAACAATTACATTGTCATTTTTATTAAGTTTCATAGTATCAATCCTCTTATAGAACCTCTGGAGCCAGAGAAATTATTTTCATAAATTTTTTGTCCCTTAATTCTCTTGCAACAGGCCCGAAGATACGAGTACCTCTCGGTTCGCCCTGGTTATTTAACAATACAGCTGCATTGTCGTCGAATCTGATGTAGGAGCCGTCTTTTCTACGCACTTCCTTTTTAGTGCGCACAACAACGGCACGCGACACATCACCTTTTTTAACTGCACCACCTGGAATGGCTGCTTTTACACTGACGACAATAATATCGCCAACGCTGGCATATCTTCTGCCGCTGCCTCCCAGTACACGGATACATCGAATTTTTTTAGCACCCGAATTGTCCGCTACTACTAAATTTGTTTCTTCTTGTATCATAATTTCCAGATCTCCGTCGAGCTTTTTCTGTTTACTTAGCTTTTTCGATAATTTCTACTAAACGCCATGCTTTTCTTTTACTAAGAGGGCGTGTTTCCATTATTTTAACTTTGTCGCCGAGGTCACATTCATTTTTCTCGTCGTGAGCCATCAGCTTGGTGGTCTTTTTGAAATATTTCTTGTACAATGGATGCGCCACACGTCTTTCAATCGCTACGATGATACTTTTGTCCATCTTATTGCTAATTACGGTTCCGATCCTAACTTTTCTATAATTTCTTGTATGCATGGAAAACTTTTTGCTCCTTATTTATTTTCCTTTGATTCATTCTGTTTAGCTTCCTGAAGCTGGCGCTCTTTAAGAACCGTTTTCATTTTAGCAATATCTTTGCGAGTGGTTCTGAGCAGCGCAGTGTTTGTTAAATTTTTCAGTTCGTGCTGAAATCTCAGATCGATTAAATTCTTTTGTTCTTCCAGAATTCTTCTCTGAATTTCTTCTGTTGACATTTCTCTGATTTGATAAATTTTCATTTTATCAATCCTTATGATTCTAAATCGATTCTCTGAACAATTTTTGTTTTAATTGGAAGCTTGTGAGCAGCCAATTGTAAGGCTTCGTGAGCAGTTTCTCTGTCGACACCGTTAATTTCAAATAGAATTCTACCCGGTTTTACAACTGCAACCCAGAATTCTGGAGCTCCCTTTCCTTTACCCATTCTTGTTTCGAGAGGCTTTTTGCTGACGGGTTTGTCGGGGAAGATACGAATCCATACTTTACCGTCACGCTTCATTTTACGCGACAGAGCAACACGACAAGCTTCTATTTGGCGACTTGTAATCCAGGCTGGCTCAAGCGCTTTGAGACCGTAATCACCGAAATTTACAAGATGTCCTCTCGTAGCTTTACCTCTTCTTCTACCTCTTTGCGATTTACGATATTTTACTCTTTTTGGCATTAACATGGAATTAAACTCCTATTCGGATGAACGTTTACCTAAAATTTCTCCACGGCAGATCCAGATTTTTACACCGATAGAGCCGTATATTGTTTGAGCAGTAGCTTGAGCATAGTCGATATCAGCTCTAAGAGTATGAAGTGGAATCCTGCCTTCTTTGTATTGTTCAGTACGAGCCATTTCGGCACCGCCCAATCTTCCAGAGCACATCACTCTAATTCCTTCGGCACCCATTCGCATTGCTGCAGTTATTGCGGTTTTCATCGCTCTTCTAAAAGAGATTCTTCCTTCGATCTGCTTTGCAATATTTTCGGCTACCAGATAAGCATCTAATTCGGGTCTTTTAATTTCTGAAATCTGGACTTTGACTTCTTTTTGTGTAATCTTTTTCAATTCTTCTTCCAGCTGGGCTATTTCCTTACCGCTTTTACCGATAACGACTCCAGGTCGCGAAGTATGAATTGTCAATATAACATTCTTCGAAGTTCGATCGATTTTGATGGCTGATACACCTGCATTTTGAAGCCTTTTCCTGATGTAACGCCGTAATTCATAGTCTTCCATTAATTTGGTGGCGTAACTCTTGTTTTCGAACCAGTTCGATTCCCAGCCTCTTATAATTCCAACTCTAAAACCGATTGGATTTGTCTTCTGACCCAAATTTTCCTCCGATTACTTTTTTGTTGCAACAACAATTGTTAAATGATTTGACCTTTTTCTGATTCTGTAAGCCCTGCCCATTGGCGCAGGCATAATTCTTTTCAAAGTTGGACCCTGATTGACATAAGCTTCTTTGACGTAAAGCTCTGAAATATTATGGCTTGTATTATCATCTTTATTCATCAGATTAGAAACAGCCGAGCGTAACACTTTTTCTGCATCGACCGAAGCATGCTTAGGTGAAAAGTGAAGAATCTCGATAGCCTGTTCGACTGATTTACCTCTAATCAAATCGATAACCAATCTCATTTTTCGTGGCGAGGATCCGATATATTTGTGTGTCGCTTTTGCTTCCATTATTCCAAACCTCAATTATTACTTTGCTTTAGATGCTTTTTCTGCTTTTGTTCCTGGATGTCCTCTGAAAATTCGTGTAGGCGCAAATTCACCCAGCTTGTGGCCAACCATATTTTCAGAAATATAAACAGGGATCATTTTATTGCCGTTATGAACGGCGATTGTATGTCCTACAAATTCAGGAGAAATCGTAGATGCACGAGACCAGGTTTTAATTATCTTTTTTTGATTAGCCTGGTTTAACTGTCTGATTTTCCTGAGCAATTTAACATCAATATAAGGACCTTTTTTGACTGATCTTGGCATAGCTTACTCTATTTTCTTCTCTTTACAATATATTTATTAGAAGGATTTTTCTTTTTTCTTGTTTTAAGACCTTTAGCTTTTTGACCCCATGGCGATACAGGATGTCCACCACCTGATGTTTTTCCTTCACCGCCACCCATCGGATGGTCAACCGGATTCATCGCAACGCCTCTCACATGAGGTCTTATACCAAGCCATCTACTCCTACCTGCTTTTCCTAAACTAATATTTTCGTGGTCTGCATTTCCAACTGTACCATATGTAGCCATGCATTCCACATTAATCATTCGAACTTCACCAGAGGGCATTTTCAATTGAGCGTATTTACCTTCACGAGCCATCAGTTGAAGCGATACACCTGCAGAACGACCTAGCTGACCACCTTTTCCTGGCTTTAATTCAACATTATGAACAAAACTACCAATTGGAATTTCTTTCAGTGGAAGTGCGTTACCAACTTTTATTTCAATTCCACTACCCGACATTACAGTCTCACCCACTTTCAAGCCGTCTGGAGCAATAATATATCTTTTTTCTCCATCTGCATAATGCAGTAATGCTATTCTAGCTGTTCTATTCGGATCGTATTCTATAGAAAAGACTTTAGCTGGAATACCGTATTTATCGCGTTTAAAATCGATAATTCTATATTGTCGTTTATGTCCACCACCACGATGTCGTGCAGTTACACGTCCCAGGTTGTTGCGTCCTCCGGATTTTTTTAACGGAGCCAACAACGATTTTTCGGGTTCTCTTTTGGCAATCTCTTCGAAAGAAGAGACACTCATAAATCTCGTTCCTGGTGTAATTGGTTTTAATTTTCTTATAGCCATTTAGTTTACTCCGATTCTCTCAGATTATACTTCGCCGAATATATCTATTTTTTGACCTTCTTTTAGCGTAACAACTGCCTTTTTGAACTTTGGCGTTCTGCCTTCGAATCGACCTTTCCTTGTAAATTGAGTTCTTCTTTTCCCTTTATATTTCATCGTATTAACCGCAACAACGTCGACATTAAATTTTTCTTTTACAGCTTTAGCAATTTCAATTTTATTAGCGTCGACCGACACGATAAATCCAAATTTATTCGGATGTTTTTCCTGAATCGAGGTCATTTTTTCTGTAATCAAAGGTCTTATAAGTATGCTTTTCATATCAATACCAAATTTTAATTAAATGTACTTTCAAGCAATTGTACAGCGCTCTTTTGTAACATCAGAATTTGATTGTTCAGCAGTTCATAAACTGAAGCTTTGTTGGCTTCTACAATCGAGACTCTGTCGATATTTTTTCCGGATTTATAAACGTTTTTCAAAGTTCCGTTTGTAAGCAAGAGAGTTTTTTTGCCGTTCAAATTCAAGGCTTTAAGAATTTCAACAAAATTTTTTGTTTTTGGTTGTTCGAAATCAAAATCTTCAACAACTATAATCTGATTAGCTTTCGATTTATAAGAAAGTGCAGATTTACGAGCCAGTTGAACTACTTTTTTATTCAATTTTTGTCTGTAGTTTCTCGGTTTTGGTCCGAATATTCTACCACCACCGACCCAGAGTGGAGAGCGCACCGAACCAGCTCTTGCACCACCTCGTCCCTTTTGACGCCACGGTTTTTTACCTCCGCCACTTACCTCACTTCTTTCTTTGGCTTTGTGCGTTCCCTGTCTTTGATTAGCCAGGTAAGCTTTAACAGCAATATAGAGAACGTGGTCATTCGGCTCAATTTCAAAAATATCTTTCGAGAGTTCTATCTGCTCACCTGATTTTGTACCGTCTATTTTATAAACATCTACTTTCATTTTTCGATCGTCGTTTATTTATTGATAGCAACTATTGAATTAACCGCACCGGGTACAGCACCTTTTATCATAATTATATTCTGTTCCGGTATAACTTTTACAACTTTTAAATTTCTAATCGTAACCTGTTTACCGCCCAATCTTCCAGCCATTCTCTGTCCTTTGAAAACTCTGGATGGAAAAGAGCTGGCTCCAATCGAACCGGGTGCTCTTTCTCTATCACTTTGACCGTGCGTAGAAGACCCAACACCGCCAAATCCGTGACGTTTTACAACGCCTTGGAAACCCTTACCCTTACTATTGCTCGTTACTTTGACTTTATCGCCAGGCTGGAAAACATCTACTTTAATCTCATCTCCAACCTTAAATTGAGCAATATCGAAGTTCTTGAATTCTTTAACGGATCGGGGTGGAACAAGACCGAGCTTTTTGTAGACTTCTAGTTGGGGTTTGTTAACTTTCTTTTCTTTCTTTGAACCAAACCCAAGCTGAAGCGCTTCGTAACCGTCTTTTTCAACAGTCCTCAAACCATATACTTTACAGGGTCCTGCTTCGAGAACAGTTACTGGTATTACTTGACCGTCATCACTAAAAATATTAGTCATTCCGATTTTTTTAGCTATCAATCCAGGCATTTTTATTTCCTATAACTTTATCTCAATATCGACGCCGGCAGGAATATCTAACTTGCTCAGCGCATCAACTGTTTTATTATTTGAATTATGAATGTCGATAATTCTTTTATGAGCCCTAATCTCGAACTGTTCACGCGATTTTTTATCGACGTGAGGCGAACGCAAAACAGTAAAAACAGTTCTTTTTGTAGGCAACGGTATTGGTCCTGAGACCACAGCTCCTGTGCTTTTTACAGTTTTGATAATTTTCTCAGTTGACTTATCAATCAGAATATGATCATATGATTTCAACTTAATTCTAATTTTTTGACCGGGCACTTTTTTAATTCTCCTTTTTACAAATCATATCTTCAGTGTACTTTGCCTTTCGAGGCAAAAAGAAGGGAAAGATTCCTCTTTCCCTTGATTTATTATTCAATAAACTATTCAATGATTTTTGTAACAACTCCAGCGCCAACAGTTCTACCACCTTCCCGGATAGCGAAGCGAAGACCTTCTTCCATAGCAATTTCAGAAATCAATTCGACAGACAATCTAACATTGTCGCCAGGCATAACCATTTCCGTACCTTCTGGCAATTTTGCAACGCCTGTAACGTCGGTCGTTCTGAAATAGAATTGAGGACGATATCCATTGAAAAATGGTGTATGACGACCACCTTCTTCTTTTGACAGAATGTAAACTTCTCCTTCGAATTTTTTATGAGGTGTAATCGAACCGGGTTTAGCGAGGACCATACCTCTTTCAATTTCTTTTTTATCGATACCTCTCAACAATAATCCTGCATTATCGCCTGCAATAGCTGAATCAAGTTCCTTGCGAAACATTTCAATACCGGTAACAACGGTCTTTTTGTGCTGACCGAGACCGATTAACTCAACTTCTTCATTTAACTTTATCTGACCTCTTTCAACTCTACCAGTTGCAACCGTACCACGACCAGTAATAGAGAAAACGTCTTCGACAGGCATAAGGAATGGTTTATCCACATCTCTTTGCGGTAGAGGTACATATTCATCAACAGCTTTCATTAAATCCCAGATGCATTGGTATCTTGGGTCATCAACAGGAGCATTTTCTGTGCCTGCTTCAAGAGCTTTCAGGGCAGAGCCTCTAATAATTGGAATTTCATCACCTGGAAATTCATATTTACTGAGAAGTTCTCTTAATTCCATTTCAACCAATTCAATCAATTCTGGGTCATCAACCATATCTATTTTATTCAAAAATACCACTATTCTCGGTACACCAACCTGACGTGCAAGAAGAATATGTTCTCTTGTTTGAGGCATTGGACCGTCGGTAGCAGCGACAACAAGAATTGCGCCATCCATCTGAGCGGCTCCAGTAATCATGTTCTTGACATAATCGGCATGACCGGGGCAGTCGACGTGAGCATAGTGACGATTTTCCGTAGAATATTCAACGTGTGCCGTTGCTATAGTAATACCTCTTTCTCTTTCTTCGGGTGCGTTATCGATACTGTCGAAAGTACGAACTTCAGATAATCCTCTTTTTGCCAGACCCATGGTTATTGCTGCAGTCAATGTTGTTTTGCCATGGTCTACGTGTCCGATCGTTCCAATATTAACGTGAGGTTTACTACGATCAAATTTTTCTTTTGCCATCGAGTTACTCTCCTTGTTATTTTATATTCATTTTAATTTATTTAATTAATATTCTTCAACTGACTTTTTCGATTGAGATTTTTCCATAATTTCTTCTGCCACCGACTTAGGCACTTCAGCATAATGAGAAAATTGCATTGTGTAAAGCGCACGTCCCTGCGTCATAGACCTTAAAACAGTAGCGTATCCAAACATTTGAGCTAACGGCACTTGAGCTTTTATAACCTGCGCATCTTTTCTTGTCGAAAAACCTTCTATTTTACCTCTTCTTGAGTTCAAATCTCCCATAACATCGCCCAAGTATTCTTCGGGCGTAATAACTTCAACCTGCATAATTGGCTCCAATAAAATCGGATTTGCCTTTTTTGCACCATTTTTAAAAGCCATCGAAGCTGCAACACGGAAAGAAATTTCATCCGAGTCAACTTCATGATAAGAGCCATCATACAGTTTAGCTTTGACATCAACTACAGGGTAGCCTGCTAATACCCCATTTTTCATCGCGTCCTTCAAACCATTAATAACAGGGTTGATATATTCTTTCGGAACCACACCGCCAACAATTGCATTTTCAAATTCAAACCCTTTGCCAGGCTCATTAGGTGATAATTCCATCCATACATGGCCATATTTACCTCTACCTCCAGATTGCTTGACAAATTTTCCTTCTGCCTGGACAGTTTTAGTAATAGTTTCTCGGTAAGCAACCTGCGGTTTACCAATGTTGGCTTCCACTTTAAATTCTCTTTTCATTCTATCTACGAGGATCTCAAGGTGTAATTCTCCCATACCACTGATCAAAGTTTGTCCCGTTTCCTGATCTACCTTAACTTTAAATGTAGGATCCTCATCTGATAATTTTGAGAGCGCATCTGAAAGCTTATCCTGATCGGACTTTGTTTTTGGTTCGATAGCAATCTCAATTACCGGTTCAGGGAATGCCATCTTTTCGAGCATAATTGGGTCATCTTCGGTACAAAGTGTATCTCCAGTGCGCGTGTTTTTCAGACCAACGATAGCTGCAATATCACCCGCACGAATTCCGTCCATATCTTCGCGATGATTTGCGTGCATCTGTAGAATTCTACCAACTCTTTCTTTCTTATCCGATACTGAGTTATAAACATAAGAACCAGATTTAAGTGTACCAGTATAGACTCGAATAAAGGTTAACTTGCCTACGTACGGATCTGTCATTATCTTAAATGCTAGGGCTGAAAACTTTTCATTTTCATCAATTTTTCTTTCGACATAATCATTTTTATGTACATGGTGTGCTACAAGATTACCGAGATCGAGTGGGGAAGGTAAGAAATTAACTACAGCATCAAGTAGCATCTGAACGCCTTTGTTCTTAAATGATGATCCACAAAGGACTGGCACAATTTTTAATTTAATAGTTGCCTCCCTTAATACACGGAGAACTTCTTCAGGCGTAATTTCTTTGCCTTCTATGTACTTTTCGAGTAGAGTATCGTCGACTTCAGAAACTGCCTCGAGCATTTGTGTACGATATTTGTTTGCTGCAGGTTTCAGATCCTGTGGTATTTCAACGTCTTCGAACGTGGTTCCGAGAGTTTCTTCGTGGAATACGCGTGCTTTCATAGTGATTAAATCGATAATTCCACTGAACAAATCACCTTCGCCTATTGGCAAGGTAATTGGTATTGCATTAGCACCGAGACGATCCCGCATCATTTGAACTGCATTATGAAAATCAGCACCAACACGGTCCATTTTATTTACAAAAGCTATTCTCGGCACACCATATTTGTCTGCCTGCCTCCAAACCGTTTCCGACTGAGGTTCAACGCCGCCCACTGCACAAAATAGAGCAATGGCGCCGTCCAGAACTCTCAAAGAACGTTCTACTTCAACTGTAAAGTCAACATGTCCTGGTGTATCAATAATATTTATTTGGTGTCCAGCCCACATTGTAGTGGTAGCCGCACTGGTAATCGTAATTCCTCTTTCTTTTTCTTGCTCCATCCAGTCCATAGTAGCGGCTCCATCGTGCACTTCACCAATACGGTGGACTTTCCCCGTGTAAAACAAAATTCTTTCCGTCGTCGTTGTCTTCCCGGCATCAATATGAGCCATAATGCCGATATTCCTAACCTTACTTATTTCTACTCTTTTAGACATAAATTATTAACTTACTCCTTTCACCATTTAAAGTGCGCAAAAGCTTTATTAGCCTCCGCCATTCTATGCGTATCATCTTTTTTCTTAACAGAGTTTCCTTCGCCGTTAGAAGCTGCGATTAATTCGGCTGCTAATTTAAGTGCCATAGATTTATCTTTCCGTTCACGCGCATACGTTCTCAACCATCTCAATGCAAGAGCCATTCTTCTTTCGGGTCTTACTTCCATTGGCACCTGATAAGTAGCACCTCCGACTCTACGGCTTCTAACTTCGACCAAAGGAGATACATTTTGAACTGCTTTTTTGAAAATTTCTAGTGCCGATTTTTTAGTACGTTCTTCAATAATATCAAAACTTTCGTACACAATTCTTCTTGCCGTAGATTTTTTACCATCCCACATAATGTAATTGATAAATTTAGATACCAGCACATCATTATAGCGTGGGTCAGGTTTAAGATATCTTTTTTCTGCTCTTCTTTTTCTCATGACTATTTAGCTTTTGGTTTTTTGGTTCCGTATTTCGACCTGCCTTGTTTTCTATCCTCCACACCACTGGTGTCGAGCGTGCCTCTAATAATGTGATATCTGACACCGGGCAAATCTTTAACTCTACCTCCTCTTATCAAAACTATAGAGTGTTCTTGAAGGTTATGTCCTTCGCCCGGAATGTAAGCAGTAACTTCAATACCATTACTCAATCTCACTCTGGCTACCTTTCTGAGTGCAGAATTTGGTTTTTTAGGTGTCGTAGTATAAACTCTGGTACACACTCCACGCTTCTGTGGACAAGCTTCTAAAGCAGGAGCTTTATTTTTAGAGGTTACCACCTCTCTTCCTCTTCTAACCAACTGATTTATCGTTGGCACGTAAATCCTCCACGTCTATTTCATTTTAATAAAAATTCAGACTCAAAATTTATCGATAAATATTTCAATTGTCAAGTTAGGTCGATAGCAAATATTAATTTATCGATTCTTTTTCTTCTACTTGCTGTTCTTCTTTTTGTTCTTCTTCGCTCGTTAAGATTATATTTCTATATTTTTTCAAACCAGTACCACCTGGAATTAAATGTCCCATAACAACATTTTCCTTTAGACCCACCAAGTTGTCGACCCTTGCTTCGACAGCCGCATTTGTAAGTACTTTTGTGGTTTCCTGGAACGATGCAGCTGAAATAAAGCTTTCTGTAGAGAGAGCAGCTTGAGTAATTCCTAACAATATATTGTCAAAAGTAGCAGGCTCGGCATCGCGCACCTTCATAGGTTTCTTCCCTTTCCTTGTTAGGTCTGCATTAATATCTCTAAACTTAGAACGTGGAATCAATTGTCCTTCTTTGAAACGCGACTGTCCCGGGTCTATGATATAGACCATATTCTTAATTCTTTCGTTCTCCTCGATCACTTTATTTCTGTCTTCAAGGCTTTCTTCTATGAAATTAGTATCTCCCGACGAAATTATTCGTAGTTTCTGCAACATTTGTTTAACAATAACTTCAATATGTTTGTCGTTTATTTTTACACCTTGAAGGCGATAGACATCCTGAATTTCATTAACAAGATATTCCTGCACGGCATTTGGACCTTTAATTTTCAGTATGTCGTGGGGATTAACTGGACCGTCGGTAATTTTTTCACCTGCTGGAATTTCGTCACCTTCCTGAACCAACACATGCTTTCCATAAGGAACGGAGTAAACTTTTTGGATGGAACCGTCAAAAGATTCCACAATTATTTCGCGTGAGCCTCTTTTTCTTGCTCCAAATTTTACATGTCCTTCGATTTCTGATACAATTGCCGGATCGTGAGGGCTTCGGGCTTCAAAAAGTTCGGTAACCCTTGGCAAACCGCCTGTAATATCTCTCGTTTTAGCTGCAGACTTTGAAATCTTAGCCAGTACTGTTCCGGCTTGAATTATTTCTCCTTCCTCAACAGAGAGATATGCTCTCGTCGGCAAATTAAATATTTTTTCATTGCCTTTTGAATCTCTAATTAATATACTCGGTGTAAGATTTTTATCTTTTGATTCAATAACTACTTTTTGTACGTGTCCTGTTTGTTCGTCTGCTACCTGTTGATAAGTAACATTATCGACCATATCGACAAATACGACAGTGCCTCCAATATCTGATATTATAACAGAATTATAGGGGTCATGATTATAAAGAGGAGTCCCTTTTTCGACTTCTTGACCGTCATTTACCATCAGTTCGGCACCGTAAGGAATTTCATATCGTTTAATTTGCCTGTTGTCGTTATCAAAAATACCAATTGCGCCCCGTCTTCCGATAACTACTTTTACTGGTCCGAATACATCATTTTTTTCGACAAAATTAATCTTGTCGTATTTTACTTTACCTGCAACGTTTGTCTCAACCTGCGACTGACTTGCTATACGAGATGAGGTACCGCCGAAGTGGAAAGTACGAAGAGTAAGCTGAGTTCCAGGTTCACCTATAGATTGAGCGGCAATAATTCCTACTGCTTCTCCTATTTCTACAAGCTGACCTGTTGTCAGATTTCTTCCATAACATTTTGCACATACTCCCTGGCGTGCTTCACATGTAAGAACAGTTCTTATATAAACCTGGTCGATGTTTGCTTCGTCGATTTTTTCTGCAATCTCTTCCGTAATCATTTCACCGGCTTCAATGAGCAGTTCATCGGTTCTTGGGTCATAGACATCTTCCTGAGCAACGCGACCGATAATACGTTCAGCAAGAGGTTCGCGTTCGAGCTCAACATCTTTCAATGCAGTGACATAAACACCACGTATTGTTCCACAATCTTCTTCCGTAACAATTACATCCTGAGCAACGTCTGTTAACCTTCTGGTGAGATAACCTGCATCGGCTGTTTTAAGAGCAGTATCAGCAAGACCTTTACGGGCACCGTGCGTGGAAATAAAATATTCCAGCACAGAAAGACCTTCTTTAAAGTTAGCAACGATTGGATTTTCTATAATTTCACCCGATTGACCTGAAAGACTTTTCTGCGGTTTTTGCATAAGACCACGCATACCGGCAAGTTGGCGTACCTGTTCCTGCGAACCACGAGCACCAGAATCGACCATCATATGGAGTGAATTGAAACCATTCTGGTCATTTTTAAGTCTCTCCATCAGTGAACGGGCAACGTTATTTGTAGTAAATGTCCAGATATCAATAATCTTATTATATCTTTCAGCATCAGTAATAAGGCCCTGCTCGTGCTCACTGAGAACATCCATAACTTTCTTATTGGCATCTTCAATTAATTTTAATTTTTCATCGGGTATAATCATATCGCTAAAACTTATTGATATACCTGCAGCCGTTGCGTATCTATAACCCAAATCTTTGACGTCGTCGATAAATTTGGCTGTTACTTCGTTGCCGAGCTTCATAAACATCTTATATATCAGTCCGCTGAATATTTTCTTGACCAGAAGTTCGTTAATGAATCCCATTTCTCTTGGAACGATCTGATTGAAAATAACGCGTCCCACAGTGGTTTCAATTAATTCTCCTTCGTATTTCAATTTAATTTTTGCATGAAGGTCAACAGCTTTTGAATTGTATGCAATGAGCACTTCATCCATACTTCCGAATATAATACCTTCGCCTTTGGCACCAGGCATAAATTTGGTCAAGTAATAACATCCGAGAACTATATCTTGAGTTGGAATTACGATTGGCATACCATTTTGCGGCGAAAGGATGTTATGAGAGCTAAGCATCAGAATTGATGCTTCGAGCTGAGCTTCGTACGACAGGGGAACGTGTACAGCCATCTGGTCGCCGTCAAAGTCGGCATTAAATGCCGTACATACCATCGGGTGCAATTGAATTGCTTTGCCGTCAATGAGAACTGGTTGAAATGCCTGAATTCCCAGACGATGCAATGTGGGAGCGCGGTTGAGCAGTACCGGATGACCTTCGATTAATTTTTCAAGTATTTCCCAGATAATTGGTTCTTTTCTGTCGACAGCTTTTCTTGCGCTTTTAACTGTTTTATAGTGCCCACGCTCTATCAACTTTCGAATGATAAATGGTTTGAACAATTCGACAGCCATATCCTTCGGTAAACCGCATTGATGAAGTTTTAATTCTGGACCGACGACTATGACCGAACGTCCCGAATAATCGACTCTTTTTCCTAAAAGATTCTGGCGGAATCGTCCCTGCTTTCCTTTGAGCATATCGCTCAGGGATTTAAGCGGGCGGTTACCGTCGCTTCTTACTGCGCTTGACCTTCTCGAATTATCGAAAAGCGCATCAACAGCTTCCTGAAGCATTCTCTTTTCATTTCTAAGGATTACTTCAGGAGCTTTAATATCTATTAATCTTTTGAGACGATTGTTTCTTATAATAACACGACGATACAAATCATTCAGATCGCTTGTGGCAAAGCGTCCACCTTCCAATGGCACTAATGGTCTGAGTTCAGGTGGTATAACTGGGATTACGCTCAGCACCATCCACTCAGGCTTATTTGGAACTTTGCCTTCGCGTTCTCTGAATGCTTCGAGTACACGTAGACGTTTGAGGATGTCATTCCTCTTTTGTTGCGATGATTCATCTGCAAGTTGTGCTTTTAATTCTTTAAACGTAGCTTCGATATCAATACTTTTGAGTAGTTCTTTGATTGCTTCGCCACCAATCTTTGCAACAAATTTTTTCGGATCGTCGTCCTCGAGAGCATCATTATCGTGCGGCAGCGACTGCAATATTTCATAGTACTGATCTTCAGAAATCAAGTCTTTTCTTTGAAGTCCTGTAGGTCCAGGATTAAGTACCACATACGATTCGTAATAAATAACTCGTTCGAGTTCTTTTGTGGTCATTCCGATAATATTACCGATTTTCGAAGGTAGAGCTTTAAAGAACCAGATATGTACAACAGGAACAGCCAGAGCAATATGTCCCATTCGTTCTCTTCTAACCGATTTCAAAGTAACTTCCACACCGCAACGATCGCAAACAATCCCCTTATATCTTATTCCTTTATACTTTCCGCAGGCACATTCCCAATCTTTGACAGGTCCAAATATTTTTTCGCAAAATAGACCGTCTTTTTCGGGGCGGAACGACCTGTAATTGATTGTCTCGGGTTTGGTCACCTCGCCATGTGAGCGCGACAATATATCATCAGGGCTAGCAAGGCTAATAGTCAATCGTTCTATATTTCTAACTTTTGTTTCTTGAAATTTAGATGTCATAAATAATTTCTCCTTCAAACTTTTATTAATATAAATCTCACACGGTTAATCAATTAATTTTAATATTCAGGCCCAGACCTTGCAATTCCTTAATCATAACATTGAAAGCTTCGGGAATATTTGGTTCCGGAATGTTTTCGCCTTTTACGATTGCTTCATAAGTTTTCGCTCTGCCAGTTACATCGTCGCTTTTAACCGTCAAGATTTCTTGAAGTACGTGAGCAGCGCCATATCCTTCGAGAGCCCATACTTCCATTTCACCGAATCTTTGACCACCGAATTGTGCTTTACCGCCTAATGGTTGTTGTGTAATGAGCGAGTAAGGTCCAATTGAGCGGGCGTGTATTTTATCGTCGACCATATGACCGAGTTTCATCATGTAAATATATCCGCAAGTTACTTTCTGATGGAAACGTTCTCCCGTACGTCCATCATAGAGCCAGGTTTTGCTTCCACCTGGTAGTTCAGCTTTCTTAAGCCATTCTTCTACATCGTTAACACCTGCACCATCGAAAATTGGGGTTTCAAATTTAACACCAAGTTTCTTTCCTACCCAACCGAGAGCCGTTTCATAAAGTTGCCCGATATTCATACGAGAAGGCACGCCCAAAGGATTGAGAACTATATCTACTGGAGTACCATCTTCATGATAAGGCATATCTTCAACTGGTACTACCTTAGCAACGACACCCTTGTTGCCGTGTCTTCCTGCCATTTTATCGCCAACCTGGACCTTCCTTTTCTTGGCAACGTATACTTTGGCTAGTTGAGTAATACCAGGTGGCAATTCGTCACCAGATTGAATTTTGAGACGTTCTCTTTTGAAATCTTCTTCAATTTCAGCAAGCACACTGAAATAATTTGAATAAAGTTTTTTAATTAGTTCATTTGTTTTAGCTTTGTCGAACCAGTCTTTTGTATAATCGAGTTTTGTTACGTCATCGATATCTGAAAAAGTCGATTCTTTGATAGTTGTTCCGCTTCGTATCACAACACTATCGTCGAGATCACGAATTCCAGTTGTTGTTTTTCCAAGCGTCAAAGTTGTAAGCTTTTCGACTAATTTATTATAATAAATATCTTTTTTACGCTGATAGTCAGATTCAAGTGCTTCGAGCTGTTTTTTCTCTTGCTTCTTAGAATCTGCGTCTTTCCTTCTCCTGCTAAAAAGACGAGTTTTAATAACAACACCTTTGAGTCCGGGAGGTGCTTTCAAAGAAGCATCTTTAACGTCGCCAGCTTTATCGCCGAAAATTGCTTTAAGGAGTTTCTCTTCGGGAGTCGGGTCGGACTCGCCCTTAGGAGTAATTTTGCCAATAAGAATATCGCCTTCTTTAACTTCGGCGCCTTCTCTTATAATTCCATTTTCATCCAGATCCTTTGTAGCTTCTTCGCTAACATTAGGAATATCTCTGGTTAATTCTTCCTGACCACGTTTAGTTTCACGAACCTGGAGTTCAAATTCTTCTATATGAATTGAAGTAAATACGTCGTCTGCTACGAGTCGCTCGCTAATAATAATAGCATCCTCAAAGTTATATCCGTGCCAGGGCATGAATGCTACGGAAATGTTTCTGCCGAGAGCTAATTCTCCACTTTCAACCGAAGGACCATCGGCCAGTATATCGCCCTTTTTTACTCTCTGTCCAGTTACAACACGTGGTTTTTGATTGAAGCATGTTTCCTGATTAGTGCCTGCAAATTTAGTCAATTTATATTCAACTTTTCTTTCGCTGTCAAAACTTACAAGAGCTTCGTCTTCATCGAGATCCGAATCATAAGCAATGATAATTTTTTCAGCATCGGCAAATTCAACAACACCATCCTTTTCAGCAACAATTACTGACCTTGAATCGCGAGCAACTTTATATTCCATTCCAGTTCCTACAATAGGAGCTTCGGGCACTAACAACGGTACAGCCTGGCGTTGCATGTTCGAACCCATCAACGCACGGTTAGCATCGTCGTGTTCGAGGAATGGTATTAACGATGCAGCGGCACTAACAATCTGAGCAGGCGCAACATCCATATATTGCACTACGCTCGGCGGTACTACAGGATATTCGTCTTTAAAACGGCATTTTACTCTGTCGAGTATGAATCTACCGTGTTCGTCTAGGGGAGCATTTGCTTGAGCAATAATATATTGGTCTTCCTGGTCGGCGCTGAGATATTCAATCTGGTTTGTTACTTTGCCGTCTTTTACTTTTCGATATGGCGTTTCAAGGAACCCGTATTGATTTACTCTTGCGTATATAGTCAGTGAAGAAATAAGACCGATATTCGGACCTTCGGGCGTTTCGATTGGACAGAGTCGTCCATAATGTGAGTGGTGAACGTCGCGTACTTCAAAGCCTGCACGCTCTCGAGTAAGTCCACCAGGTCCAAGAGCAGAGATTCTCCTCTTATGAGTTATTTCGGAAAGAGGGTTTGTTTGATCCATGAACTGGGATAATTGATTCGTGCCGAAAAACGCATTAATTACGCTGCTGATAGTTCTAGCATTGACCAAATCCTGTGGCTGCATATTTTCATTATCGCGCATATTCATGCGTTCTTTGATCGTACGAGCCATTCTCGCAAGTCCAATATTATATTGCTGTTGAAGCTGCTCGCCAATTGTTCTTATGCGTCTGTTGCCCAAATGGTCGATGTCGTCTACGCTTAAATTTCCATTCTTGAGCATAATAATATTCTTCATTATCGAAACGATATCTTCTACGGTAAGAACTCTTATGCTTTCGTCGACATTGAGACCAAGTCTATCATTCATTCTAAAACGACCAACTTCACCTAAGTCGTACCTTTTATCGCTGAAGAAGAGTTTATCCAAAAGACCCAGTGCGGTTTCGATATCCGGAGCTTCACCAGTTCTTAATTGCCTATAGATTGCAAACAGAGCTTCTTCTTTGGTTTTGGCTGTATCTTTTTTGAGTGTATTTATAATAAGGTCCTGTTCTATCGAAGTTTCGGAGGTTATTAATTTTACTTTTTGAAGCGAGGACTTCTTAATATTATCGATTATCTCTTCGTTTAATGCCTCGTCTTTCGAAACATAGATTTCACCGGTTTGCAAATCGATGACATCGTCGGCGGCGATGCGTCCGGAATGAACTTCGGGGTCTAGTTTTTTAACAGCAACTTCTTCAACCAGGCTGAATAAATTAAGAATTTGCTCATCGGTTTCGTAGCCGAGTGCTCTTAAAAGCGTAGTTGAAGGGAATTTTTTCCTTCTATCGATATAGACATAAAGCACATTGTTGATATCGGTAGCAAATTCAACCCACGAACCTCTAAATGGAATAATGCGAGCAGAATAGATCGGCGTTCCGTTTGGGTGGAATGTTTGAGAGAAAGCCACACCAGGCGATCGATGCAGCTGACTGACGATAACGCGCTCGGCTCCATTAATAACAAATGTCCCCTTTTCAGTCATAAAAGGGAGATTGCCCAGATAAACTTCTTGCTCGACAGTATTAATAAACTCCTCTGTTTCACTATCTCTTGTCGAAAGGCGCAATTTGGCTTTTAGAGGCGCCGAATAAGTTAAGCCTCTTTCCTCACACTCGGCTATCGAGAACCGAGGTTTTTCAATATGATATTCGATAAAATCAAGTCGATAAAATTCTTTATTGTCGAGTATAGGAAAATTTTGATTGAAAACAGCCTGCAGTCCCTTGTTCTCTCTTTGAGAAGGCGGCACCGAAAGCTGCAAAAATTCCTCAAACGATTCAAGTTGTATATTCAACAGGTCCGGTACTTTAAGAACAGGCGAAATCTTACCAAACGTTATGCGACCGTTAATTTTATTAATCTTTTGTTTTTCCAATCCTAACCTCCGGTATTTATTAAGCTCTTTCATTAAATGAAAGAAAGTGGTAACCCGGTGATTCCGTTTTACCACTTCAAAAATTAATATGATTTACCTGGAAAATCGTATAATTACTTAATTGTGACTGTAGCGCCAGCTTCTTCCAATTCCTTCTTGATTTTTTCGGCTTCTTCTTTTGAGATGCCTTCTTTAATTGGTTTTGGAGCGCTGTCAACTAAATCCTTTGCTTCTTTAAGTCCAAGAGAAGTATGAGCACGGACTACTTTGATAACGTTAATCTTAGTAGCACCTGCATTTTCAAGGATAACATCGAATTCAGTTTTTTCTTCAGCAGGGGCTGCATCGCCACCTGCAACAACTCCACCTGCCATTACAACAGGAGCTGCGGCTGTAACACCAAATTCATCTTCGAGAGCTTTCTTTAATTCAGCTGCTTCAACAAGCGTAAGGGCTTTGATTTTTTCTACAATTTCTGCAACTTTTTCTGACATTTTTATATCTCCTATTTCTTAATTATTTCTTAAAAAATTATGCTGCTTTTTTCTTGGATATCTCGTCAACAAGGCTAACTATGTCGCGCATAACTGCATTGATTGCGCCGACGATTCCTGATGCCGGGGAGTTTATACTTCCAATAATTCCGGCAATCAATTCTTCTTTTGACGGCATTGAAGCAAGTGTATTCAATTGGTCAGCAGGATAAAAATTCGACTCGAGGTAGCAACCTTTGAACTGGAATTTCCCGGTTTCATCAAAATACTTTTTGATAATTTTAGCCGGCGCAACGAAATTTTCACCAGCAAATGCCACACCCGTCATACCGACGAATTGATCATAAAGCTTTTCGTAACCGCCCAAATCTTCGAGGGCTTTCTTGAAGAGCGTATTTTTGAATACCTTGTAAGTAACACCTTCTTTTCTAAATGTAGAACGGAGTTTATTGATATCTTCAACGTTAACTCCATTATAATCCACCAGATAGATTGCGGTTGAGTTACTTACAAGTTCTTTAATCTGCTCTACAACCTCATATTTTTTCTCTTTTTTCATCATTCTCCCGTATCAGTTATTACATCGTTCGGCTTAAGAAGCATTTATAAATAAAACCCGTATAGATTGTAATACGGGTGAGTGCGTAATCTTTATCAGATGGAAGCTACTTCGTCCTTGCTAATTTTCAAACCAGGTCCCATTGTAGATGACAGATATATACTTTTAATGTACTGTCCCTTTGCAGAAGCTGGCTTCATCTTTACAATTGTATTGAGGAAAGCTCTGGCATTGTCTACAAGCTTATCCGAATCGAAAGAAATTTTACCGAGTGCCGTATGAACAATACCAGCTTTTTCGACACGAAATTCGATTTTCCCGGCTTTAACTTCTTTAACAGCATGGGCTACATCTTGAGTAACAGTTCCGCTTTTCGGATTGGGCATAAGTCCCTTTGGACCTAAAATTTTACCTAATTTTCCCAACTCTGCCATCGAATCGGGAGTTGCAATGATCACGTCGACATCTGCCCAGCCTTCTTTAATTTTCTCGAGATATTCTTCAAATCCTGCATAGTCGGCACCCGCATCCAATGCTTCCTTCGCTTTAGAAGCTTTAGCAATAACAAGAACTTTGACGTCTTTTCCCGTACCATGAGGAAGCGAGACCGTTCCTCTGACCATCTGGTCGGCGTGTCGCGGATCGACCCCCAATCTAATTGCACAATCTAATGTTTCGTCGAATTTCACTTTCGAAAGTTCTTTCAACTTATCAATTGCTTCCTTCAAAGTATATTCTTTCTGGGCTTCGACTTTTTCCTTTATAGATTTCATTCTTTTTGAAACTTTCATAACGTCATCCACTATAGTTTTTGTTAATCTTCAACTGTGATTCCCATACTTCTTGCTGTACCAGCAATCATGCTCATTGCATGCTCGATATCGTTAGCATTTAAGTCGGGCATTTTTAATTCTGCAATTTCGCGCAATTGCTCTTTTGTAACTCTTCCAACTTTTGTTTTATTTGGTTCAGGCGAACCTTTATCGAGTTTCAATGCCTTTTTAAGCAGCACAGCGGCAGGAGGAGTTTTCGTGATAAACGTGAAGGATTTATCCGAAAAAACCGTAATTACAACGGGTATGATCAATCCCTGCTTGTCGGCTGTTTTTGCGTTAAATTGTTTACAAAATTCCATGATGTTAACGCCTTTTTGACCGAGAGCAGGACCTACCGGTGGCGACGGGTTTGCCTGTCCTCCGGGAATTTGTAGCTTAATGTAACCTTCTACTTTCTTTGCCATTTTTCTACCTTAATTATTTCTCTAATTCTGCTTGAGCAAAGTCAATTTCGACGGGAGTTTTACGTCCGAAAATCGAAACCATGACCTTTATTTTCATTTTTTCTTCGTTAATTTCTTCAACCACTCCCGAAAAATTATTAAAAGGTCCGTCGATTATTTTTACATAATCTCCGGCTCTGAATAATGTTTCGGTACGTTCGGTATCTTCGTCTTTTGTAATTCTCCCCACAATTCTCTTTACTTCATCGGGTTGAAGCGGAATTGGAGTTTTTTGAGAACCAAGAAAACCCATCACAGACGGAGTATTGAGGATAAAATCCTTAACTTTAGCATCCAGGTCGGCACACAATAGAATATAGCCGGGAAAGAAATTTTTCTTTTTAGTTTTTTTCTTCCCATCTTTTACTTCAAAAACTTTTTCGGTTGGAACTAAAACTTCATAGACTCGCGCTCTTAAATATTCATTGTCCTGTAGTTCGTTTTCGATCAAAGTTTTTACCTTATTTTCGTGTCCCGAAAAAGTTCTAACTACATACCATTTACCTAACTGGGTATCCAATTCTAAAAGATTCCTTTTAATATTTGATTAAGAGACATATCAATAACATATGTAAAGAGCGCTAGAATCAGACATACAACAACTACAACTACAGTAGACTCTTTCAATTCTTCTTTTGTCGGCCAGGTGACCTTTTTCATCTCCTTGACGACATCATTGACAAAGTTGATAATTTTTTCTTTCATAATCGCACATTTTTATGTCTAGCACGTCAGGAGGGACTCGAACCCCCAGCCTGCGGTTTTGGAGACCGCTGCTCTGCCAATTGAGCTACTGACGTATTATTTAGTTTCCTTAAATATTACGTGTTTTCTAACAACCGGATCGTACTTTTTGTATTCTACACGGCCAGGGTGGTTCCGTTTATTTTTGGTTGTTGTGTAACGATAACCAGTGCCAGCAGAGCTCTCCAATACAATAATTTGTCTAATATTTTTTGCTTTGGCCATTTTATTTGCTTCAGTTTATTATATAATCTTTTAAAACAAAAAAATATTTATTCTTTAGAGCTGATGACCGGGATTGAACCGGTGACCTCTTCCTTACCAAGGAAGTGCTCTA
>DYLP01000071.1 GCA_020722005.1 Melioribacter roseus
GTTTTTAATGTACTCCAGTTCCCGCTCTTCATAAAATCCGAATATATAAAGTATAAAAGGAAAAGCACCTATTAAAAGTATTTTTATAAATGTGTATATGATATTCTGAGGCAGAAAATAAACCGGTGCGGAAAATAAAATCCCCAATAAAATCATAAAAGATATTTTATTGTTTTCAAAAGGAATTTTATAATGCCTATTAGACACAGTTAATGTGGCAAGATAAAATATTACAAATGCGATCAATGTATTCAACGCCGCAGCCATTATTCCATATTTCGGTATAAAAATAAAATTAAGTACGATATTTAATATCGCTGCACCGAGTGTAATTGTGGCAATGTGTTTCGTATTCTTTGTCAGCATCATTCCAAGAGACGCAGTAACTCTCATCCCACTTAATGTATATGAAATAAGAATAACAGGAACAACCATATAAGCTGAATAGTATTCCGACTTTTCGGCAAATAAATTTACTACTTCTTTGCTGAAAAGTGAGATGGCAATGCTACCCCATATGAACATAAAAGCCGAATAAGTCATTAATTTGCTGAAAAAACGTTTATCACCCTCCTGACCAAAATATTTATAAGCCACCGGCATTAAACTTAAACTGAAAGGCATTATAAAAAACATATTGAGCACGCCTGCAATACGATATCCTAAGCCGTATATTGCATTCGATTCTGCTCCGAGTAAATAAGTTATAATATAACGGTCGCTCAGATTTAAAAGCATGATTCCAATTGTACCGAATACTAATGGAAATCCGAATTTAAACGACACTTTCAGAATTTCACCATCGAATCGATACGACATCTGGTTCAGCAACTTAAGAAGAAGAAATAATGTTATAATAGCTTCGCCAATCAATGTCGCAGTAAATATTCCTTCTAATCCTTCGTTCAATATTGTTAACGCAAATATTATTCCGGCAGCAATCAATACTAATTTGACAATACTGACCGACGTAAAAAATATTGCTTTTTCTTCGGCACGGAATTTTGACAAAAAAAGATTATTAAGAGTTCGGAAGAAAACAATCCATACAATCAATCTTATATAAATTGGTTTAATTAACCTGGCAATATTAGAACCGTTGTAAATGCCAATAACAATTTCACCGAATAAAATTAAAAGACTGCATACAACGATTAAAAATAGAGTAATCGTAAAGAGTGCTTCTTCCTTCCGTGCCCTGTATTCGGAACTGTTGTTCAGAAAAATAATAGAGGCGGCCTGTCCGAGAAGAAAAATTTCGGCAAGTATATTTGTAGTTATGTCGAGTAAATCCCATTTGCCGAAATCCTGTTGTGTCAAATAAGCGGTATAAATGGGGAGGAGTACGACGCCAATTAATTTAGGCGCAATATTACTCATGCTGTAAACAAATGTATCTCTCAGTGTCCCTTTGAGCCGTTCAATCATTTTTTTGTTTGTTCTTCCTTTTCTTGTTTACTACGATTGCAACGGTAATCGATGCAAAGAGTATTAAATTAAGTACAAGCGAGAGATACTTGCCCGTCATAAATGTATTGGGTTCATAGATAAATTTAATTTCGTGCGAGCCTTTTGGAACAACAATTCCCATAAAGGCATGATTGGTTTTATGAATTTCTGTCTTTTCTCCGTCGATAAAAGCCTTCCATCCAGGCAGATAAGTTGTAGAGAAAACAAGGAAGTTATTTCCGGAAGCGGTAGCTTTTGCTATAATTTTCTCGTCGCTGTATGAAACGATATTTAATACAGTGGTTGAATCTGTTTTGTCGACTCTCAAATTACCGGATTCGATAAATGCTTTTACTTTGGGGTCAAATTCGTCGTTAGCAACAGCATTGAGGATTTCGATCGGTTTTCTGACTTCAACTGTATCGACGAAATATAGTCTCGGGAGCGCAAGTTGATTTTCGTAAACAAAGGTATTTTGCGATTGGTAAACGGGAATCAATCCCGTCGGATTATATGGTCTATCGGTCACAATGTATTTAACATTTGCCATTCGCCAGAGCGTGACGTTTGCCGGAGAAACAACGTCGATAATATCCTGATAAGCTCGTGGCTTGACTGCCGAGTATCCGAAAAAATCTTCCAGAAGAAAATAAACATTAAAATTGCCGCTATTCGAAATAGAACCCAACGAACCATCCTGTTTCAAATTTAATATTCTGAACGGTTCTTTGTCGTTTCTGTTTTTTATTGCCGTTACGTATTCCGGTTGACTGAACATTTCTTCAATCTTCTGAGAATCTTCATAATGCGCACCGCGACTGCCAATCCTGAAAAGGTCAAAAATTATCAGGATTGCAAGAGCGCTGAACAATATTTCCCTTTTAATGTTTTTATTCAGATATGCGTAAATCAATCCAAAAGTAAGTGTCAAAAGAGCCATTGCAATTTGTAGGTCGCCGCGGAACATATCGGCTATGTAATCGGAAAGCGCATTGAACATTTGTGCCTGCTGCTGATTGCTAAGCGACGCTGCATAACTGTTTACCCTTGAAATAAACCAGTCGGACACAAGACCGCCGAATATTATTGAGACAACAAAAAGACCTGAAAAAAAGAGTGCGGTGTTTTTAAAATGTTTCAAATATGCAACGTTTTTTTCTTTTCGCAATTCGGATAATTGTATCAAACCCAATGCCGCTAAGACCGGGAAGATAATCTGAATTACGTGAAGTATCATCGACGGCGTTCTGAAATTATCGAAGTAGGGGAAATAATAATACATTAGATTATAAACGATAGGGAATGTCCTTCCGAATGAAATTAATAAAAAGAAAAGTACGACGATTGTAAAATAACGTACCATCGGGTCTTTCCATCTCAAAATAATTGTCATTATACCAAGAGCAAAAATAATTACCCCCATATACATCGCAGTATCGACGAAAGGCATCTGACCGAAATATGTGTTGACTTCGACAGATTGATTATTTGTTAAAGGGCCTTTGTAAGTAGACCTTCCAAATCCGTAATAAGAAGGCACAACGAAAGTTAATACTTCGCCGGGCGAAAAAGACCAGTTGGTTGCATACTGATAAAAATCAGATTCGCTTTGTGCGCTTTTATTTTCTTTTTCTACGATACTTTCCGTACCGCGTGTTGAGTATGGTTTGTATTCGAAAATCTGTCCGTAAGTATCATACGACATTAAGACTGCAATTACGGCAGCGACAATCGAAACGGCTATCGATTTAAGCAGCTGATTCCTTAAAAAATTATTTTTAGTGTAAATTGCATGAGCAAAGTAATAAATGAAATAAATTAACGCCGCCAGACCAAAATAAAAAACAATTTGAACGTGCGCCCCAAAAACTAAAATATGCAAGCCGACTATAAACAATAACACGTCCAGTTTTTTTATTTCTTTCTGGAATTTAAAGAGCATCATCATAATAAAGGGAAAAATTGAAAGGCTCATCAATTTTGTTGTATGCCCGATAAAAAAGAGCACAATAATGCCCGTGCTGAATGCCGCCGATACAGCCGTTATGAAAGCAATGCCGCGGGAAGCTCCTAAGTAGCGCATAAAGAAAAATGAAGTAAATGCAAGTATTAAAAAATTGAAGGTATAAATTGCATTATAGTTTTTAAAAGCTATTGAATAAATTTTTGAAGAAAGTGAGTAAAGCATAGCGGTTAAATCATAATAACGATACGACATTGAAGTTACAACTGCAGGCATTCCGCAAAAGATGTAAGGATTCCACAAAGAAACTCCATCCCGCTCTTTTAGTGCATATTGTCTCATACTTTTAATTTGAATAAGGTCGCCTGAAGTAGTGGTTTTATCGCCGAACATGATGGGAGAAAAAAAAGCGAACATAAGCAAAAGTATAATCAATAATAAAAGCGGTGATCGATATTTTTCAGGCATTAAATTTACTATTGAAAAACCGAATTCACTGGACTGTTTTTTTGTTGTGGTTACTTTCTTTTGCTTGCTCATTTATTCACCATTAAATTTTTATGCATTTTTATTATATTCATTAAGAATTGCCTTAGCATAGTTTTGCCAGCTCATTTTCTTAGCCTGTTCTTCGATTCTGCCGCGCGGTATGGGATTTTCGATAAAGTCTTTCATTACTTTATACATCGAATCGATATTATTAGGCTCGGCTAAATATCCATTGTATCCGTGTTTAATAGTTTCGGGAAAATGCCCCACTGCTGTTGCTATCGAAGGTAAATTGAAATTGTATGCCATCGATTCTACGCCCGATGGAGTTGCAACTTCATAAAAGAGAACATTGCAATCTGCAACTTGAAAATATTTGTGCACTTCTTCATTAGGGACGTATCTGTTTACAACAACCACGCTGTCCCGAATTCCGAGTTTATCTATCAGTTCAAGAGGTCTATAATTGCTCTCGTCGTCTTTATCCTTTGTTATTAAATTCTTGAGTAAACCAAAAATCCTTTTTTTCAGTTTGGTCGATAATTTTTTTTCGTTGAGTGTTTGCCAGAACGATTCGCCCACAATCAATAGCGATACATCATTTCGTTCAGCAACCAGTTTAGCAAACGCGGGTATTACATTGTGTAATCCTTTATATTTTCTAATAAATCCGAAAAAGAGGAAAACATATTTCTTCAGTCCCAGTTCGGTTTTAATTTTTTCCCGGTCGATGTTGACATCGGGTGTAAACATATCGTATATCGGGTGATAAAGACGAATTACCTGTTGAATTCCTTTTCGTGACAGTTCGTCGTGCTTATCTCTTTCTTTATTTTCTACAAGTATAAATTTTTGTTTCGGAAAAATTTCCTTTAATTCTTCGAAAGTTTTGAGTGAATGAACAATAAAGGTATGTGGCTTTTTCAAGGCATATTTAAGGAAAATTTTATCGAGTATGCTGCTTTCTTTTTGAGTTACTACGTGGAGGTCGAATATAATTTCACAATTGCAGAGTGTTTTTAATTTCCTGGCAATAAATCCCATCGGTAATCCCTGTACAGCAATAGCCCATTGAAAAATTACGATGTCGGGATTGATATTTTTAATAAGCTTGACGGTTTTATTCCAGGATAAAGGATTGTTATAATTTGTTATATACTCAATTTTTACCGGTGTGCTCTCCAGAAAGTTTTTTTTGCTCGAACGGTCGATAAAATCTCTCGGAATAATTGAAGGATACTGTTGAGTCCAGGAAACAATATAAACATCCGCTCCAAATTTACTTAATGACTTTGCCAGTGAAGTTGTATAGTTTGCAATGCCACCTTTGAATTGAGGACCGGGACCGAAGATTACAATTCTTTTCATATCGAATAATTATTTGTTTTTTTTAATTCTTTCTACAGCCACATCATAAACACGTTTCATACCTTCTTCCAGGGATATCTTGGGCTCCCATTCCAGCAATTGTTTTACGAAGCTCATGTCGCTGTAACGCGAGTGAACTCCCATCGGTTTGTCAGTAAGCGGTTTGATAGAAGGTGAATATCCGGCAAATTTAGTGAAAAGCTGTATCAGCTCTATAAAAGACGTCAGTTTACCGGAACCGATGTTGATAGCCGTGCCGTCGTGTATTTTATCCATTGCCAGGAACATGCAGTCCATAACATCGTCGATATGCACAAAATCCCTGCCCTGCTGACCGGTGCCCCAAACTTCGAACGGGTCTTCTTTGCGTACTGCTCGGGTTGCAATTGCAGGTACGGGATAACTCAAGTCCTGGTCTTCGCCGTATCCGGAAAAAGGACGTATGCACACTATTGAAATTCCATAATGTTCCGCTGCAATTTTCGCAAGGTACTCGCCTGTCAATTTTGTCCAGCCATAAGTCATGTCCGGTTTGCCAAGCGTATATCCGTTTATATCGATATAAGATTCTTTTAAAGCCACTGCATTTTCTTCTGCCTGCAGATTAATTGGATATGCCGCCGAAGAGCTCGGATAAAGAACCCTTTCCGGTTTTGATTTTGCAATCCAGTTGAAAAATTCGGCGTCGATTGAAAGGTCCAGAGCAACAGCCATGGGATCTCCTTCTATTTTTGCTCGTCCGCCTACAATTGCTGCAAAATGAAATACGTCTCCGAAACGTTCGATATTTAATCCGTAATCTCTTCTCAACCAGTCTTTGTCTTCCTGCAACTTATTTAAAAACTTTCTAATGTCGGTCTGAAAGAAGTATAAACGTTCGTCTTTGCCGAAAATTTCGATATCTTTTAATTTTTTTGTGGTGGGGTCTTCGAGCCATGTAGTTGGATGAGTTCCTACGGAGAGATCGTCTACCATAATAACATTATCGCGGGTTCTTTTGAGCAATTGTTTGACGGTATTTCTGCCTACGAATCCACAGGCTCCGCTTACAAGATGAAATTTCATGATACGAGTCCTTTTTCTTTTATCGTAAAAATAAGAATTTTTGGCTTTAATCCTTCAATCCAAAATATTTTTCGGTGAATTGTTGCGAGTAATTAAGGGACTGACTAAAAGGTAAAAAAATCAATAAGTTGTTCTTGACAATTTGCTTCCCATTTCTTTAAGAAAGATACTTTTTGATAACCCCAATTTTATTAATAAATAGGTGCGCTTAATTTTATTAGAACGATCTTATTTTTGCCTTGACAGTTATTGTTCCATTTTTCTTGAAGAATAATTCAACTTTAATTGAATCGCCGGCAATTAAATCTTTAGTTGCGCCAATCAGCATAATATGATGCCTGCCCGGTTTAAAACTAACACTCGATTGGGGCGATATTCTGACAAACTCCACCTCTCTCATTCCCATCATATTGTTGCCGGCTTTATAAGTTTCGTGGATTTCCACAATCTGAGCGGCTGATGATTTTGCCGCATAAAGCGTGTCTTCCAGATTGCTTTTATTGCTGATTGTCATATAAAGGGCAGAATTATGTTCCGTTGCTGCGGGACGCGCCCATGCATCGGTTACTTCGATTTTTGATTGTGCATTTATTAACAAAGGGAGAAAAAATGTTAGTAATAATAATTTTTTCATAATGCCTTATTCCTTTTACAATAATTTTTTAATGTCGGCATAAATTTCTTCGAGATTTAGCTTGCTGCCGGAATAATTTTTCCTCACTATTCCGTTCCGGTCAATTAATTGGATCCTGTCCGTATGGATATAGTAATAGATTTTTTTCCCGCTGGCGAGGATTGTTGAATCTCCTGGAACGGCTAACACTTCAACCGTGTTCATTAATGAGTCGATCTCATTTTGACTTCCCGTAAGGAATTCCCAGTTGCGAATATCGAGATTCCTGATTTCCGCGTACTTTTTCAAAACTTCCGGCGTATCATTCAAAGGATCAAAACTAATCGAAATGAATTTTACTTCCGATATTCCTTCTTGGCTCAACTTATCTTGTAAAAGGCGCATGTTGTTTGTGGTGAGCGGACAGATATCCGGGCAATTTGTAAAAATGTAACCTGCTACGGTTAACCGTCCCTTGATATCATCCGGAAAAACTACTTCTTTGCCTTCCTGATTGATAAGATGAAATTTATATTCTGAAAGATCTATTAATTCCGGAAGATTATTTCCACAAGAGATTAATATCACCAGAACGGGAATTATTTTAATTAATTTCATAATTACTTATTTTGAAATATCCAAAAACAATAATGAGTTCACTCTAAAAAGGTAAAACAATATAAATAAAAAAACATA
>DYLP01000025.1 GCA_020722005.1 Melioribacter roseus
GTTCAAGGTTATTGGTTCTTTGTTCGTGGTTCTTAGTTTATTGGTTCTTTGTTCTTGGTTCAAGGTTTTTTAGTTTTTTAGTTTCTTAGTTCTTGGTTCAAGGTTTATTGTCTTTGTGAGCGAGCGAAGCAAATTCTAACGAACACCCCCGCTTATCATGATGTAACGATTGTCATACAAAAAAAGTCCCGCATTAGAGCGGGACTTTGAATCACCGGGAGGAAGAAATTTATTAATACATGTCACCCATTCCGTGTGGCATAGCGGGTGCAGCTTTTTCTTCTTCTTTCTTCTCGTAAACAACAGCTTCTGTGGTAATTAACAAAGAAGCTACCGAAGCTGCATTTTCGAGAGCCGTACGTGTTACTTTTGTTGGGTCGATAACTCCAGCTTTAATTAGATTTTCGTATGTTTCAGTCTGTGCATTGAAGCCGTAGTCATCTTTTCCTTCGAGGACTTTATTTAGAACAACAGCACCTTCCAAACCGGCATTAGCTGCAATTTGTTTGAGAGGTTCTTCGAGTGCTTTTTGAACGATACGAACACCAGTTGTCTGGTCGTCGTTTTCACCTTTAACTTTTTCGAGCGATTTAATGGCGCGAACCAGAGCAACACCTCCACCTGGAATAATGCCTTCTTCAACTGCAGCTCTTGTAGCATGGAGTGCGTCTTCAACACGTGCTTTCTTTTCTTTCATTTCAACTTCGGTAGCAGCACCAATTTTCAGAACTGCAACGCCACCGGATAATTTAGCCAGACGTTCCTGTAATTTTTCTCTATCGTAGTCCGAAGTGGTTTTTTCAATCTGAGCCTTAATTTCATTGATTCTTTTCTTAATCTCTTCAGGTTTACCGGCACCTTCAACAATTGTAGTATTATCTTTGTCGACAGTAATTCTTTTAGCTCTACCAAGATATTCGAGAGTAGCGTTTTCAAGCTTGAATCCTCTCTCTTCGGAAATAACAGTACCATCAGTGAGGATTGCGATATCTTCGAGCATTGCTTTACGTCTGTCGCCGAATCCGGGAGCTTTAACAGCGCATACTTTGAGTGTGCCGCGCAATTTATTTACAACCAGTGTTGCCAGAGCTTCACCTTCGAGGTCTTCTGCAATGATTAAAAGATTTCTACCGGCTTGAGCAATTTTTTCGAGAATTGGCAGAAGGTCTTTCATTGCCGAAATTTTCTTGTCGTGAATCAAAATGTATGAATCTTCGAGGACTGCTTCCATAGTTTCCGAATTTGTTACGAAGTATGGGGAAATATAACCGCGGTCGAATTGCATACCTTCGACAACTTCAAGAGTAGTTTCTGCGGATTTACTTTCTTCGACAGTAATAACGCCGTCTTTGCCAACTTTTTCCATAGCATCGGCAATCAAGTCGCCAATAGTCTTATCGTTATTTGCAGAAATTGCGCCGACCTGAGCAATTTCATCGCGACCGCCGACTTCTTTACTGATCGATTTTAGATAGTCGATAACTTTACCAACTGCAATGTCGATACCGCGTTTGAGGTCCATTGGATTGGCGCCTGCAGTAACATTTTTCAAGCCTTCGCGGAAAATAGCCTGAGCTAATACGGTTGCAGTTGTAGTACCGTCGCCAGCAACATCACTCGTTTTTGAAGCAACTTCGCGTACCATTTGAGCGCCCATATTTTCAATTGGATCTTCCAACTCAATTTCTTTGGCTACTGTAACACCGTCTTTAGTAACAGTGGGAGCGCCGAATTTTTTATCGATAACCACATTGCGTCCTTTAGGACCTAAAGTTACTTTAACTGTATTAGCTAATTTATCAACACCTACTTTAAGAGCACTTCGAGCATCAGTGCTAAATTCAATTATTTTTGCTGCCATAATAATCCTCCTTTTTTATCAAAATTTTATTTTTGAACTATACCATAAATGTCGCTTTCGCGCATAATAAGATATTCTTCGCCGTCAATTTTAATTTCCGTACCGGAATATTTTCCGTACAGAACAGAATCTCCCACTTTAACGTGCATATTAATTAATTTTCCGTCTTCTGTAATTCTGCCCTCACCGACGGCAACAACAGTGCCTTCGATTGGTTTTTCTTTTGCAGTATCGGGCAAAATAATTCCACCTTTTGTGGTTTCTTCGGCTTCTTTCGGTTTTACTATTACTCTGTCAGCCAAAGGTTTAATCTTGAATTCTGCCATACTTTAACCTCCTTTTAATTTTAAGTTAATTAGCACTCTTTTTAAACGAGTGCTAATATAAATTTATTCAATAATTTTGTCAAGCATTTTCTTTTATTTTTGCTTAAAAGTACGCATTTTTAGATAGGATTAAATATCTTTTTAATCTTTCTCTACGCTCCGTGCAAAGATATAATCGAGATTAGCCAGCATTTTGTCGGGATTAAAAACTTCCTCGATTTCTGCTTTCGATAGATATTTCAATGCTTCGTCGGATTTAAGAAGTTCGTCTTTTAGATTTGTTGATTTATCCTGCCAGACTTTCATAGAGCAATCCTGTACAATTTTATAAGCTTCTTCTCGAGTTATCCCCTTTTCGACCAGTTTAAGCAGAATTTTCTGCGAGAAGATAAGTCCACGAGTTTTATTAAGATTTTCCAGCATATTTTCAGGGTAGACGACCAGATTGTCTATCAATTTTATTGCAAGATTGAGCATATAATCGAGTGCGATGCAACTATCGGGCAGAATAACTCGTTCGGCAGAAGAATGCGAGATATCACGCTCGTGCCAAAGAGGCACATTTTCCAGTGCAGCAATCGAATTTGCCCTTAATACACGAGCCAATCCACTTATCCGTTCGCTAACTATCGGATTTCTTTTATGTGGCATTGCAGAGGAGCCTTTTTGCCCTTTTGAAAAATATTCTTCTGCTTCGAGGACTTCGGTGCGCTGCAAATGTCTGATTTCGATGGCTATTTTGTCGAGTGTTGTGCCGATGATTGCAAGAGTGGTAAGAAACTCGGCGTGTCTGTCGCGTTGAACCACCTGAGTTGCTACCGGCTCGGCTTTCAAACCGAGATTTTTGCACACATATTCTTCAACCTGCGGCGATATATGGTCGAAAGTTCCAACAGCTCCAGAAATTTTTCCAACGCTTACATTTTGAATTGCCCTTTCGAGTCGATCAATATTTCTCTTTGTTTCTTCGTACCAGAGAGCGAACTTCAATCCCATTGAATACGGTTCGGCGTGAATCCCATGACTACGTCCTACACAAATGGTTCTTTTATGTTCGAGCGCTCTTTTTTTCAGTACCTTTTTTAATTCGTATAAATCTTTTAATAACAATTCGCTGGCTGTTTTTATTTGATAAGCAAGCGAAGTATCGAGCACGTCCGACGAAGTCATTCCGTAGTGGATATGTCGTGAAGCTTGTCCTACATATTCAGCAACGTTCGTAAGAAAAGCTATAACGTCGTGTTTCGTGGTTTCTTCGATTTCAAGAATTCGTTTCAAATCGAAATTAGCTTTTTCTTTTATCTCTTTAAAATCCTCATCTGGAATTTCACCCATTTTATGACGCGCTTCGCAGGCTAAGATTTCCACTTTCAACCAGGTTTCGAATTTAAATTGATCGCTCCAGATATGTCCCATCTCGGGACGGGTATAACGGGAAATCATTATTTTCTCTCCAGTTTCATTTTCTTGATAAGAATTTTATTGTCCCTCAAAATTTTAACGTTAATTACATCGCCGGGTCTGAATTCCTGCAATATGCCGATCAAAGTATTTTCATTATTTACCTTGAAATTATTTATACTGAGAATGATGTCATAGACCTTAAAACCTGCTTTATCTGCTGGCGAATTTTTTATCACATTGGTGACGATTACTCCGTGAGAACTTTTTAAGTCGTATGCTTTTGCAATGGAAGGGTCGATAGTCTGGATGCTGAGACCTGTCCAGAATTCGCGGTCAATCTTGCCTTTTTCTTTCAATTCTTTAATTACCTTTTTAATTTTATTAGAAGGGATTGCAAATCCAACGCCCACGTTGCCGGAGGAGCCCTGAGCAGTATAAATTAAAGTATTCATTCCGATTAACTGTCCGATAGCATTTACAAGAGGACCGCCGCTGTTTCCTGAATTAATTGCGGCGTCGGTTTGAAGCATATCGACATAATATCGATTGTTTGCGGCGCCGAGATTCATACCTTTTGCGCTAATAACTCCAACTGTAACCGTAGGCTGGTCGTTAATGTCGAAAAGACCAAAAGGATTACCCAGAGCAATTACCCATTCTCCAATCAGTATGCTGTCTGAATCACCAAATTCAATGTAAGGCAGATTTTCGGCATCAATTTTTAACAGACAAATATCCGAGACTGGATCGGAGCCTACTATTTCGGCTTCGTACTGTGAACCATCTGTCAAAGTAACAATAGCTTCGACTGCATTGCCAGCTACGTGGTCATTCGTCAAAATATATCCATCAGGTGATATAATCGTACCCGAACCTAAACTCCTGACTTGCTGATTATAAACGCGGTCACCAAAAAATTGTCGGAAGAATGGATCGAGCGAAAAGATGTCTCTGTATTGTCTGATTTCGGTGACGTTAATGCCAACGACGGCAGAATTTACTCTTTTTACTGTTTCGGTAATAATTGTATTTCGTGAGTTCGATATGCTATTATTTACCTGAATTGAATTGGAAAACTTAGAATTTAGATTCGAAGATTCTAAAATATTTTCTAAAGCGTCTGTATCGGGTTTTGCAATTACAAAGGCATAAAATAAAACCAGAATTGACGTAGTTACAGCCGAAGAAAGGAGCGCTAATTTAAGATTTTTCATTTTATTCACCTTTTTTACTTTTTGCAAGACTGGAAAAATATTCTTTAATCGGCAGGATATGTTTGGATAAAATAATCAGTAGCATTAAAGAAACCAGTATGCTGAAATTTAAAGTATCGGATGCCGAAGGCGAAGCATACTTATTAAGAATGTCACCCGATGTAAATGAAAGCAAACCCGTCAATAAAGTTGCTGTAAAATTAGCAAAATGTACATGGCGTCTGAAAAAGAATGCAACCAACCAGAGAACCACCCAGATACTCAACACCGGTATCGAAATTAGCAAAGCTCCACCTGCAGCCGTTGCCAATCCCCTTCCTCCTTTGAAATTTATCCAGAATGAATAGCAATGACTCAATACCGCACCAATGAGAGCAATCATCATAAATTCAAATTTATAGCCGAATAAATATTCTGCAATCCAGACGCTCAAAAATCCTTTCAACGCATCGATTAAAAAAACAATCAGTCCAACTATTTTCGAATTCGTAACTTCATAAGAATTCATCGCACCCACATTGCCCGACCCTGTTTTAGTAATGTCTATTTTCTTCGATTTTTTCAGAAGCAAGTATGCCGTAGGAATGGAGCCGAAGAGTATACCTATTAATAAACTAAAAAGATAATTCATATAAAAACCTTTTTTATCATATTGCAAATCTACTAAAATTGGACATGCACAGAAAACCTGTCGTTCAACAAATTAAAATATTTATATGTTTCAACAGAGATGGTTTATAAGAGCGCGGACTATTGATTTTGTTTTAAAACCTTTTTGAAATATTCGAGAGTTCGTTTTAACCCCTCCTG
This sequence comes from Melioribacter roseus, assembly GCA_020722005.1. Classification (GTDB taxonomy): domain Bacteria; phylum Bacteroidota; class Ignavibacteria; order Ignavibacteriales; family Melioribacteraceae; genus Melioribacter; species Melioribacter roseus_A. Next base: position 5,616 of record DYLP01000025.1, read on the forward strand.
CCTGGAAATTTTAGGTTGCCAGCCGAGAATTTCTCTTGCTCGTGAAATATCGGGTCTTCTTACCTTTGGATCATCCTGCGGTAATTCTTTATAAATAACTTTGCTATCCGAATCACACAATTCAATAACTTCTTCGGCAAATTGTTTCAAAGATACTTCGTCGGGATTGCCAATATTAACGGGATAAACTTCATTCGACATTAACAACCTGAAAACGCCATCTACGAGGTCGTCGACGTAACAGAAGCTACGGGTTTGTGAACCATCGCCGAATACGGTTAAATCTTCGCCCTTGAGCGCTTGCATGAAAAATGTGGGAAGTGCCCTGCCGTCGTCAATTCTCATGCGAGGACCGTATGTATTGAAGATTCTTACTATTCTTGTGCTTAGTCCATGATACCTGTGATAAGCCATCGTCATTGCTTCGGCAAATCGTTTTGCTTCGTCGTATACTCCGCGTGGCCCAACAGGATTGACATTACCCCAGTAATCTTCACTTTGTGGATGAACAAGTGGATCACCGTAAACTTCAGAAGTGGATGCTAATAAAAAGACCGCATTCTTTTCTTTTGCCAGACCCAGCGCCTTATGGGTACCGAGAGAACCGACTTTAAGAGTTTGAATAGGAAGTTTCAGATAATCGATTGGACTTGCAGGCGAAGCAAAATGAAGCACATAATCGACGTTGTGCGGTACGTGAATATAGTTTGTAACGTCGAGCTTTATGAACTGGAAATTCTCATTGCCGAAGAGATGTTCAATATTTTCAATTCTGCCCGTTAGAAGATTATCCAGGCAAATAACTTTAATTCCTTCTGAAATTAAACGGTCGCAAAGGTGTGACCCGAGGAACCCAGCGCCGCCTGTAATTACTGCAGTTTTCTTGAATGTCAATTTGTTTTTACCTTAGTCTTCTTTGAACCGTTTGTTGGATTTGAATAATAGTAATAATATTTATAGTAAGAACTGTATCCGCTACGATAGCTGAAGTTATTCAAGACAGTACCAATGAAAGTTGAATTATCACGACGTAGTATTTCAACTGATTTTTCGAGTAAATCTATTTCTGTAAAGTTAGCCGATACAACCAGTATAGTGGCATCGACAATCTGAGCAAGTATTTCCGAGTCGGTAACTGCAGCTAACGGTGGAGAATCGAAAACAACGTAGTCATATTCATCTTTAAGTTTCTTTATGAAATTAAGCATCTGTTCGGAGCCAAGAATTTCGGAAGGATTAGGTGGAATTGTGCCGGCGGTGATATAACTCAAATTATTAATGTCTGTCGTTCTGATAATTTCTTCATAACCAACCTGCTCAAAGAAATAATCTGTAAAGCCTGGGTATCTGATCTGTCCAAACACATTATGAAGTCTTGGTCTTCTAAGGTCAGCATCAACTATTACCGTTTTGAAATTTGCGTATGCAAGACTTCCCGCCAGATTAACAGCAGTAGTTGTTTTACCTTCCTGGGACCGCGATGATGTAATTAATATTGTCTTTAAAGAATCCTTGTCGACCTTGGAGAATTTTATTCGAGTTCTCAGGGCTCGGTAAGCTTCGCTGGCGCTCGCATCGGGCTTTTTAGAAACAATAAATTCAAGTTCAGGATTGGTTTCAACACCGTCAATGTGTGGTATCCAGGCAAGTATATTAATATTTCTGTTTTGAATATCTTCAGGAGTTTTGATTGTGTTGTCGAAATTGTGCCGCAGGAATGCAAAGCCAACACCGAGTCCAACTCCAATTACCAATCCCACAAAAACGATCAGGAGCCTGTTTGGTTTAGAAGGTATTGTGGGAACTATTGCCTGGTCGACAATTAAAACATTACCTGGAACAGATTGCTCGTTTATAATTGCTTCCTGGTATTTCTCTTCTACCTGAAGGTATAATTTTTCGTAAGCTTGTTTTTCTCTCGTAAGACGTGCAAGATCAATTGAACTTGTGGGAAGTCGATTCAGCCTTTTATCGTATTCGGCTACTATATCGCTTAGCTTGTCGTATGAAGCTTTCAGAGAACGATACTTGACCTCTTCTTCGAGAACTTTTTTGGTTAGCTCTTTAATTTCTTCTGGACTCGAAGCAAGTATACCTGCACGGTAAACTGTTAACTGATTATTAAGTTTTTCTTTCAAGTCGTTAATCTTGGCGTCGAATTCACGAATAATTTCAGAACGTCTGGGTGAATCTTTATATGATGATAGTGCTCTGTCCTTTTGAGTTTGAAGGTCGGCTATCTGCAATTGAAGATTTTTAATGTATGGTTCGGTGGCAAAACTTTCGATGTAGTCGTTTATATTAGGATCCTGCTTGGCGAGTTCTGCTTTATATTGTTTGAGAGTATTTTCTGTAATAGTAAGGTCAATTTTAGTAGCATTCATTTTAGATTCGAAGTCGGTCGTCTGTTCGATAAGTGCTTTCGCCTGTTCAGGTAGTTCTACAATTCCTTTTTCTTCTTGATACAACCTCAATGCTTCTTCTACAGCTGACAATTCGGCAAGCTTTTCCTCACGTTGCCGCGCCAGAAATTCTTTGATCGAAGTCAATTGTTGTCTGTTATATTTCAAATTAATTTCTTTGTAAATATCTGCATAACAATTAGCAATTAACGACGCTTCATAAGGCGACCTGGATTCGACCGAAATATCAATTATATCGAGTCCCCTCTTTTGCGATATATCGACATTTGATTCAAGTAGCTCGATGATCTCTTCAACCGTAAGAAGAGAGGGTTTACTACTTCTGTCCTCTTTACTTACAATCAGAGCAAATTTACTTTTGTCGCGAGCTAATTTAAAAGAATCGATAAGAGATTGTGCCACCTGGTTGCGCAAGGAATAACTTTTGAGTATCTCAATTTCGTTTGCGATGAAACGGTCGCTTCCAAAATCCTGAAATTCTGGAATCAAAGGTGCATCGAGAATATTGCCCTGAGGTTTTGTAATTTTTAATGTGGTAGTTGATTTATAAATGTTGGGTGCATTCAGAGCATAAACTACTGCTACTATGAGCGCAGTCAAGCTTATAACTATTATACTCCAGATATTCAATCGAATCAGGTTTATATAATCTCTAAGCGAATTATTCTCCTGATAAAAATTATTACCGTTGTTATTCACGTTACCCTCACTAATTACGTGTAATATTTAATATAAGAATTGTCAAGGATATTAAAGCGCTGAGAACAGAAACAATTATACTCACCGTTTCACGCGTATACAGCCGTGGAGCGCCTGGCACAACCAGGACATCGCCCGCTTCGAGATGTGGTAATCGAGCCGTCCTGGAATCGAGCTGCGACTCGTACATAATATCATTGTAGTTAACTTTAATAAGGCTTTGAGTCGAATCTGAATTAATGCGGTAAATTCTCAGATCGTCCAGATGAGCCGCATCGGTAGGCCCTCCTGCATACGACAAAAGATCCAGTACTGTCGTATAAACAGGTACAATATACTTACCCGGATATTTTACGAACCCCCATACCGCTACTTTTATATTGACCGATTCCGGATCTGATAGGTCAAAATAACCACTCTGTTGATTGTATCTTTGCAACATCGACGAACCTAATTCATAATCTTTTATTTGACTGTAGGTATTTGATACAATGAATAACACTGTAATGAAAGCTAAAATACTTTTCATGACCCTCACTTTCCTTTTTAATCTGTTTGAAGGGACAACCGTTTAGATGAAATAAAGCTGCCCAATAATCCAAGTAAAATTCCGAGTATTAATATAAGTAAATAAATTATATTAAAAAACCTGACAAAATTAATATTATTTAAAATTTCATTCAACAAGAACCCTAACAAATAGACAATTAAAAATGCCAACAAAGAAGAAAGAATTCCAACAAGAAAGCCGTAGAGGATAATCGGTATTTTCAACGTTACCAATTTGGCTCCAACGAGTTTCATTGTTTTATATAATTGATAATTAGCTTCAATCTGAAGACGACTATTGGTATAAACCAGATATACAGATAGAATAACAAGAGCTGCCGAAAAAAGATATATCAGAATCTGGAGAGAATCGAGATAATTGAATAATTTCAATACAAAATCATAATCGTAAATTACATCTGTTACTCCACTTATTTTTTTTATCCTTTCAATTTCTCTTTCGAAATTTAGAGGATTAATCCTGTCCGGATTAAATTTAACGACAAATGAACGTGGTAGTGGATTATCGCTCAGGATTTTTCTAAAATCCTCACCGGTCTCCCGTATGAACTCCTCTGTAGCCTCGTCTTTATCGATAAAACGAACCGAAGAAATTGAAGATATATCATTCAAGAGCAATTTAATGTCATTTATCTGGTTTTCGTCTAAATAGTCATCGACAAAAACCGAGACCTCAATGTTCCTCTTAATTTTATCGGCTATCTTCGATGAGAAATAGACCATACCCGCAGAGAAGCTACACATCAATACAGCAACAGTAGTTATTGAAATTATGACTATAGTGGCAAACGGAGAACGATTGAAAATTTTAAAGGCTTCTTTAAAATAAAATGAAATCATAATGAATATCCCTAATAATTCGATTCGTCAATCCAGCGATAGATCTGCCACTTGTTATTATTCTTAATGAGTTCAAGATTAACTTTGCCATCGATATATTCGATGTCAACTGGAGAAAATGCTACAGTCAAATTAAAACTTCTAACAATATGCGTTGAATCGCCGCTGATAATAATTATATTATTCCAGACCAGATCGAGCCTTTGAGTGTTCTGAAACAGACCGTAAGTTGTTTTCATCTCTTCGTCTCTGCCCCAGCTGATGTCGTAACCTTTATCGTAATCCCGATATGTAAAAATAAAGTCGGGATGAAGCAATTGACTGTAGATCAAAGTATCTTTAAACGTATATGCATACTGAAAATTTTTAAAGACACCTTCGACATCACTTTGGTTACTAATCAGGCGGTCGCCGCTTCCGACTGATTCGTCTAATCTGGGTGCAAAAGGGTTAACGCATCCGCTCAGCATTAACAACAGTATGTAAGCTAACGACTTATTAATTTGATATTCTCCCTTTTAATTCACTCCAGCATTGGGAAGAATCACTTTTATAATCCCGCCATTCAACAATAACCCATTGTTCGCGCGAATCTTTATAAACGCTCAGTTGAGAAGTTCCTTTATATTCTCCTGCAAGGGCTTTATTTGTTGTATTAATTAAAAGCGTATAATCGAAAATATAAATAGCACTGTCGCTAAATCGGTTTTCATTCAAATTATTGAGTGACAAACTAATATTCTTTCCTTCGGATAAGTTTGCTTTCAAATTTTCCATAAAAAGTCGTTCGGAATTAAGGTCCCAATTTAATAATGCCGGGTTCACTGCAACGGACTGACCTGCTGGAACGAATTTGTATTCTTTATCGAGAAAATTCTTGTCGACAAAACAAGCCAGATAATTTTCGGTAATCTTTTCTTCAATTGAAGATTCGAAATTTCGCAATAAAATTTCGGGTTCGCTTGCAGTTAAAAAACTTGAGCTCGGCTTTATCGGTTCTTCCGCATCACGCGTTGTAATCAGATCGCATGACGTCAATATAATTAATATCGATATATATACGAGGTATTTCATTTTTTGAAAAACATTATTAATCGAGGCGAATTGTCAGAGTAAGAACTTCCACTATAATCACCGTATAAATTAACCAATTTGTACCCAAATTGCTCGAATTTCTTGATAAGTGTGTTCGAGCTGTAAAGTTTAACAGATTCATAAAACGTTTTGAAATTATTCCCCTCTTTAATTTCAATTTTTTTAATAACTCTATTATCTCTGAACGACCGTTTTTCGGTAATTACCAGGCCGTTTATTTTCCTGATCGTTTCAGTTTTGAGATTTTTTTCAAGATATGTTTTATTCAGATAATCGAAGACGAACCACCCGTCGTTGTTAAGAAAATTATAGGACCTCTGAATAAAAGAAAAATTTTCCTCGTCGCTCTCAAAATATCCAAAACTTGTAAATAAATTCAAGATAAGATCGAATCGGGTTTTGAAACAAACGTTTCTGATATCGGCGCAAATCAATTTAATATCCAAGCTCGATTTTGCGGCTTCGTTTCGGGCTTTGTTGAGGAATAATTTACTCAGGTCAAATCCGATGACATTATAGCCTTTCGAAGCAAAAAAAAGAGCATGCCTGCCGAAACCACACGCAGCGTCGAGAATAAGAGCATCTTTTTTCGGTTGTGTTTCTCTTAAAATTAAATTGCAGAACAGATGTGCTTCATTTAAATCGCGATGATTATAAACGTTAAAATATTCTTCAGACGAAAACCAATCTTTATACCAGTTTTTCATTACAATTGAATTCTTCCGCTGAAAGCGCGTCCTATTGTCGCGGGGTCGGCAAACTCCAGGTCGCCCCCTATCGGCAGACCTCTTGCAATTCGACTGACCTTGATGGGATATTCTTTCAAAATTTTGGTTAAATAGAGCGATGTAGCGTCTCCTTCGGCGTCAGGATTCAAAGCCAGAATTATTTCGTTTATTCCACCAGCTTCAATTCTTTTAATCAATTCTTCGATGTGGAGTTTGTCGGGTGTGACATCGGATAATGGATTCAACACTCCACCCAGCACGTGATATACTCCGTTGTATTCGTTCGTCTTTTCGATAGCAATAACGTCACTTATATCTTCGACCACACACACTACAGAATGGTCACGTTTTGTACTTTTACAAATGTCGCATTTTTCTTCCACAGAAAGATTGAAACAGACTTCGCAAAAACGGAGTTTGTTTTTTAATGCGCTGATTGAATCCACGAGCGACTCTACTGTAGACTTGTCGCTCTTTAACAGATGAAGCGCCAATCGTTGAGCGGTCTTCTTTCCAATTGAAGGAAGTTTGCTCAACTCGTCAATTGCTCTTTGTAAAGGTTCGGCAATTAGCAATTTAAAATCCCGGTATGTTCATTCCAGGCGGAATCATTCCTTTTGTAACGGAAGCCATTTCTTCTTCCGCCATTTTAGAGGCGGCTCCCAATGCTTTATTAACCGCTGCAATGATAAGGTCTTCGATCATTTCCTTATCGTTGCTTTTAATGATTTCCTCATCTATATCGATCGAAATTATTTCTTTTCTCCCGTTGGCGGTTACTTTTACCATTCCGCCACCACTTTCTTCGGTAACTGTTTTGTTACCTAACTCTTCCTGCACTTTAACCATTTCCGCCTGCATCTTCTGAATTTGCTTTAGCATGTTTTGCATATTGAAATTCATCATTCCTCCTGTTTGTAATATTCTTACCACAAAATTATCAAAAAAAATTAACACAAGAAATTAAGCAAATAAAATATTAGATTAGTATGGTTTATTAAAATCTATTGATTAAATGATAACTAAATACGGGTTAAATACGTTCATCTTAATGGCGACAATTTCGTTGCTACTAATTATTGCTGGATTATTTGTTAATAATGGATGGATTAAATACGGATTGACAATATTCGGTCTCTTTTTTTTGATATTCAATTTGAATTTTTTCCGTGATCCTGAGAGGATTCCACCGAACAGGGACGACGTAATTGTGTCGCCTGCCGACGGAGAAGTATTATTTGTTAAAGACGTGTACGAAAAAAGATTCATTGAGGATGAAGCCATTCAGATTTCGATATTTATGTCGCCTCTGGATATACATGTAAATCGAATTCCGATTAACGGCAAGGTTGAATATCTGAATTATGTTGAAGGAGATTACCTTATGGCATTTTACGATAAATCGGATTTGAGAAACGAACGAACCGAAATCGGAATTCAATCGAAATACGGCAAAATACTTTTTACTCAAGTGGCGGGTTTTATAGCCAGAAGAATCGTCTACGAAATCAAAAAGGGCGACACGGTAAAAATGGGCGACCGTTTCGGGATGATTAAATTCGGTAGTCGTTCGGATATTATCGTACCGAAAAAATGGATACCTGTTGTAAAATCGGGAGACAAAGTTAAAGCCGGCGAAACAATTTTATTCGAGTACAAAAATGATTAATTCAAAATCTTTTGTTGCCAATTTTGTGACCTCACTCAATTTATTTTGTGGCTTCCTGTCGATTGTTTATACCTCGCACGGGAATTATAAATTAGCTGCAATCTTCATTATTATGGCTGCAATTTTCGACACTTTAGACGGAATTATTGCGCGACTTTTGAGCACCTCAAGCAAATTTGGAGTAGAACTCGATTCACTTTCGGATGTTGTAAGTTTCGGAGCGGCACCGTCGTTCTTGATCTATAAAGCTTACACTTATCAATTTGGTCTACCGGGAATAATCATAGGTTCACTTATACTGATTTTTGGAGCATTCAGGTTAGCGCGTTTTAACATTACAATCGGAGACCTTAACACAAAAGGAGATTTTACTGGATTGCCAATCCCACTTTCGGCACTAACAATTTCTACCTTAGTATTTTCTTATTCTTCCGATTCGGGTATGAACAAACCGTTAAACATTTTCATTATCCCTTTAATACTACTATTATCCTTCCTGATGGTTAGTAAAGTACGATACAATGCTCTACCAAAATTGAAGGATAAAAAATTAAAAGAAAAACTCGTCCTATTTTTTACATTGATTATTTCTTTATTTCTTGCATTTGAAACGAACGGAAGAATTTTATTCTTCATTTTTCTATCTATTGTTCTCTTTGGTATATTTAGGCACCTTTATTTTTTCTTTTTTTCAAAAAATCAGATTTTAGAAACGACGCAGGAGAAGTAAAGTGTTCAAAGCAACTGTAATTGTTAAAAGAAGACCTACAATATTGGACCCACAGGGTAAAGCTGTAGAACAGGGCGCCAGATTGCTCGGTTTTAATAATGTAAAAAACACTCGCATCGGAAAATATATCGAATTTTTTATAGACACGGACGACAGAGAAGTTGCAGAAAAAGAATTGAAAGAATATAGCGAAAAGCTGCTGTCGAATCCCATCATGGAAGACTTTGAATATCATTTAGAACAAGTAAACCAGAAAAATTAAAATGAAGATAAAATTTGGTATTGTAGTTTTTCCAGGCGCTAATTGCGACCACGATGCTTATTATGCTACAAAAAAAGTACTCGGTTACGATGCCGAATTCTTGTGGCATAAAGAACCCGACCTGAAAGGTTCGAACGCAATACTTTTGCCGGGCGGATTTTCATACGGCGACTATCTCAGAACTGGCGCAATTGCCCGCTTCTCTCCGATTATGGATGAAGTGATTAAATTTGCCAACAGTGGAGGAATTGTAATCGGTATTTGTAACGGATTTCAGATACTGCTTGAAACAGGTCTTCTTCCCGGCATAATGCAAAAGAATATCAATCTAAAATTTATTTGTAAAGACGTCTATTTAAGGGTAGAAAACAAAAATACTCTTTTTACAAAATTAGTTGACAAAAATGTAATAAAAATACCAATAGCGCACGGCGAAGGTAATTATTACGCCGACGAAAAAACACTGAGCGAACTCGAAAAGAATAATCAAGTCGTATTCCGATATTCCGACTCGAAAGGTGATGTTACACCGGAGTCAAATCCAAATGGCTCGCTCAATAACATTGCAGGGATAATAAATAAGGAAGGCAATGTACTTGGAATGATGCCCCACCCGGAAAGAGCATGCGATACAGCTTTGTCCAGAACTGACGGAGCTCTGATTTTCAAATCGATTGCTGAAAGTATTTATAAATAAGGAGGAGGAATTATGTTTGGCAATTTAGGTGCATCTGAAATAATATTGATTGTGTTAGCGATACTTATACTTTTCGGCGCAAAGAAAATTCCGGAAGTAGCTCAAGGTATAGGCAAAGGAATGAGAGAATTCAAAAAGGCGATGCGAGAAGTAGAAGAAGACATCAAATCGATCGATAAAATCGAAACGAAGAAAGAAACCGAAAAAGGAAAATCTGAAACTTCAAATTAATTACGGTGCTTAAATTGACTCAATATAGAAATCATTCTGAAAAAATAGAATTAATTAAATCGGGAAAGATTTCCTTAAGAAAAAACGTTGAAGAATTTTTGCATGAGATCGAAGATAAAAAAGAACTCAACGCTTTCAATTTTGTTTTCGATGATGTTTTATTGCAAGCCGATAAGGTCGAAGAAAAAATTAAAAAAGGGAGTGCGGGCAAACTCGGTGGCATGGTCATATCGATCAAAGACGTGCTCTCCATTAAGAGCCGTCCGATGACCTGCTCGTCGAAGATATTGAAAAATTACGAAGCAGTTTATACTGCCACGGCTGTTCAAAAATTACTCGATGAAGATGCAATAATTATTGGCAAAACCAACTGCGACGAATTTGCGATGGGATCTTCGAACGAAAATTCTGCATTCGGAATCGTTCGAAATCCGCACGATACGGAACGTGTGCCCGGAGGCTCGAGTGGAGGTTCAGCCGTTTCTGTTGCTGCGGATTTATGCGACGCCTCGCTTGGAACCGATACGGGCGGTTCGATACGTCAACCAGCTGCATTCTGCGGTGTATACGGTCTTAAACCTACTTATGGCAGAGTGTCGAGATACGGACTTACTGCATTTGCCTCTTCGTTCGATACTATCGGTCCTTTTGCTAAATCTATCGAGGATATTGCTCTTATTATGAGTGTTATTTCTGGAAAAGACCCGAAAGATTCAACAAGTCACGATATTGAAGTTCCAGCATTTACATTAAATGTCGACAATGTAGAAAAATATCGAGTCGGGATACCGAAAGAATATCTCAATCCTTCAAGCGAAGGTGGACTCGATCAAGAAATTAAAGAAGCCATCGAAAATCAAATCGATCTTTTAAAAGAAAACGGCTACGAAATTAAGGAAATATCACTCCCCCACACCGAATACGCAATTGCAACCTACTACATACTGACTACTGCCGAAGCTTCGTCCAATCTATCGCGTTATGATGGAGCGCATTACGGCTACCGATCGGACAAAGCCAATAATTTATTCGATATGTACACCGAATCGCGAACTGAAGGATTTGGCAAAGAAGTTAAACGTAGAATTATGCTGGGGACATATGTTCTTTCGGCAGGTTATTACGACGCTTATTATAGAAAAGCTCAGAAAGTACGACGTCTGCTTAAAGAAGATTTCGACAAAGCATTTCAACAAGTCGATATTATGTTGACTCCCACAACGCCTACGGTTGCTTTCAAAATTGGTGAAAAATCAGCCGACCCTCTCCAAATGTATTTGAGCGACATTTTTACAACGCCGGCCAACCTCGCAGGCATACCTGGTATCAATATTCCAGTTGGTAAGAATTCAGAAGGACTTCCTATTGGTCTTCAACTAATGGCTAATCATTTTGAAGAATTAAAACTACTCCGATTTGCTAAAAAGCTGGAGACGATACAGTAAATTAATTCGAGAAAATTCGGGTATATTTGAATTTCCTTTCTTAATTTTGTAAGAAATATAAACAAAATACGGGTAAAATTATGAGTATCCTTCTCGACAAAAGAACACGCGTTTTAGTACAGGGAATAACCGGAGGCGAAGGTTCTTTCCATACACGACAAATGCTCGAATACGGAACGAATGTAGTTGCCGGTGTAACCCCAGGCAAAGGTGGTCAGAAATTTGAAGACACCGATATTCCAATTTTCAATACTGTCAAAGAAGCAGTTGTAGAAACCAAAGCTACTGCGTCGGCTATATTTGTTCCACCAGCATTTGCCGCCGATGCAATTTTAGAAGCTGCCGATGCAGGTATTAAATTAATCGTCTGCATAACCGAAGGGATTCCTGCCAGAGATATGGTTCACGTTTATAATTCTTTGAAAGGGAAAGATGTGCGTTTGATCGGTCCTAACTGCCCCGGCATTATATCTCCAGGCAAAGCTAAAATTGGCATTATGCCAGGCTTCATACACAAAAAAGGAAAAGTCGGTATAGTTTCGAGAAGTGGAACTTTGACATATGAAGCAGTAAAACAACTGACAGACCTCGGCATTGGTCAATCTACCTGTGTTGGTATTGGAGGTGATCCTGTAATCGGTTCTCGTTTTATCGATATTATTAAATTGATGAACGAAGACGAAGGCACAGAAGGAATTGTTATGATCGGAGAAATTGGCGGCACTGCCGAAGAAGAAGCAGCAGAGTATATCAAAAAATATGTGAAGAAACCTGTTGTCGGTTTTATTGCCGGACGTACCGCACCTGCAGGAAGACGTATGGGACATGCAGGCGCAATTATTTCTGGCGGGAAAGGAACTGCAGCCGAAAAAATGGCAGCTCTCAAAAAAGCTGGAATTATTGTCGTTGAAAGCCCCGCTGAAATCGGAATTACAATGAAAAAAGCTTTAGAAAAAAAATCAAAAAAGAAATAAATGATGGAGGAATAAATTGAGCAGAACATTGGCTATCCTCAAACCGGATTGTGTTCGCAAAGAATTAATGGGAAAAGTAATCAGTCATATTCAAGATGCAGGGTTTAAAATTGCGGCAATGAAAATGATCAAACTTACTCCCGACGCTGCCAAAGGATTTTATGAGGTACACAAAGAGAGACCATTTTTTCAGGAATTGATTTCCTATATGACTTCGGGTCCGTGTGTCCCAATTGTACTTGAAAAAGAGAATGCCGTTGAAGATTTCCGTAAATTGATTGGTGCAACCGATCCTGCTAAAGCCGAAGAAGGCACAATCAGAAAAATGTATGCAGAAAACATTCAAGAAAATATAGTTCACGGCTCCGATTCAGACGAAAATGCTGCGAAAGAGATTTCTCACTTCTTTTCAAGGAAAGAACTTTTAGAAATTAACGGATGGGAAGAATAACATGAAAAATATTTTAACCGCTCTGTTTATCGTTGCATTGATTGCAGGGTGCTCGAGCGAAAAGAAAAACAATCAAGATAAAACTGAACTAAAACAGATCGATTTAAAAGGTCAAAATGTGACTATCGACTATAAATTCTCCAAAGGTGACGAGGTAAAGTATAAACTGACTACAATTACAACAGCCAAAGAAACCATTCAAGCCGATACACTCATTGAATCAAGATCGAATGAAAATACGGTTTACCAGTTCGATATTAAAGTTATTGAAGTCGAACCCGACAACACTACTGAACTGGATATTACGATTTCATCATTAAAGATCAACGCTGATATCAATGGGCAAAAATTTGTTTACGATGCCAGCGCCAAGAACAATCCAGAACAAAATCAAAAATTCATTCAGTATTATGCAATTCACAATGTACCATATCGCGCACGAATAAGCAAAAAAGGTGAAGTGCTTGAAGTTTCGCGTTTAGATAAAATGGTCGATAAAATGAATTCATTACAACCCGAAAATCAGAAACTTACGACAGAACAAAAAGTTCAGCTTTCCAAAAGTATTGGCGACGCAATTATTCGTCCCATTACTCAATTAATTTTCCGGGAGCTTCCGGATAAACAACTGGCAAAGGACTCTACATGGGTCAAAACTTACCCTTCTCAACTAAGCGTCTTTAACATCAACAACAATGTAAGATATAAAGTGGATGGTTTTGTTGAATACGATGGCAATCGCGCCATAAGTGTGAGTGCACATTTAAACACTACCTGGACGGGAAACAAAAGCGGCGAGGAGAACGGTATTAAGTACAATTTTGAAGACCCGAAAATAAACGGCGATGGCAAACTCCTTTTCGATATCGACAGAGGACTTTTGATAAAATCGGAGACCGGAACTACTGTAGAACTAAAAGCAAATCTCGAAATGTTGAATTCAATGCAAAAGAAAGTAAAGACTGTACGAAAAGATATTACGACAAATAAGAATATTATAGAATTGTTATAAAAGAAGGCTGTCTAAAAATTATCTCTTTAAAGAAAAGAGCCACTGCTTTCACGAATTTTCTCAAATAATTTATTGAGATTTTTAGACAGCCTTTATTTCAATTTTTTCTTTCTACAATTACTTTCAAGCCTTCAACTGCTTTGACAATTATTGGGCTATCACGCTGAATATAATCACCTTCGGAAATAACGTCCACTCTTTTACCGTCAATTAATGCGGTGCCTGATGGTCTTAAATCGGTATATGCAATTCCCTCTCGTCCAATTAAGTCTTTCAAAGCTGGCAGGGTTCCATATCCGGATTTTTGTTCCACTTTTTTATCCAGAACCAATTTTGTTACAACACTCGTTTTCGGCAGGAATTTCAACATCAGCGTCATTATAACAAGAGTGGAAAAGAGTGTCAAAGCAAGTTGTATTATTGCAAACGAGATAATATCCCAATCGATCAAAGGGAAATCCGAAACAAGTCCAAGAAAAAGACTAATGATCATAAGAGCAATGCCGCTTACTCCAAAGACGCCGAATCCAGGTACAATAAAAATTTCGATAAGAAGGAGAATTATGCCTGCAATAAAGAGAATTATTTCAAGAGCCGAAGCAAGTTCGAGAATATAACCGCTGCCAAAAAAGAGAGCTAAACTTATCAGTCCAATTGTGCCGGGCATTCCCCAGCCAGGAGTTTTTATTTCCGTATAAAGTCCTATTAATCCAATCATAATCAATAGCGAAGATACAACAGGATGGTTGAGGAATCTAATAAAATCCTCAGCCCAGTTCGATTCGATGGTAATTAAGCTCGCATTTTTATATCCGAAAGCATCTTTAACTTCCTCGATACTAGTAAGGATTGTATCAGCCATACCGAATTTAAGAGCTTCTTCAGCTGTTAAAGTGACCAATTTTGTACTGTCGTCCTGCAGGTCTGCAACTACAATGGTCTCGTCAACCATTCCCTGAGCAATATCGGTACGTCTTCCGTTTTTTTCCGCAGTGGCTCTCATTTCCGAACGCATGTAGGATTGATATTTTTCTGATTGTTTTTGGCCAGTTTGATCGACTACAGTTGTAGCTCCCATTGAGGCACCAGGGGTCATTACAATTTTTTCGCATGAAAGAGCTATTAATGCACCTGCGGAAATTGCTCGTTTGTCGATGAATGCAATCGTTCTAACTTTACTGTTGAGAATCGCATCTTTAATTTGCGTCGCAGCATCGACTCTACCGCCGAAAGTATTAATGCGAAAAATGATTGCATCGGCAGTATTTTTTTCGGCTTCTTGAACTATCCTTTTCACATAAGGCGCCAATCCCAGATCGATATCGCCTTCAATATTTCCATAGTAAACTTTTTGTGCAGATAAACTCGAAAGAAGTGCTAAGACCAGCAGTAGTATTTTTTTCAAATCACCCTCTCGCTCAAATTTTTGTTACACTTAAATAACCAAATAGAACGATTAATTCAATACCTATCTACCGGTAAAAGCATAATTGAGCATTTTATAAACGAGTTTGGCAGCCACAAAATTTGACGAAGGATGATATTTCGAGGGCGCCAGTTCGACTACGTCGAATCCGACGACATTTTTTTCTGCCCCAACAATTTTCAGTAAATTCATCGTTTCGTCCCAGAAAAGTCCGCCAGGCTCTGGAGTGCCAGTTGCAGGCAGCAGCGAAGGATCAAATCCATCGACGTCAAATGTAATATAGACATTTTCGGTTAAATTATTTACAACCAATTCCTGCCAGTTTTCACCGTACATTCCCGATTTTATTTCTCTGGCATAGAAAGTTTTTATATTGTATTTTTTTCTCAGTTCCACTTCTTCTTTGCATTGAGCGCGAATTCCTACTTGAACAATATGCTTATTGAATTCGGCAATGCGAGCCATTACGGATGCATGTGAAAATTTACTTCCGTTATAACTGTCGCGTAAATCTGAATGCGCATCGATTTGCAGAATCGAAAGATTCGGGAAACGTTCACTAAAAGCCATTGCAGGCGCTGAAGAAATTGAATGTTCACCCCCCAACAAAACAACGAATTTACCGTTATCGATATGTCGCGCGCTCTCTTTGTAAATTTTTTTGAGAGATTTTTCAATCGATAAATTCTTGAAATCTAACGGCTCGAGTGTACAGATACCTTTTTCGAAACAGAGTTCACGCTTCATTTCCTCGTCATAAAATTCGACATAATGAGAAGCTTTAAGAATCTCTTCAGGTCCGGCAGCTGTACCACTGCCATAGCTGACGGTTCTTTCGAAAGGTGCCGAAAGGATAACGATTTCAGAATTTTCATAATTCGAATATTCTTTTTCGATTGCGAGAAAATTTTTCTTGGTGCTTAAAGCTTTCATCCATCCTCCTCAAAAGAAATAAGATAACAGGGTGACTAAAAGTATTTATTCAACAATAAATTTATAAATAGTAGAATTCGTGGCTTAAAAAAATTACTTTTTAGTCACCCTCATTCAACAATTATTTGTCGTCCCGTAATATGGTAGCAATTGCCGAGCGTTCGAATTTCATTTTGACATTATTGCCAACGTCGACCAGAACGGTTTTGTCGTCCAGCCCTGCTATTGTACCGTAGAGTCCGCTGCTTAGAATCACTTTATCGCCCTTTTGGACAGATGAGAGTAATTTTTCCCTTTCTTTGGCTCTTTTTTGCTGCGGTCTAATAATCATGAAATAGAATATTGCAAAGATTGCACCGAACATAATTAAAGTACTGATCAGTCCGCCCGAACCACCCTGTCCATTTGGAGGGGGAGCCATTGCTAATAATAAATCCATTTAATACTCCTTATTTAATTGTACATTTGTAGAAATAATTTCAACCATTTCTTTTTTCCATTCAACAAAACTTCCATCAAGTATTTTTTCTCTGGCTGTTTTAACCAGTTTTAGATAAAATGTCAAATTATGAATAGAAGACAATTCCAAAGCTAATATTTCTTTTGCATTAAATAAATGCCTTAGATATGACCTGCTAAAATTTTTGCATGTGTAACAATCGCACTCTGGATCGAGTGGCGAAAAGTCGTCTTTGTAAACGGCATTTCTCATCGATACAATTCCCTGCGAAGTAAAAAGGTAGGCATTTCTGGCATTACGAGTGGGCATAACGCAGTCGAACATGTCTACGCCTCGTTCAATAGCCTCGAGAATATTTTCAGGGCGACCGACGCCCATCAAATATCTCGGTTTATTTTCCGGCAAAAAATCGGTTGTAAAATCAACTAATTCATACATCATTTCAGTAGGTTCGCCAACGGCCAGGCCTCCGATCGCATAACCGTCGAAATCGAGTTTTAACAGTTCTTTAGCCGACATTTCTCTTAAATCTTTGTAGACGCTTCCCTGTATAATACCGAACAAAGCCTGCGAATGACCATATAATGGTTGTGTCGATTCGAACGCTTCTTTATTTAGGACAGCCCATCTGCTTGTTAATTCAGTTGACTTCTTCGCATAATCATAATCGCAAGGGTATGGAGTACATTCATCCAGCGGCATCATAATATCCGACCCGATACTCCTCTGTATTTCAATTACTTTGTGTGGAGTAAAATAGTGAACCGAGCCGTCGAGGTGTGATCTGAATTCCACACCGTCGCCTTTTAATTTCCTTAATTCTGTGAGACTATAGACCTGAAATCCGCCGCTATCGGTGAGTATCGGTAAGTCCCACGACATGAATTTATGCAATCCTCCTGCCTGTTCCAGAATGTCTGTGCCTGGACGCAAATATAAATGATACGTATTCGACAAAATAATTTGGGCTTTAATTTCGTCTTTTAAAATTCTATGAGAAACCGCTTTTACAGTGCCTTGTGTACCGACGGGCATAAAAATGGGTGTTTCAATTTCACCGTGCTCCGTAATAATCCTTCCTGCACGTGCTTTTGAGCTGTTATCCTTCTTTTCTAACTTGAACTCCATCATTCTCAAATATTTTTAGAGTTGAAATATATAAATATTTCCACCTCTTTTTAATTGTAATTTCAAATATAATTTTGTCACGGTTTTGCTTTAATATAAGACTTTAACTAGCGTATCAAATAACAATATCTCATTCATTTCAGCAGCAACTAATAACCTTTATTAAATTTTTTCTGTTGCAAAGCATTTAAGAAATGTCCTTAAAAATTGTAATTCATTAACCCGAGACGATTATTAAATACATCAACTTAATCCATTATATTTATTAGTGTTATCTTTCCTTTTTTGATGTTATAAATATTAGTAAGTTTTTATAAATTCAACAGATAGCTCTCACTATTATTTTAGAGATTGTTTTAACATATTTATCGAATTTAGAAAGATATCGAGTTCTAAAATGTTGTTGAAATTTTATTAACAGCTAAAAATTAAACTAACCGAATCCTGCTTAGATTTATCGGAAATTATGATGCTTTAGAAAAAACTGACGAGATAAAAGGTTTTAAATCATTGAAATTATACGATGGACAATCTTCTGATATTTTACAAAACATCATTTTCTTATTCAATTTCTTGCTCCCGTTTTAATGATATGGAAATTTTAGCCGTTTTTCTAACTTGCTCCTAAAAATCTCAGAGACAAAGTCAATGTCACAAATCTTCGCATAATTTATATGCGCTGGATGCTCGCATTATCTTGTAAAACTCTTAATTTGAAAGAATCAAAAATTAGAATGAAATCATCAATAGAAAATAAAATCAAAACTTCATAATAAATTTGCAATTCATTAATAATCAATCAATTAGAATCTTTTACATAAAGTTTTACCAGGTCGATTTTCTTTTTATCCGATTTAAGGATCTGGACTGAAAAGTTATCAATACTAAACGATTCATCTTTACGAGGAATGCGTCCAAGTTTTGTAGTGATATAGCCTGAAAGGGTTTCGTAGTCGCCTTCTTCGATATTCAAATTAAATTCCTCGTTTAAGTAGTCGATTTCCACTTTTCCGCTTAAAATATAAGTTTGCTCCCCAATTTTTCTGGCAATAATTTCGTCGACGTCGTATTCGTCTTTAATTTCTCCAAAAAGTTCTTCTATCAAATCTTCTACAGTAATTATACCGGCTGTGCCACCAAATTCATCAACAACCACAGCCAGTGAAAATTGTTTGCTCAAGAATTCATTCAGCATCTCGAGACTTCTTTTTGATTCGGGTACAAAAGTTACATCACGCAATACTGATTTTAATTCTTCTGGCATTTTTAAGAAATCTTTAACGAGCACCATCCCTTTTATGTTATCGAGGTTTTCTTCATAAACAATCAATTTGGAATAACCCGACTCGATAAACGTCTCGAGCACATCGTCAGTTAAAGAATTGATATCGACGCCTACAATATCCGTTCGTGGGGTCATGGCTTCGTAAACTTTCTGGTCACGGATTTCGATTATTTTATTGATTATATCGGATTGTTCCTCGTCGATTTTTTGTGCTTGACTGCTTTCAACAATTAAATTCTGGATATCATCTCTGTCAATTTCATTTACCGCATCCTCTTCCTTTTTTGCATCAATTCGTTCAACGATTGAAGATATTCTCGAAGTAGCCGCAATAAAAGGATAAAATAAAATTGACAAAATTCTTATTGGTACTGAGGATACGAGCGCCAGGGCATCTGCCACTTCCCTGCCGATATATTTGGGAATTAATTCACCAAAGAGTAACAAAAATAAAGTAGAAATAATCAGTATTTCGAACTCATTGAAACCAAAATAGTTCAACAAGAAATAAGATGAAATCGAGGCAAAAGAAATATTAACAATGTTGTTGGAGATTAAAATGGTAGAAAAAAATGCTGCAGGTTTCTGAACAAAATAGAATGCTGTTTTTGCATAATAATTCCCCTTTCTCGCCCGTATTTCAAGCTTAATTTTATTAGCAACGATATATGCAATCTCAGCCGAAGAAAAAAAAGCGCTTGCAATTAATAATAAAATCAGAACCAGTAAATCATTTACCATAGATTAACCATAAATTATCACTAAGACACATAAAATATACAAAATTGCGTTCAAAATAGTCGGAATATCAGACAATACAAGTTCGGCTGGGTCTTCTCCTCGTTTCTGCTTAATTGCCAGATAGAGATATCGGAAAACTCCATAGATAACGAATAATACTGTATATACTAAAGCTCTCGTGTCGAATTCTCGCAATGTATGTTCTGAAATCGAGTACAGGGAATAAGAAATAATTATCCCTCCAGCGGTTATAGCTGTCAGTATATTAAAAAGTTCTATCGAATAGTCGACCAGAACTTTCCTTTTTAATTCCATATTTTCATAAGTTAAATACTCCACCCTACGCTTTATTACCGCCATAAAGAGCGATATAAAAACGGTAGCAAGTATCAGCCATCCAGACAATTCGACATTAATTATTACAGCTCCGCCAGCCACTCTCAATAAAAATCCAAATGCAATTATCATAACATCCAGTATGACCATATTTTTAAGGTAGATTGTATATAAGAAATTAACAAGAATATAGGTTGCAAGGATTAGAATAAATTGAATATTGGAAATGGATAGGATCAAAATCAAAAGGATTAAAATTGCAGCCGCTATAAAAAGAGATTCTTTTACAGAAACTTTTCCACAGGCAATTGGTCTGTATTTTTTAACGGGATGCGAACGGTCATATTCGACATCGAAAATGTCGTTTATGATGTAAACAAATCCTGAAGCCAGTGAGAAAGTGAAAAATGCCAGGGACGACAGAGATAAACTGTACGGGTCAAATAAACTTTTCGAAAAGATTAACGGGACAAATACAAATAGATTTTTAATCCAGCTTTTGACTCGAATCAATTTTAAGTATTGTACAAATTTGTCCATAATTAAAATACAGGTGCGTCAGTATAAGTACCGAAATATTTTTTAAGTTCAGCGACCATTTCGCCGAGTGTAACATACTTTTCGGCAGCCTCAATTAACGGTGGCATAAGGTTCTTTCCGTCTTTAGCGGCGTTACCAATATTTTCGAGCGCTTTATCGACGTCGTTTTGATTTCTGCTGTTTCTTAATTCTGCCAGTCGTTTTCTTTGCTCAATTTCAACTTCAGGTGGAATTTTAAGTATCGGGATATCGATATTTTCATCTGGGTCAACAAATTCATTTACACCTACAATTATTTTTTCTTTACTTTCGAGTTGAAGCTGATACCGATACGCTGAATTAGCAATTTCTTTCTGGAAATAGCCAGCTTCGATGGCAGGAATAACTCCACCGAGTGCGTCAATTTCTTGAAAGATTTTTTCGGCTCCTGCTTCCATTTCATCCGTGAGTTTTTCGATGAAATAACTGCCACCTAATGGGTCTACTGTGTTAATCACTCCTGTTTCGTATGCAAGCATTTGCTGCGTTCTCAGGGCAATTTTCACTGCTTTTTCGGAAGGGAGTGCTAAAGTTTCATCCATCGAATTTGTATGAAGCGATTGTGTTCCTCCGAGTACTGCTGCAAGCGCCTGATATGCTGTTCGGACAATATTGTTTTCAGGCTGTTGTGCTGTTAATGTACAACCTGCTGTTTGAGAATGGAATCGCAGCCACCATGAGCGTGGATTTTTTGCTTTATAGACTTCTTTCATACGTCGTGCATAAATTCTCCTTGCAGCTCTAAATTTGGCGATCTCTTCGAAAAAGTCGAGATGAGAATTAAAGAAAAACGAAAGTCTCGGAGCGAACATGTCGATATCCATTCCCCGTTCCAGGCATGCCTCGAT
This sequence comes from Melioribacter roseus, assembly GCA_020722005.1. Taxonomy (GTDB): domain Bacteria; phylum Bacteroidota; class Ignavibacteria; order Ignavibacteriales; family Melioribacteraceae; genus Melioribacter; species Melioribacter roseus_A. The sequence goes on from DYLP01000025.1 coordinate 27,178, forward strand.
GTAAGCAAAGCCGTCCGCTAAAGTGAAAGCCAATTCCTGAACAGCGGTTGAACCTGCTTCCCTTATGTGATATCCGCTTATTGAAATCGGATTCCATTTCGGTGTTTCTTTACTAGAGAATTCAATCATATCGACAATTATTCGCATCGATGGCTTCGGCGGAAAGATAAACTCCTTTTGAGCAATAAACTCTTTCAATATATCATTTTGAAGCGTACCGCTGAGGGAATCGAATCTCAACCCCTGCTTTTTAGCAACTGCAAGATAAAAAGCAAATATCATTGCGGCTGGCGAGTTAATGGTCATCGAAGTCGAAACTTTGTCGAGAGGAATATCTTTGAATAAGATTTCCATATCGAGGAGAGACGATACAGAGACGCCACAAATACCGACTTCGCCCCTGCTCATTTCAGCATCGGCATCCCACCCCATCAAAGTGGGCAGATCGAACGCAACGGACAAGCCCGTTTGACCTTTAGCGAGCAGATATTTAAAACGTTGATTTGTATCTTCGGGCGTACCAAAGCCAGCAAATTGACGCATTGTCCAGATTTTACCCCTGTAACCTGTAGTATGAATTCCGCGAGTAAACGGATACTCCCCCGGAAAACCGATATCCGACAAATAGTCTTTCCCTTCGATATCGTCGGGAAAGTAACATTCCTTTATGGGAAGGTCGGATACGGTTGAATATCTTCGAGGCACGGTTACCGATTCGGATAACCGGTCAAGATATCTTTCTTTTGCTTTTTTGTATTCGGATTCCATCGAAATCCTTTCTTTTTATTATTAGGTTCTACCGAAACGTTTGTCGAATTCTTCGATTGGAATTTTAATTATTATCGGTCTGCCGTGTGGGCAGACATACGGCATTGAAGTTGCAAAAAGCTTATCGACCAAGATACGCATCTCTTTTTCATCGAGTTTATCGCCTGCCTTTATAGCTGCTTTACAGGAATATGATTTTGCAAGATTGTCTTTAACGTCGAGTATTTTCTCCTGCTGATTTTTTCTGTATTCGTGAAGAATTTCGAGAAGCGTATCGACTTCGTGTTCAGCTTTAAGGTCGGAAGGGATACCGATTATTTCCACACGGTATTTAGGTTTAAATTTGAGCGTAAATCCTAGATTCGATAGATAGGGCTCAAGTTCTTTAGTTAATTCGTAATCCGCAGGATCCATATCAACTACCTGTGGAAAAAGTAAGTGTTGTGAAAATGGGATATTTGCGCTAAACGAATTTAATGCCTGTTCATAAAGGATTCTTTCGTGTGCCACATGTGCATCAATAATCATAAGTCCACTTTTAATCTGAGAAAGAATATATTTGTTGTGGAGCAATACTATAAATGGGGTTTCGCTTTCCTTTTCCTGAGTTGATTCGAATCTATGGGTTATCTCCTTTTGCTGGGGTTGATTTTCGAATGGATGAGGTATCGATTCGGGCGCAGCGGCGGCATTAATCTCGTCGTCCATATGAAAGAGCCGTTTTAAATCTTCCACGTTATATTTCTTCGACTCCCATTCAACTGCCGGTCGATCAGTAAAATCGTATCTTTCGATATTTCTAAAATTCTGAGGTCTTAATCTCTGATCTGGAGTTCCGCTGTTATCTAAAGTAACCTGAGGCACAAGGTCATAACTACCGATTGTTTTTTTAATAACCGCATGAACGAACGCATAAATTTCTTTCTCGTCGTCAAATTTAACTTCGAGTTTGGAAGGATGAACATTGACGTCAACTTTTTTCGGGTCGATTTCCATAAAAAGTACGAAGAAAGGATAGTCCCCCTTTTCAAGTATATTTTCGAATGCCGAAAAGACTGCATGATTAATTGTCTTATTAATCACGTAACGCTTATTCAAGAAAAAATATTGTTCGCCTTTGCTCTTTCTGAGATAATTCGGTTTTGTAACAAAGCCGCTAATGCCGATATAATCTGTAATTTCTTCGACTTCGAGCAACGCTTCGTCGATATTGTCTGCAAAAACAGCTTTCATTCTGTCGAGCAAACTTCCTTTTGGGAAATCAAACAGCAGGTCATCGTCGTTATAAAACTTGAATGAAATTTCTGGATGACTTAATGAAATGCGTTTAAAGGCTTCGATGATGTGTTTCAATTCAGTGGCATTCGATTTTAAAAAATTTCTACGAGCGGGTACATTATAAAAAAGATTTTTAACTGTAACCGATGTTCCCTTTTGGTAAGCAATTTTTTCCGCTAACATTTCGCTGGAATCTGTAAATCTAATATAAGTTGCAAGCTGGTCTTCCTGACGTCTGGTTTTTATTTCGAGCTGGCTAACAGAAGCAATAGAAGCAAGGGCTTCGCCACGGAATCCATAAGTTATAATTTTTTCGAGGTCATCGATAGTACTAATTTTGCTTGTAGCATGACGCTGTATGCAAAGCTCGGCATCTTCCTGACTCATTCCATCGCCATTGTCGATAACCTGAATGAGTGATTTGCCAGCGTTTTTAATTACTACTTCAATTTCGCTGGCGCCTGCGTCAATCGAATTTTCGAGCAGTTCCTTAACAACTGATTCAGGTCTGTTTACAACCTCGCCGGCGGCAATTTTATTGGCAATATTTTCCGGCAATATTTTTATTTTACGTGATTTATTTTCCATCCGACATTCACTTTAATTAATTCTAATATAATGATAAAGTACGAAATCGTTAAACTCTTTTTTTGTCGTCGTCCACTCTTCTGGATTAAAAGGAGGAAATAGGGTGTCTCCTTCAACGTCAAATTTCATTTCCGATATGAACATTTCAGAGGCAATATTGATAAATGCTTCATAAACTTGCCTGCCACCTATAATATAAATTTTTTCGTAATTATTGCAATATTTCAAAACATCATCGATACTGTTAAGCACAATGGCGTTAGCGACGTTAATTTCATATTCCTTATTACGAGTTAAAACAATATTGAGTCTATTCTCGAGAGGCTTTTTAAGCGATTCCCACGTTTTGCGTCCCATTACAACGGGGTTCCCGTAAGTAATGTTTTTAAAGTGGTTTAATTCCTCTGAGGAATGCCAAGGCAATTCACCTTTATTGCCGATTAAATTATTTCTCGATTTTGCGGCTATTATAATAATTTTCATGAAAAATTAATTCATGCCACGGTATTTGAATACCGAGCAAATTCAGTTTTTCTTCGAATTCAATTCTTTCCCTGTTCTTTGCAAGACGGTTTTCGATTTTTTTTAACCAGCCATATTCATCAGCCAGACGCAACACTTCTTCTTTATTGCCAGAATTAATGGCTTTCAGAATATTTAATTCGAGTGCTGAAAAATTAATGCTGTTGTAGATATAATCCATGAATGCTTCCCACGTTATGGGGCACCATCGGGCTACAATTTCCTTTCCGATAACTTCGGCATATTGACGGATTTCATACTGTGCATGCAAATCCATTCTTAAAGATATGAAGCGTAAAAGGTTGTGAAGGTCGATTTTCCAGTATGCTTCGGTGTATGTAGAAAGAGGCAAATCTTTACGGGCTTGTTCCCTTGCCACTCCCGCTTCCAGTCTTTCTTTATAAATTTCACGGGCATAATTCTGAAACTGGATTTCTTTTTGCGACAGAATTTTTCCAACTTCAGGGTTCAGAAAACCTTCGCTCCCCTGTTTATTATCTTTTGCCTGATACCTCCATTTGTCGGGCTCAGTTTTTTGAGAAGCATCGATCGCAATCGAATAACGGGTTGAATACTCGTTAACGTTCGCAGTTCGATGCCGTATCCACTGGCGCCACGTATCCATCGGAACGCGCACGTGAAATTTAATTTCGCACATTTCAAACGGCGTGGTGTGATGATTTCTCAAAAGATATCGAATTAGTCCTCGATCCTCGCTAACTTTCCTGGTGCCCTTTCCGTATGAAACACGAGCAGCCTGTACAATCGATTCGTCCGAACCCATATAATCAACCACACGAATAAAGCCGTCGTCTAAAACGGGAAATTTCTTCCCTAAAATCAAATCCAGTTCTTTGACTGAAACTCGCTCCAGAACTTCGTCTTTATTTTCCATCATAAATTCCGGTATTAATTTTTAATTGTAAATTGATGCAGAATTTCTTTTGATACAATCTTAGCTGCAATCAAAATACCTTTCTCAATTTGCTCAATCGACTCTTCAAGCGTATCGAAATATTCCGCCAGCTCAATAATATGAATATTTTCTTCGTCCGGTAAATCACCTTCAGCTTCGCCGCAGACAATGTAGATAGGAATTCCAGCACTACTGAATTTATTCATTATCAAATAAGCACCTTTTGAGTACTTACTCTGGAAATCGAATTTCCCTTCGCCAGTTAAAACCAAATCATAATATTTGTCTGCTATATCAAGGTCTTCAAAAATAAAATTTTCTGCCGATTTTAATTTGGAGTCGAAGAACAATTGAAAAGCTGCAGCCAATCCCCCACCAGCGCCATTGAGTTTTTGTTTCGTCTGGTCATTGCATTTTATTAATTCAAGAATTTTTTTAAAACCATCTTCCAGAACATTCAGGTCACTACCGGCAGCTCCTTTTTGACGAGCATATACCATCGTTGAACCTTCTTTGCCCAGTAGTGGATTGTTAACGTCGTGAACGATTGTAATATCAAACGGCAAATCTTTTTTGTTGTACTCAATTCTTTCTGCTTTAAGAAAATTGGCTGGTATAACTTCAAGCTTATTGTTATTTATATCGTACAGATCAAGTCCCAGGCAATTCATCATGCCAAGTCCCATATCGTTCGTGGCTGTCCCACCTATACCTATTATCAATTCGTTTACCTCAAGGAAACCGTTCTCATTGCTTCCAATTAATTGTTCGATTAACTCGCCCATACCTTTCGACGTAAGTAAAAGAGGCTTCCTTTTATTATCAGGCACTAAATTAAGTCCGAGAACCTTAGCAGATTCGATATAAACTTTTTTATCGAGAAGAGAATATCCAACCGGGCATAAAAATTTTTCGTCAGAATGAGGTGAGGAAATTTCGAAATGAAGCAATTCCAGGCTAAAATAATTCTGTGCAACTTCCAAAAAGCCGTCGCCGCCGTCGCTTATCGGTTTATAATGGAATTCAATACCCTTTTTAAGGTCATCAGAGATAAGTTTATCAAATGCTGTTTGAAATAACGAAGCAATTTCAACGGAGTTAGCGCATTCTTTGAATGAATTGGGTGCAATTAAAATATTTTTTTTCATCTGAATTTCTTATTTCGAATTAGTCTTAAGTTTCGAATATGCTTCAATTAAATTCAACTTTGTATGGAGTAAATCCTGCGAAATTACTTTTACTTCGCCAAGTACAGGGATAAAATTTGTATCGCCATTCCACCTTGGTACAATGTGGAAGTGAATATGCTCATCGATACCTGCACCCGCAGCTTTACCAAGATTTGCACCAAAATTAAAACCATGCGGCTTCATTGCTAAATCGAGTGCCTTCATACTTAATTTAGTTACCTGCATAATGGTTTTCAACTCGTCGTCGGTTAAATCGTCGAAAGAAGATAAATGCCGATTAGGAATTACCATTATGTGTCCACTATTATAAGGATAAAGATTTAGCATTACATAGCATAAGTCAGTACTAAAGACTTTCAGAGATTTTTCATCTTCGATTTTTTGATTAACAGCATCGCAAAAAATACATTGACTATCTTTCTTTTTATCCTTAAACGACTCGATATATTGCGAGCGCCAAGGCGACCACAGACGATCCATAAATCTCCTATAAATATAGAGGAAAAAATAATTGACCCGTCAACCGGAAAATCGAATTGACGGGTCGTAAAATTGATAACACCTTTGATTTATTATTCAGCCGTTTCTTCTCTATGTTTTTGATATTCTTCGATAATCTTAGCTTCCACTTCTTTCGGCACTTCTTCGTAGTGAGAGAAGCTCATTTTGAACATGCCTCTGCCCGACGTCAAACTGCGCAACTGAGTTGAATATTTATGCAGTTCAGCAAGTGGAACTTTTGCTTTTATAATCTGGAACGGCGATTCTGAGTCCATTCCAAGTATTTTACCTCGCCGGCTAGAAATATCACCCATAACGTCGCCCATGTATTCTTCGGGAATTTTTACTTCCACGTCGTATATCGGTTCGAGAATAACGGGTTTGGCTTCCATAAATCCTTTTTTGAAAGCCTGAGAAGCTGCAATTTTGAACGAAACTTCGTCCGAGTCTACAGTGTGATAAGTGCCGTCGAACAATGTAACTTTAACATCGACTACCTGATTTCCGGTTAGAATACCTTTCGACATAATTTCTTTCAAGCCTTTTTCAACTGCTGGCACAAATCTACCCGGTACTACACCGCCTACGATAGCGTCGACAAATTCAAATCCCGCTCCTCGTGGCAACGGTTCAAGTTTTAGGTGTACGTGACCATACTGTCCCCTTCCGCCCGATTGCTTTTTGTGTTTATATTCAGCGTCGTTGCAAACACCTTTAATCGTTTCACGGTAAGGAATTCTTGGTTCTATGAGGCCAACGTCCACACCGTACCTATCCTTCAACAATTTTACGGCAAGATTTAACTGAAGCTCGCCCTGTCCAGCAATAATTGTCTGTGAAATTTCAGGGTCGTATTTTGAAATCAAAGTTGGTTCTTCTTCGTGTGCCGTATGCAGAGCAGCAGAAATTTTATCTTCATCGCCTTTAGCTTTCGGTTGAACCGCCATTCTTATAACCGGTTCCGGATATTCGATTTCAGGCAGAACTACTGTGAAATTCTTCGAACAAAGAGTGTCACCTGTATGACTGTCTTTCAGTTTAACGACAGCACCGATATCACCAGCTTTAAGGCTACTTACTTCAGTTCTGTTGTGTCCGTTCAAAATGAAGAGTTGCCCGACCCTTTCAATTTTCTCTTTATGCGTGTTTACAAGGTCAATACCTTGTGTAATGGTGCCGGAATAAACTTTGAAGATTGAAAGCTCGCCAACGTGTTGTTCGGAAAGAGATTTAAAAATAAACAACACAGGCTCGCCATTCGGGTCGCACTTAATTTCGACTGGAGTACCGCTTTCTTTCAATTTAGCCTGGAGTGGTTTTCTATCGGCAGGCGATGGAAAATACTTTTCAACAAAATCGAGGAATGTATTTGCGCCTACACTTTTTGTAGCCGCCATAGGAAAAGCGGGAATCATAGTTCCATTAATAATTGCTTTTTTAATTCCAATTACAAGATCTTCTTCGGATAATGTACCTTCCTCAAAAAACTTATTCATCAAATCTTCGTCGGATTCTGCAACTTTTTCGATTAATTCTTCTCTCAATTTTTCTGCCTGTTCTTTAAGATTTGCCGGAATATCTTCCAGAGCAACTTTTTTCGAACCGGCATCGCCGTAGCTGACAAGTTTCATTTTAACTAAATCGACAACAGAATTGAAATTCAGACCCTCGTTTACTGGAAAAGCAACCACACTTACATCTGGAGAAAGTCTTTTCTTTGCAACTTCAATTGTTTCAAAGAACTTAGAATGTTCATTGTCTACCTTGTTAACAATTACTGCCGATGGAATATTATATTTTCTTGCGTACTCCCATGTCAATTCGGTACCGACTTCAATGCCTTCGGCACTTTTAATTACCGAAACGGCTACGTCGGAAACATAAAGACTGGAGATGACCTGACCGATAAAATCTGGGAAGCCGGGGGTATCGATCAAATTAATTTTTTTACTGTTCCACTCCATATGGAGCGGTGTTGCATAAATAGATATTTGTTTTTCAATTTCATTCTGATTAAAGTCAGATACAGTAGTACCTTCTTCAATTTTACCAATTCTATTAATAGCGCCGCATGTAAAAAGGAGTAATTCGGATATGGAAGTTTTACCGCTTCCGCCGTGTCCAATTAATGTGATGTTTCGGATTGCATCTGGATTGTACTCTTTCAAGATGAAGTCTCCTTATAATATTTATCGATCGAGAAATTTATTTTCGTGTAAGTGTAGACCAAAAAGCCCGAAGACCCTTAACAACGGCTCTTAAATTCGATATGAAATTAGCGGCTTTCTCTTCCTCTTTCAATATTTTCGTTGTTTTGAATAAACTTACTTTTTCTTTGAATTTCTTAATTGACGAATCAATTTCCGTCCAGTAGCCTTCAATATCTGAGACAATTCTTTTAGCTTTGTCGACGGTATCGTTTAGATTGTCGACAGCTGGAATAGTCTTATTGATCAGCATATCAACATCTTTACGAAGGGCTTGGAGATTTTCTGTAATTATTTTCAGATAGATAATCAAAAAAACGCATAAAGATATTGCCGCTAATATTAAAACAATCAGTAAAATGTCGATTAAAGTCATGATTAGTTATTATGATTTCTTTTCTGAACGATAAGCATCGACACCAGCTTTAACGGCAGCTTTTAATTTATCGCTTTCTTGTCCCACTTTATCAATGCCAGTATGAACAACGTCGGAGGCTTTGGCTTTAGCGTCAGTTAAAACTTTTTCGGCTTCGTCTAAAAGCGCATCTACTTTTTGTTTTGCTTCGGCTACCAATTTTTCGGATTTTTTCTTCCCTTCATTTATCAACTGATTTGCCTTATCTTTTGCAACTGTTAGATACGATTCTGCGTCGTCCATCAAATCTTTTGACTTAAGGCGAATATCTTCTCTTAATTCTTTTCCGCTTTTAGGTGCGAACAACAATCCTAATAACGAGCCAATAGCAGCTCCTGCAAAAAGACCGATAAGCACCCCTTTTCCAAAACCTTTTGTTTCGTCGTTATGCATATAATCCTCCTCTGTCTGTTTTTAAGTGTTGTAAAATAATAACAGCCTTCTCTAAAATCAAGGTTTGAAAGAAAATAGGGATGAATAATCGGGAAAAAAAGATAATTATTGAATAATGCTTTATTGCGTAATACCGAGAATTGCCAAATAAATTTTTGTAATTGGCAATCCGACCACATTGTAATAACAGCCGTTAATTTTAGAAATAAAGAGGGCGCCATAATCGTCCTGTATACCGTACGCCCCGGCTTTATCCATAGGACTACCGCTTTCAATATAATTAATAATCTCTTTACGTTTTAATTTTCGAAACGTAACTCTGGTTTTTTCGTAATCGACAATTTTTTTTCCGTTCGACAGATTTGCGACCACAAATCCGGTATAAACTGTGTGTGTATTCCCGCTCAGTTTCGAGAGTGTTTCAAATGCTTCCTTTTTTGTGCTGGGTTTTCCGAGTATTTCTTTATTCAATACAACAATTGTATCGGCAGTAATAATAATTCCCTCTTTTACTTTTTTAGAGGCAGCTTTGAATTTATCCAGAGCCAGCCGCTTAACGGTTTGCGCAGGATGTTCGCCGTCCTGAATATCTTCATCTACGTCGACAGAAAACGCTTTGAAATTTATATTCATCAATTTAAGCAGTTTGCGCCTGCGCGGTGATTTTGAGGCAAGGTAAATAGGGATATTTTTAAGAATCATAGTAGTCAATTATCGGAACAAAGCTTTAATACTGCCCCATGTGCGTTTTACGCTTGAGACTCTGTGGACTACATTAAATGGAGCGCTGTAAGAGACCTGACCGTCTTTATCAACAATTTTCAGACGATAAGCATAAACAGCGTCTGTTGATTTAAAAGCAGTCTGGTCGATATATTCATAACTTTGGTCGGGTTCGGGTTCGATTCTGGCAAGGAACATAAACTGACCGCTTACGGTTCTGCGCTCTATTTCAAAATGGCTCAAATTTACTTCGCTGGAAGTTTTCCATGTAATTAAAATGTTATTATCCTGACTTTCTGCTTTGAACTCAAGTATGGTCGTCGGAGCATAGAGTAGTGTTGCGGAAATCAATATGGTCAATATGGTAAATTTTGTCTTCATATTTTCTTGTCAAATATATTGGAAGAGATTAAGATTGTCAAGTTTTTATTTTTAATCTAATTTAAAAGAATTTATCAATGCTTTGAATTACTCTTCAATAATTATATCAGGTTTTTTCAATAACTTAAGAACAGCACAAATGCCGCTTACCTAATGACAGACGGTTGATTTGCTGGTTAAAACGCATTATAAACCTTTAATAATAACTTCTTGATTAGAACTTTTTACATCATTAACAAATCTTGAAAATTCTGCCAAACCATTTACTCCGAAAATTTTATTTGACTTAGTCCGAATTATTAATGAATTAGAACCATCGCTTTCAACTGAATTTATTTCACTGAACTTTATTTTTGTTTCTTTGTGAAAAATACTAAAAAAACTGGCAGAATCTTTGTTAACGTTTATTTTTACCGGACGGTTGAAATATTTAGCCCAATTCCAAAATGCAAAAACAAAAAATGGTAAATCTAAAAGAAGTTTGAGTCTATCGACATCTGAATACTTAAAAAATATTACAATAATGGATATTGAAAGTATTGGCAAAGCCCAAATGCTGCATTTAAGAAATTTATTCAGCTCTAATGAATACTTAATTTCTTCACACATATTTCACCTTGCGTTTTAACGGTGTTGCCGAGAAGTGTTGTCCCAGAACAAGGATGCCGATTAGAAAAACAACTCCTATAATTTAGTAGACAGTTCGTAAATTTCATCGTGCATACTGGTGGCAACTAATTTACATTTTGCAATACACTAAAAGTGAAACTCATTAAAAAGAACAAACTATAAAACACAAAAAATACTGCTATGAAAATGCGGTCGGGTAGAAAACTTTTTAACTTGCCTAGAACCGATAACTCAGAGACAAGGACTGCAAATTTGTTTTTACTTCAACTGATTTAAAAGAAAATAATGTTGTGATTACACCGGCTACTAGACAAGTTATACCAACAATCGATTTTCGTGTTTTGGAGGATTCAAGTTCTGATGAATCGAAATTTTTATCAAACTTTTTTTGAAAGTCAATTGTCTTTTGTATATCACTTGCGGAAGAAAAATTATCCAATGCTAATGTAAAAGACGCAACACTAATAGCTAATAATGGAATATATGGATATTCATACTTTTTATGAAATGTGGGTATTAATTCATCTGTAATTGGAATTGGTGTTCTAGATAATTGTAATAAATTTAAATTTTCTTTCCATATACCAACTTTATTTTTTTGTGCTCGTTCTTGTTCTTCGATAAGTTTAGAATAATAATCCTTATTTACATCTGGTAATAATATGGCGTAACCATTTGATAGAAATCGACTTGCCAAATCAGATTTTGAAAAAGCATAAGAGATATAAGCTATTGCCGAAATAGTTCCGTCATCATTTTTTTTAAAAACTCAAAATCAAATTTACGATCAAGTAATAATCTCGTTTCCCATTTCAATATCTCATCTGCTAGATTAGATAATATTATGTTTGTATCATTTAGAGCTGGCACAAACAATCCATATAATTTGACTTTCACGTTGTTATCCAACTCAAACAAATTTGTTTCTAAAATTTTGGTGATACGATATCTTTGACCGATAGTAAACGTAAAGGAAAAAAAGAATAAAATTAGAATTTTTGATTTCATTTTTACCTCTATTATTGGCAAACTAATATCACGCGCTTCAGCCGCAGCGAGCCGAGCGAAGCGTGTCGTCTGGATGCACTTGTTGTACAAACATTATCGTTTCCACTCAATATGGTCGTTAATGTGATGCTTTTCAAATGTTTC
>DYLP01000026.1:0-5714 GCA_020722005.1 Melioribacter roseus
ATGAGTTTCTACTGCCGATGGGACAAATTAAATTTTCGCCCTCAAAATGGCTCGACATTCGATACGCTTATACTCAAACATTATCGAGACCTGATTATCATTTAATTAGTCCTAAATTCACTATCACACAGAATAATACTATCTTTACAGGCAATCCTGAACTCAAACCTGCACAGGCTTTTAATCATGACCTCAGTTTTACATTCCATGCAAATGAAATCGGTCTCCTATCGGTAGGTGCATTTTATAAAACAATTGAAAATTTCGTTTATAATGCAAGTTATCAACTCGATGCTGCAGAAGGAGCTGGCATCGATTCTTTACCACGTTATCAAATTATACGCGATGGTGCTTATGTTGTTACACCTGTAGTTAATCCTACTACTGGGAAGTCAAACGCCACTGTTTATAGACCATTAAATAATCCTTTTGATGCCACAGTTAAAGGACTTGAATTCGATTTACAACATAATTTCTGGTACCTACCTTCGCCGTTTAATAACATAGTATTTGGAATTAATTATGCTCGTATATCATCCGAAACACGCTATCCGTTCTTTGATGTGAAAGTCAAAGTTGTGGGAAGAGAAAGAATCCCTGTATTGGTTGATAGTTCATCTGCAGGAAGATTACTTGACCAACCTAATCATGTCTTGAATGCTTATATCGGTTATGACTATAAAGATTTTTCAATCAGACTTTCGTTTGTATACCAGGATCAAATTGCAACTGGTAACGGAGGCAGATATCCCGAAAACGATTCTTATTCGGATGATTATTTCAGAGTTGATTTGTCTGCAAGACAAAAACTTCCTTTCCTGAATTCGGAGTTGTTTCTTGATTTCAGCAATCTGAATAATGCAAATACCCAGTCGTTGCATAAATCGACTGGAGGTTTCAGAAATATTCAGAATTATGGTTTCACGGCTAATGCCGGAATCAGATTGAGATATTAGTAAATAACTTTATCGTAAAAAAAGGAGTAGCTATGAAGAAATTAATGATACTTTCAATTTTAGTAATGTTGAGTACCGCACTCTTTGCTCAAAAAGATACCGTTGTTGTGCCAGGATATTATGAAGCTGGTGTATACGGTACTTTGAATGATGCAATTGAGAAGGCAATTAACGAAGGTACAATCAACAATACGGTATTCAAATTGAACCCATACGAGATATATGTCCTGAGCCGTAGTATTTATTTAGACAAAGGACAGAACCTCGAAATAGTTGCACCCCAACCTGGCGATACACAGGAATCCGCTCCTCCTCAGATTGTGTGGACTGAAGAAGAAATCGACAGAACATACATTATTCAGAGTTATGGCGATATAGTAATGAAAAATGTCTGGGTAAGATATGCAGACTTTTTGGGTAACAAGGTTGGCAGTTCAATAGCTTTTGAAAATCAAGATGAAGCTAACGATCCTGAAATCGGATTATTTGACGGTTGTTTTTTTGATTATGCAGGTATTGGCGCCGAAGCTGGCGGTGCAATAACAGTAAAAGCCGATCACTTCGTTGGCAAATTCTACAACTCGTACTGGAGAAATAATTCCGATAACCACTTCAGATATTATGGTCGTGCTATTTCATTCCCATATCAAAGTTCGGGCTGGCATTACGATACATTGTTGTTTGAAAATTGTTCTTTCACAAACCTGAGTCGTATAATAATGCAGGAAGGAAATGAATACAGTGACAATGTCTACATTAACCACTGTACACTTCTAAATTCAGTCGAATGGGTTTTCCAATCTGCCGGCTGGCTCAGAAATGCCGCCATTACAAATTCGTTGTTTGTCAATCCCATGATGATTGGATACAGAGCAGTCGACGTTTGTCCGGAAGGAATGACCTACGACGATTTCAAAAACGGATTGTGTAATCCTCCAGGTGGCGGCTTGATTAACGGTTTAACACCTGTCGATTCGTTCGGATTTGCTGTTGATTTTACCGACTTCGACAGGAAATTGTATATCGGACACGTTGCATATTTGTATCAGGATTTTTATCTAAATTGGTTTACAGAAGCTCCATCGGCTAAAGAGAGAATCCGAAATAGAGAGTCAGACCTGATCTACAATCCTTCGCCAATGCTTGGACAGGACGAAATTGATTTTATCGATTCAGTAGATGCCGAAGGTAATAAGGTGTTCAAAACAATGAATGTAGATTGGGAAACAATCTATTCAGAAGATCCACAATTTATTGAACCAGCTACTAATCAGGAAGCACTGCTTACATTCATGGATTACAAATGGAGCAATAATGCAGATCTCGACTGGTCATATCGGCCAGATGCCGGTTTTAATCAATTATGGCCGCTGCCGGAAAATTTAGCTTATACAAACGAAAAATATAAAACAGCTGCAATGGGAGGATTCCCATTAGGCGATTTGAACTGGTTCCCAAATATCAAACCTGCATGGGAAGCACAACGCGAGCAGGAATGGGTAACAATTAACAATTGGTTAAATTATGGTTCGCCCAATCCAGTTAGTGTTCGTGAACTTAAAGGCAATATTCCTACAGAATATACGTTGAAACAAAATTATCCCAATCCATTTAATCCAACTACAAATATTGAATATTCGGTTCCAAAAGAAGGATACGTATCGATTAAGATATTTAATGTACTTGGTCAGCAAATTGCAACTTTATTCGAAGGCAATCAGAACGCTGGCAATTACGTAGTAACATTCGACGCATCAAATTTACCAAGCGGTGTTTATCTGTATAGCTTAGAAACTGATAATATTACATTGACTAAAAAATTAATGTTAATGAAATAATTCATTACCGTATTCGTCAGGTAAGTTTCTGACGAATACGGTTTTTAATAAAGGGGCGATTGTTAATTGTTTACAAATAATTCAACACAAAATAGGGAGGTGGAGTCGTGTTAAAAACTCTAAAACTTGTTTTATTGATGGTTGTGTGGATAACGTCCGGGCTGATGGCTCAGGAAGTTGTTCTCTCAGACGAATTCGATAATGGTGATGGTAAGTGGAACAGTGGCTGGATCGATGCTGCTTCTGCCACCGTCACATTTTCGATCGACAATACCGGAAAACTTTCCGGTGCTAACTCTTATAAAGCCGAAATAACCAAAGGCGGCGTTGAGATGTGGCGGGTTCAACGTGTAGCCGATTTACCGCTTGTTTCCGGTTATCAATATACTTTATCTTTTATGGCTGTAGCTACTAAAAATGCCGCTATCAATGCCCTTTTTGAGATTAAAGGCTCGCCATATACTAAACGCCTTGATGATACCGCTTATGTAACTACTACTCCTCAAACTTTTACATTTACAATAACTGCAAATGAAAACGTCCCCGATAATCAAGTAAAATTGATGTTTGGTGGTGCAATTAACGATAATAGCACTATCTGGATTGATAATATTGTTGTAACTCGTATTGCCGATCCGTCATTAATATCATTATGGGGCTCAACTCCAAGCCGAGGGGCAGGATGGCCAATTCTCAATCGTGAAGATACTCCGCCTGGCGAAGGAGCCATGGGCGCTGACGGACCTCCGCCAACCTGGGCTACAATAAGAGGCGGCTTCGGAAAAGTACTCGAAGCAAATACAGAAGAAGCAGTTGTTGTAACCGGTCAGTTTGAATATGTTGGCGACGGACCTGGTGCAAGCTATGTCGGTCTACGATACGCATTGACATATTGGGACAATGAAGGAGAATTAGCTAATCGCTTTACTGACTCGGCAAGATGGACTGGTACTGGTGTTCATTACGGTTACGAATTTACTCCTCGTTCAGGAACCACCGATATGGCTAATGGTGCCGGAGGAGCAGGAACTGTATGGACAATCAACGGCGGTAGTGGATGGAATAGTACCTGGGCTAACAACGGAGGACCGATTGCCGCCGTTGAACAGAAGCCTCTTCGTGCTATAATCGAAGGCGGTGTATATGATTTTGCCATTTCCGTTCAACCTTTAGCTGACGGCACGAACGAAATCCGTTGGTATATGTATCATGTAGATAAAAAGTACTGGTTCGGTGGCACTGTTATCGATTCTGCCAAGGTAAGTACTAAATTTAATGGCATTTGTTTTGGCATAGGTGATGGTATTACAACAAATATGACTGCCTTTAAATTGATGGGTGTAAAAGCAAAATTAGGCTCACCAATCGAAGTTCCCGAAGCACCATGGCAGGCTTACTATCTTCAGGACTGGGGTACAACTGCACAAGGAAAGTATTGGAAGATTAGAAATGATGAAAATACAATAGTAGGTGATGCATTAATTTCCGGTGATGGTTCCCCATTAAATGGAGCAGGTTGGGCAACTGTACAGGGTGGTTTCGGGCAGGATCTTGAACTTAAAACAGACAAAGCGTTAATTGTAACTGGTGAACTGGAATTTGTAGGAACAGAGGGAGGTGGAAGCAGTTATACTCCTATTCGCTATGCAATTACTTACATGGAAAATGCTAAATTAGAAAATCCATTGACAGACTCAGCTTCATGGACTGGCGGGAAATACTGGGGTTACGGTTTCCATCCACGCACCGGTGTAGGAACTATATCAAATGGAGCAGGTGGTAGTGGAACTGTTTGGACAATTAATAACGGTAATTGGAATAGTACGTGGAGCAATAATGGTAAACCAATTGCAACTATCGAACAGGCTCCTCGAAATGCAGAAATTATTCCAAGTACCTATAAATTTGCTTTCTCATTAAGAAAAGTAGATGCTACACACAATGAAATTAAATGGTATCTCATAGAAAAGAATAATAAGTATTGGTTCGGTGGCAGTATTGTTGACACAGCAACCTCAGATAAATTTAACAGTATCTGCTTCGGAATTAATACAGGTGATTGGACCGAATTCAAAGTACTTGCAGCAAAAGTAGATTATGGTGATCCAATAGCTGTTCCAGAAGCTCCGTGGCAACCTTTCTATGTTGAACTTTGGGGTGCTACAAATAAAGGAAAAGGTTGGCCGATACTCGTTGATTCCAACACAGTAATAGGCGACGCAGCAATGGGCTCTGATGGACCGCCACCAAGCTGGGCTACAATTCGAGGCGGATTCGGAACAACTGTTGAAGCTACTACAAACAAAGCAATTATTGTATCTGGTCAATTTGAATACGTAGGCGATGGACCTGGCGAAAGCTACGTTGGTTTAAGATATGCACTTACCTACTGGGAAGACGAAGGGGAATTAGCAAATCGATTTACACCTCAAGCTGAATGGACAGGTACTGGCGTTCATTATGGCTATGAGTTTACTCCTCGTTCCGGAACGACCGATATGGCAAATGGTGCAGGCGGTGTCGGTACAATCTGGACTATCAACGGCGGTAGCGGATGGAATAGCACCTGGAGTAACAATGGATGGCCAATCGCTGCTATCGAACAGGCTCCGGCACGCGCAGTTATTGAAGGTGGAGTTTATGATTTTGCTATCTCAGTTCAACCTTTATCCGACGGTACAAATGAAATACGTTGGTACATGTACCATAAAGATAAAAAATATTGGTTCGGTGGTACTGTAATTGACACTGCACAGATAACCACAAAGTTCAATGGTATCTGCTTCGGTGTAGGAGATGGTATAAAAACTGCAATGAAAGAGTTTAGATTGATTGCAGTAAAAGTTGATAAAGGAAATCCAATTACTGTTCCAGAAGCTCCATGGCAGAAATTCTACGTAGGAGATTGGGGATTCATCGG
>DYLP01000026.1:5814-37913 GCA_020722005.1 Melioribacter roseus
CTGTTCCAGAAGCTCCATGGCAGAAATTCTACGTAGGAGATTGGGGATTCATCGGTAATAGAAATGGCGGATGGACCCTTGAACCGGTAGAATTAATTGGTAACACTACTATGTCAGGTGCTAAAAAGCCGTTTGGTTGGGCTGCATTAAGAGGAAAATTCCCCATTGATGTTCAGGCAAAAGTCGATAAAGCACTTGTTGTTACAGGTAAAATGGAATTGGTTGGAGGAGGCTTCGAAGGTTGGTCGTCACTCAGAATGGGATTGTTCTACCAGAACGCCGGTAAACTGGTTAATACAGATAACGGCATGGCTTGGAATGGCTCTGAATCTGGCGCCTCAGGTTATCTTGTTATTCCTCACAGCGGCGGTAACGACTTAACTGTATGGGGCGAAGGAACTGACCAAAAAGGTACTGTAGGTGCAATTATAAACGGTACATGGCTCAACACAAACGAACCGGAAAATTATGTTCTGGCTGATACACGTCAGAAACCTGCAGGTGCTGTAGCTACAGCAGGTATGTACAATTTTGCATTCTCTATTGCACCCTTAGCAAATGGAAATGTTGAATTCCGTTATTATATCTATAAGGAAGATGGCTCGTATAACTTCGGTGGGATTGTAGTGGACGACAAAACGCCAATTTCAAAGATCAATAGCTTCAATATCGCACTAAATAATCTGGCAAGTGCAACAAAATTAAATCTCTATGATGTATTGGTCGACCTGGGTGCTCCAATTGAAATTCCTGATTCCGTTGTTTCCGTAGAAACTTTCTCTTCTACTATACCGACGGATTATTCACTTGGACAAAATTATCCGAATCCTTTCAACCCAACAACCAACATCGAATTTGCATTGCCACAGAGTAGCGATGTTAAATTGGTTGTTTATGACGCTTTGGGCAAAGAAGTAGCTCAATTAGTTAACGGACATATGAATGCTGGTTATCACAGAGTTACTTTCAATGCTTCGAATCTTGCTTCCGGCGTCTACTTCTATACTATTAAAGCCGGTGAATTTTATAGCGTCAAGAAATTGATGCTGATTAAATAATTACTCCTTCGCTGGGGTTTATAACAGCCCGCCACGAGCGGGCTGTTTAATTTTATTTTCTACTGAATAAATTAATCGATAAGTAATTGATTATACTACCAAACTGCACATTACTCACAGGCTTCTAATAAAGAAAGTATGGGCTCTAACTTATTATGAAATTAAGTGAATATTTAATTAAGATAGTTTTATTGGTTCTTCTGTTGGGAAATGACTTTATTTGTTCTGTAAAGGAGACAGAAATTGAAAGAAATGTAAGAGAAAAAATATTGCTCAATAACGATTGGAGATTTTATAAATATGAAAAGATTGAAAATGCAGATAGTTTGATATATGATGTGCGTCCTGTAATTAAAGAATACAAAGATGATAAACCTGCAGATGCGATTCCAACCGAAGCTGCTAAGATTGAATCTCCGAAGTCAGTATTGAAATTCTGGGTATTACCTACGGGAAATGAATTCCTTCATGATAACTCAAAACATTATAAAAGACCGAATGGTAATCCAGGTAAAGATTTTCCATTCGTTCAATTGAATTACGACGACGCTCATTGGGAAAAAATTAATTTGCCTCACGACTGGGCGATTAAAGGACCGTTTTATAAAGGAGAAAATTCCGAAGTAGGCGGTAGTATGGGACGCTTGCCGAGTCAAGGTGTAGCCTGGTACAGAAAAAAAGTTTTTATTCCCGAATCTGATTCGGTTAAGCAAATTTATCTCGATATCGACGGTGCAATGTCGTATGCAATGGTCTGGATTAACGGTTATCTTGCCGGGGGCTGGCCTTACGGTTACAATTCATTCAGAATTGATCTTACTCCGTATATAAATTTTGGCAATGAAAATATTATCGCAATACGCCTGGATAATCCTCCAAAATCTTCACGCTGGTATCCTGGAGGAGGTATATACAGAAATGTATGGCTGGTTAAAACAAATCGCGTTCATGTGGCGCAATGGGGTACGTTTATTACAACAGATAGTGTGTGTAACTCTTTTGCCAACGTAAATATCAAAACCAAAGTAGATAATAACTCTAACAAAAAGGTTATTGTTGATATTGTTAATGAAATTTATCTCCTTGACAAAACGGGACAAAAAATTGATAGCCTTCTTGCCAGGTTAGTTATTACGGGTATAGAAATTGAACCAAATACAAGTTGCACAGAGAACAGTAGCATTAAAATTAATAATCCAAAATTGTGGGGTATACCGCCATCACAAACGCCCAATCTCTATCTATCAGAAATTAAAATACTAAAAAATGGGAAACTGATAGATAATTACTCCGCGAATTTTGGAATTCGCAAACTTGAATTTGATCCCGATAAAGGGATAGTTCTAAATGGTGAATTAATAAAAATTAAAGGTGTCAATCTGCATCACGATTTAGGTCCTTTAGGAGCAGCATTTAACATAAGAGCTGCCGAGCGTCAACTTGAATTACTTAGGGAAATGGGATGCAATGCAATTCGATTTGCGCACAATCCTCCAGCTCAGGAATTTCTTGAATTAACTGACAGAATGGGTTTCCTTGTCGTAGATGAAATTTTCGATGTATGGGAACGAAAGAAAACACCTCTCGATTTTCATTTGATTTTTCCCGAATGGCATGAACAGGATTCGCGAGCTTTCGTTCGCCGGGATAGAAATCATCCATCAATTATTATGTGGAGTTTTGGTAATGAAGTGGGTGAACAATATACCGACAAAGAAGGCGCCAGACTTGCAAAACATTTGTATGATATAATTAAACAAGAAGATTCCACAAGACCAGCAACCGCTTCAATGAATTATGCTAAGCCGAACATGCCTTTTCCGGAAGTGATGGATGTAATCAGTCTAAATTATCAAGGAGAGGGAATCAGGAATGCTCCAGCTTATGCACATTTGCAGGGAATTAAAACTGAGCCTTTATACGACGAATTTCACAAAAAATTTCCGGACAAAGTAATTCTAAGTAGCGAAAATGCCGCCGCCTTAAGCAGTCGTGGCACATATTTATTTCCAGTGTATGAAGGAATAAGTTCGCCCGTAAGCGACTCGCTGGGAGGCGATCCTGTCAAAAAATATGTCAGCGCTTACGAACTTTATACGGCGGATTTCGGGTCGTCAGCAGATAAAGTCTTCGCCACACTCGACAGGCATCCATACGTTGCTGGCGGATTTGTCTGGAGCGGATGGGACTATCTGGGTGAACCTACTCCGTATTATGAAGAACGTAGTTCATACTTTGGGATTATCGATCTTGCCGGTTTCAAAAAAGACCGCTTTTATTTATATCAGTCATACTGGCGTCCCGAATATCCGATGGCTCACATTCTACCACATTGGAACTGGCACAATAGAGTAGGTAAAGTAACTCCTGTTCACGTTTTTACATCGGGCGACGAAGTCGAGCTATTCTTGAATGGGAAATCCTTAGAAAAAAAGAAAAAAGGAAAATATGAATATCGATTACGATGGGACAACATCGTTTATGAACCGGGCGAATTAAAGGTAGTCGCTTACAAAAACGGTGAATTCTGGGCAATCGACAGTGTGAAAACCACTCTCGACCCGGCTCAGATCGAGTTGATACCGGATAGAAATGTAATCAAGTCAGACGGCACCGATCTTTCTTTTGTTACGGCTAAAATTACGGATAAAAACGGATTGTATGTTCCGAATGCATCTAACTTGATTAATTTTGAAATTGAAGGACAGGGTGAAATTGTAGCAACGGACAATGGCGACCCGACCTGTATGATACCGTTTCCGTCTAAAAGTCGTAACGCTTTTAATGGACTGGCATTGGTAATTGTACGATCTATAGAAGGAACTAAAGGTAAAATAATTTTAAGAGCTTCCTCCGAAGGATTGAAAGAAGCCACAGTTATAATCAATACCAAATAATATTTTATAATAAAAAGGAGGGGGGAATGAAAAAGTCCGAAAGTAAAGAAGGCATCAACTCGAGCAGACGTGAATTCATTAAAAAAAGCAGTATTGCATTTGCAGGTTTATTTACAATTCCTTATTTGAAACCGTCTGGTATTTTTGCCTATGATTTAAATAAACGGGCGAATTTATCTACCGTTGCAATAACAAATACATTGAATACTCCGGCTGACAATTATGTATATGATGATATCAATGGAGGAGTTAAACAAAAAATGCAATACTTGTTTGAACAGCTGGGTGGAATTTCAGATTTATTCAGTAGTGATAAAAAAGTTGTAATCAAGATTAATCTTACAGGTGGCTCTGGAAGTGCATCCAACGATAAACTACAGGGCTCTACAATCGAAGAAGCTATGTGGAGTCACTCGACTGTCGTAAGAGCTGCAGCAGAATTAATTATTGATTCGGGAGTATCGCCCAGTAATATTTATATAGTTGAAAGTCTCGGTAGTTACGATTCTTTTGATAATCCTGTATTTGAAGGATATCGGTCTATACAAAAAGACTTAAACTGTCATTTGGTTGATATCAGCAAGGGAAATTTTATCGACGTTTCCACGGGCGACGACTATTTTAATTTCCCGAGTTTCAGAATGAACGAAATACTTATTAATAACGATGTTTATGTATCGATTGGCAAGTTAAAACAGCATGCTGAAGCTGGAATAACTCTGGCAATTAAGAACCAGATCGGTTCAGTGCCGCAGGCAGATTATGCAACCCAACAGATTCAGTATCGGCGACAGGCAATCCATAGCCCTACGAATGGATCATCTGCAAAATTTTTACCTCGCTCGGTGTGCGATTTATATGCAGCGCGTCCCGTCGATTTTTCTATTGGTGACGGAATTAAAAATGCTTTAGGCGGAGAAGGCGTCTGGAATCCGAATTTTGCACCATATGCCAGTCATGTATTGTTTGCAGGAAAAGATCCTGTGGCTACGGACACTATAGCAGCTCATTTAATGGGGCTCGAGCCAGAAGCTGAAAAACTTAAGTTGCCTGCAAAAAACAGCTATGGCGACACTGAATGCGATAATTATCTTGATCTTCTCTATAAAAAGGGAATTGGTACCAATCGCCTGAGCGAAATTAATTTAGTTGGCGACGGGAAAGATTTAATAACAAGCGTGAACAAAAATAAAGACTTGGAAAGACCTTCCGATTTTAAATTATGCGCAAATTATCCAAATCCATTTAATCCTTCTACCATGATTGTATTTTATTTGCCACGAAATGACTATATAAAATTAAAAGTATTCGATATCACCGGCAAAGAAATTGAAACTCTAATTGAAGGCGAGGTGCCTGCAGGCGAACATCGTCTGCAATGGAACGCTACAGGACTGGCAAGCGGTCTTTATATCAGTCGATTGGAAACTAATGGTTACAGTCAATCCATTAAAATGATCTACCAAAAATAATTTTAACAAGAAAAGAAAAATGAAAAACTTAATGCTTACAAATATTATCCTGATTTTTATCTTTTTCATAACGACAGTAAACGATGTCATCCCGCAAATCATAATTGATACAAATGCTACGGTTGAAGAAATTGTAACGGATATTGAACAACCTGAAGGTCCCGTCTGGAAGAAAGGCATCGGTCTACTTTTTTCCGATATCAAAGGAAATAAAATTTACAAGTGGACTCAGGAGCATGGCAAGGAAATTTATCTGGACCCATCGGATAGCACAAACGGCTTGACTTATGATCTCGATGGTAGACTTGTAGCAGGACAGATGGGTTTGAGAAGAGTTGTACGTTTTGAGAAAGACGGATCTCAAACTCCTTTGGCGGACAAATACGAAGGTAAACGTTTCAATAGCCCGAATGACCTGATTGTAAAATCAGATGGTTCAATTTTTTTTACCGACCCCGATTTCAATATTCCAGGAGGGCTTAAGAATAAAGAACTTCCTTTTAATGGCATTTACAGAATAAACTCTTCTGGAAATATTCAGTTACTCGATAAACTCGAACTTCCAAACGGTATTTGTTTTTCCCCCGATGAATCGAAGTTGTATGTTAATGATTCAAGAGTACACAGAATTTACGTATGGGATGTTGTAGACGATTCGATAATTGCGAACAAAAAACTTTTTTATACAATCCCTGTTAACGGATACGCCGATGGCATGAAAACCGACGCGGAAGGAAATCTTTACGTTACTTGCTCTTCTGCTGTCTGGATAATTTCCCCTGCAGCTAAATTGCTTGGAAAAATTAATTTACCTTTCAATGCATCGGCTTCAAATTGTGCATGGGGAGAAGATGACTATAAAACTTTATTTATTACTGCGGGACATTCAGTTTTCAAAGTAAGACCAATTATCACCTCAATTAATGAGCGCAAAGAATCGATTCCTCAGGGATATGAGTTATACCAGAATTATCCAAATCCTTTTAATCCTTTAACTAATATTACCTATTCGATACCAGTAGAGACTCGAGTTACAATAAAATTGTACGACGAAACAGGCAGAGAATTAATGACTCTGGAAAACTCAACAAGACCGGCTGGAAGTTATACTTTTTCTTTTAATGCTCGAAATCTTTGCAGCGGCATTTATTATTATAAGATGTTTACGGAAAATTATTCAGCTTCTAAAAAATTAGTCCTTCTTAGATAGTTTAATATGCTTAAGATTTATATTAGCAATATTACGTAATATAAAAGAGGCATGTCTATGAATAAAAAAATTTATTACGTCAATTTAGCTTTCTTGTTTTGTCTGGTAATTAATAACACTATTTATTCCGTCGGAACAGAGAACTATTGTTATGTTAACTGGAATGAAAAGCAATCAATTGTCCTGGAGACCAAATTAAAGAGTGGAGAAGTTTTTATAAAGTGGCATTGCTTAAATAATTCAGATGTTATTGTTGAAAATCCTTCGGAAGCAACGACAAAAGTTATTTTCCCTCGTCCTGGGTATTATTTATTTAGTCGAGCCATAAAAAACACTGCGGGTAAAATAGATTCTTCTACTATTGTTGTGAATGTCTTTAAGCCAGGCTCGTACGAAGAAAGATTATCGGATTTAATTGAATTAATGACTATAGACGAAAAAATTACGCAATTGACAAATCAAGCCGATTCAATTCCGCGGCTCGGTTTGAAAGCATATAATTATTGGAACGAAGCATTGCACGGCGTATTGGCAAGAGGCGCTACATCATTCCCTCAATCAATTGCAATGGGAGCAACGTGGGAGCCTGAGCTTGTTTACAGTGTTGCATCGGCAATATCCGACGAAGCCCGAGCTTTGAATCATTTATACGGAAAAGGCTTAACGTACTGGAGTCCTACAATCAACATTGCAAGAGATCCAAGATGGGGCAGGAATGAAGAATCCTACAGTGAAGATCCTTATCTCCTGTCAAGAATGGGAGTAGCTTTTATTAAAGGAATGCAGGGAGACCATCCCTATTATTTAAAGACCGTCTCAACTCCGAAACATTTTATTGCTAACAATGAAGAAGAAAGAAGGCATACGGGTTCGTCGGACGTCGACATGAGAAACCTTTACGAATATTATTTGCCAGCATTTAAAAGTGCAATTGTTGAAGGCAAAGCCTATTCTATAATGGGCGCTTATAATGAACTAAATCATGTGCCGAGTAATGCAAATATGTTTTTGATGACCGATTTATTAAGATGCCAATGGGGATTTGATGGATACGTAGTGTCGGATTGCGGAGCAATTAATGATATGATCTATGGGCATAAGTTTTTTAACACAGGCGCCGAGGCAGTTGCTCGAAGCATTCTTGCAGGCTGCGATTTAAACTGCGGAGAAGCGTATCGCCAATTTATTAAGGACGCGTTGGATGACGGGCTCCTTACTATTAAGGATGTTGACAGGGCTTTGTACAGAGTTCTCTCTGCACGTTTCCGATTGGGCGAGTTTGACCCTCCCGAACTTATACCGTATTCTTCAATAGGACAGGAAAAATTAGACAGCAAAGAAAACAGAAAATTAGCACTGGAAGCTGCTCGAAAATCGATAGTACTTTTAAAGAATAACGGTATCCTACCAATTGACAAAAACAGAGTAAAATCAATTGCTGTTATTGGCCCAAATGCAAAAGAAGCGCAATTGGGAATTTATAGCGGTTACCCGAATGTATTGATAAGTCCTCTTGAAGGAATACAACACAAAGCTGATTCATTAAATATTAAAATCGAATATACAGAAGGATGTGACATCGGAGGCGGATTGCTTAGACCGATTGAACCTGAATACTTTGGTGTAATTGAAGGGGAATCGACTAAAGGGTTAATAGGCGAATATTACGATAATATGAATTTGGAAGGAAAGCCCGTTAAAACAAGAATTGACTCGCAAATTAATTTTTCGTTCGGTATGAACTCTCCAGCTGATGGTGTGCCGGCCGATAAATTTTCTGTAAGGTGGAGAGGAACAATAATTCCTCCCGATACAATACACTATATCGGTACAAGCTGCGACGACGGAGCGCGGCTTTATATCGATAATAAGTTGATTATTGACGATTGGAAAGAGCACGGCGAAAAGCCAATCGCCGCTGAAGTTAATTTAATCCCGGGCAAAAAGTACGATGTGGTATTCGAATATTTCGATAATTCATTGGGGGCAACTGCAAGATTAACTTGGGACCTGGGACAAAAAGATTTCGAAAAAGCGAAAAAGGTCGCCGCCGAAAATGATCTTGTTATTCTAGTGTTGGGTATCACTCCGGGGTTATCTCAGGAAGAACACGATAGAATGGAAATCGAATTGCCGTCAGTTCAACAGGAACTAATTAAACAAGTGGCAGAGGTCAATCCGAACATTGTACTAGTACTTGTAAACGGAGGACCGATTGCTCTATCAGGAACGGAAAAATATGCCAGTGCCATTGTTGAAAATTGGTATAATGGAGAATTCGGAGGGCAGGCACTTGCCGATGTTCTATTCGGAGATTATAATCCAGGTGGAAAATTACCTCAAACTTTTTATGCCTCTACGGAACAATTACCACCTATGTCGGATTATGATATTATTAATAATCCCAGAACTTACATGTATTTGGATGAACCAGTGTCGTTCCCATTTGGTCACGGTCTATCGTATACTACATTTGAATATGACAGTCTTAATATTCTTCAAAAAAATCTAAATGTAAGTGACACACTTACGATCGAATTCACAGTAAAAAACACAGGCGATTATGTCGGCGATGAAGTTGTACAGGTTTATGCTCGTTGTACTGATGCTAAGTTTAAAACGCCTCGTAAACAATTGAAAAGATTTCAGCGGATTACACTTAAGCCTGGAGAGCACCAAAAATTCCAATTTAATATTCCTGCCTCGGAATTTTCGTTTTACAGTACTTACGAAAACAATTTAGTGGTCGAAAAAGGCGTCTGGGAAATACTTGTCGGTAGTTCTTCTGAGGATATTCATTTAAGTGATGAAATAATCATGAAATAAAAAATCGTTCATGTTGGCGAGCAAATGAATTGTATTATTAGTGTAGTTATTACAATAATTTACTAAAGGAAAAATCAAATGAAAAATACGTTCAATATTCTTTTTACTGTGAAGATGTATTACATTTTGTTTATTCTCATTTCGTGTACTGTAATTAACGGTCAATCTGAAAATCAGAAATGGGTCGGTACGTGGACAACCTCGCCTCAGTTGGTGGAACCTCAGAACAATCCTCCTGTTCCGCCTGGATTGAGTAATAATACTATTCGGCAAATCGTAAGAGTTTCTATTGGCGGCAATTTATTGAGAGTACGTTTTTCCAACGAATTCAGCAGCTCGCCTGTTACAATGAATGCGGTTCATATTGCTGTGTCAAAAGGGAACGGTCTAATAGATAAATCGACGGATAGAGCTCTTACGTTTAACGGTAAGACGGAGGTCACAATGGCGGCAGGTTCTGCAGTCACTTCCGACCCGCTTGAATTCGATTTAACTCCTTTAACAGATATCGCCATTACAATTTATTTCGGGAATACTTCCAGAGATGTTACCGGGCATCCGGGGTCGAGAACGACTTCGCATATTTTAACGGGCAATAACGTCGACAAAGAAGATTTTACTGGAGCTATTACCACAGACCATTGGTACGTAATCAATACGATTGAGGCATTAGCTTCCGACTCAGCTTTTGCTGTTATAACGCTCGGAAATTCGATCACCGATGGCAGGGGCTCAGGCACCAACAAACAAAATCGCTGGCCGGATGAACTCGCAAAAAGATTACAAGGCAATCTGGAAACAAAACAGGTAGCTGTGCTAAATGCCGGCATCGGAGGGAACTGTGTATCAAAACAGTGCCTTGGACCTTCTGCACTTAGCAGATTCGAAAGAGACGTGCTCAATCAAAGCGGCGTAAGATGGTTGATAATTCTTGAAGGGATTAACGATATCGGAGGCTCGAATAGTATCGACGTGGCTGATGATCTAATCGAAGCATACAAACAGATGATTTATTATGCACACTCAAAAGGTATTTATGTATTTGGTGCTACGCTCTTACCTATGAAAGGTTCTTCCTATTATTCCGACGTGCACGAAGCTGCAAGACAGAAAGTCAACGACTGGATTCGAAATAGTGGGTACTTCGACGCAGTCATCGATATGGATAAAGCACTCAGAAATCCAGAGGATACATTAAGCCTTTTACCCGAAGCCGATACTGGCGACCATCTTCATCCTAACGAAACCGGTCACAGGATGATGGCAGAAGCTGTCGATTTATCTCTCTTTACCAGAACAGAACCCGTTACAGTTGATACAAAATCACACTCGATTTTTCTTGAACCCGAATGTGGAACGATGGGAAGTAACTGGCAAGTTGTCTCTGACGATAACGCATCTAACGGTAAATATGTGATGGTTAAAAACGGACTAGAAAGTTTGAATCAAGCACCAGTAGGAAAAGATGATGTTATTACTCTTTCTTTTACTGTCGATTCTACGAGTCTATATTATTTGATGGCTCGTGTAAATTGCGCCACATATAACGACGATTCATTCTGGATAAGAGCCGATAACGGAGATTTTCGTATGTATAACGGCTTGGTTTCAAACGGGTGGGAATGGAAATTGTTGGATAGTTATCAGTTTGAAAGTGGCGAGCATATTATCACCGTAGCATACAGAGAAGACGGGGCAGCCCTGGATAAATTGGTCATATCGAATTTGCAGTTCCTTCCAATTGGCAAAGGTGATTCTGCAATTAATTTATGTGGCACTACTGACATAAAAGATTCATACGAAAAAAACGTAGGATTTATTCTTCAACAAAACTATCCGAACCCCTTTAATCCTCGAACAAGAATTACTTTTAAGATTAATAAAGCCAATGAAGTATCGTTAAAAATTTATGATTTGTTGGGGAAAGAAATTCTTACTCTTATTGAAGGTTATAAACAAGCAGGAGAATATGCGGTTGATTTCAACGCAAATAAATTATCGAGCGGAATTTACATATGTAAATTACTTGTCGGTAAGAATGCCGATTCTAAAAAAATTGTTTTGATGAAATAATAATTACCTCAGGGGAGTAATTAATGAAAATAATTATTAACATTTTACTTCTTACTGCAATTATATTTCCGCAAAATAAAATTGAGCGGAACGGTTACAGAATAAATCCAGTCGATATCAGGAATGTCACATTGACGGATAACTTCTGGTTACCCAAAATCAAAACGATACAGGAAACCACAATCAAATATGCTTTCAAAAAATGCGAAGAGGAAGGCAGAATGGATAACTTCCTCGTAGCCGGCGGTAAGAAGAAAGGAGAATACAGGGGGAAAATGCCATTTGACGACACCGACCTGTATAAAATTATCGAAGGCGCTTCCTATACTTTAGTTAGCAGTCCAAATAAAGAACTTGAAAAATATATCGACTCGGTAATTGCAATTATAAAAACAGGACAAGAGGAGGACGGCTATTTAACCACCTGGTTTACGATAAATCCTCAAAAGCCACCGGCATGGTGGGTTAAACCATCTTCAAAAAGATGGGGAAGTCTCGAAAGCAGTCACGAACTTTATAACAGCGGACATCTGTTCGAAGCAGCCGCCGCACATTATTATGCAACTGGTAAAAGAAATTTCCTCGATATCGCAATTAAAAATGCGGATTTGTTAGTTCAAAATTTCGGACCTGATAAACTCAGAAAACCCCCTGGTCATCAAATTGTCGAAACCGGGTTAATAAAATTATACCAGATTACTGGTAAAAAAGAATATTTGGAATTGGCTAAGTTTTTCCTCGACATACGAGGTGACTCGACAACTCATAAATTATACGGAGAATATGCTCAAGACCACAAACCTGTTTGGGAGCAAAATGAGGCAGTAGGTCATGCAGTGCGTGCTCTTTATATGTATGCCGCAATGACTGATATTGCAGCTTTACTTAATGATGATGCCTATAAAAATGCAGTTTTTACATTATGGAATAACGTCGTTAATAAAAAGACTTATATAACAGGTGGACTTGGTTCGCGCCACGAAGGAGAGGCTTTCGGCGAAGATTATGAATTGCCCAATCTTACTGCTTACGGCGAAACATGTGCTGCAATCGGAAGCGTTTACTGGAATTACCGTTTATTCAGAATGACAGGCGATCCAAAATTTTTTGACGTCATCGAACGAACGCTTTACAATGGGTTGATTTCCGGAATTTCTCTTGACGGTAAAAACTTCTTCTATCCAAATCCTCTGGAATCAGACGGAGAATATAAATTTAATATGGGCGCCTGTACACGGCAGCCCTGGTTCGACTGTTCTTGCTGTCCTACTAATCTTATTCGGTTTATTCCTTCTCTACCCGGCTTAATTTATTCAATAGACAGAGACAGCCTGTATGTTAATCTTTTTGTGGGCAGCAAAGCCGAGATTAATCTGGGAAACAGAAATGTCAGGATTATTCAAAAAACTTTATACCCATCGGAGCCTAAGGTTTTGATCGTAATAGAACCTCAAACAGCATCCCGCTTTACATTAAAAATCAGAATACCTGGATGGTCGAGAAATATCCCATTACCAGGTGATCTCTATCATTATCCGAACAAGCAAAACGGGAAAATTAGATTGCTTGTAAACGGAAAAGAGCAAAGTCTAAATTTCGATTCGGGATATGCAGTTATTACCAGGCTTTGGGAAAAAGGAGACACAGTTGAATTGATATTTCCCAAAGAAGTCAAAATAGTTCGGGCAAATGAAAAAGTAAATGAAGACAGAAATAAGGTTTCCCTTGAGTTGGGTCCATTTGTCTACTGTGCAGAAGAAATAGATAACAAAAATATATCGAACGTTTTTATTACCCAAAATTCAAAAATGACAATTAATGAAGAGAATATTTTGACGGAAAAAACTCCGGTAATTTATATCGAAGAAGACAACGATATTATTAGAATGATACCTTATTATCTCTGGTCAAACAGAGGTGTCGGTAAAATGAAAGTATGGATACCATATAAATAACAGGACAAATATTAAGGAGGAAATCTGAGAATCTTAAGTATAATAATACTATTTACGAGTATTCTTTTTCTAACAGCTAAAATATCTCTGTACGGACAGGTAATAATTCCAAGACAGAACGACTCTACAAATTGTACCTGGCATGCCGATAATGGAAATGGAACATTTACTAATCCAATTTTTTACGAAGAATTTTCCGACCCGGATTTAATAAGGGTGGGCAACGACTATTATATGACGGGTACAACAATGCATAGCATGCCAGGATTGCCTGTCCTTCATTCGAAAGATTTGGTAAACTGGAAGTTATTAAGCTATGCGTGCGAGAGACTGGACCTAGGTCCGGAATTCCGATTGGAAGAAGGTAAAGAGATTTACGGACAGGGACTTTGGGCGCCATGTATTCGATATAAAAACGGCGTGTTTTATATTTTCAGTAATGTAAACAAGCATAAAACTCAGGTGTTCAAAAGCACAAATCCAGCAGGTCCGTGGGAACATTATCAAATGAATGTTTCACTTCATGACCTGTCAGTTCTTTTTGATGACAATAAGATATATGTCGTTTGGGGCTATGATGAAATATGGTTAGCAGAATTAAATGAAGAATTGACCGATATTATCCCGGGTACGGAAAAAATAATCATACCTGCGGGAAGTGGAGCCGGGGAAGGATGTCATTTCTATAAAATTAATGGGAAGTATTATATAACAATTACGAACTGGGATCCAACATGCTATCAAGTATGTGCAAGAGCTGACAATCCTTATGGTCCTTACGAAATTAATGTGATTAGCTCGGAAGAAAATATGGGAATCGGCACAACCTGGCGTTTGTGGGATACTAAAAACGGCCCGCCTTTTAATTTGATTAAAGCACAGGCAAATCATGTGGGCTGTATTACGATGCATCAGGGAGGAATTGTAGAAACAGATAAAGGCGAATGGTGGGGATTTTCGATGATGGATTATAATTCTTTGGGGCGAGTTACAGTGCTTAGTCCTGTAACATGGAAGGATGGCTGGCCTTATATAGGACTACCTGGAAATTTAAAACGTTCACCCAGAGTATGGATTAAACCTGATACTAAATATTCTTCAGTTCCAACTTCGCCATTTGAAAGGGACGACGATTTTAGCGGTCCTCGATTAAAAAATGTGTGGCAATGGAATCATCTACCGGATGATAGCAAATGGTCGTTAAATGAAAGAAGAGGATTCTTACGCCTGCACTCTTTGCCCGCAGAGTCATTCTGGCACGCTCGAAATACTTTAACTCAGCGAGCTATTGGTCCTGAATCGTATGCAATTACAAAGATGGAATTTGCAAATCTTGAAATCGGCGATAATGCCGGTCTTGCTCTGCTTAATTTACCGTATGCCTGGATAGGAGTTATTAAAACAAAAGAAGGAAATATACTTCAGTATTATAATCAACAGAAAAATGAAAAGAGAGCACTCCCGTTAGATTCTAATAAAGTATGGTTGAGAGCTTACTGTAACTTTGACGACGATTTTGCTTATCTAAGTTATAGCTTAAATGGCAGGGACTACATAACAATAGGGGAAAAAATAATATTACCATATCAATTAAAAACTTTCCAGGGAGTGAGATACGCACTATTTAATTTTAATATAGAGGGCAAAGAAGGATGCTATGCGGATTTCGATAGTTTTGAGATAATTGAACCACGTTGTAAAGGATTAACTAAACCAATTCCATACAACAAAATTATTAAATTGATTTCCTTGTCCGATAGCACTGTCCTGGTTAACTGGAAAAATTTTTTAAGACCTGTACCATTCGACAGTAAATTAAGTCGGGGCAAAGAAGCATTATTCCGCGTACTCGATAGAGGCAATGGTCGTATTGCATTGCAATCAATCGAATCAGGTGGATTTGTGACGGCTAAAAATTTTGGAGATATGGCGGAAGTACGCATTGAAAAAGAAGAGCATCGATTAGCCTCTGTTTTTCAATGGGTTGATATGTTGAAAGGTGATATAATGTTAATGTCATTGCATACTCATAAGTACTTGTACGCTGCACCCAATGCAGGAAGTCTTTGCTCTGCAAATTCAAAAGGAGCAAGGGCTGATCGAAAGGGAGGAGAATGTTTCACCTGGATTGAAATTAAATAAATTTTCAATTTTCGGAGGGGGATATGAAAAGAACAACAATAATTCTTTTAATTTTTCTTTTTTGTAGTTACAGTATTGCGCAGATAACTCAACAAAAGACTTACATGAATCCTGTCATTCCCGGCGACCATCCAGATCCAACATTAACAAAAATAGGGAAAGATTTTTATACTTCAGGCTCATCATTTAATCCAACACCAAAGATATATCATTCTACTGACTTAGTACATTGGGAAGTAATAGCACAACCGGTTTCCTCATCATGGAGCGAATACGGAAATAGTCCGGGCGGAGGAATTTGGGGCGGCCACATGGTCTATTACAAAGGAAAATACTGGCATTTCTTTGGACGAGGCGGTGGTAGTATGTATTTTGTAATGGCAGATAAACCGGAAGGACCATGGAGTATACCTACTCGAATGAAAGTGCCGTCAAGTATGCCAGCCGGTCTGGGCGTCGACAATTCAATATTTATCGACGAGGATACTGGTAAATGGTACTTACTCACAAAAGCGGGACAACCTAATAATCACATTGTGGAACTTGGAGACGATGGACAACCGACAGGGAAGGTTTTTGACCTGACATGGCTTAATCCTGCTCCATCATACCCTTACGGTTGGGCTGAAGGACCTGTAATGTGGAAACATAACGGTTATTATTACTATAGCTTTGCACAGCATCTGGTCGGCAGTCAATATATAATGAGAAGTGATACATTAACCGACGATAAATCAAAATGGACAATAATTGGGACTAACATATTTACGGGAAGCAGTAGTGTCTTTACTACTCCGAATCATATTTCGCCGGCAGTAGAATTAGAAGATGGAACAAGCTGGGTTATAACTCATAGTTACCATAGTAGTAATTGGTATGCACAGGGTCGTCAGGGATTGTTATGTCAGGTAGTTTACGACGAAAATGATTTTCCAAAAATTTTAAGACCATCCAGCAGTGCAGCGGTAGCTCCTAATCTGCCAAGTAATGGTATCCCGTGGGCAGTCCCTCACTCAGATAATTTTAGTACAGTTAAGCTTCATCCTGAATGGTCCTTCCTTGGTTATACGCCGGATAACACTTATTCACTCACAGAGAGACCCGGCTGGTTGAAACTTGTAAACATTCGGAAAGGCGGAAGAAATACTGTAATTAAAAATGATGGTGAGCATAGTTACTCATTAATCACGCGAGTCGAATTCGAACCCGAATCCAGTTCAGACGAAGCAGGTCTGTGGATTATCAATGGTCCGGAAACCCATCAAGTAAAACTATGCTCGACTTTAGATCAAAATGGAAATAAAATTATTTCATTTGGTTTTAAGAATACAATTTATCAGGTTGAAAATACAATTGGCTCTAATCTCTGGCTTAAATTAGTAAGAAACGAACACAAAATGTCCGGGTACTATAGTAGCGATGGTTTTTACTGGTTTCAGGTAGGTAATGAAATTGATGCAGCTGAAATTGATAAGGAAGTAACTCAGTTCAATAATTTTACAGGCAACTATCAGGGGCTCTATACAATTGGTAGCCCAGCCTTTTTTGATCTTTATATTTATAGGGATGCTTATACTGAAATACCAGCTATAAATCCTGCGGACCAATATGGCACAACCTCTTCTACCGTAAGCAATACACTCAATAGTATTCATAATGATGATTGGGCAATGTATGCTGGTGTGGAATTCGGGAATGACGATTATCCTAAAAAACCGGATTCATTAATTATTGTGGCTTCTTCGAACACATCAGGAGGTAAAATTGAAGTTGTTATTGATTCACTTAATGGTACTAAAATAGCAGAATGTGAAATTGCCAATACCGGAAACTGGTCTTCGTATAAGGAATTCAAAACAAATATTCTTAAAGAAATTAACGGCATGCACGATCTTTTCTTGATTTTTAAGGGAAATGAAAATCAAGAGCTCTTCAGATTAAAGACATTGCAGTTTATTACTAACTCTACTCCTACATCTATGAATGATAAATCAAATAGCAGTATACCAACTGCATTCGAATTATATCAAAATTATCCTAACCCTTTTAATCCATCGACAACTATTAAATACACTATACCAGTTAATAGTGAAGTGACGATAAAAATTTTTGATTTGATGGGCAAGGAGATAGCGGTACTTGCAAATAAGAAGTATCATCAGGCAGGCACATATACTATTCAATGGGATGGTAAAGATAAAAATAACAAAGCAGTTGCTTCAGGCATCTATTTTTGCCAGATTATAAACAATAATAGAACCAGGACGATAAAATTAGTATTAGCAAGATAAGTAATAACTTTGGGGGAATATGCAAAGGTACATCCTTATTTTTATCATTAGTCTTTTTAGTATTTGTAAGGCTCAGCATTTACCGATTTCTTATCGAGTTGAAAATAGCTGT
The DNA here is from genome assembly GCA_020722005.1 of Melioribacter roseus. Lineage (GTDB taxonomy): Bacteria > Bacteroidota > Ignavibacteria > Ignavibacteriales > Melioribacteraceae > Melioribacter > Melioribacter roseus_A. The sequence continues at coordinate 23,851 of DYLP01000026.1, forward strand.
CTTGACTGTCCAGAGCCGCCGTTACCTTCAATTAATGAATTGCCCGTAATAAAATCTTTACCCAATCCATTTATGTGGTCCGATACAACGCGAGGGCGAATTAAAACAATTCAGGATTGGAAATATAGGCGTTGTGAAATAGGTAGAGAAATTCAGTATTATGAAACTGGAATAAAACCACCGCCGCCGGATACATTGTATGCAAAATATGAAGATAGTTTATTAACAGTTACAATAATTGAAAACGGCGATACACTAATTTTGACTGCACGAATTACAATACCAGAAGGAGAAGGTCCTTTCCCAGCAGTTATTGGTGTGGGTTTCTGGGGCGGCACTGGAAGTCTGCCACCGGATATTTTTGTTAGCAGAAATATTGCTACCATACAATATAATTTTAGTGAACTGGCACCCTGGGGTTTTGATGTCAAACGCGGCACAGGTGGATTTTATAAAGTCTACCCTGATCCAAAAATTGGGTTTTTCACTGCATGGGCATGGGGAGTTAGTCGTATAATTGACGGTCTGGAAAAGATTCCAAATTTGAAAATCGACCTTTCGCGACTGGCAATTACAGGATGCTCATTTGCAGGCAAAATAGCTCTTTTTTCTGCGGCATTCGACGAACGAATTGCATTAACGATATCTCAGGAATCAGGCGGAGGGGGTTATACTGCCTGGCGCGTTACAGAATCTCTTTCTGGTTCCAGAGAGACTTTAAGAAATGCACAGGGAGCTCCGTGGTATTTGCAGAGTTTGAATCAATTTAATAATTATGTAACAAAACTTCCTTACGACCACCACGAGCTAATGGCTATGATTGCTCCGCGTGCTCTTTTCGTGACAGGTAATCCTGATTTTGAATGGCTTGCCGATGAATCGGGACACGTTGCTTCACTGGCTGCACATGAAGTCTGGAAAGCACTTGGGGTACCGGACAGGTTCGGATTTTCTATAGTAAGTGGACATCAACATTGTGTTGTCCCGTCTTCCCAGATTCCCGAAATAGAAGCATTTGTCGATAAATTTCTTTTAGGTGATTCTACTGCTAATACTAATATTAAAACTACACCGTATAATACAGATCTTTCAAAATGGATTACGTGGACGACTCCGGAATTAAAGGACGTCCCTGCTGATGTTGGCAGTGCAGAAAAATTAATCAATGATTTTGAACTTTATCAGAATTTTCCCAATCCATTTAATCCAGAGACAAGAATTATATATAAAGTGCCTGCAAGAAGCTTCATTAGCTTAAAAATTTATAACTCATTAGGAGAGGAAATTAAAACCCTTTTTGAAGGGATCCAGAATCAGGGAAAATATGAACTCGTTTTCGATGCTAACGAACTTACATCGGGGGTTTATCTTTGTGAATTTAAGTCCGATGATTTTCAGAAAGCAACCAAACTTTTGTTAATCAAATAATAAAAAAGTTACGATTTTGTTTTAATTTTTTGTTCAAAATATGTAATTTATTTTCAAATATTGAAACGATTCAAAATTAATTAAATCATTTAAAGAGTAATTTATCATTTATATTATCCAGTTAAAAAAAAGGTTATTTTATGATTCGGAATCACTTTTCTTCGTACTTGTTGTACCTGGTAGTCTTTTCGATTCCTCTATTTATTTCTGATTCTCTGGCTCAATCAATATTGGTCAGCGGCAAAATTACAGCCTCTCGTTTTCCCGTAAAACAAGCTAAAATTACTTTTGTCAATAATTCCGATACTACAGTTCAGTATTCAACTCTAACGGATGATAATGGTAATTACAAGATTGATATTGTAACTTCAATCCAGGATGATTTTACTATTCCTTCAAGTTTTACACTGGGGCAGAGTTATCCAAATCCATTTTCATCAAGTGCTGCTATCCCTTATGGATTGCATAATGAATCAGATGTAACGGTAACTATATATGACGTGCTCGGTAGAGTGGTCCGAAAATTTAGCGTCGGACGTCAAACTGTCGGTCCGCACAGTATTGTTTGGGATGGCAGAAATGAAATCGGTCAGAAAGTAGCAAGCGGTATCTATTTCTATAAATTGGAAGCAGGGAGTGAATCGCAGGTTAAAAAGATGATCTTTAATCAAAACGGAAGTGGGCTTATACCGCTGCCGAACAGTTTTTCTTTTGAAAAACTTAGCAAGAATTCGGCTACACAAATAAATAATGAGTACTCGGTTCGAATTGGCAATAATGACAAAACAATGCCGTATGTTATTGAAAAAGAATACGGAATAGTAAATCTAAAAAATGATACGACGATTAATTTTGCCGTTTCATATCTGCCCACGGCATCGGTCACTCCGGAGAATAAACGTCAGATAATAAGAGGATTCGGAGCTGCCAATATTGTTCAGTGGCGTCAAGATATGACCGACTCGGAAATCGAAACAGCATTTGGTACAGATGAAGGGCAACTCGGTTTTTCGATATTAAGAATTCGTATCCAACCTGAAAGTAATTTTTGGAGCACTAATGTTCCTACAGCAAAGAAAGCACATGAAATGGGAGCTACAATAGTTGCATCGCCATGGAGTCCACCTGCATCGATGAAAATTAATAATAACCTTGTCGGCGGCGAATTAAGAGAGGACGCATACGACGATTATGCCGAACATTTAAACTCGTTTGTTGAATATATGGCATCGCAAGAAGTTCCGATTTATGCTGTCTCAATCCAGAATGAGCCAGATATTAAGGTTAGCTACGAGTCGTGCGGCTGGAATGCCGACCAGATGATTAAATTTCTTAGAGAAAACAAATCTGCCGTCGGAACGAAAATAATGGCGCCGGAATCGTATCAGTTCAAACGAGAACTATCCGACCCAATTTTAAATGACTCGCTTGCGTGCGCCAATCTTGATATTGTTGCGGGACATATATACGGCGGTGGTCTTGCTTCATATCCTCTTGCAGAAGAAAAAGGGAAAGAAATCTGGATGACAGAACATTTAACCGGTAGCGATAATCAGGTTTCACCAAATAGCTGGACTGAAGCTTTTCCTGTGGCTGAAGAAATTAACGACGTTATGAAAAGCGGTATGAGCGCATATATCTGGTGGTATTTGGTTCGATTCTACGGACCAATAAGCGACGGTACGGCTAACAGCGGTCAAAAAGGGGATGTGACAAAAAAAGGTTATATAATGTCGCAGTTTGCAAGATTTGTTCGTCCCGGTTTTTACAGAGTAGAAAGCGAAACGGCGCCCTTTTTAAGCAGTTTTGACGTTACAGCTTATCAGGATCCGCAAACGAAAAAACTCGTTATTGTAGCTGTTAATTCGTCCGATTCTCAAACTGAATATGTCATAAAGGTTAACGACAATGTTTCATCATTTATAACATATACTACATCTGCCAGTAAGAATTGTCAAATGGGAAATAACATAAGCGTATCAGACGGTAAATTGTTCATTTCGATGGAGCCGAAGAGTATAACAACATTTATATCAAACTAATTGGTCAGTATCTATTAATAAATTAAGGAGGCAATCTATGAAGAAGAAAATTTATAGTATTATGACGTGGTTGGTCGTTGCAGTTTTTGTAATGAGCCCGTCAATTTCAAAAGGTCAGCTGGTTACAAATGGAAGTTTTGAAAATACACCGGTCGGACCAATTACCGGAAATATTGAAGGCTGGGTGTTGAGTGTTGGAACTTCTGTTACAACACCTCCGGATTTTGCAATAGTTGATAATCCCGTCAAGCACGGCAATCATGCATTGAAAATTGTGATCAATAGTCTAGGCGAAAATGATTGGGATATTCAGCTTGTTGCAGATAGTATCCCTGTTAAACCTGGCGATACATATATATATTCAATTTGGGCAAAAGCTGAAACAAGTGGAGCCGAAGCAAATTTTACTGTTGGTAATTACTCGTATAGCGAATACGGCGCCATCAGACCTGCCAGATTAACGACTGAATGGCAGGGATTCACTATGGAATTTACTATAACTGACAATCAAACTATAATCCGTGCTCCGATCCATTTTAACCGAGCCGGGAACACAGGTAATACAATTTACGTTGACAATTTAACTATTATTAATAAGAATGATTTACCTTCGCCATTAAAGCCGATAGTACTTGAAGCAGAAAATGCCCAGTTAGGCAGCGATCTGGATATCCTGCAAGATGGCGATATTACATATGTTACGCCTAAAACTAATTTTATAAATGGCACCAATCCTGGTAGTGCTTCGAAAGTAATTACATTCGAAGTTACTTTTGTTGATACTGGGTCATATGATCTATTTGCAAAAGTGCGTGTTGGCGCCAATCAATATAATGACGATAGCTTTTTCTATGGAAACGGTTTCGGGATAAAAGATACACTTAACGACGACGATTGGGTGCTTGGTAATGGGTTACAGGTAGCTGGCTTTAATGAAGCCGATAATATTGTAAAGGATCCCGGTGGATTAGGAGATGGAGTCTGGAAATGGGTAAATTTATCGCATAATAATTTTGGCGAAGACCCTGTGGTCTTTAGAGTTGAAGGCGATACTTTAACAAGAATATTCCAGATTTCCGCTCGTGAAGACGGTCTCGATATTGACAAAATTGCATTCGGAAAATCGAATCTTTATTTCACGGTTGACAATCTCGAAAACAAAACACCTGGCTCAGACAAATTGCCTGGTGAAGTGTGGGCTGGTCCGCCAATTGCTTCCAAGCAACAAAAATTTTTGGGCTCGGCGTATAGCGTTGCGCAAGCTCCAAATTTTGCAGCCTACTGGAATTCTGTAATTCCTGAAAATGCAGGTAAATGGGGCAGTGTGGAATCCTCACGTGATAATATGAATTGGGGGGAACTTGACGCTGCATATAATCTGGCAAAAGAAAACGGCTTTGTATTTATTTATCACGTATTGGTATGGGGTCAGCAACAACCAGGATGGATTAATAATCTTTCACCGGAAGAACAACTCGAAGAAATTCGCGAATGGTTCCAGGCAGTTGCTGACAGGTATCCCGATATCGACTATTTACAGGTTGCAAACGAATCTTTGCCAGACCACAATCCTCCTGATGGCAAGAATGGTAGAGCAAATTATAAAGAAGCTCTCGGTGGTAATGGTTCAACTGGATGGGACTGGGTAATTAACGCTTTTAAGATGGCTCGTGAAATATTCCCAACCAAAACAAAACTGATGATTAACGACTATAATATTATTAACAGTTCTACAAACACAAGTGCATATCTCAAATTAATCAGATTACTGCAGAAAGAAAATTTGATCGACGTTATCGGTGTACAGGGACACGCATTCTCCTTGAATACCGCAGTCTCTGTTATAAAAAAGAATCTCGACTCACTCGCATCTACAGGACTGAAGATTCAAGTAACGGAACTTGACATTGACGGATTAACAGACGAAAAACAATTGCAAGACTATCAAAAAATCTTTCCTGTTTTATGGGAACATCCTGCAGTCGAAGGTATCACTCTGTGGGGTTGGCGACCCGGTCTATGGCGAAATGACCAGAAGGCTTATCTTGTTGACGCCAATGGTTACGAAAGACCTGCATTGACCTGGCTACGAAATTACCTTGATACTGTAGTAGTATCAGTTGAAAAGACGGATGATTTGCCGAAGGATTTCTATTTGTCTAATAACTATCCCAATCCGTTCAATCCGACTACGAAAATTAATTATTCGATTTCGAAGTCAGTCAATGTTTCGCTAAAAGTTTATGATGTACTCGGACGCGAAGTTAAAACACTTGTGCAGGGTGTGCAAAATCCTGGTTCGTATACAGTTACTCTTGATGCCTCTGAACTTTCGAGCGGAATCTATTTCTATCGTCTGGAAGCTGGAAATTATTCCGAAACAAAACAAATGTTGTTGATAAAATAAATTATTAATTGGGTTGGCTCGCTATGATGGCGGGCTAACCCTTGTTCTTATTCCCAAAATTTATACACAGGATTTATAATGGGTTTATAATGAAAAAATTAATCGCTTTGATTATCGGCATACTTACGCTTAATAATGGGATTGTATACAGCGGGAATTATATCACAACACAAAAAGAAGGAAGCGCTTTTACTATTGCAGAAAATGGAAAAGCCGCTCCCATATTCTACAGCAACGACGATTACCCTGGCGTAATTAGAGTTATTAAACAACTTAGTATTGATATTGAATCCGTTACTAATATTAAACCAGAAATATATGATAGTAACTATCCAGCCTCCGATTTTGCAATAATTGTCGGAACGTATAACAAAAGTAGCTTAATTAAGAGATTGGTAGAGCAAAATAAAATTGATTTTAAAAATCTTGAAGGCAAATGGGAGCAATTTTTTATAATCACTACGGAAGACGTATTGCCGGGAGTAAAGAAAGCATTGCTGATAATTGGGAGCGACAAGAGAGGGACGATTTTCGGGGTATACGATTTATCGGAAAAAATGGGGGTATCGCCCTGGTACTGGTGGGCTGATGTACCTGCAAAGAAAAAGCAAGCCGTTTACGTCAAACCTGTAAATTTTACAATGGGAGAACCTGCAGTACAATACAGAGGAATCTTCATAAACGACGAAGCTCCTGCATTAACAGGTTGGGCTTACGAAAAATTCGGAGGCTTCAATCATCAGTTTTATCAACACGTTTTTGAATTGATTCTCCGTTTAAAAGGAAATTTTTTGTGGCCAGCTATGTGGGGAAAATCATTTTTCGATGACGACTCGTTAAACCCCAGATTGGCAGATGAATACGGTATCGTAATCAGTACTTCACATCATGAACCAATGATGAGAGCTCACGTTGAATGGGCTCGTTATGGTAAAGGACCGTGGAACTATACTAAGAACGACAGTTTGTTGAGAGAATTCTGGCGCGAAGGCATTAAAAGAATGAACGGATACGAAAGCATCGTTACGATCGGAATGCGCGGGGACGGCGACGAACCGATGAGCCAGGAAGCCAATATTTCTTTACTCGAAAGAATTGTCGAAGACCAGAGAAAAATTATTGAAGAAGTAACGGGCAAAAAACCCGAAGAAGTGCCTCAGGTCTGGGCTCTCTATAAAGAAGTTCAGGAATATTACGATAAAGGAATGCGAGTACCCGACGATGTAACTTTATTACTTTGCGATGATAACTGGGGAAATATTAGGAAGTTGCCTGACCTGAATGAAAAACCGCGTAAAGGAGGATACGGAATTTATTATCATTACGATTACGTCGGAGGTCCTAGGAATTATAAATGGATCAATACTAATCAAATTGAACGCGTTTGGGAACAGATGCATCTGGCATATGAATACGGCGCCAGGAAAATATGGATTGTAAACGTCGGTGATATCAAACCGATGGAATTTCCAATCGACTTTTTTCTCGATTATGCTTGGAATCCGGAATTTATACCTCTGGAAAAACTTGGCGAATATTCTTATGAATGGGCAAAAGAACAATTCGGTGAAAAATATGCGCGAGATATCGCCTATATTCTGGATAAATATACAAAATACAATTCGCGTAGAAAACCGGAATTACTTTCTCCTGAAACGTATAGCCTCATTAATTTCAGGGAATTTGAAACCGTAGTAAATGACTATAAACTTCTTTATGATAAGGCTAAATTTATTTATGAAAAATTACCATCTGAATATCACGACGCTTATTATCAACTTGTGCTTCATCCGGTTGAAGCTTCTTCAAATCTTTATGAACTCTATTTCTTTACAGCGAAGAATCGTTTGTATGCAAAACAAAAGAGAGTGTTGACAAATCAAATGGCTCAAAAAGTTAAAGAACTTTTCGAAAGAGATTCGCTAATAACAGAATATTATCATACTAAAATTGCTGGCGGGAAATGGAACCATATGATGTCGCAAACTCACATCGGATATACTTACTGGCAGCAACCGGATAAAAATAATATCCCTGAATGTGAAATAATCGAGAACCCGGATAAATCTGATATGGGAGTTGCAGTCGAGGGTTCTGCGGATTTTTACCCTAGTACGATAACGCTCGCTCTGCCTGCTTTCGAATCGTTTTATGCTCAGAAGTATTTTATCGAAATTTTTAATAGAGGAGAAAAACCGTTTGATTATAAAATAGTTTCTGACGATATCTTTGTTATCGAAAATAAAACCGGAACAGTCGAAACAGAAAAGAAAATATGGGTTTCAATAGATTGGCAAAAAGTAAAAATAGGAGACCACAATTACGTCATCAAAATAATTGGCTCTAACGATGAAGTTTGTACCATAAATGCAGTTGTAAAAAATCCCGCGCAATTTGATTGCGATAATTATTTTGTGGAAACAAACAATTACATTTCAATTGAAGCGCAGGATTATTCGCGCAAATCTGAATCTGATAATATTAAATGGATTACAATACCGAATCTAGGACGAACGTCGTCTGCAGTTACATTCTTTCCCGTCACAGCTAACGTAGAACTTTCTAAAGAGACTCCTCATTTGGAGTATGACATCTATTTATTCAAAAAAGGGAATATTAATGTTAATGTCTATTTATCGCCAACACTCGATTTTAACGATCATCACGCTGAAGACAGCATTGGTTTGCTCTTTGCCGTATCAATCGACGACGAAATTCCAAAGATTGTTAATATGCATAAAGGAATTAATCTCAGACTATGGGAAAAATGGGTTGCTGAAAACATTAACATTCAGCAAACTACGCACGTAGTTAATGAACCTGGCAAACATGTTTTGAAAATATGGGCAATCGATCCTGGTGTGGTGATTCAAAAAATTGTCGTCGAAACTGGTAAAATCGGCTATTCATATTTGGGTCCACCGGAAAGTGAATGTAGGGAATAGGGAATAGGGAATAGGGAATAGGGATTGAAGGTTAGGTGGTTAAGAAGTTAGGAAGAGAGATTGGCTGGATATTTGTATTCAAATTATTATTTTCTTTGCTAAAAAGACAAAGTATACAATACAATTATAAAAAGGCTGATGAAGATGAAAAAAATTTTAGCTCTTATATTTTTGATGGTATGCGTGTCTATTGCTCAGGAAAAATTTACAAATCCAATATTGATGGGCTTTTATCCGGACCCGAGTATATGCAAAGTGGATGATAACTATTACCTGGTAAATTCCTCTTTTTCTTATTTCCCCGGCATTCCTGTTTTCCAGAGCAAAGATTTGGTAAATTGGAAATTAATCGGGCACGTTCTCGACAGGCAAGAGCAGATGAATACAAATGGACTCGGTGTATCGAGGGGCATTTTTGCTCCCTCTATAAGATATCACAAAGGTATTTATTATGTCACCTGTACACTCGTCGATGCGGGCGGCAATTTCATTGTTAAATCAAAAGAGCCTTCAGGACCGTGGTCCAATCCGGTTTGGATACCCGAAATTAATGGTATCGACCCCTCTCCTTTCTTTGACGATGACGGCAAAGCTTATATCGTTTATAATAGTGTAGCTCCTGATAATAAACCATTATACGATGGTCACAGAACAATTAGAATTATTGAGTTCGAACTTGAGAATCTTAAAGTAAAGGGTAGAGAACATATCCTTATTAACGGCGGAACCGATTTATCGAAAAAACCGGTTTGGATTGAGGGCCCTCATATTTTCAAGAAAGATGGCTATTATTATTTGATTGCCGCTGAAGGTGGTACGGAAGATAATCACTCAGAAGTAGTGTTCAGAAGTAAAAATCTATTCGGTCCTTACGAGTCATACAAAAACAATCCTATACTAACACAAAGACACCTTGACCCGAACAGAAATAATCCGATAACTTCAACGGGACACGCGGATTTTGTTGTAACAGATGAGGGCAACTGGTGGGCTGTGTTTCTGGGATGCAGACCTTATGAAGACGGTTATTATAATACAGGAAGGGAAACCTTCCTGTCTCCTGTTAAATGGATAGACGGTTGGCCCATCATTAATCCCGATTATGAAGAAGTACAATATTTCTATCCTTACCCGACAAAACCGGCAACAGATTTTGCTACCAGACAATATAGCGGTAATTTTACGTTTGTTGACGATTTTGATGATGAAAAGTTAGCAGGCGACTGGATTTTTCTGAGAACTCCCAAAGAAATATGGTACAGTCTAAAAGAAAAAAAAGGATTTTTGAGAATATACCTGAGACCTGAAACTTGCTCGGGTAAGGGCAATCCTTCTTTTATCGGTCACAGGCAGCAGCATATAAAGTCTTCTGCAGAGACAAAAATAAATTTTCGTCCGGAATCCGAATTTGAAAAAGCCGGTATTGTAATTTTTCAGAATGAGAAGCATTTTTATTATCTGTGTAAATCGAAAAATAAACTTAACAGTACAATACAATTATTTAAGTCGACCAGCGGAAATGATATCGAATTGATTGAAGAAAAAATTATTCCCGAAGAAATACAAAGTGACGATTTATTCTTAAAAATAGTATCCGAAGGTAAAGAATATTCGTTTCACTATGCATGGAAGGAAGGCGAATGGCATACGTTCGAAAATAAATTGGACGCCTCTTTTTTGAGTACAAAAGTTGCCGGTGGATTTGTAGGAGCAGTTTTCGGAGTCTATGCAACTTCGTCAGGGAAAGAATCAAATAATAAAGCTTTCTACGATTATTTCTTATACCGAGGAAACGATGACATTTATAATTCGAATAAATAATTAAGCGTTTTTTTTAATAAAAAAAATAATGACGGTATCAAAATGGATGACTTAATCAAGAAAATCAGTTATTGTATTGAAAGAGGTAAAGTCAACAAAACTGCTCCTTATCCTCCCGATATGAAGGAACAAGAAGGCGCCGACGAACTAACTTTGAAAGCATTGGACTTAGGAATAAAACCGTTTGAAATTTTAGATGCATGCAATGTCGGTATGAAAATCATCGGTGAAAAATTTAGCAGGAACGAAGTATTTGTGCCTGAACTTCTTATGGCTGCCAAAGCAATGCAGGCAGTGATGAATCATCTCAAACCGTATTTTCAAACTGGCGAGGTGAAGAAGAAAGGTAAATTTGTAATCGGTACGGTTGCAGGTGATTTACACGATATCGGAAAAAATTTGGTAAGTATGGTCGTGGAAGGCAACGGCTGGGAAGTAATAGATTTGGGTGTTGATGTTAAAACGAATAAATTTCTGGAAGTGATAAATAATAACAGAGATTGCACTGTTGGACTGAGTGCATTGCTCACAACAACGATGGCAAACATGTCCACTACTGTTGCGGAAATCAAAAGTAAATTCCCGGACATAAAAGTAATTGTGGGCGGTGCGCCTGTAACTCAAGAAGCAGCTCAAAAAATGGGCGCCGATGCATACGGCGATAACCCTCAGCAAGCAGTTGAAATACTCGAACATTTTTTGGCAGGTTAGTATGCGCAATTTTATCGAAGCAGTAAAGAACAGTAAAGTCCTCATATCAGACGGAGCATGGGGAACGTTTCTATACGAAAAAGGACTTACTTCAGGTGAATGTCCTGAACTCTGGAATTTAACTCACCGTCAAAAAGTTTTAGAGATTGCAAAAAGCTACATCGAAGCGGGCTCAGATATGATTCTTACAAATAGCTTCGGAGGCAGTCCCTACAAATTAAAAAGGTATGATCTAGACGGCAGGACATATGAAATCAATAAAGCAGCCGCAGAAATTTCCAGAGAAGCTGCTGGCAAAGAGCATTTCGTTCTCGGTTCGGTTGGACCAACAGGCGCAATTTTAATGATGGGAGATATTACGGAAGAAGAACTTTTTGAAGGATTCAGACTTCAGATTAAAGCACTGGTAGATGGAGGGGTGGATGCCGTTTGTATTGAAACCATGTCCGACATCAACGAAGCACTCATTGCAGTTAAAGCTGCAAAATCAGTGTGCGATATACCTGTCGTTTGTACTTTTACTTTTGAAAAGACCGTTAATAACGAGTATAGAACTATGATGGGCGTAACTCCCGCTCAAATGGCTGTCGAACTTAAAAATGCCGGCGTTTCGGTAATTGGTGCAAACTGCGGTAACGGATTCGACCAGATGATTGATATTGTCAAAGAAATTAGAACAGTGGAAAAAGAATTACCTGTACTTGTTCATGCTAATGCGGGGAAGCCAATATTTAAGGACGGTAAAACCGTCTATCTTGAAACACCCGAATCGATGGCTCAAAAGCTAAACTTTCTTATTGAAAGCGGTGCCAATATTATAGGAGGATGTTGTGGAACTACCCCTCGTCACATTGAAGCCTTTGTCAAAAAAATTAGAAAATAAGAGCAAATGTTTACGATTAAAAACAACGGGAGTAATAGCCTCGAACTTCATTTAACTCCGGAACAAATTACAGTCCAAAAAGAAGAAATTGATTCTATCATTGGTTATAAAAATACTGAGCACCATTTCTCCGAAATTATAAATCAAATACTTTCTACATTACCCCAGAAAATTACTCCGCGTGCTGGCTATGTAATTATAAATAGTATTGATTACCCGGATAAGAAAAGTATTCGACTGCAGGATGTAATTTTTAATACAGAGCCCATTGTTACAAGTCAATTGAAAAATGCCGACTTGATGTTCGTCTTTCTTGCTACCATTGGCAACAAAATGGAAAAATGGGTAGAGGAATTACGAAGCGAAGGGGAACTGGCTAATAGTTATATTGCAGATTTAATTGCTTCTGCCGCAGCCGAAAAAACTGCCGATTTCATTCATGATTATATTACAAAAGAAATGAAAAAAAATAATATGGGCGTTTCCAATAGATATAGCCCGGGATATTGTAATTGGCATGTCAGCGAGCAGCATAAACTTTTTTCATTTTTCCCGAAGAATTTTTGTGGAGTAACGCTTAAAGAATCTGCTTTGATGATGCCCATTAAATCAATAAGCGGAATAATAGCGGCAGGAAGAAAGGTAAAATGGAACGACTACTTATGTGATACCTGCAAAGCGAAAAACTGCACTTACAGAATTAAAAATAAACAAAATAAGAATCAGTAGAGGAAATTATGACGGACAATCAATGGGAGATTTTGGAAAAAGTTATCAACGGCGAAAAAGTAGAGCCGTTACCGGTAAGTTTTATTATCGACAGCCCCTGGCTTCCAAATTGGTACGGCATTAAAATAGTCGAATATTTTGCTAGTGAGGAACTATGGTTCTCAGCAAATTTAAAAGCAATCAATCAATTCCCCGATGTAATATTTCTGCCGGGCTTCTGGTCTGAATATGGAATGTGTACCGAACCGTCTGCATTTGGCGCACGTTCATCTTTCCCTCCGAATGAATTTCCACACGCTCATAAATTGATTAATTCAGCAGATGAAATCGAATCTTTGCATCAGCCAAATCCCCAAAACGATGGACTTCTGCCGTTGATGTTAAATCGACTCAAATTATTGCAGAGCAGGATTGAAGAAAATGGTCATAAAATAAGATTTGCAGTAGCACGAGGTCCATTAAATATTGCCAGTTATTTGATGGGCACTACAGAATTTCTTACCACAATGATGATGATGCCTGGTAAAGCACACATTCTGTTGAGAAAAATTACAGACTTTCTAAAAGACTGGCTCGATTTGCAGAGAAGAACTTTTCCTACAATCGACGGAATATTCCTGCTTGACGATATTGTTGGCTTTATGGGCGAGCCGGAATTCAAAGAATTCGGACTCCCGTATTTCAAGGAATTATTCGATGCTGATGTATCGGTAAAATTCTTTCATAACGACGCGCCGTGTAAAGTATCAGCCCCCTATCTGAATGAAATGGGTGTTAATTTATTTAATATGGGGATTGATGTATCGCTTTCGGAACTGAAGGAGTTGACGGAAAATAAAATTACACTCGTCGGTAATTTGCCTCCGAGGGATGTTCTTGCTGCCGCCTCTCCCGATGAAGTTGCAGCGGCAACGAAAAAAATGCTCGACGATCTTAAAGATAAATCTAGGCTGATTGCCTCATGTGGAGGTGGAATGCCTCCGGGAGTAAAAACCGAGAATATAGAAGCGTTTATCGATACGGTGAAAAATTATAAAATATAACTGAGTTCACTCTAAAAAGGTAAAACAATATAAATAAAAAAACATAGTTAGTTT